>JBIOJO010000029.1:0-52422 GCA_044450965.1 Elusimicrobiota bacterium | reverse complement strand
GGCGTCGAGGCCGGGGCCTTCTCGGACATGCGCGGGGCGGCCACGATGGGGCCGCCGGAAAGGGCTTGGCGGACCGGGGACGCGTCGAACATCATGTTCAGCCGGGCGGCGGGGTAGGCCGAAGCGGGCTCCTGGGCGAGGGCCGAACCCGCGACGAAAGTCAAACCGGCCCCCAGGACGAGACGTCGATAGGTGATATTGACGATAACCCTATGATAGCACAGGAAGCCGGTTTCGCGCCTGGGCCCTTCGGCCCCCCCAATGTGATAAGATGGCCCGGAATGAACGGGAAAGTGCTGGTGGTGGGCGGTACGGGGCTGGTCGGCAACGCTTTGGTCCGTCAATGGACCGCCGCCGGCGCCGACGTCGCGGCCGCGACCTACCATTGCCACGCCTCCGGAGGGTTCCACCAGCTGGATATGCAGGACGAGGCCGGGGTTAAAGCCCTTTTAGGGGCTTTCCGGCCCGCCGTGGTCGCCGTTCCGGCCGCGAACCCGTTCGTGGACTACTGCGAGCTCCATCCGGCCGAAACCCGCCGGGTCAACGTGGACGGGACCTTGAACGTGGCGCGGGCCTGCCGGGAGATCGGCGCCCGGATGATCTTCTACTCCTCGGATTACGTTTACGACGGGGTCAAGGGAGTCTATACAGAGGAAGACGCTCCCAGCCCCATCAACGAGTACGGCCGGCAGAAGGCCGAGGCGGAGGCGGGCGTGCTGGCCGCCGACCCCCAAAACCTGGTCGTGCGAACGTCCGGAGCCTACGGCTGGCAGTGGGAGCCGAAGAATTTCGTCCTGCAGATCCGGGCGCGGCTGTCGAAAGGCGAGACCATGAGGGTGGCCGACGACATCCGCTACAACCCCACCTACGTGGAGAACCTGGCCGAGATCACGGCCGCGCTGGTCGAGAACGGCTCGTCCGGGATCTTCCACGTGGTCGGGGCCGAGGAGATCGTCCGGCACGAGTTCGCGGCGCGCGTCGCGAAGGCGTTCGGCCTGGACGCGGGACTGCTGCTCCCCGTTCCGGCGGCCCAGCTCGGCTCCCCCACCCCGCGTCCGAAAGAGAGCAGCCTGCGCACGGACAAGGTTCGCGCGGCGATCCCGGTTCATCCCATCGGCGTGGACGAGGGGCTGCGCCGGATGCTGGCGCAGGAGCCGGCCTGGCGCGCCTACGCGCGGACCTTGCCGGACGCCTCGGCGAAGACGGCGCCGATCCGGCGCTAGCTTATCCGCCGGAGATTTGATACACTTCTCTGCGTTCCGCTAATTCCTGGAGGATAGACATCCGCTCATGATCAACGTTTCGATGAAAGCCATGCTTGAGGCCGGCGTGCACTTCGGCCACCAGACGCGCCGCTGGAATCCGAAGATGTCCCGCTTCATTTTCGGTGAACGCAACGGCATCCATATCATCGATCTCCAGAAGACGGTCAAGGAGCTCAAGAAGGTCGGCCAGTGGGTCCGCGACCAGTCGGCCACCGGCAAGAAGTTCCTCTTCGTCGGCACGAAGAAGCAGGCCCAGGATCTTCTGCGCGCCGAAGCCGAGCGCTGCGGCGCCTCTTACGTCTGCGAGAAATGGCTCGGCGGCACGCTGACCAATTTCGCCACGCTGCGCAAGTCGGTCAAGCGCCTCGAGGAACTCGAGAAGTGGCAGAACGACGGCATCTTCGCGGTTCTCCCGAAGAAGGAAGTCTCCCGCCTCAACAAGGAGATGGCCAAGCTCAAGAAGAACCTCTCGGGACTGCGCGGCCTGGACAAGCTTCCCGACATCATGTTCATCGTCGACCCGGTGGAAGAGGATCTCGCCGTTCAGGAAGCCCGCAAGCTGGGCATTCCGATCGTCGCCGTCTGCGACACCGACTGCGACCCGGACCTGATCGACCATCCGATTCCCGGAAACGACGACGCGGCTCGCTCCATCAAGCTGTTCTGCGGCCTGGCCGCGGACGCCGTGCTTGAGGGCAAGCTGGCCTACGAGGCCGCGCTGAACGCGCAGTCCGTGGCCGGCGCCGAGGCCGCGATGCTGGCCGAGGGCGTCGCCGCCGACGCCGAGCAGCAGATGACCGCCGACGTCGTGTACGCGGCGGCCGAAGAACCGACCACTCAGGGAGCGTAAGCTCATGCCGACCATGGATGCCACTCAGGCGATCAAGGAACTCCGCGAGAAGACGGGCGCCGGCATGATGGACTGCAAGCGCGCCTACGACGAGGCGAAGGGCGACCTCAACGCCGCCATCGTCATCCTGCGCAAGAAGGGCATGGCCGACGCGGCGAAGAAGTCCGCGCGCGCCACCAAGGAAGGCGCCGTGGCGTTCAAGATCGACGGCAAGACCGGCGCGATCATCGAGATCAACTCCGAGACCGACTTCGTCGCCAAGGGCGCCGATTTCCAGGCGCTCGTGAAGTCCCTGGCGGCCCAGGCGTCCGCCGGCGCGCTGAAGAGCGTGGAAGCCGCCAACGAGGAGCTGGTGAAGCCCCTCGTCGGCAAGCTGGGCGAGAACATGGCCCTGCGCCGCTTCGAGCGCTTCGAGCTCAAGGGCCCCGGCCTGATCGCCGCGTACGCCCACCAGACCGATCCCGCGGTGCCCGCCAAGAAGGGCGCGCTGATCGAGCTCTCCGCGCCCAGCGAGGCCGCGGCCAAGTCCCCCGAGCTCGCCGAGCTCGCGAAGGACCTCCTCCTGCAGATCGTCGGCGCCTCCCCCAAGTACCTGACGCGCGCGGAAGTCCCCGCCGCGGACATCGAAAAGGAGAAGGAGATCCACACCGAGATCCTGCGCAAGGAAGGCAAGCCCGAGGCTTCCATCCCGAAGATCATCGAGGGCAAGATCAACAAGCTGTTCTATCAGCAGTGGGTCCTCCTCGACCAGGTGCTTCAGCGCGACAACAAGCTGACGGTGCCGGGTCTGATCAAGGCGACGAGCGACAAGCTCGGCGGCGAGATCAAGGTCGTGCGCTTCACGCGCTACCAGCTGGGCGAGTAGTCCCCGGGGATGCCCGCGGCGAAGAAGTACTCACGGGTCCTTCTCAAGCTCTCCGGCGAGTCTTTGTGCGGGGAGAGCTCCCACGGCATTAAGCCGGACGCCCTGTCGTCCATCGGCACCGAGATCAAGCTGGCCTGCGACTCCGGCGTGCAGATGGGCATCGTCGTGGGCGGCGGCAACATCTGGCGCGGCGAGCAGGACCGCGGCGAGGCCATCGGCCGCGTCACCGCCGACTACATGGGCATGCTGGCGACCTTGATCAACGCGCTGGCGCTGCAGGACGCGCTGGAGCAGCTGGGCGTCCCTACCCGCGTGCAGACCGCCGTCGAGATCAACAAGCTGGCCGAGTCCTACATCCGCCGCCGCGCGATCCGCCATCTGGAGAAGAAGCGCGTCGTCATCTTCGCCGGCGGGACCGGCAACCCCTACTTCACCACCGACACGGCGGCCGCGCTGCGCGCCGTCGAGATCGAGGCCGAGGTCGTGCTGAAGGCCACGAAGGTGGACGGCGTGTACAACGCCGACCCCAAGAAGGACAAGAAGGCGGTCAAGTACGACCGCCTGACCTTCATGGACAGCATCAAGCAGCGGCTCAAGGTCATGGATACCACCGCGCTGACCTTGTGCATGGAAAACCGGATGCCCGTCGTCGTTTTCGATCTCGCGGTGAAGGGCAACATCGCCCGCGCCGTCGCCGGCCAGAAGGTCGGCACCTTGATCACCACGGAGTGACACTATGAGCGACGCCGCCAACGCCGTGATCGCGAAGATGGAAGAAGCCATGAAGGACCGCCTGGCCAAGATGGGCAAGGACATGTCCAACATGCGCACCGGCCGCGCCAACCCCATGATGCTGGAGTCCGTGAAGGTGGAAGCCTACGGCTCCTTGGTGCCGCTGAAGCAGGTCGCCGCCGTCTCCGTGCCCGAGGCGCGCACGCTGGAGATCCGCCCCTGGGACCCCTCGACGCTCCAGGACCTCGAGAAGGCCCTGCAGAAGGCCGACATCGGCGCGATGCCGCAGAACGACGGCAAGATGCTGCGCATCTCCCTGCCGATGATGACCGAGGACCGCCGCAAGGACCTCGTGAAGGGCCTCAAGAAGCTCGGCGAGGAGTTCAAGATCGCGGTCCGCAACGAGCGCCAGGACGCGCTGAACAAGGTAAAGAAGTCCTTCCAGGCCAAGGAGATCACCGAGGACGCCCTGCGCCTGCACGAGACCCGCATCCAGAAGATCACCGATTCCTTCACCAAACAGATCGACGACGCCCTCGTCGTGAAGGAAAAAGAAATCCTCACGGTCTAGGATGCCGCCGCGCCACGTCGCCGTCATCATGGACGGCAACGGCCGCTGGGCCGCGGCGCGCGGACTCCCCCGCATCGCGGGCCACAAGGCGGGCGTCGACTCCGTCCGCGCCATCGTCCGCGCCGCGGGCGAGCTGGGCATCGAAGCGCTGACCCTGTACTCGTTCTCGACGGAGAATTGGCTCCGTCCGGCCGAGGAAGTGGGCGAGCTGATGAAGCTCCTGTCCTGGGCGCTCAACAAGGAAACGCTGGACCTGGACAAGAACAAGGTCCGTCTCAGCGCCATCGGACGCCTGGACGCGCTGCCCAAGGCCGTGCAAACGGAATTGGCGAAGGCCATCGACCGCCTGAAGGACAACAAGGGTCTTCATCTCGTTCTCGCCTTGAATTACGGCGGACGGCAGGAGATCTCCGACGCGGTCAACAAGGCCTTGGCCGCCGGCGAGAAGATCACCGAGGAGTCCATCGGGCGGCATCTGTACGCCGCCGACGTCCCCGAGCTGGACCTGATGATCCGCACGTCGGGCGAGATGCGCATCTCGAATTTTCTCCTCTGGCAGGCCGCCTACGCCGAACTCCACGTCACCCCCGTGCTCTGGCCCGACTTCCGCAAGGAGCACCTGGTCGCCGCCCTCGAGGACTTCCAGTCCCGCGACCGCCGCTTCGGCGGATTGTCGACCAAATAAGGCCGAGGTCCAGCTCCCGCTTGCGTCGCCTCAACCATCGGTGACGTTAATCGCAGCAATGGATGAGGACGGAAAAGGGTCGTGGTGAAGGCGCCCGGTCCTTTGTGATGGAACATTTTACCCGCCTGATCCGTATGACGGTATGCGCTCCGTCACCGAGGTCTCCATCGCGGACTTTCGGGCCTTCAACCAAGCCCTCATCGCGGCGGGGAAGGTTCCGGCGCGGGCGCGGATGCGGCCGGAGGCGGCCGTTCGGGCGCTCCGCTCGGCTTTGCGCATGAGCCAGAGCCAATTGGCCGGGCGTTCCGGGGTGCCGAAACAGCACATCTCGCGCATCGAGGCGGGGCGGCATTCGCCGCGCCTGGACACGCTGCGGCGGCTGTTCGACGCGATGTTCTGCGACCTGCTCGTGCTGCCCGCGGCGCGGGTCAGGCCGCGCGAGGCCGTCGCGCGAAGGCGGACGGAGCGCCCCGTGCCGTGGCGCTATCGTCGGCGGCTATGGGACGACTGATCCCGATTTTGTAGAATCAACCGTGCTTCTTCCGCGCGTGCTGACGGCCCTCGTCGGAATCCCCGTGCTTTTGTATTTGGTGCACAACGGCGGGCTGGCCTTCTCCGTCTTCATCACCGGCATCGCCGCGCTGTGCTGCTACGAGTACGCGATGATGCTGCGCATGGGCGGACGCCCGGTGCATTCCGTTTTGACCATCGTCTTCGGCGGCGCCCTGGCGGCTTGCGCGGCGTTCGGCGGGCCGGTGGGGCTGGTTCTCACCGCGGGAATCTTCACGGTGGCCGTCATCGAGACGTTTTCTTCCCAGCACTCCATGGACCGCGCCGCCTTGACGCTGTTCGGCGCGCTGTTCGCCGGCTGGATGCCCGCGCACCTGGCGCTGATCCGTGATATTCGTCCGCACGGCGAGGCGTTCCTGTGCCTGGTGTTCGTCTCGGTCTGGGTCATGGACACCGCCGCCTACGCCGCGGGCCACGCGATGGGCAAGCACTTGCTCGCCCCCGTCCTGTCGCCGAAGAAGACGTGGGAAGGCGCCGTCGCCGGCTTTCTCGCCGCCGTCGCGGTCTGCCTGCTGTTCCAGCGCTTCGTGCTGAAGGACGCCCTCCCCCTCCCGCTCGCCGTCGCGATCGGCGTGCTGATCGGCGTGACGGGCCAGATCTCGGATCTGGCGAAGTCCATCGTCAAGCGCGACGTGGGCGTGAAGGACTCCGGCGCGCTGCTGCCGGGCCACGGCGGAGTCTTCGACCGCTTCGACTCCTACATCCTGTGCGCCCCCGCTGTTTACTACTTCCTGAGCTTCCGATGAGAAAAGTCGCCATTTTGGGCTCCACCGGCTCCATCGGCGTCAACGCGCTGAACGTCATCCGCGAGATGCCCGAGGCGCTGAAGGTCGTCGGGCTGTCCGCGCACTCGAACTCGAAATTGGTCGCCGAACAGGCGGCCGAGTTCGGCGTGAAGATGGTCTCCATGTTCGACGAGACGGCGTCGGCCGATCTCAAGACCCGGCTGAACGGCCCGACCCGGCACTTCTCGTCCGGCGTTCCGGGCCTGTGCGAGCTCGCGGCGCACCCGGACGTCGACGTCGTGCTCACCTCCGTCGTGGGCGGCGTCGGCTTCGCCCCCCTGCTGGCCGCCATCCGCGCGGGCAAGACCGTGGCGCTGGCCAACAAGGAGCCCATGGTCATGGCCGGCGCGCAGTTCATGCGCGAGGCCGAGCGCTGGGGCGCGCGCATCGTGCCCGTGGACTCCGAGCCGTCGGCGATCTTCCAGAGCGTCCACGGCGACTACGCCGAATTCAAAAAGATCCGGCGGGTGATTTTGACCGCGTCCGGCGGGGCGTTCGGCAAGTATAAAGGTGATCTGGCGGACGTAACGCCGGAGCAGGCGCTCAAGCATCCGACCTGGAAGATGGGCAAGAAGATCACCGTCGACTGCGCGACCTTGATGAACAAGGGCTTCGAGATGATCGAGATCATGAACCTGTTCGGCCTCAAGCGCGAGCAGGTGGAGATCGTGATCCACCCGCAGTCCATCTTCCATTCCGGCGTGGAGTTCTCCGACGGCTCGGTCCTGGCGCAGATGGGCCTGCCGGACATGAAGCTCCCCATCCAGTACGGGATGACTTTCCCGGAGCGCACCACCCGCGTCGTCGAGCCGCTCGATCTGATCGCGGTCGGCACTTTGGAGTTCAAGAAGCCGGACTTCGCCCGCTTCCCGTGCCTGGAGTTGGCGCGCGAGGCGGCGCTGAAGGGCGGCGGCCTGCCCGTCGTGCTCAACGCCGCCGACGAGATCGCCGTGTCGGCGTTCATCGCCCACAAGATCAAGTTCACCGACATCCCGCGCATCATCGAGAAGACCATGGCGGCCTACACGGTCAGCGGCGGGTTGCCGGGCTTCCAGGAAGTCGTCGAAATAGACGCCTGGGCGCGAATCAAGGCCGAGGAGCACACCCGTTGAATATCCTGCACACGCTGGCGTCGTCGGCGTACACCGTCCTGGCCAACGCCGTCGCGTTGGGCCTGGTGATCTTCCTCCATGAGTCGGGCCACTTCATCGCGTGCCGCCGCCTGGGCGTGCGCGTGGAGAAGTTCGCGTTCGGCTTCGGTCCGGAGCTTCTGGGATTCACGGGCTCGACGGGCACCCGCTTCTCGGTCAACGCCATCCCGTTCGGCGGCTTCGTCAAGCCCGCCGGCGAGGAGCCGACCGCCGACTCGGCCCCGCTCCCCGACGAATATTTCGGCCAATCGTGGAACCGCCGCCTGATCATCGTCTACGCGGGCCCCGCGATGAACTACGTCCTGGCGTTCGCGCTGTTCACCGGCCTTTACTGGGTGAAGGGCCTGCCCGAGGCGTCGAAGGAGTCGGTGATCGGCAACATGGTCATGGGCTATCCGGCGGACAAGGCCGGTCTGCAGATCGGCGACAAGGTCACCGCGTTCGACGGGCGCGCGCTGACGGGTTGGGAGGATCTGGCCAGCTCCATCCACCGCTCTCCCGACCATGAGATCGATTTGACCGTCCAGCGCGGCGACAAGACTTTGGACGTGAAGGTGACGCCGAAGAAGGACGACGACAAGGGCGTCATCGGGATCATGCCGAAGGCGGAGTACAAGCCCGTCGGTCTTTTCGGCGCCATGGGCGAGAGCGCGCATCTGTGCTGGATCCAGTCGAAGCAGACCGTGACCACGATCGCCGGCAAGCTCTGGAAGCGCGAGCGGCCGGACCTGGCCGGCCCGGTCGGCATCTTCCAGATGGTGTCGCGCGCGGCGCGCGCGGGCTGGGAGGAGTTCATCTTCCTGATCGGCTTCATCTCGGTCGCGATCGGCTTCTTCAACCTGCTCCCGCTGCCGCTCCTCGACGGAGGCCACGGGGCGTTCTACTTCTGGGAGGGCATTGCCGGCAAGCGCCTGTCGTCCGAGGTGATGGAGAAGGCCAACACCGTGGGCCTGGCCTTCCTGATGTCCTTGCTGCTGTTCGCCACCTACAACGACGTGCTCCGCATCCGCACCGAACGCGCGGCCCGCGCCGCCGATAAATCCGCCACCGCGAAGCCCTGACATGAAACTTTCCAAATACCTTCTTCCCACCCTTCGCGAGGCCCCGAACGACGCCGACAACGTCTCCGCCCAGCTGATGCAGCGCGCGGGCATGATCCGCAAGGTCGCCTCGGGCATCTACGACTGGCTCCCGTTCGGCCTGCGCGCGCTGCGCAAGGTGGAGCGCATCGTGCGCGAGGAGATGGACGGCATCGGCGGCCAGGAGGTCTGGCTGCCCGTGATCCAGCCGAAGGCGCTGTGGGAGGAGACCGGCCGCTGGCCCGTTTACGGCAAGGAGCTCCTGCGCCTGAAGGACCGCAAGGACGCGGAGTTCTGCTTCGCGCCGACGGCCGAGGAGGTCGTCACCGACCTGGTCCGCCGCGAGATCCGTTCCTGGCGCCAGCTGCCGTCGATGTTCTACCAGTTCGGCCTGAAGTTCCGCGACGAGATCCGCCCCCGCTTCGGCGTGATGCGCGCGCGCGAGTTCCTGATGAAGGACGCGTACTCGTTCCACGCCGACGAGGCCGACGCGACCGCCTACTACAAGACCATCTACGAGGCGTACAAGCGCGTGTTCACGCGCTGCGGCCTGAAGTTCAAGCCGGTCGAGGCCCAGTCGGGCGCGATCGGCGGCTCGTACTCGCACGAGTTCATGGTGCTGGCCGAGACCGGCGAGGAGACCATCGTCTCCTGCTCCAAGTGCGATTACGGCGCGAACATCGAGCGCGCGGAGATCAAGGACGCGTTTAAGGCCCCTGAGCCCGCGGCCTTCAAGCCGGCCTCCGAGTTCGACACGCAGGGCAAGACGACGGTGGCCGACGTGGCCGCGCTCGTCGGGCGCCCCGTCACCGATTTCCTGAAGACCCAGCTGTACATGATCGACGGCAAGGTCCCCGTCATCGCGCTGATGCGCGGCGACCACGAGCTGCACGAGGCGAAACTGGCCTCCGCCGTCGGCGCTCCGAACCTCTACCGGGCCACGCCCGCGCAGTACGAGGCCGTGATGGGCTGCAAGGTCGGCTTCGGCGGGCCCCAGGACCATCCCGCGGCCGCCGTTTACGCGGACTTCGCGGCGCGCGCCGTGCTCAACGCCGTCACCGGCGCCAACAAGGACGGCCTGCACGTGGACGGCTTCAACATCGCCCGCGACCTCCAGCACGGCTTCAAGGGCTTCTTCGACCTGCGCTCCGCCACGCTCGACGACGCCTGCCCGCGCTGCGGCGGCAAGACCGAGTTCTTCAAGGGCATCGAGGTCGGGCACACCTTCAAGCTGGGCACCAAGTACTCCAAGTCCATGAAGGCCGAGTACCTGGACAAGGCGCAGAAGCCGGTGACCATGGTCATGGGCTGCTACGGCATCGGGGTTTCCCGTGTCGTCGCCGCGGCGATCGAGCAAGGCCACGACAAGGACGGGATCCTCTGGCCGGCCGAGATCGCGCCGTTTCACGCCGCCGTCGTGGTGCTCGACGAGGCCGACGACGCGAAGGTCCGCCCGGCGACCGATCTCGTGGTCAAGGCGCTCGAAGCCAAGGGCGTCGAGGTCTTGGAAGACGATCGCGACGGCAAGCCCGGCGTGAAGTTCAAGGACATGGATCTGATCGGAATCCCTTTCCGGATCGTGATCTCCAAGCGCACTTTGGAATCGGGCGAGGTGGAGTTCAAACGCCGCGGCTCGATGGACGCCGAGCGCTGGAAGGTCGAGGACGCCGCCGAGAAGCTGGCCGCGATCGTCAAGGGCTGACCCGGGGAACCCCCGGATTGACAATAATTCGCGATTTCGTGCTATAATGTCCTTGCTCGCCCCATGCCGGGGCGACCATTGAAAGTGGCTTCCGTTCTGAGCCACTTTTTTTATTGAGAAAATCATGGAAGCCAAAGAAATCGAGAGCTTGATCACCCCCCTGGTCGAACAGGAAGGCGGTGAGATCGTGGACCTGCAGTGGCGCCGCGAGGGCCATCAGTGGATCCTGCGGCTGTTCCTGGACAAGCCGAAGGGCATCACCTTGGACGACTGCGCCTATTTTTCGGATCGCGTCGGGGCGTTCCTGGACGAGAAGAACGCCATCGAGCAGTCCTACGTGCTGGAGATCTCCTCCCCGGGACTGGACCGCGTGATCAAGAAGGACAAGGATTTCGCCCGCTTCGCGGGCAAGGCCGTGAAGGTGAAGATCAAGATCGCCGAGAACGGCCAGCGCCGCTTCGCGGGAATCTTGAAGGGGCTCGACGGCGACAAGGTGGCGGTGCAGGTCGGGCCCGATCGGAAGGAATTCGCGCGCGCGAACGTCGACGAGATCCGTCTCGACGACGCGGCGGACGTGGAATAGGAGCGATTTATGGCTAAGTCCGAATTGATGGGAGCGTTGGAGCAGATCGCGCGCGAGAAGAACATCCCGGTCGAGGAGATCCTCTCCATGATCGAGGGCGCCGTCGTGTCCTCGCTGCGCAAGCACGTGGGCAAGAACGCCGACATCCGCGCGACGATCGACCGCGAGAGCGGCCAGTTCTCGGCGCTGGTCGTCAAGAAGGTCGTGGAGACCGTGACCGATCCCGAGCTGGAGCTGACCGTCGAGCTGGCGCAGAAGTACAAGAAGGGCGCCGCCATCGGCGACGAGGTCGCCTATCCCGCGCCCGCCGCGGACTTCGCGCGCATCGCCGCGCAGACCGCCAAGCAGGTCCTGACCCAGCGCGTGCGCGAAGTGGAGCGCGACAAGCTGTACGACGAGTTCAAGCCGAAGGAAGGCGAGATCGTCAACGGCGCCGTGCACCGCTTCCTGGACCGCAACATCATCGTGGACCTGGGCAAGACCGAGGGCATCCTCCCCCTGCGCGAGCAGATCCGCCGCGAGCGCTACGGCATCGGCGCCAACGTGCGCGCGGTGATCCTGCGCGTGGACAAGGCCCAGCGCGGCCCCGCCGTGGTGCTGTCCCGCGCGTCGGAGCTGTTCCTGTCGCGCCTGATGGAAATGGAAATCCCCGAGATCGGCGACAAGACCGTCGAGATCGTGCACATCGTGCGCGACCCCGGCTTCCGCGCGAAGGTCATCGTGAAGTCGAACGACCCGAAGGTGGACGCGATCGGCGCGTGCGTGGGCCTGCGCGGCTCGCGCATCCGCTCCATCATGAACGAGGTGGCCGGAGAGCGCATCGACCTGATCCCCTACGCCGACGAGGCGGAGACCGCCCTGGCCAACGCGTTGGGACCGGCGAAGGTCTCGGCCGTGCGCATCATCGACGCGGAGAACCACGTCGCCGAGATCCTGGTCGCCGAGGAGCAGCTGGCGCTGGCGATCGGCAAGGACGGACAGAACGTGCGCCTCGCGCAGAAGCTCACCGGCTGGACGCTCGAGGTGAAATCCGAGGGCCAGAAGAACACCGAGAACGCGGCCGCGAAAGACGTCGCGGCCTCCAAGTTCGCGGGGCTGGAGGGCGTGGGCCCGAAAACGGTCGAGATTTTGGTCAAGGGCGGCATCTCCGACATCGCGAAGCTGGCCGCGTCCACGGTCGAGGAACTGACGGCGCTCCCCGGCATCGGCGAGAAGTCGGCGGCGAAGATCATCGCGGCCGCGAAGGCCGCCGTCGAGGCTTCTCCCAAGGCCTAAGTCGGAAATGCTATAATGGCGTCTGGAGCCTCAAAAATAATGGATAAAAAGACGACCAAGAAGCCCGCGGCCAAGAAGGAAGACGGCGAGGAGACGAAGAAGGCTCCCGCCAAGAAGGCCGCCGCCCCCAAGGCTAAATCCGCCAAGAAAGGCGAGAAGCCCGACGTGGAGGGCGTGGTCAAGACCGCCGCCGAGGTCCGCTCCAAGCAGGAAGACAATTCCATCGCGCCGCCGTCGGCGAACCTGGTGTCCGCGTTCGCGATGTTCAAGAAGCGCAACGTGTCCACCTCCGCCCCGTCGGTGACGCGCCTGGCCGCCGGCGCCTCGCTGCCGAAGCCTCCGGCGCCGAAGCCGGTCGCGCCGCCTCCGGCCCCCGCGCCCGTCGTTCCTCCGGCCCCGATCGCCGCGCCGGTCGCGCCGAAGCCCGTCGTTCCGGGCGCGCCCGCGCTGCCGCCGCGCCCCGCCGCTCCGGGCGCCGTCCCCGGCATGCCCGCCGTCCGCCCCGCCGCGCCGCCGTCGGCCGCGGCTCCGGCCGCCGCGCCGACGGCGCCGGCCCAGATGCCTCCGGGCATGCCCGCGGTTCGCCCGCAGGTTCCCGGCGCCCCGGCCAAGCCCGGCGTGCCGCCGACCACTCCCGCCAAGCCCGTCGTCCTGCGCCCCGGCGCGATCACGACGCGCCCGCCGACCATCGTTCCTCCCCGCCAGGCCCCGCGTCCCGGTCAGCCCGGCTACCGCGGCCCCGGCCAGCAGCACCACCGCCCCGGACAGCGCGGCGGCGGCCATCACCAGAACCGCCCGTCCCAGCCCGTCGCTCCCGCCGCGAAGCCGCTCGAGCCCGGCGCCAAGCCCGCGCTGAAGAAGATCCAGGTGTCGTCGATGATCACCGTCCGCGAGCTCTCCGAGAAGATGGAGGTCAAGACCAACGACGTCATCAAGAAGCTGATGTCGCTGGGCATCTTCGCCACCATCAATCAGCGCTTGGAGACCGAGGCCGCGCAGGTCGTCGCCTCCGACTTCGGCTTCGAGCTGGAAGTCGTCGCGATGTACAAGGAAGAAGAGCTGGCGGTCACGAAGGCCGAGAAGGAAGACCCGGCGAAGCTGAAGACCCGCCCCCCCGTGGTCACCATCATGGGCCACGTCGACCATGGCAAGACCTCCTTGCTGGACGCGATCCGCTCGGCGAAGGTCGCCGAAGGCGAGTCCGGCGGCATCACCCAGCACATCGGCGCCTACAAGGTGAAGGTGGACAAGGGCGAGGTCGTGTTCCTGGACACCCCCGGCCATGAGGCCTTCACCGCCATGCGCGCGCGCGGCGCCAAGGTCACCGACATCGTCATTCTCGTCGTCTCCGCGACCGACGGCATCATGCCGCAGACCTTGGAAGCCATCGACCACGCGAAGGCCGCCGGCGTGCCCATCGTCGTCGCCGTCAACAAGATCGACCTGCCCGGCGCGAACCCGCAGAAGATCCGCCAGGATCTCTCCGGCCACGGCCTGCAGCCCGAGGAATGGGGCGGCAAGACGATCTTCGTCGACGTGTCCGCCAAGAAGCGCCTCAACCTGGACAAGCTTTTGGAGAGCCTGGTGCTCTCGGCCGAGATCCTGGAGCTGAAGGCCAACCCGGACCGCCTCGCGTACGGCACGGTCCTGGAAGCCAAGATGGACCCCAAGCGCGGCGCCGTCGCGACCGTGCTGGTCCAGGCCGGAACGCTGAACAGCGGCGACGCGTTCGTCGCGGGCCTCGCGTACGGCAAGATCAAGGCGCTCGTCGACGACTCGGGCCGCAAGATCGAGAAGGCCGGGCCCTCCACCCCCGTGGAGATCCTGGGCCTGACCGGCAACCCGCAGGCCGGAGACGCGTTCACCGTCGTGGAGAACGAGAAGGCCGCCCGCGACATCGCCGAGAAGCGCCGCCTGATCCACCGCGAGCAGACCATGGCCCACCAGAAGCACATGACCTTGGTCGGCCTGCGCTCCGCCCTGACGACCGGTTCGTCCAAGGCGAAGGACCTGAACATCGTGCTGAAGGCCGACATGCAGGGTTCCCTACAGGCGCTGCGCGACTCGCTGGAGAACCTGGCGACGACCGAGTGCCGCGTGCGCGTCATCCACGGGGCCATCGGCAACGCCTCCGAGTCCGACGTCCTGCTGGCGTCCGCGTCCGACGCGGTCGTGATGATGTTCCACGCCGAGGCCGAGCCCCGCGCGCAGGAAATCGCCGCGCGCGACGGCATCGAGATCCGCAAGTACGAGATCATCTACGACCTGATCGAGGACGTGAAGGCCGCGCTGGAAGGCCTGCTGGCGCCCGAGATCGTGGACGTCGTCGTCGGCAAGGGCGAGGTCAAGGCCACCTTCGCGGTCAAGGGCGGGAACATCGCCGGCACCGCGGTGCGCGACGGCAAGGTCACGCGCGGCGGCTTCATGCGCGTGATGCGCAACGGCGAGAAGGTTCACGAGGGCAAGGTCGCCACGCTCAAGCACTTCAAGGACGACGTCAAGGAGATCGAGAAGGGCCAGGAGTGCGGCATCGGCATCGACGGCTTCGGCGGCTTCAAGGTCGGCGACCTGCTCGAGTTCTTCGTCAAGGAATCGCGCACCCGGCGCCTGTCCTCGTCTCCGCGCTGATGTACGATCGCTCCGAACGGCTGAAGGTCCTTTACAAGGAGCTCGTCTCCGAGCTCCTGCGTCAGGTCAAGGATCCGGGCCTGGTCGGCTGCTTCCTGACCGTCACCGACCTGGAGCTCTCCGCCGACCGCAAGACCGCCAAGGTCTACTATTCGGTCATGGGCACCGACGCGCAGCGCGAGAGCGCCGCGCTGGCCCTGGAGCGCGCCGCCCCCTACGTGCGCGAGCTGCTGAAGCAGAAGGTCACGGTCAAGACCATCCCGAACCTCAAGTTCGAGTACGACGAGACCCCCAAGAAGGCCTCGCGCATCGACGAACTGATCCACAAGCTCGAAAAAGAGCGCGGGGAGTAACGTGACGGACGCGTCCGCCGCCGGCGGCATGCTCCTGGTCGACAAGCCGCGCGACTGGACGTCCCATGATGTCGTGGCGGTGTTGCGCAAGCTCTTCCCCCGCGGAACCAAGGTGGGTCACACCGGAACTCTCGATCCCCTCGCCACCGGTCTGCTGGCGGTCCTGGTGGGCCCGTGCACGCGTCTCCAGAGCCGCCTTCAGGGCTTCGATAAAGTCTATTCCGGCACCATCCGCCTCGGCGTGAAGACCGACACCGGCGACGTGATGGGTAAGATCACGGCGGAGAAGCCCGTTCCGGCGCTGACCCTGGCGGAGCTCGACAAGCAGGTCGGCGCCCTCGTCGGAACCATCGACACGCCCGCCCCGGCGTATTCCGCGGTCAAGCATAAGGGCAAGGCGTTGTACGAGTACGCCCGGGCCGGTCTGGAAGTGCCGGTGAAGCCCCGGTCCGCCAAGATTTATTCCTGGAAGGCGCTCGATTGGGCCTCCCCGGAGTTATCCCATCGCGTCTCCTGCGCGAGCGGGACCTATGTTCGATCCATCGCCGAAGTGTTGGGCGACAAGCTGGGCTGCGGCGGCACGGTCTCAAGTCTGCGCCGCGAGAGCATCGGGCCCTTCGATATCGCCGACGCCTTGCCGTTGGACGCCGCCCGCGCCCTGGCCCCCGTCGACTTGGCCCGGCGCCTGCTGGAATCCCTGCCCGCGCTGGACCGCGCGCTGAAGGCCTCCCCGGTCAAATGAGGACGCTGAAGGGCCGCGTGGTCCACGGCGAGGGGGCGGGACGCAAGCTGGGATTCCCGACCGCCAATATAAGGATTTCGCCTTCGGCGAAGCCGCCTCGCGGCGTGTGGCGGGTCATGGTGCGGGGAAGCACGACCGGTATACGGCTGGGAGTCTGCAACGTGGGGGTGCGTCCCACCTTCGGTGGGACGCGACTCGTGGTCGAGGTGCACATCCCCGGCTTCAAGGGAAACCTCTACGGCCGGACCTTGACCGTCGAGTTCCTGTCGGCGATCCGCGCCGAGAAGAAGTTCCCCTCCTTGGCCGCGCTGAAGGCGCAGATTCGTCGTGACGTGGCCTCCTTGACGCCCGCCAGGGGTCAGGGTACAATGAACGCATGAACGACAATCTCATGGGCCGCATCACCGCGCTGGCTTTGATCCTGGGCGTCGCCTACGGCGTCCATGCGATCTCCCGCGGCGGCCTGGGCTGCCCGCTGGGCAACGGCTCCTGCTGCATGATGGAAGCGCCGCACGACGAAGCCGCGGAGAAGGCCGCGCCGGCGAAGTTCGACGCGGACGCCGACGCCGGCCCCGACGCGCCGAAGAACATCCCCGCCCCCGCTCCCGCGATCAAGTAGCTTATTTCCGGCGGGCGCGTTCGCCGAAGAGCAGAGCGGCGCCGACCAGGAACACCGGGGCGTTGTTCATCACGAAGAAGCGGGTCGGCGCGAAGGTCTGATTGAACAGCGCGATCAGGACGGACGAACCGATCCACGAGAAGCACAGCCACGCTCCCCCCCATGCCGGGCTGTACAGCGCCAGCAGGCAGGCGGGCAGGATCGACAGCGGCCCCAGGATCAGGTACAGCCGGAAGCCGGCGGTGATCAGCGGGCTGAACAGGGACAGGGGCGAGGCGGTCTGCACCGCCATCCACGCGTAGAACGCGCCGAACACGATCAGCCCCAACGTCTTCGCGGTCTCCAGCGCCCCCCGCCTCGGCGCGGTCATCAGGCGCGGGCGCCGTCGCCCGCGCGCGTCGCCAGCCAGGCGTTGAGGCCCAGCAGGACGAAGGTCGCGGCGAGCAGCACGACGGACAGGGCGTTGATCTCCGGCGTCACGCCGAACTTCATCATCGAGTAGATCTTGATGGGCAAGGTCACGATGCCGATCCCGGCCAGGAAGAACGAGGTCACGAAGTCCTCGAAGCTGACGGTGAAGGCCAGCAAGGAGCCGGAGACGATGGCGGGCATCATCAGCGGCAAGGTGACCTTGAGGAAGGCGGTCCACTCGGTCGCGCCCAGGTCCATGGCGGCCTCCTCCAGCTTGTCGTTGCCCACGGACTTCAGGCGCGCGCGGACCGCGCCGACGGTGTAGGGCAGGCAGATCAGGGCGTGCGCGCAGGCCAAAGCGCCGAAGTCCAGCTCGTAGCCGGCGCGCACCAGGAAGCTCAGCAGGCCCACGCCCAGGGCGACCTCGGGCATCATCAGCGGCGCGTCCAGGAGGGCGGCGTAGCCCTCGCGGCCCTTGAAGTTCTTGTGCCGGATCATCGCGTAGGCCGCCAGCATGCCCAGGACGGCCGCGATGGCCGCGGCGGCGGCGGCCAGCTCCAGCGAAGTGAGCATGGAGTTCATCAGCTCGGCGTCGTGGAACAGCGTGGCGTACCAGCGGATCGTGAAGCCGCGCCAGACGACGTTCCGGTGGGCGTCGTTGAACGAAAATACGGTCATGACGACGAGAGGCACGTAAAGAAAGGAGTACAGCGCGAGGCAGTACAGCCCCATGCCTTTTCCCTTCTTCACGCGTCGGGCTCCCATTTACGGTAAGCCCAAAGTCCGCCCACTAGGCCGACCAGCAGCAGGCAGGTGAGGGCCGCGCCGAACGGCCAATCCTGCGCCATCAGGAACTGGTTGGAGATCAGGTTGCCGAGAAGATAGAAGCGCGGCCCGCCCAGCAGCTCCGCGGTCAGGAAGTCCCCCAGGCAGGGGATGAAGGTCAGGAGAGCCCCGGCGATCACGCCGGGCAAGGACAACGGCAAGGTGATCTTCAGGAAGGTGGTCCAACGGTTCGCGCCGAGGTCATACCCCGCTTCGATTAGATTACGCGGGACCTTCTCGAGCGAGCCGTACAACGGCAGAACGGTGAACGGCAGATAGAAATACACCAGACCTAACAGAACGGAAAATGGCGTGTACAAAATGCCGATGGGCGCCGATATGAATCCAAATCTGAGGAGCGCCGAATTAAGCAAACCTTCCTTCCCGAGAATGATCATCCAGCTGTAGAACGCCACCAAGGCCGACGTCCAGAAAGGCACCATCAGGCCGATGATCATGGCGTTGCGCCATTTCCCCGCGCGGAAGCTCAGGTAGTACGCCAGAGGGTAGCCCAAGAGGAGGCATAGGATCGTGGTCCCCCCCGCGAAGCCGAGCGTGCGGAGGAGCACCGGGATATATTTCGAGTCGAAGGCTCGACGATAATTGTCGAGACCCAAGGTCCAAACCACTTCCCCGTAAGCGCCGTTTTTCGCGAAGGACAGGGCGATCAGACCCAGCGCGGGGATGACCATGAAGAGAAGCAGCCACGCCGATGCCGGCGCCAAAAGAATATGGCTCGCGGCGGACCGGCGTCCGGACAGAAGCCAGGACAGCGCTTGGTCGACCTTCTTCATGCCACCTTCACGTCCGCCCAGGTCTCGTTCCACATCTCGGACTGTTCCGGATCGAGGACGTGATGGAGCTTCAACGCGTCCATCTGCTTTTTCGGAGGGTACACGCGCGGATCGCGGCGAAGTATGGGATCGGCCAAGGGCCAGGCCTTCTCGTTCGGTGAGGCGTAGCGCACGAAATTGGCGTTGTCGGCGGCCACCTGCGGCTCCAGCAGGTAGTCGATCAGGCGCAAAGTGTCTTCCCTATGGTGGGAGCCGCGCATCAGCGCCAGGCAGTCCACCCACATGTAGGTGCCTTCCTTCGGGATGCAGTAGTCCAGATCGGGGTTGTCGCGCGCCGCCTGGAACAGGTCGCCCGACCAGGTCATCGCCAGGTCGATCTCGCCGGCGACCAGGCTGTTGAGGTACGACGAGCTGGAGTACTGCTTGACCAGGGGCTTCTGCTTCACCAGCAGCTCGCGGATCTTCTTGAAATCCTCGGGGTCGCGCGTGCTCTGCTCGATGCCCAGCAGCTGCATGGCCACGGCCACGCAGTCGCGCACGTTGTCGAGCATGGAGATGCGGTCCTTGTACTTCTCGTCCCACAAATCCCACCAGGACGTCGGCGGCTTTTTGAGCTTCTTGCGGTTGAACGCGATGCCGGTGGTGCCCCACAGGTACGGGACCGTGCTTTCGTCGGGATCGAAGGTCGTGTGGCGGAAGCGCGGCGCCAGGTTGTCCAGGTTCTTGAGGACGCCCGGCGGCATGGGGTCGATCAGGTTGAGCGCCCGGAAGCGCGGGATCAGGTAGTCGCCGACGACGATCAGGTCGTAGCCGCGCGCGCCGGCGCGGAGCTTGGCGAACATCTCCTCCTCGTCGGCGAACAGGTCGTAGCGGACGTCCACGCCCGTCTTCTTCGTGAAGTTCGGGAGCGTGTCCTTGCCGATGTAGTTGGACCAGTTGAAGAAGTTGACCACGCGGCGCTTGTCGGCGCGGCGGCAGGCCGCCAGGAAGGCGGGCAACAGCGGGGCGAGCACGGCTGCCTTCAGGAAGTCGCGCCGGGTGACGCGGCTCATTACGCGCGTTCGAGGATGTACACGTCCTCGGGCTGGACCGCGGCGATGACCGGCACGCCGATGTCGTCGTGGACCGCGTAGCGGTCGCCGCCGGCGAGGGCGACGGTCAGGCGGTCCGGGTTCTTCTTGAACATGTGCAGGTAGATCTGGCAGGCGTCGCCCAGGAAGACGGAGTCCATCAAGGTCGCGTCGAAGCGCAGCGCGCCGAAAGGCAGTTCGTCCTTGTAGAACACCTTCACGCGCTCGGGACGGATGCCGACCTTCACCTTCGCGCCGACCTCGGGGAGGACCTCTCCCGGATCCAGCGGCACGTCGATCTCGTGCTCGTCCTCGAGGAGGAGGTGGGCGCGCCCTTCGGCTCCCGGGAGGACCTTGGCCGTCAGGATGTTCGCGCCGCCGATGAAGTCGGCGACGAAGGAGGTCTTGGGCATCTCGTAGATCTCGCCCGGCGTGCCGATCTGCTCGATCCGGCCCAGGTTGAAGACCGCGATGCGGTCCGACATGGTCATGGCCTCCTCCTGGTCGTGCGTGACGTAGACGAAGGCGATGCCCAGCTTCTTCTGCAGGCGCTTGAGCTCCAGCTGCATCTCCTTGCGCAACTTCAGGTCCAGGGCGCCCAGCGGCTCGTCCAGGAGGAGGATGGACGGCCGTCCCGCGATGGCGCGCGCCAGGGCCACGCGCTGCATCTGCCCGCCGGACAGAGAGGTGGTGCGGCGCTTCTCGAAGCCGGCAAGCTGGACCATGGCCAGGGCTTCCGGGATGCGGCGCTTGATCTCGACCTCGGGCACCTTGTCCATCTTCATGCCGAAGGCGATGTTCCCCGCCACGTCCAGGTGCGGGAACAGCGCGTAGTGCTGGAACACGGTGTGGACGTCGCGCTCGTACGGCGGCTGGTCGGTGACGTCCACGCCGTCCAGGCGGACGCGCCCGGAGTCGGGCGTCTCGAAGCCGGCGACGATGCGCAAGGTGGTGGTCTTGCCGCAGCCGGAGGGGCCCAGCAAGGTCATGAACTCGCCGCGGCGGACGGTCAGGTGCACGTCGCGCAGGATCGGATTGCCGCCGAACGATTTGGAGATCGGGCCGATCTCGAGGAGGGTCTCGGAGGTCACGGCGGTCATTATACCATCGCCTCGCCTTCCCCGGGCTCGTGGCCGGGGCAGGACAGCACGGGCAGGCGCGGCCACTTCGGGTAGCGCGGATCGCTCTCCGCGCGCAGGCATTGGTAGAACACCGAGCCCCCGGACGAGGTCAGCGCCCGCGCGCGGCGGCAGGAGGCGCAGAGTCCGGCCGGCGGGGGTTCGTTCATCCCGGGAAGGCGGCGACGGCGTCGCGGATGATCCGGAAAGCCGCCTCGGCCTGGGCGTCGTTGATCACCAGCGGCGGAGCCAGGCGGATCGTGTTCTGGTGGGTGTCCTTGGCCAGCAGGCCGCGCTTCATCAGGTCCAGGACCAGCGGGCGCGCGGGCACGGTGAATTCCATGGCCATCATCAGGCCCCGGCCGCGGATCTCCTTCAGGTGCGGATGGCGCAAGGTCTTGAGCTTGGCCAGGAACTTGGCGCCGATCTTGGCGGCGCGCTGGGGCAGCTTCTCCCGGATGACGACCTGGAGCGCGGCCTCGCCGATCGCGGCCGCCAGCGGATTGCCGCCGAACGTGGAGCCGTGCGTGCCGGGCACGAACAGGCTCATCACCTGCTCGCTTCCGACCAAGGCGGAGATGGGGTACAGCCCGCCCGACAGGGCCTTGCCCAGCACATAGAGGTCGGGCGTGACGCCGTCCAGGTCGCAGGCGAACATGGCGCCGGCGCGGCCCAGTCCGGTCTGGATCTCGTCGGCGCACATCAGGACGCGGTACATGGAGCAGAGGCGGCGGGCCTTCTTCAGGTAGCCGGGCGGCGGGATGACCACGCCGGCCTCGCCCTGGATGGGCTCGAACAGGAAGCCCACGGTGTTGGCGTTGATCGCGCTCTTCAGCGCGTCGGCGTCGCCGTAGGGGATGCGCACGAAGCCGGGCGTGGCCGGCCCGAAGCCCTCGTAGGAATCAGGGTCGGAGGAGAAGCCCACGATGGTCGTGGTGCGGCCGTGGAAGTTGTTGTCGCAGACGATGATCTCGGCCTTGTCCTGGTCCACGCCCTTGGCGCGGTAGCCCCACAGGCGCATGGCCTTGATCGCGGTCTCCACGGCCTCGGCCCCGGAGTTCATGGGCAGGGCGCGGTCCATGCCCGTGGTCTCGCACAGAAGCTTCAGGAAGGGCCCCAGGCGCTCGTTATGGAACGCGCGGGAGGTCAGCGCGACCTTGCCGAGCTGGGCCTTCGCCGCCGCGACGATCTTCGGGTGGTTGTGCCCCTGGTTGAGCGCCGAGTAGGCGGACAGGAAGTCGAAGTAGCGCTTGCCGTCCACGTCCCAGACGAACACGCCCGCGGCGCGCGAAATGGCCACCGGCAGGGGGTGGTAGTTGTGCGCGCCGTACTTTTCCGCCAACGCGATCGTCTTCTGGGTTTTTTGGGACATGGGCGATGCTAGCAAATGTCTCCGGAGTGTCAGGATTCCTTGAGAGCCTGCTCGAAGGCCGCGGCGACGCGGTCCACGTCGGCCTCGGTCAGGCACAGCGGGGGCTTGATGCGCACGGTGTTCCCCTCCAGGCCGCCCTTGCCGACAAGTACTCCAAGATCTTTCATCTTCTCGACCACGGCCATGGTCAACTCCGGGGCGGGCTCCTTGGTCTTCTTGCTCTTGACCAATTCGACCCCCAGCATCAAGCCCATGCCGCGAACCTCGCCGACCTTGTCAGACTTGGCGCCGGTCTTCTCCAGGCTGGCCTTCAGGCGGTTGCCGACCTTCTTTGCGTTGTCGGACAGCTTCTCGTTTTCGATGACGTCGATCACCGCGTGCGCCGCGGCCATGGCCATCGGGCCGCCGCCGAACGTGTTGTAGTGCAGCAGTCCCTTCACGGACGCCGCGATCTCGGGGGTGGTGATGATCGCGCCGATGGGATAACCGTTGCCGAGACCCTTGGCCATGACGATGATGTCGGGCTTGGCGTCCCAATGATTGATGCCGAAGAAGTGATCTCCGGTGCGACCCACTCCGGTTTGGACTTCGTCACAAATATACAGACCGCCGTGTTTGTGAATCAACTCCACGGCCTCCGGGAAGTAGGACTTCCCGGGAGTGATGGCGCCGCCCACGCCGAGGATGGTCTCGGCGAAGAAGCCCGCGATTTTACCGGAGGTCGACGTCTTCAGAACGTCGGAAAGACCTTTCAGCGCGGCCTTCGTGCTCTCTTCCGCCGTCCCGTTAAATCGATAGGCATAGTCCGTCGGGGTAAACGACACCCCGACGGGGAATGGCGCCAGGTTGCGCCAGGTGTGTTGGCCGGTGAGGGCCACGGTCATGAGGGTACGGCCGTGGTAGGAGCGCTGAACGGCGACGAATTCGTGCCGACCCGTGTGAACTTTGGCCAGCATGGCGGCCATCTCGTTCGCTTCCGATCCGGAGTTGGTGAAGAAACAAACGTCCATGGCGGGGTTCACCGCCTTGGCTTTATCCGCCAGGCGCTTGGCCAAAGTGCCGACGCCGGGGTGCAGATACAACGGCGGGGCATGCTGGAGCTTATCGATTTGGGCCTTCAACATTTTCACGAAATGCGGGTGCGAATGCCCGATGGACACGGTGGCGACTCCGGCAAATCCGTCGAGATATTCCTTACCGTTCTCGTCGTACAAAAACTGCATGCGCCCCTCGACCAACTGGATGGGCTTGGAATACATCGGCCCGGGCAGAGGCAGGACGTGCTTGGCGCGCAGGGCGGCGCTCTCCGCGGCGGACATCTCCGTGGATTTGGACGGGGTCGAGGTCTTCATGACTTTCTCCTTGAAAATCGCTGATCGAGCGAAAGTCCCAAGCACAATCCCGCTCCCGACAAGAGGCCGTCGAGCAGGTTCACCGGCGAGGGAATGTACGATGTCGGATTCCAGGGGGTCTTCGCCCAGGAAGAAAAAATGGAGAGCGCGATCTTGAGCACGGTGTAGGCGGCGAGGGAGCCGAGCACGCCGGCGACGGCGCCGCGCCAGGAACGGACGGAGAAGCCGATGGCGGCGATGGTTGCCCAGATGGCGAGGGCATACACGACCACGATCACGTTCTGCCATGCGGGCGTGACGGCTTCGCCGGCAGCCATCCCCCACCCGCCGTAACGGGTCAACACGAACAACGGAAAAATAATACCGAAGAACGCTCCCAGGAAGCCCGTCGCCGTCGTCAGCGCCTTTCTTCCGGCCGCCGCACCGATGGCGCTGTAAAATATGCCGGTGTAGAGGGCGACGTTGAAGAACGGCGGCCCGAACGGTCCTCGAAGATACGCCTCCGATCCGTGTCTCACCGCGAAGATCGTGATCATATGCGCCAGGGCCGCGCCGGCGAAGCCGGCGAATCCCCCTCCCGCGACGGCCGCGAAAGGCGTCACCTCAGTAGATGTTGGAGGACCGCGTCGCGCCGGTGTAGTCCAGGAACACCGTCTTGAGCTCGGTGTAGAAGTGGAGGCCTTCCTTCGACATCTCGCGCTCGCCGACCCCGGAGCCCTTCACGCCGCCGAAGGGCACCTGGGCCTCGCCGCCGATGGTGGGGCTGTTCACGTGGACCATGCCGGCGTCGATGTGCTCGATGAAGCGCATCGCCAGGGTCAGGTCCTGCGTGTAGACGGCGCAGGTCAGGCCGAACGCGCAGTCGTTGGCCAAAGTCAGGGCCTCGTCGAAGGTCTTCGCGCGGGCGACGGCCAGCACGGGGCCGAACACCTCTTCCTGCCACAGGCGGGACTTGGGCTTCACGTGGTCGAACACGGTGGGCTCCACGAAGTAGCCGTGCTGCAGGTCGCCGTCGGTCAGGCGCTTGCCGCCGCAGAGCATCTTGGCGCCTTCGGTCTTGCCGATCTCGATGTATTCCAGATCGGTCTTGAGCTGGCTCTCGTCCACCGCCGGGCCCATGCCCACGGTCTTGTCCAAGCCGTCGCCGACCTTGATCTTCTTGATCTCGGCCAGCAGCATGCCCAGGAACTGGTCGGCGATGCGCTCGTCCAGGACCAGGCGGGAGGTGGCGGTGCAGCGCTGGCCGGTGGAGCCGAACGCGCCCTTCATGACGCCGCCCAGGGCCAGCTTCAGGTCCGCGTCGCCCCAGACGACGGCCGGATTCTTGCCGCCCATCTCGCAGGTGACCTTGATGCCGCGCGCGCCGGCGATGGTGTGCACGCGCTTGCCGATCTCGTTGGAGCCGGTGAAGGAGACCGCCTTGATGCGCGGCTCCTCGACGAGGATGTCGCCCATGGCCGAGCCGGAGCCCAGCACCAGGTTCAGCACGCCCGGCGGCAGGCCCGCCTCCTCGAAAATCTTGACGATCTCCACGGCCATCGCGGGAACGAGCGAGGCGGGTTTAAAGATGACGCAGTTGCCGGCGACCAAGGCCGGGGACATCTTCCAGACCGGGATGGCCCACGGGAAGTTCCACGGCGTGATGACGGAGACCACGCCCAGCGGCTGGCGCAAGGTGTACAGCAGGTTCTGAGGAAGCTCCGACGGCATGCTGACGCCGCCCATGCGCATGCCCTCGCCCGCGAACCACTCCATCAAGGTGATCCCCTTCTCCATCTCGCCCAGCGCCTCGGGCAGGATCTTGCCCTGCTCGCGCGTCATCAGCTCGGCCAGCTCCTGCTTGCGCTCGCGCGCGATCGCGGCGGCCTTCGCCATGATGCGGCCGCGCACCGGCGACGGGGTGGCCTTCCAGCCCGGGAACGCCTTCTCCGCGGCGTCGATGGCCTTGATCACGTCATTTTTATCACAGCCCTTGAGCTTGGCCAGCACCTGGCGGTTGTCGGCCGGATTCGTGGAGATGATTTCCTTGGTGGTGGAGCCGTCCACCCATTTTCCGCCGATGTACTGCTTCAAAATGGAGACTTCGGGAGCCGATTTCGTCGCGGTGGTGGCCATGGATTCCTCTCTGGAATGCGTCTGGAAGATTATATCAATTCCCCCTTGGAACGGCGGGGTTCGGGCGGTTCCTTGGACGGAACTTTTTCGAGGGCCGGATCGTATGGTTCGGGGCGTTTCGCTGAGCCGCATCATGAGCGCAACTGTCCCCGGGGACAGTTGAATTGTGAATAGTGTGAATATCTCGGCGTTGAGCGACGAAGAGTTGTGGAGTCGCATGCTTCTCCTGGCCGCACGGGAAAGACTCGCGACGGCGGAGTTGATCGAGCATTTGGCCGTCGTCGATGATCGCCGCCTTTGGATCGGCAAGGGCTACGGCTCGCTGTACGAGCTCTGTCTCTATGGCTTGCGCTTCAGCGAGGGCGCCGCCTATAAACGCATTCGCGCGGCCCGCGCCGTGCAGCTCTTTCCGGCCGTGGGCGAAATGCTGCGCGACGGCCGATTGTCGCTGGCGGCCCTCAGCATGCTTCATCCTCATTTGGAGCAACCGGATGCGGCTGCCTTGATCGTCAAAGCCTGCGGATTGAGAATCCGGCGGTTGGAGGTCCTGTTGTCCGTGCGTTGCCCCCAAGACACGCGGCGGGAAGTCGTGCGCTTCATCGGATCGGCGCCGCTTGCGAAGCCAGCGCTGGTCAGCGTGCCGTTGGATGCCTTGCCTTTCAACGGAACTTCGACGGCCGCGAGTCCGCCTCCCGCGGCAGGGACGTCGGATTCGGCGGTCGTCCCCGTCGCCGCCGCCCCGTCCGCCGAGCCGCCGCCGAAGAGGCTGGTCCGATTCGCCTTTACGGCCGACGAGGAAATTTATCTATTGCTGGAGCGCGTGCGCGCCCTGATGCGGCACAAATACCCGGATGGGCGGCTGGAAGGCGTGCTGCGAGACGCGCTGAAGGCGCTCTTGGAGCGGCTCGATCCCGGGATTCGTTGGGCGGCTAGAAAGTCGCGTCGTCGCCCAGCAGCAGCGGCGTCTGCTCGCGGTTCTGGCGGTGCGCCTCGTCCTGGACGCGGGGCTTGAGTTCGGCGTAGGCCGTCCGGGCGGTCAGCTTCCCGTCGTTCATGGCCTTGAGCAGGTAGTAGGTGAAGGCGCCGTGGCCCTGCTCGTCCAAAGTCGCGGTGATCTCGTCGCCGGAGGCGGCGCTGAGCACGGTGACGCCCGCGGGGGCGCTCGTGTCGTCCACGTGGGAGACGAGAGGACGCGCGCCCGAGGCCAGGACGGAGCGGCCGCCCGCGCCGGAGAAGCAGGAATCCAGCGCCACCAGCACGCGCTTGGCCTTGAGCCGGCTGAGGGAGGCATAAAGGGCCTTGAGGGGATAAGCGGTGGATTTCAGGAACATCGCATCGCCGTCCCAGGGCACGATGTAGGCGTCGCCGGTCTTGAGGTCGGGTGAGCCGTGGCCGGAGAAATAGACGAACACCTGCGATTCCGGCTTGGCGTTCCGGGGAAGCCATTCCTCGACGTAGCCCTGAAGCGCGCCTCTCGTGGCCTGGCCGCCTTTCAGAAGGATGATATTGCGCTCCGGGTAGCCGAGAGCGAGAAGATGGCTCTTCATCGCGTCGGCGTCGTTCTCGGCGAAGCGCGCCTCGGGCAGGCGGGAGTATTTTTCGATGCCGATCACGAGGGCGAAGTCGTCGGGGCGCTCGGGGCGGAGTGTCGTCGCCCGGTCGACGTCGGATTGCATGACCGGCGGCGCGGCAGGCGCCGCCGGTGGGGGCGTCAGCGAAGCAGCGTCGGACGCGTTGGTCTTAATGTGCGGGCGGTGCTGCAGCGCGTAGGCGTTGCGGAGCGCTTTCAATGTCGAGGCGGCCATTGGGCGGCCGAGGAATTCTTCGTCGACGCTGGCCCCGGCGTCGACCAACAGTTGGATGATCGCATCCTTCTTGTCGGAGTTGAAGGCGTACGCCATTGGACTTACCCCGCCGCCCCCATCCGGATCGGCCCCTCGGCGAAGCAGTTCCCGGACGATGTCGGTTTTGCCCAAGAACGCGGCCCGACAGAGAGCCGTCATCTTGAAATAAACCGCGTCGACGGGTTCTCCGGCATCCAGGAGCTCGTCGACTCTCTTGAGGTTCCCGTAATTTACCGCATCTTGGAGCGGCGGAGTGGCGCAGCCGGAAAGGCCGAGATTGGCCGCGAGGACGAGCAGGAGGCAGGGTCGAATCATTCTCAATTAAGGGTGCCGCATTTCAGAATCGAACGAGCGGCTCCACGGTCACGATGCCTCTCGGGGTCGAGGCCAGTGATGGATTCTGGCGGCGTACGTCCTCCGGGACCGGGGACAGCATATAAGCGTAGAGGGACATCGCCGTCACGGCGGCGGAAGGCGTTGCACTCCAGTCCCCCGAAGCCGCGCGGTAAATTGTCCCAAAACGCTTCATCAGTAATTGCGCGGCGTCCGCTTCAGGAACTTTCCGTGGCTGGTCTTCCCCACCCACTTGCCGCCTTCCACCAGGGCGTCGCCGCGGGAGAACACGTCGCGGATGGAGCCCTTCACCGTGACGCCCTCGTAGGGGTTGTAGTCGGCGGCGCTGTGGTGGTTCTTGACGCTGAAGGTGTGGAGCTTGTTCGGGTCGATGATCACGAGGTCGGCGTCGGCGCCGGGGTTGAGGTGACCCTTGCGCGGGTACAGGCCGAACAGCTTCGCGGGGTTTGCGGAGGTGATCTCCACGAAGCGGTTCTCCGTGATCTTCCCCTTCTGCACGGCGTCCCACAGAAGAAGCAGGCGGTACTCCACGCCGGGCGCGCCGTTGGGGATCTTCGCGAAGCTGTCCTTGCCCAGTTCTTTTCCGGGCTGGTTCACTCCGGCTTTCATGCAGAACGAGCAATGGTCGGTCGAGACGACCTGAAGATCATTTCGGACCAGACCATTCCAAAGACGGTCCGAATTCCCGACCGGACGAAGGGGAGGAGACATCACGAATTTGGCGCCCTCGAAGCCGGGACGACGATAATCGTCCTCGGACAGATACAGATATTGAGGGCAGGTCTCGGCGAACACCGGCAAGCCCCGGGCGCGAGCGGCGCGCACCTCTTCCATGGCGTCGCCGGCCGACAAATGGACGAAATAGATGGGAACGCCGGCGATCTCGGCCAAAGCGATCGCGCGGTGCGTCGCCTCCGCCTCGGCGGTCATGGGCCGGGTCAGGGCGTGCCACTCAGGGGAGATTTTCCCCTCCGCGAGCGCCTTCTGCACCAGCACGTCGATGACGCTGCCGTTCTCGGCATGCATGCAGATCATCCCGCCGTTTTCCTTCGTGCGCAGGAGCGCCCGGAAGATCGTCGTATCGTCCGACATGAATATCCCGGGGTACGCCATGAAAAGTTTAAAAGACACGATCCCCTCGCCGACCAATTTGTCCATCTCCTTGGCCTGCTTCTCCGGGAAGTCCGTCACGATCATGTGGAAGCCGTAGTCCACGGCGGACTTGCCGTCGGCGCGCTTGTGCCAGACGTCCAGCGCCCCGCGCAAAGTCTCGCCCTTCTTCTGGATGGCGAAGTCCACCACGGAGGTGGTGCCGCCGCACGCCGCGGCCGTGGAGCCGGTGGAGAAGGTGTCGATGGTGGTGGCGCCCATGAAGGGCATGTCGAAGTGCGTGTGCACGTCGATGCCGCCGGGGACCACGACCTTGCCCTTGGCGTCCACCACCTTCTTGGCGTCGCCGGCGATCCTGCCGACGGCGACGACCTTGCCGTTGCTGACGGCCAGGTCGCCGATGAAGGTGTCCGACGCGGAGACGAGGGTGCCGTTCTTGACGATCAGGTCGTAGCTCACGTGTTGTCCCCCCACTTCATGAAGATGCGGTACGCGACGAAGGAAATGCCGAAGCTGATGAACCAGGCGTAGTTGTACAGCGAGATCCACATCGGCGGGACGTTCATCAGCCCCACCGTGCCCAGGAACCCGGGAATCACCGGGGCCACGCCCAGGACCAAAGCGATCATGGCCACGCCGTTGACGCCGCCCGCGTACCAGTACTTGCCGCCCTTTTCGAACAGATCGCGCATGTCCAGCTTGGTACGGCGCAGCCAGTAGTAGTCGCAGATCAGGATGCCGCCCACGGAGCCGAGCAAGGCCGAGTAGGCGACCAGCCATTTGAAGATGTAGCCCGAAGGGTCCGCGATGAGCTTCCAGGGCTGGATCAGGATGCCGATGACGCCGGTAATGTAGCCGCCCATCCGGAAGTCGATCTTCTCCGGCCACAGATGCGCGAAGTCGTTCGCCGGTCCCACGACGTTGGCCGCGATGTTCGTGGCCAACGTCGCCAGAACCAGCGACACCAGCGCGATCGCCAGCACGAAGGGGTTCTTGAAGTTGGCGATCAGCTCGACCGGATCCCAGATCGATTTCCCGTAGATGACGACGGTGGCGGAGGTCACGGCCACGCCGATGAAGCTGTACAGCCCCATGGTCAGCGGCAGGCCCAGCGCCTGGCCCCAGATCTGGTCTTTCTGGGTCTTCGCGTAGCGCGAAAAGTCCGGGATGTTCAGGGACAGCGTGGCCCAGAAGCCGATCATGGCGGTCAGCGCCGGGAAGAAGAACGGCCAGAACTGGCCGGCCTTGGGCTGGCCCGGGGCGAAGGCCGACGGCGTGGACAGCATCAGGCCGAAGCCCCCCGCCTGGACGTACGCCCACGCGAGCAAGGCCAGGCCCAGGACGATGAGCAGGGGCGCCTTGACGTTCAGCAGGACGCGGATGGACTCCACGCCCTTGTGGATCACGAACATGTTCACGGCCCAGAAGAACAGGAAGCAGCCCCACTGCGCGCCGTTGAGGCCCTCGAACAGCGGCGCCGCGCCCACCATGGACGGGAACCACAGGCCCAGCAGCTTGTAGATGGCCGCCCCGCCGATCCAGGTCTGGATGCCGAACCAGCCGCAGGCGACCAACGCACGCAAAACGGCGGGGACGTTGGCGCCGAGTATTCCGAACGACGGACGGCAGTAAACGGGATACGGTATCCCGTACTTGGTTCCGGCGTGGGCGTTGAGGACCATGGGAAGCAAGACGATCACGTTGCCCAAAAAGATCGTCAACACGGCTTCGTACCAATTCATCCCCTCGGAGATCAGCGAGGACGCCAGCATGTAGGTGGGAATGCAGGCGCTCATGCTGATCCACAGGACGGCGAAGTCCTTGGTGGCCCAGGTGCGTTGGGACTTCCCCACCGGCGCGATGTCCTTGTTCCAGTACGGCGAACGGTGGACGGGCTCGTGATGCTCGTGGATGTCGGAGTCGAGCAGCAGGTCGGACCAGTTCCTCACGGCAGCTGCTGAACCAGCTCCCCGTACGTCTCGGGCCGGCGGTCGCGGAAGAACTGCCACGTCTTGCGCACTTCCAGGATCTCGTCGAAGTCCAGGTCGGCGATGACGATCTCGTCCTTGTCGTGCGAGCCGATCTTCACGATCTGGCCGCGCGGGTCGCAGAAGTAGGACTGGCCGTAGAACTCGCCCATCTTCCAGGGTCCCTCGGTGCCGACGCGATTGCTGGCGCCTACGAAGTATTGGTTCGCCACGGCGTGGGCGGGCTGCTCCAGCTTCCAAAGGTACTGCGAGAGTCCCTTCACGGTCGCGGACGGGTTGAACACGATCTCGGCTCCGTTCAGACCCAGGATCCGGGCGCCGTCAGGGAAGTGGCGGTCGTAGCAGATGTACACACCCACCTTGGCGTACCTGGTTTGGAAGACGGGGTAACCAAGATTGCCCGGCTTGAAGTAGAACTTTTCCCAGAAGCCCGGCGCGCAGTGAGGGATGTGATTCTTCCGGTAGATGCCCTTGATCGAACCGTCGGCGTCGATGACCGCAGCCGTGTTGTAGTAGGTGCCGGTGGACGGCGTCTCGTAGATGGGCGAGACGATGACCATCTGGTGCTTCTTGGCCAGCTTCTGCATCAGCTTCGTCGTCGGGCCGTCGATGGGTTCGGCGGTGTCGTACCACTTCGTGTCCTGTTCGGCGCAGAAGTACGGTCCGTAGAAAATTTCCTGGAGACCCAGCATCTGCACGCCCTTCTTGGCGGCGGTCTCGATCATGGCCACGTGCTTGTCGATCATCTTCTCCTTGATCTGCTTCATGGAGTACTTCGGCGTTTCCCACGGGCACGACGCCTGGATGAGTCCGCACTTCACGATTCGGGACATGATTATCTCCTGGTACGCTTTCTAAAGTTGACTGACTCTGGAGTTAGTCGACTAAAATGATCGGGATCGCCCTATTTCGCTTCGCCCGCGATGCGTCGATTCAGCTGCGCGAGCCTTTCCATCACCGACGGAACGCCGAAAAAGTGCTTCTCGAAGTGCAGGACGGACGTGTCGTCGATGGGCAGGCGCAGCTGGTAGCGGTTGTCGTCCTCGTTGTGCTCGAACTGCGTGCCGTAGGTCTGCGGCAAACCGATGGACATCAGGAAGCGGTCCAGCGACGCCGCGGCCAGCCAGCGCGCGTTGCGGTGCCCCTGGATGGAGGAGATGACCGCCATGCGATGCGCCGTCAGGAAGTCCTTGGGCTCGGCGCCGTGCAGGAAGATCACGGCGGCGCGGTACAGATCGTTCTGCGTGTTGATCTCCCCGCGGCCGATCAAGGTCAGCAGCTCCTTGCGGCGCTCCAGGTCGCGCTCCTTGAGCGCTTCCACGTCCTTGGCCAGGGAATAGACCTTCTCGCGGTCCTTTTGGTCCGCGGCGTGAAGTTCTTCGATCCGGAGGTTGTCGGTTTCGGGAGGCATCTAGGTCTCGACCCTTCGGGCTCGACACAGATGCGTCATTGGAATTGGCCGTAGCATCTAGTGCCGTTTATACACTTCGCCGTAGCCGGTCATGCCGTTCTTGGAGTATTCGTCCCAGGTGAGAGGCTTGAGGCCGGTTTTTACTTCCGTCATGGTGATGCAGCCGTCCACCGGGCAGACCAAGGAGCACAGGTTGCAGCCCACGCAGTCGCCCTGGATCACATGCGGCTTGCGGTTGCCACCCTTCGCGTCGATGGCGATGCACTGGTGCGTGGTGTCGTTGCAGGACACGTAGCACACGTCGCAGCCGATGCACTTGGCCGGGTCGATGGAGGCGACCGTCTTGTGGTGGAGATTGAGATGCTTCCAATCCACGATGCGCGGCGCGGTCTTGCCGATGAAGTCCGTCGTCTTCGTGAACTTCTGGCGCCGCATCCAGCCTTCGAGACCCGCGTTGAGGTCCTCGATGATCCGGTAGCCGTGGTGCATCACCGCCGTGCACAGCTGCACGGAGGAGGCGCCCAACAGCATGAACTCCACCGCGTCCGACCAGTTGGAGATCCCGCCGATGCCGGAGATGGGCAGGCCCCGCGTTTCCGGGTCCGTGGCGATCTGGCTGAGCATGTTCAAAGCGATGGGCTTGACCGCCGGCCCGCAGTAGCCGCCGTGCGAGATCTTGCCGCCGACGGAGAACTTCGGGATCATGGTCTCCACGTCCACGCCCATGATGGAGTTGATCGTGTTGATCAAAGCCACCCCGTCGGCGCCGCCCTTCTTGGCCGCGCGCGCCGGGAAGCGCACGTCCGCCACGTTCGGCGTCAGCTTGACCAGCACCGGGACCGTGGACTTCTCCTTCACGAATTCGGTGACCATCTGCACGTACTCGGGCACCTGACCGACCGCCGCGCCCATCCCGCGCTCGGACATGCCGTGCGGACAGCCGAAGTTCAGCTCGATGCCGTCGGAGCCCGCGTCGCAGACCTTCTTGGTGATCTCATGCCACGCCGTGCGCTCGCAAGGCACCATCAAGGACGCCACCACCGCGTGCTTCGGGAAGCGCTTCTTGACCTCGTAGATCTCCTTGAGGTTCGTCGCCAGCGGCCGGTCCGTGATCAGCTCGATGTTGTTGAAGCCCGCGATCTTCTGGCCGCCGAAGTCCATGGCGCCGTAGCGCGAGGTCACGTTGACGACGGGCGGATCCTGGCCCAGCGTCTTCCACACCGCCCCGCCCCAGCCGTACTCGAACGCGCGCATGATCTGCGCGCCGGAGTTCGTCGGCGGCGCGGAGGCCAGCCAAAAGGGGTTCGGGGACTTGATGCCTCCGCAGTCGGACGAGAGATCTATCTTCGCGCGCTTCTCGTGCTTTTTCAAGCGTGCTCCTTGCGGGGAACGATCGGGGCCACCACGCGGATGTCGATGGTCGACACCCAGTACTCGTCGTCGGGCCCGGGCTTCGCGCCCGGGTGCAGCGACTGGTGTATCCCCCACGCGGCGCGTTTGCCGTCGGCGGCGGCATTCACCACCTCTTTGCCGCCGTTCACGGCGTCGCCGCCTGCATATATTTTCTTGTTCGACGTCGCGAGCGACTTGCTGTCGACGAAGATCGTGCCGTTGGGGTTCAGCTTGACGCCGAACTTCTCGGGAAGTCCCCCGTCCTTTTCCTGCCCCACGGCTTTGATCACGCGATCGCATGTCACGACGAACTTGGACTCGGGGTCTTCCACGAGCTTCCCCTTCACGGTCTTGGACCGCACGAACTCCACGCCCTCGACGTGCTTCTTGCCGAAGATGCGTTTCGGCACGGCGTTGAGCAGCAATGAAGCGCCGTCGGACTTCGCCAGCGCTATTTCGAAGTCATAGGCGGACATGTCTTCGCGCCCGCGGCGGTAAGCCAACGTCACCTGCGCCGTGCCCGTGCGGGACGACTGCGTGCACGCATCAATGGCGGTGTTGCCCCCGCCGATCACGACGGTGTGCTCGCTGGAGTTCAAAATCTTCGTGTCGTGCGCTTTCACGCGCTCGATGAACGAAAGGGCGTCGAAAACACCGCCCAATTCCTCGCCCGGGATACCCAATCCCTTCGCCTTGGCCAACCCCGCCCCGAGGAACACGGCGTCGAAGTCGTTCAATATCTTCTCGACTTTGAGATCCTTCCCGATCTCCTTGCCGGTCACCACGGAACAGCCCATGTTGAACAGAAGATGTAATTCTTCGAGCGACGTCTTCTCGTCCATCTTGTATTCGGCCACCCCGAACGTGTTCAGACCGCCCGGGAGGTCCCGCTTCTCGAAAATCGTCACGGCATAACCGAGACGGCGCAAATACACCGCGCACGCCACTCCGGACGGTCCGGCGCCCACGATGGCGACCTTCTTGCCGTTGTCCTCGCCCGGCTCGAACGGCAGTTCGCCGGACTTATGCACGGCATCGGTGGCGTACCGCTGCAGCCGCGCGATCTGGATGGGCTTCTCGTGCCAGTCGTGATAGACGCAATCGCCTTCGCAGAGCACCTCGACGGGGCAGACGCGCGCGCAGGAATGACCCAAGGCATTGGCCTCGAGAATGGTCTCGCCGGAACCCAGCGGATCGGCCGCGGCGATCTGACGGATGAAGCGCGGGATGTCGATGTGGGTGGGACACACCTTCACGCACGGCGCGTCGTAGCAGTAGAGGCAGCGGGACGCCTCGATCCGCGCCTCCTCTCTGACCAGGGGCTTTTTTAATTCCGCGAAATTGTCCCGCCAGACCGACTTCGTCGTCGTGGAGGCCATATTGGAATGATTGTAACCTATTTTCCGACTTGGATCAGCCCGATGGAATGCTGCGGCGTGAGCGCTTTCGACAGCGCGCTGACGCCCTCGCGCACGTACATCGAGGAGATCAGCACCACGGCCGAGAGGAGGATGCCGACGGCCAGGTTCCCCTTCTGGAGCTCCTTGCCGGCCCGCAGTTCGCGCTCCAGGCGCCCGAACATCCGCAGGGTGACGGAGATCGAGACTACCGCGAGCATCATCGAGATGGACAGATGGGCGACGATCAGGCCGAAGATTTTCACGATGCTCTCGTTTTCATCCGAGGGCGCCATGAGGTGCATCCGGAACATCCCGATCGAGGACTCGGTCCCCGCCATCAGGATGTACGAGGCGCTGACCAGGATGGTCGCGACCAGGACCCCGACCGCGACGTTCCCTTTCTTGATCTCCTCGCCCATGTGGAAATCCGGATTGGCCCGGACGAAGATGCGGTAGGTCAGGGCGATGACGAACGCGGACATGACCGTCATGAGGCCGAAGTCGAACAGGCTGACGACGATTCGTGTGGTGAACATTATTTCTCCTAAAGTCTAAAAGAACGGAAAGATCTGATACCCGTCGCTGGCGTTGAGCTGGGCGACCGTCTCGTCGGCGACCTTGCCGGGCGGGAACCAGCCCGGGCCCGCCGGCTCCATCAGGATGTACTGCAGGCCCTGGTACTCCACGAACATGTCCCCCTTGTCGGGAATCTGCAACACCGCCATCAGGTAGTGGCCCGGCACGGCGATGCCGATCATCCGCATCTGGTTCCAGTTCGACAGGACCGACGCGACCATGGCGCTTTTCGTGTCGCAGTCGCCCCACCCGAGGACGATCGTCGTGATGGGCTGGAGGAAGCCCGCGGTGTGCCGGCCTTTGTAGATGGGCTCGACGTTCCGGTACTTGATCGCGGTCTGCGCGAAGGACAGCACGGCGCCGATGATGTCCATGGACTGGTACTGATGCTGGGTCGCGTAGCGCTCGAAGACCTTGGCGATCGGCTTCAGGATCGGGCCGTTGTTCTTGACCACCGACGGGACGTCCACGCGCGTCACGCCGCCCGGCAGGAGCATGAAGCCGCGCGACTTGAGGTACTCCTTGAGCTTCTTCTCGTATTCCTTTTGGATCGCGGCGGCGGCGGCGTCCACCTGCGCCTGGTTCTTGTGCATGGAGACGGCCAGCCGGTAGGAGCTTTGCGTCGCGTTGTCGCGCCAGGTCCGGAGGTCGTCGATGTCCTCCGGGCGGTAGCCGTAGGAGGCGTTGTAGCGTTTGAAGTCGTCTTCGGGGATCTTGTACGAGAGGCTGATGCGGTCCTGTTTGAAGTCCACGAAGCCGTACTCGGCCGTGCGCTCCGCGCCCGTCTTGTTGATGCGCTGGAAGACCCGGGAATTGCCTTGATCGGCTTCGCCGACGTCGACGGACGCTTGCGCGGCCACGATCTGGCCGTCGGCGAGTGGCAGGACCAGCTTCGCGTTCCACTCGGAGCCGAGGGTAACGGCGACGGCGGAAGCCGTCAGCAGGACCGCGTACGCCCAGGCCGGGGTTCGCCAGGACACGCGCCATTATAGCAATTCCCCTTGCGCCCGATTCCCTCTCCTGCTATCCTCGCGCAATGAGCGACGATCCGTTGGTCGGCAAGACTTTGGGACCCTGCGCGATCGAGGCCCTGGTCGGACGCGGCGGCATGGGGCGCGTCTACCGCGGCCGCCACTTGGCGCTGGACCGCGTGGTCGCCGTCAAGGTGGTGGATCATTCGACCGCGGCCCTGCGCGAGGCGGTGCTGGCCGAGGCCCGCGCCGCGGCGAAGCTGGAGGATCCCCGCATCGTCGCGGTCTACGAGGTGGGCGAGGACCAGGGGCTTCCGTACATCGTCATGCAGTGGGTGGACGGCGAAGGCCTGGACGCGCTGGTGCGCCGCGCGGGCCCGCTGACGCCGAAGGCCGCCTTGGCGGTCATGCGCGAGACCGTGACGGCCTTGCGCGCCGCGCACGCGGCCGGGCTGGTCCACTGCGACGTGAAGCCGCCGAACATCATGGTGGACTCCCGCGGCGGCGTGAAGCTGGCCGATTTCGGCATCGCCCGCAAGGCGGGGTCCGCGCGCTCGGCCGACGAGGCGGTCACCGGCTCCTTCCACTTCATGTCGCCGGAGCAGGGCCTGGGCGCTCCGCCCGATCCGCGCTCCGACCTTTACGCCGTCGGCTCCACCTGGTACTTCGCGCTGACCGGGGAGATGCTCTTTCCCGGCTCCGCGATGGACGCGCTGCTCCGCCATCGCGACGAGCTGCCGCCGGACGTCCGCCTGCTGCGGCCGGAGGTGACGGAGAAGTCGTCCTCCCTGATCCGCCGTCTTCTCGACAAGGATCCCGCGAGGCGCCCGCCCGACGCCGAGGCCGTGCTGCGGGAGATGGCCGCGGTGGGCATGCTCCTGGAGACGGATTCCTCCGGCTCGCCGTTCCGCATCCTTCCGGCCCCGCCGCCTCCGGGACCCGTGGGCATGGACGCGATGGTGCCTCCGCCCGCGGGCGAAGCGCCGGCCGTCCTCCCCGCGCCGGCCCCGTCGTCCGGGCCGGCTTTCGGCGCGCGGCCGCCGGCGCCTCTTCCCCCTCCGCCCCAGGCCGCTTCAGCGCTGGGCTCGCGGACCCATTTCTACCTGGTTTTCGCGGTCCTCGGCATGGCCGCCGTCGGCTGGCCGTGGCGAACGGCCGTCGCCGAGGATTGGGTGGCGGGAACCGCGTTCCTGGCGTCGTTCCCCCTGTTCCTCACCTTCGGCGATCGCCGCGCGGGCTGGCGCAAGGCCGCGGGCGTCGCGCTTTGGGCGGCGTCCTTGGCCTGCCTCGCGCGCCGCGTCGGCACGGCGGGGCCGCTGCCGCCGCTGGAGACCATGATCGTGACCGCGCTGGGAGCCTTGTCGTCCGGCGGGGCCGTGTACATGGGCCTGTGGGGCACCGACCTGGACGACGTCAAGTGGGCGCGCGGCTTGGCGCCGGCGGGAGGCGTGCTGCTGGCCGTCGCCGCCCTGACCTGGGCCGTTCCGGAGGGCCGCGGCTGGATCGAGGTCCTGACTTCCGAGGGCGCGCGCGTCGGGAAGGCGTGGTGGTCGGCGGGCGGCGCGTGGCGCTGGGGCGGCTTGGCGGCCGTGGCGGCCGCGGGCGCGGCCGCGCGGCGCATGAAGTCGGTGGCCGAGCGTCCGGCGGACGGCCGCAATCTGAACTGGAACCGTTAGAGGAAGATCAGGAGCAGCGCGGCGGCCAGGGCCACCGACGCGCACACGGCCAGGATCATCGCCAACGACGGGGATCCGCCGCGCGCGGACTGGTCCCGGACGGGCGGGACGGCCGTCGCGGCGGACGGCGGCACCGGTTCGTGAAGCGTGAGCCCGGGCGCGATCTCGCGCGAGTCGAAGCGCGTCTCGGCCGGCTTCTCTTCCGCGACGGCGGGCAGGGGCGCGTAGGCCGTCGGCTCGAGCAGGTTCACGCGCGAGTCCATCCCGTCGAAGAAGCGGGCGGGATCGTTGACCGCCGTGCCGTGGATGGCCTCCAGCGTCTGCGCGGTCGGTCCCAGCGGCGCGGCGGACGCCGGAGCGAGGAGCGAAAACAGGGCGGCGGCCGCGACCAGGAACTTCATCCTGTAATTAATAGCATTTCCGTCGACGACGGGTCCAGCGGGCCCTAGGGAAGCAGCGGCGCCGACGCGCGCACGCCCGCGATCAGGGGCTCGGGATGCACGCCGAAGAGCAGGACGCCGACCACGGCGACGGCGATCCCCCCGTAGACGTACGGCCCGATGTCGAGCGGCGCCGCGTTCTCGTCCGGCGCGCGGAAGAACATGCGGTGCGCGAGGCGGAAGTAGAAGTACGCCGACGCCACCGAGTTCAGCAGGCCGAACACGGCCAGCCACCAGCGCCCGGACTCGACGGCCGCGGAGAAGATGTAGAGCTTGCCCATGAAGCCCGCCAGCGGCGGGATGCCGGCCAAGGACAGCAGGCAGAACGTCAGGGCCAGCGACAGCCCCAGCGAGCGGCGCGCCAGCCCGTCGAACGAGTCCAGCGAGTAGCTGCCGGCGGACTGGCCGACGGCCTGCACCACGGCGAACGCGCCGATGTTCATGGCGACGTAGATGAAGGAGTACATCATCACGCCCTCGGTGCCGCGCGCGGTGCCGACGGCGACGCCGATCAGCAGGTAGCCGGCCTGCGCGATGGACGAGTAGGCGAGCAGGCGCTTCGCGTCGTCCTGGAAGAACGCGGTGAAGTTGCCCATGGTCATGGTCAGCACGGCGAGCAGGCCGAGCAGGGCCTGCAGGTCGTACTGGGCCGCCGGGAACACCGTGCCGAAGATGCGCATCAAAGCGCAGAACGTGGCCAGCTTGGGCGCGATCGACAGGAAGGTGGTCACCGGCGTCGGCGCGCCCTCGTAGGCGTCCGGCACCCAGAAGTGCATGGGGGCGATCGAGGCCTTGAAGGCGAAGCCCAGCAGGATCAGCACGAGAGCCAGGATCATCATCGGGCTATTAACGGCGCCCGGCGTAAGCCGGGTGCCGCCGGTCGCGCCGTAGTAGAGCGAGATGCCGTAGACGAGGATGGCCGAGGAGAACGCGCCGAAGAGGAAGTACTTCATCGAGCCTTCGTTCGACTTCGGGTTGCCGCGCTCGAAGCCGACGAGCACGAACGACGAGATGGAGACCAATTCCAAGGACACGAACACCAGGAGCAGGTCCGTCGCCGAGACCAGGAACATCAGCCCGGCGGTGGAGAGCAGCATCAGCGCCGCGAAGCTGCCCGCGTGGCGCTCCGGCAGGGCCTTGTAGTCCAGGCCCATCAGCAGGCACAGGGTGGCCGTCAGCAACGTCGTCATCTTGAAGAACTGGCCGAACGAGTCGGCGACCCAGAGGGCGCCGACGCCCTGGGCGGCGTGATCGCCCAGCGTGGAGACGATCAGCGCCAGCACGCCCGCCGACGACAGCCACGCCAGGTGGTACAGCCAGCGCGACTTGGACTTGGGCAGGAGCATGTCGGCGAACATCACCAGCAGCGCCAGGCCCGAGAGGACGAGTTCGGGGGTCAGCAGGCCGAGGTTCCGCATCTCACTTCCCCAACAGGTGCGCGACGGTCGCGTTCATCAGGTCCAGCGGCCACTTCGGATCGATGCCGAACCAGATCATCACGGCCACGAGCGGAAGCAGGGACGCCAGCTCGCGCGGGGTCATGTCCGACAGGTCCGCCCACTTCTCGTTGACGGGCCCGAGGAAGACCTTCTGCATCATGCGCAGGAAGAACGCGGCGGTCGCGATGATCCCGAGCGTGGAGATCGTGGTCGCCCACTTCCACTGCTGGAACGCGCCCAGGAAGCACAGGAACTCGCTGACGAAGCCGGACAGGCCGGGCAGGCCGAGCGAGGCGAAGCAGGCCAGGGACATGATGCCCGCGTACACCGGGAGCTTGACGGCCAGGCCGCCGAACGCGGAGATGTCGCGCGTGTGGGCGCGGTCGTAGATCACGCCGACCAGGAGGAACAGCGCGCCCGCGATGATGCCGTGGTTGACCATCTGGAGCACCGCGCCGGAGAAGCCGGCGGCCGTCATGCCGGCGATGCCCAGCAGGCAGTAGCCCATGTGGTTGATCGACGAGTAGGCGACCATCTTCTTCATGTCCGTCTGCGCCAGCGCGCACAGCGCGCCGTACACGATGTTGATCACCGCGATGACGACCAGCGCGGGCAGGAACCAATGGAACCCCAGCGGCGTGATGCCGAAGGAGATGCGCAGCAGTCCGTACACGCCCATCTTCAGCAGGACCGCGGCCAGGATGACCGAGATCGGCGTGGGCGCTTCGACGTGGGCCAGCGGCAGCCAGGTGTGGAACGGGAACGCGGGGATCTTGATCGCCATTCCGAAGTACAGGCCGAGGAAGACCAGGATCTGGAAGCGCGGGTCGAACAGGGACTGGCTGTGCGCCGACATCAGCTCCAGCATGTCGAACGTGTGCGGGGCGGAGCGGAAGTACAGCGCCAGGATGCTCAGCAGCATGAACACCGAGCCGGTCAAGGTGTACAGGAAGAACTTGATCGCGGCGAACTCCTTGCGCGGTCCCCCCCAGACGCCGATCAGGAAGTACATGGGCACCAAGGTCAGCTCCCAGAACACGTAGAAGAGGACCAGGTCCAGCGCCATGAACACGCCCAGCATGCCGACCTCGAGCGCCAGGAACCAGAAGAAGTACTCCTTCACGCGCTTCTCGATGCCCATCGAGCCGATCAAGGCGATGAAGGTCATGAAGGTGGTCAGCAGGACCAGCGGGAAGGACAGGCCGTCCACGCCGAGGAAATAGGAGACGTTGAGCGAGGGGATCCAGGACCACTTCTCGACGAACTGCATCGCCGTGGCGGAGCGGTCGAACTGCGGGATCAGCCACAGGGAGGCCGCCAAGGATATGCCCGCCGCGACGAACGCGACGATCTGGATGGCGCGCTTGTTCTCCTTCGGCAGCATCAGGACGATCAGCGCTCCGACGAGTGGCGACCAGGTGATCAAGCTCAGCATTTCAGTTCTCCGATTGGTTGATGCGTCAGCGCGTCAGAATCAAGGTCGCGGCGAGGCTGAAGGCGATCGCCGCGTACATCAGGTACTCTTGGACTTGTCCGTCGATCACCAGCGAGCGCAGACCGGAACCCAGGTCGTTGCTCAGGGCGCCGACGCCGTCCACCGTGCCGTCCACCAGCTGGATGTCCAGGAAGTTGCTGATCTCCGCGACCACGCGCACGACCAGCCCCCAGCCGTCCACGAATATCCGGTCCACCACGTTGTTGTCGATCCAGAACGCCAGCGCCGCGACCTGGTCGCAGAGCGCGACCAGGGCCAGGAACGCGTCGTCCAGGTACCAACGCCGGTCCAGCACGGTCACCACGGGGCCGAAGGCGGCCCGGATGGCCTCGGCGGCGGCGAAATGGGGGCCGCGGTACAGGAAGAACGCGAGCATCATGGAGCCCAGGACCAAGGCGATCACCGTCATCGCCAGCCAGCTCGGAAGCTCGGCGTCCTCGTGATTTTCCGCTTCGGCTTTCGCCGTTTCGGTCGTGGCTTTCACGGGCTCGGCAGCGACGGCGGCGTCAGCGGACTCCGTTTTCTCTTTTGGAGCCGCCGGGACGATGTTCAGTCCTTCCTGAGGCGCGGTCACTGCGCCGGGCATGACGGCGATCGTCGGCTTCGGGATCGCCTTATAGATGAAGCCGTGTCGCGCCAGGCCGTAGCCGGAGAACGCGGAGAACACCGCCAGGACGATCAGCGGGCCCGTGATCAGCGCGGGCGACTCGTGCGCGTGGGCGAACTTGTGGTGGTCGCGGTCGTCTCCCCAGAAGGTGAGGAAGAACAGGCGCGACATGTAGAACGCGGTCATCAGCGCCGCGGAGAGCAGGATCCAGAACATGGTCTGGTTGTGCGCCCAGACCGCGGCCAGGATCATGTCCTTGGAGAAATAACCCGCCAGGCCGGGGAAGCCCGCGATGGCCAAAACGGCGACGAACATGGTGGCGAACGTGATGGGCATTTTCTTGGAAAGGCCGCCCATGAGGCGCATATCGTTCGTGTGCACCGCGTGGATGACGGAGCCGGCGCCCAGGAACAGGAGCGCCTTGAAGAAGGCGTGCGTGGTCAGGTGGAACAGGCCGGCGGTGTAGCCGCCGCAGCCCAGCGCGCACATCATGAAGCCCAGCTGGGAGACGGTGGAGAAGGCCAGCACGCGCTTGATGTCGTAGCTGACCAAGGCCATGGACGCCGCCAGGAACGCGGTCGCCAGGCCGATCCAGGCCGCCGCCTCCATGGCGATGGGCGCGGCGATGAACACGAAGTACAGCTTCGCGACCACCAGGATGCCGGCCGCGACCATGGTCGCGGCGTGGATCAGCGCGGAGCCGGGCGTGGGGCCTTCCATGGCGTCGGGCAGCCAGATGAACAGCGGGAACTGGGCGGATTTGCCCATGGCGCCGAACAGGATGCCGATGCCGGCGGCCGTCGCGGCGGCGGCCGGCATGTAGCCGTTGTTGAAGAACTGGTAGATCTGGGTCAGCTGGAACGAGCCGACCTTCGCGAAGATCAGCAGCAGCGCCAGGTACAGGCCGCAGTCGCCCAGCTTCGTGGTCATGAACGCCTTCTTCTGCGCCTCGGTGGGGCCCGGCCGCTCGAACCAGAAGCCGATCAGCAGGTAGGAGGACACGCCCATCAGCTCCCAGCACATGAAGGTCACCAGCAGGTTGCTGGAGACGACCAGGCCCAGCATGGCCGCGGTGAAGAAGGACACGAACGCGAAGTAGCGCTTGTAGCGCGTGTCGTCGTGCATGTAGGAGACGGAGTAGATCTGCACCATCAGGCTGATGAGCGTGACGACGACCAGGACGACGGAGGTCGGCGGGTCGATCAGCACTCCGACGGGCATGGCGTAGGCGAAGGAGTTCCCCCCGACCGTCGTGGCGAAGGAGAACCACTGCCAGTTGTGCTCGTAGGGCAGGGAGACGGTTCCGGCCGCGAATCCCCAGAAGATGGAAAGGGCGATCAGGAGGCAGATGCCCATGGCGCCGATGCCGATCCAGGGCAGGGGCGAATGCGGGTCTTCCTTCGCCCCGAACAGGATGATCAGCGACGCGGCGAACGGAATCAGCGGTATCAGGTAGGCGTGTTCGATCATGTCATCAGCCCTTGAGCAGGTTGAAGTCTTCGACGTACGCGGTGTCGGTGTTGCGGTAGATGGCCAGCAGCAGGGCCAGGCCCACGACGATCTCGGCGGCGGCGACGGTCATGATGAAGATGGCCAAGGTCTGCCCGACGGCGCCGGTGGGGTGCAAAAAGCGGTCGAACGCGGCCAGGTTGATGTTGGCCGCGTTGAACATCAGCTCGATGGACATCAGCACGCCGATGATGTTGCGGCGAGTGAGCGCGCCGAAGATGCCGATCAGGAACAGCAGCGAGGACACCGTCAGGTAGTGGGCGAGAGTCATTCCGCGGCCTCCGGGATTTCCCGGTGCGTGAAGAACACCGCGCCCAGAAGCGCGGCCATCAGCACGAGCGAGACGAGTTCGAAAGGGAGCAGGTATTCGCCGAGGAACAGCTTCCCGATGATCCGCGTCGAGGGCGAGGCCGGCGCCGCGGCCAGCGTGTCGCCGTAGGAGCGCGCGATCTTGAGCATGCCGGCGCTGGCGATGGCGCAGATCAGCAGCGCGGCCATCCAGAACTCGTTGACCTGGCGCAGGTGCAGGTCCGACGCGCGGCCCAGCAGCATGACCACGAACATCACCAGCACCGCGATGCCGCTGACGTAGACCATGATCTGTCCCGCGAACAGGAAGTCCGCGCCGAGCAGGGCGAACAGCCCCGCCACGCCGGCCAAGGACAGGCCCAGGAACAGCGACGAGTGCACGGTGTTGCGGTGCAGGACCACCGCCAGCGCGGAGGACAGGACCAGCGCCGACAGCGAGTAGAAGGCGATTTGTTCGATCATCTCAGTTCCTGCGGGGAGCCACGTCGTGGATGCTGATCTGGCCCTCGGCTTCCTTGAATTCCTTGGTCTTGCTGTCGAAGTACTTGCCGACGAACGGGAATTCCTTCTTCCAGCAGCGCACCATCTCGTCGCGCTTGACGAAGATGACCTCGTAGTCGAGGGAGTGCCAGACGGACTTGGGCTTGGTGGGGCAGGCCTCCTCGCACAGGCGGCAGAAGTTGCACTTGCCGAAGTCGATGGAGTACCAGGCGACCTTGGCCACCTTCTTGCCGGCCTCGTTGGTGGCGTTCTCCAGCTGGATGCAGTTCGACGGGCAGGCCTTCACGCACAGGTTGCAGGAGATGCAGGTGTTCTCGTCGAACAGCAGGGCGCCGCGGAACTTCTCGAACGGGACCAGCTTCTCGTCGGGGTAATGGATGGTCACGGCCGGCTTGAACATGTAGCGCAGCGTGATCCAGTGCCCCGAGACGAGGGCCTTCGAGTTGCGGTAGATGTTGGCGAAGTATTCGATCATGGCGTCCTCACTTGAGCCAGAACGCGAGATAGATTCCGGCGACGAAGATGTTCGCGAACGACCAGGGCAGCAGGAACTTCCAGCAGAAGTCCATCAGCTGGTCCACGCGGAAGCGGGGCAAGGTCCAGCGCACCCACAAGAACACGAACATCATCAGCATCGCCTTGCCGAGCATCCACAGCCAGCTCGGCAGGAGAGTGAACGGCACGGCGTTGATCGGAGACCCGCCGCCGCCCAGGAAGAACGTCGCCAGAAGGAACGAGCCCAGCAGGACGTAGCCGTACTCGGTCAGGAAGAAGATGGACCACTTCATGCCGGAGTACTCGGTGTGGAAGCCGCCGACCAGCTCGGACTCGGCCTCGGGGATGTCGAACGGCACGCGGTTCGTCTCCGCGATGGACGCGATCAGGAAGATCATGAAGCCGATCTGTCCCACCACGGGGTAGAACACGAACCAGCGCGGCACCACCCCCCACCAGAAGCCGGCCTGGGCTTGGGAGATCACGGCCAGGTCCAAAGAGCCGGCGAACATCAGGACGGGAACAACCGAGAATCCGCGCGGCAGCTCGTAGCTGACGATCTGCGCGGCGGCGCGCAGGCCGCCCAGCAGGGAGTACTTGTTGCCGGACGCCCAGCCCGCCATCACCACGCCGATCACGGTGATGCCCGCGAACGCGAAGATGTACAAAGTGCCGATGTCCAGGCTGGCGGCGGCCAGCTCCCGGCCGAACAGGACGGGCGCGAAGGCGATCACGCAGGGGATGACCACGATGGCCGGGGCCAGGGCGTGAACCCACTGGTCGGCGGCGGCGGGCGTGATGTCTTCCTTCAGGAGCAGCTTGATGCCGTCGATGGCGGTCTGCGCCCAGCCGTGGAAGTTCCAGCCCTTCGGGCTGCCGGCGTACGTCGGGCCCACGCGGGACTGGATGTGCGCGGAGATCTTGCGCTCCCACCAGATGGACCAGAGGCCGTTGATGAGGATCACGTGCAGGACGATCAGCACCTTGATGGCGATCCAGATCGCGTCCGCGGCCAGCGCCGGGAGCGGCAGGGAGACCATCGGTCCGGCGACCAGGAACTTGGGGAAGGGCGTGCCGTGGAGGGCGTTGAAGATCAGGTCCCCCCACTTCGACAGCTCGCCCACCAGCGCGCCGAAGACGCCCAGGCCGACGAAAATTCCGACCAGCATGCCGGCGGCCAGGCGGTAGCCGGGGCGGGACCACTTCGAGTCGAAGATGGTCTGAGGCCACGTGGCGAAGCGGTCCTCGATCAGGCGGCCGTTCTTGCGGTTGAACACGGGGTCGGGCAGCGGAATCTTAACGGCCGCCGGTTTGGCGGCCGCCGGCTTCGGCGCGGCGGCGGCGGGCGCTCCGGCCGCCGGAGCGCCGGCGGCGACGGGAACGGGAGCCGGAACGGGAGCCGGCGCAGGAACGGGTGCAGGAACAGCCGCGGGAGCGGGAGCGGCTTCGGCGGGCATGGGCGCGGCCGGCTCGGGCGCCTTCTTGTCGTGCTTGTCGTTCGGCTTCTTGGACTTGTCGGTCATGTTAGCGGTCCACCTCGCCGAGCACGATGTCGATCGAGCCCAGCACGGCGATGACGTCGGCGACCTTCATTCCCACCAGGCGCTCTTCCAGCATGGCCAGGTTGACGAACGAGGGCGCGCGCACGTGCATGCGGAAAGGAGAAATGCCGCCGTCGGACACCAGGTAGATGCCCAGCTCGCCGCGCGACGCTTCCACGTGGGCGTAGGCTTCTCCGGCCGCGGGCTTGGGAACCTTGGCCACGCCGGTCGCCATGAACGGGCCTTCGGGCAGCTTGGCCAGCGCCTGCTCGATGATCTTGATGGATTCCCGCATCTCGCTGACGCGGCAGAAGTAGCGGTCCCAGCAGGAGCCCTCGGTTCCCAGCGGCACGTTGAACTCGTAGTTCTCGTAGCCGCAGTACGGGGTGTGCTTGCGCACGTCGTAATTCACGCCGGAGCCGCGCAGGTTCGGGCCGGACAGGCCCCAGTTGACCGCGTCCTCGGCCGAGATGCAGCCGACGCCCTTGGTGCGCGCCATGAAGATGGGGTTGTACGTCAGCAACGTGTCGTACTCGTCCAGGCGCGGCTTGAAGTAGGTCAGGAACTCCTTCAGGCGGCCGATCCACTCGGGGGTGGCGTCGGTCATCACGCCGCCCAGGCGGATGTAGTTGTAGGTCAGGCGCGCGCCGCACAGCATCTCGAACAGGTCCAGCACCATCTCGCGCTCGCGGAACGCGTACAGGAAGGGCGTGAACGCGCCGGTGTCGATGCCGTAGGTGCCGAAGAACAGCAAGTGGCTGGCGATGCGGTTGAGCTCGCACATGACCACGCGCAGGGCGTCCGCGCGGGGCGGGACCTTGGAGCCCATCAGCTTCTCGGCGGCGAGGCAGAAGACCAGGTTGTTGGGCATCGCGGAGACGTAGTCCCAGCGGTCGGTGAGCACGACGCAGTGGTGGTAGCCGCGAACCTCGGCCAGCTTCTCGGTGCCGCGGTGCAGGTAGCCGATGTCGGGGATGGCCTTCTTGATGATTTCCCCTTCGATGGTCAGCGCGATGCGCAGGACGCCGTGCGTGGACGGATGCTGGGGACCCATGTTGATGAACATCTGGTCCGTCTTGAGGCCGCCGATGGTCTCGTTGTTGATCGGCGTCGCGGCGATATCGGTGTTACTCATCGAAGCGGTCCTTGACGTGGACGTAGTCTTTGCGCAGAGGATGTCCCTGCAGGAAATCGGGGGTCAGGATCTTGGTCTGGTTCGGGTGGCCTTCGTAGTTGATGCCGAGCAGGTCGAAGTTCTCGCGCTCCTGCCAGTCCGCGGTCTTGAAAATTCCGGACAGCGTCGGCACGGAGGCCGCGTCGCGGGGCTGTTCAAGCTTGACCATGACTCGTGCCTTGTCCTTGTTAGAAACGAAAGACCAGAGATGGTCGATCGCGGGACGGTACGGGAAGCCCGCGGTGGGGGCCGACTCGATTTCCGGAGTGGCGCCATCGGGCAGAAATGGATTGAAGTTCGCCTGGCGGATGTAGCCCTTCATGTCCACCGGGCCGAGGTAGTCGGTGGCGGTGATCATGTCCAGATAGTCGAAGCCGACGGACTTGAGCCATTTCGCCATGGGAAGCACGTCGTCCTTTGAGGCCAGGCGGACGGTCAGGTAGTCCTTGATCTGGATCGAGGCCTTCTCGATTTTCGGGAACTGCGCCTGAATTTTGGCGAAGAGCTCTTCTTGGGTCATAAAGTTATGCGTTGATGTCCCGGCTGCCCTTCTCCTGCTGGGAGGTCGCCAGGCCCTTCTTCAGGGACATCTTGGCGATCTTCTCCTGCAGCTTGATCACGGCGTACTGCAGCGCCTCGGGGCGCGGCGGGCAGCCGGCGATGTACACGTCCACGGGCACGATGCGGTCCACGCCTTTCACCACGGAGTAGGAGTCGTAGTACGGGCCGCCGCAGTTGGCGCAGGAGCCCATGGAGATCACGAAGCGGGGCTCCGGCATCTGGTGGTAGATCTCCAGGATGGGATCGGCCATTTTCTTGCAGACGGTGCCGGCCACGATCATCACGTCGGCCTGGCGCGGGCTGGCGCGCGGGATCACGCCCATGCGGTCGAAGTCCAGGCGCGACGCGTAGGAGGCCATCATCTCGATGGCGCAGCAGGCCAGGCCGAACGTCATCGGCCACATGGACTGGCGGCGGCCCAGGTCGATCAGGTAGTCGGCGGAGGTGAGGATGATGTCCCCGCCCGGCAGGCCTTTGGTGAGTCCCGGCAGCTTCTCAAGAATCATGGCCATGTCTTACTCCCAGCTCAGCGCGCCCTTGCGCCAGGCGAACGCCAGCCCCAGCGCCAGGATCACGAGGAAGGCGCCCATCTCGTACAGAGCCAGGCGTCCCATCTCCCGGGCGGTGACCGCCCAGGGGAAGACGTACAGGACTTCGACGTCGAACAGCACGAACAGCAGGGCGAAGGTGTGGAAGCGGATGTTGAGCTTGACCTCGGTGGAGCCGGTGGCGGGGATTCCGCATTCGTAGGTGCTTTCCTTGCGCGCGTAAGGGACGCTGGCGCGCAGGACCTTGGCGGCGACGAGGGTGACCGCGGCGAAGCCGACCGCGACGACCACGAAGGCGAAGACGGCGGCGTAGGCGCTCATCATGACAGTTTCCTCTGGATCAGGACCTTGAAGGCCTCGCCCATCCCGTCGGGATGGAGCAAGGTTTTGATCTGAGCGCGCTCCTTATATGAGGAAGCGTCGTCGCCCGCGGCGGCCTGCAGCGCGGACTCGATTCCCCCTTCGATGAGGAAGCGGGACAGGCTTTCGAAGCTTTCCATGGGCGCGCCGGCCTTCTCGCCGGCGGCGATCAGGGCGTTGAAGTCGGCGGGAACGGTGAGATCCTGGGAGCCGGGCGCGGCGGTCAGGTCGGACACGATGCGGTGCGCGCGGTAGCCGCGCGGGGCGTTGGGCGTTTCGCTGGTGAAGCGCTTGCCGTAATCCACGGTCAATAGGAAGCCGGCGTTCAAACGCGCTGCGGCTTCGGTGAGCCAGCGCGGGGCGTCCACGCACACCGCGTGGCTTTCGCCTTCGGCCAAGGACGGGGCGATGGCGATCGCGTGGGCCGCGAGCTCCGGCGTGGAAATCCCGCCGAGAATCTGCTTGCCGTCCGCGTCCACGTACACCTCGAACAGGTTCCCTTCGTTCTTCCGGAGAAGATGCGCGGGAATCGCGTCGAAGAGCTCATTGGAGTAAAGCGCGCCGGTGAAGTTCGGCAGGCGTTCGATGCCCGTCGCAGCGTCCACGGTCAGACCGAACGCGGTGACCTTGCGCGTCGCCGCGGTCAGATCCTTGCGCGAACGTTCGATCAGGACGAAATGAAGTCCGTCGGCGATGTCCGGGTGCTTCTCGCGCAGGCGCCGCGCCACCTGCGCGGCCAAGGTTCCGTTTCCGCAGCCGGCCTCGACGACGGTCAGCCGCTCGTTCGGGCGGGCCGCCCGGACGCGGCGTAGCAGCGCCGCGATCCGGTCGGCCAGGACGACGCCGAACGCCGGATGCAGCTCCGGCGCGGTGTAGAAGTCCGCGGTTTGGGTCCGCGTGGAATAAAAGCCCCGTTCAGGGTCGTATAACGCAGACTCCATGAAATCCCGGAACGTGCGCATGGCGCGGTTCAGGCGGGCCGTGCTTAGATGAGGTCTTCGGCGCCGAGCGTCTTTTTCTTGCCGTCGGCCTGGACCTTCTGGATGGAGGCTTTCACGGCGGCGTCGACTTTGGCGGTGAGGGCGTCGAGGTAATCGCCGCCGGTGCGCAGGCCGGCTTCCTTGACGATCTTCTTGATCTTGCTGGCGACGACGAGGGCTTCGGCCATCGGGATGTCTCCTTGCGAGTCGATGTTAAAAGACGCAAACGATTACAACACAAAAGAGTACCCCGAACATTGATCTGGATCAACGTTCGGGGGCCTTACAAAGATTGGCGCGGGGCAGAATTGAACTGCCGACATGGCGCTTATGAAACGCCCGCTCTACCACTGAGCTACCGCGCCGCGAAGAAAACGGCGGGACCGATTATAGCACGGGGGCTACGGGAATGGCTAGATGGGGCGAAAAATAAGCCTGAAAGTGATCATTAAGAGCACCTTCAGCGGGCAAGGCGGAAGCCCAGGTTGCCGTTGCGGAAGCTCGGCTCGATGTCGGTGCGGTACGTTGCCCGAGCGCTCCCGGCGCCGTCGCGCCAGGAGCCGCCACGATAAACCCGGAAGTAGCCCTCAGAAGTTTCCCATGCGCTTCCATCCGCGGGCGCTCCTTTGTACGAACCGTAGCGCCAGTCCTGAGTCCACTCCCAGACATTTCCCGCCATGTCGCAAAGCCCTTGCTCCGTGTTCCCCGAGGACTTTGAGCACACCGGTGCCGTCGTGCTACCGCACCCCGAGATGACGGCCCGCGAACAGGTCGCCTTCTCGTCGCCCCATGGATACTTCTGATCCTTGCCGGCGCTTCGCGCAGCATATTCCCACTCGGCCTCCGTCGGCAGACGTCCACCCGCCCATTTCGAGAACGCGACGGCTTGATTCCAATCCACGTTGACGACCGGCTGATCGTCGGCGTCGAACGCCGCGCCCGCGGATGTCGCCGGGCTGCAAGCGCCGTCCTCGACGCAGGCCTTGTACTGCCGGTTCGTGACGAGCGTTTTTGCAATCTGGAAGGCCTTCACCGTGACGCGGTGCTTCTGATTATCGCTCATCCACCCGCCGTCTCCCATCATGAACGTGCCACCGGGAATCGTCACCCACGTGATCGCACCCCGCGCCGCACGATCCGCCATAGCGGCGTTCTTAACTTCGACGGAGGTCTTCGTCCATGAAATTCCGAGTTGCTCGGCATGAACCTCTATCTGAGCGAGCTTATGGTTGATCTTTTCACGATCTTCGGCTTCCGGAGCCAGTTTTAAATAGATTTTCAAATGGCGGTGAGCTTCCGCCAACTCCCCTGCGGCTTCCTCGGCTAAGGCCGCATTGTAGTATCCGGTGGTCCACCAAGGAGCAAGCGCGAGGGCCTTATTCATCTCCTCGGCCGCCCGAGCGTAGTCCTGTGAACCTTGGGCGGCGGCGACGAAGGCTTTACCTCGTTCCATCAAGTGCTTGGCGTCATCTGAAACGGGCGGTTTTTTTACGAGTTGCGAAGCCACCTCGATCGCCTTATCCTGTATTTTCAGCGCCTGCTCTGAGTCCGCGGGAGCGGTGCTCAAGGCGCGCGTATAAACGAGCAACGCTCCATTCGCATCGCCCCGCGCCAAAGCCTTGTCGCCTTGCGCCTCGGCATTATCAACCGCGGCAGGTTTAGGTGCAGCATCTGTCTCGGCGGCGCGAAGCCGCACCGATGTTCCAACGAGAACGAGTGCGCACAGAAAAATCAGAGTAGGCTTCTGCGACTGGTTCGGAAATCTCAAGATATTCTCCTCGTCCCGTGGTCGCTCAAAAGGTTTACTCCAAATGACCTCAGCGGGCTAGGCGGAAGCCTAGGGCGTCGAAGCGGTCGGCCGCAACTTGACTGCGGCGGTTAGCCGACTGAGTGGACCCGGGGGTGCTAATCCAAGATCCGCCACGAATAACCCGTTCGGAGCCCGCATCTTCCCACGCGCTCCCATCCGTCGGGGCACCTTTGTACGAAGCGTGATGCCAGTCCTGAACCCATTCCCACGCATTACCCGCCATGTCGCAAAGCCCTTGCTCCGTGTTCCCCGCAGGCTTGGAGCACACGGGCGCCGTTGCGCGGCCGCAACCCAAAATGACGGCCCGCTCGCAGGTTGCTTCCTCGTTGCCCCATGGATATATTTGATCCTTGCCGGCGCTACGCGCCGCGTATTCCCACTCGGCCTCCGTCGGCAACCGTCCGCCCGCCCACTTCGAG
>JBIOJO010000028.1:0-53960 GCA_044450965.1 Elusimicrobiota bacterium | reverse complement strand
CGAGTCATCGAGCCCGACCCGCCTCCGGCTCCGAAGCCCGCCCCCGCGGCCCCGGCGCCCGTCGCGTCCGGCGCCGGTCCCGTGCTGGCCTCGCCCGCGGAGAAGCTGGTTCTGGTGGTGGACGACGACGACGGCGTGCGCAGCCTCATCGAGATGACGGCCATGACGCAGGGTTTCCAGGTGGTCACCGCGATCAACGGCCACGACGCCACGGCGAAACTGGCCCTGAAGCCCGCGGACCTGATCGTGACCGACCTGATGATGCCCGGCCAGGGCGGCTACGAATTCCTGCGGAACTTGCAGGCCGCCGGCGGCGCGCACGTCCCGGTGTTCGTGGTGACCGGAAGCACCCTGGAGGAATCCACCATCGCCATGATCAAGCAGGAAGCCAACGTGGTGGAGTTCATCGCCAAGCCCATCCGCATCCCCGCCTTCGCCGCCGCCCTGCACAAGCACCTGAAGACGGCGCCGCGTTAGAAGCGGACTACTCGACCGGCGTGAACCGGCCGCGCGCCTTCGCGGCGCAGCGCGTATTCTTCGGGTCCGAGCCGTCCGTCGCGCCGCACACCAGGCGGAGGGAATTTCCCTCCAGCGACCAGTAGTGGTATTCCTCGGCGCCGTCGAACTCCACCGGCGTGTAGGGCAGGGGCAGGGGCGCGTCGATCTCCAAATCGCGCCCATCGAATCCCACGACGATCCCGCGCGGCGCCGTCATCGGATAGACGTAGTGCGCTCCGCCGGCCAACAGGCCCACCCGCGGCGGCCGCCCGCCCTTGCGCAGTATTTTCCCGTTCAGATAAAACTCGTGAATGTGGATCTTTTCGTCCACGGCCATCAGCAGGACGTCCTGGAACGCGCGGCCGGCGTCGTCCACCAACAGCGAGCTGGCCGCGCGGTGCGCCGCCGGGGTCAGGCGTCCGTCCGCCAGGATCGAGTCGTACACGCCGTCCGACGCGTCCGGCGTGACGACCATAGACGCCCAATGGCGGCCGTTCCGGCTGAAGACGGGCGTCTGCGCCTTCGCGTAGGGGCCGTAGCGTTCGCCGTCCACCTCCACGAAGCTGCGGCCGCCGTCCTTGACGACGGCGCCGATACGGCTCAAGTCGGCGCTGAGCGCCGCGTCGGGACCGTCCAGCCGGCGGACGGGTTTATGATCGCGATAAAGCCACACGGCGCCTTGCCAGCGAACCAGGTAGGCCGTCGACGCGTTCGAAACGAAGATCGATTCGGGCGGGTCGGGAAACGACGGCCCCACGCCCTGGGCGGACACGACCGCCCAGCCCTGCGGCGTCTTGGCGACGTACGCCGCGTTCCGCCCGCCCGCGCTCAGCGAAAGCGAACGTATCTCGGGATACGGCGCGCCGACGCGGCGGCCGTTGAGGGCGATCGCCACGCCCAGCGGATTTCCCGCCGCGTCGGCCACGGCGACCGTGTGTAGAAGCTGGGCCCCGTCGGCCGATAAGGCCGCTCCGGCGGGCAAGGTCCCGGCGGCGCCTCGGACGGCCACGCGTCCGTCCACCAGCCAGCGATCCTCCCCGCCCGCGCTCTCGAAACGCGCGACGTGGTAGCCGTCGGCGGAAAAAATGGCGTCCTGGGGAGGGCCGGCGTCGAAGGACAAGGTCGCGGCGGGAGAGGGAACGGACAGCAAGGAGAGTATCAACGCCCCCAACGCGGTCATGCCGCCAGGATAAAGCGAAACGGCGGTCCCGTCAAGACGGGCGAAAGCCGTTCGCCGAGGGCCGGCCGCTAGTCCCGCTTGCCCCGGAACCCGCCCGGCTTTCCGAATTTCTTGGGACCGAAGCCGCGCGGCTTGTCGCCGAACTTCTTGGGACCGAAACCCGCCGGCTTGTCGCCGAATTTCTTGGGGCCGAACCCGCCGGGCTTGTCGCCCCACTTGGGCTTGTCGCCGAACTTCTTGGGGCCGAACCCGCCGGGCTTGTCGCCCCATTTCGGCTTGTCGCCGAACTTCTTGGGGCCGAACCCGCCGGGTTTGTCGCCGAACTTCCGGGGCGCGAAGCCGCCGGGCTTGTCGCCCCACTTCGGCTTGTCGGCCCAACGGGGCTTTTCGCCGAAGCTCACGCGGCGTTCCGCCGGCTTCTCGCCGAAAGCCTTGGGCGCGCCGAAGCCGCCGGCCTGACGGCGGTCCTTGCCGGAGCGGCGCTCCACGAAGCCGGGGCCGGGAACGAAGGCGGGCTTGGACGGCGCGGCGTCGGGGCGCTCCTCCTTCGGGCGAGCCTCGTTGACGAAAATCTTCTTGCCGTTCAGCATGGCGCCACCCAGCTTCTTCAGCGCGGCCGCGGCCTCCGCTTCGGTGGCCATCTCCACGAAGCCGAATCCCTTCGAGCGGCTGGTCTCCCGGTCCATGATGAGCTTCACGTGCGCCACCTTGCCGCAGGAGGCGAACATCTTCTCCAGCTCTTCCTGGGTGGTCTCGTAGGAAAGTCCGCCGACGAACAAATTCGTGGTCATGGCCAGTCTCCGTGGGCGCGAACGCCGCGCCGAGGGATATTCTAGCTGTTTTGAGAGCCTTGTCCCGGCTTCGACCGGAAGCCCCGGACCAGCGCCGCGATCCAGACGATCGTGAAGGCGATGTAGGCCGTGAGGCTGATCATCGGGTGGCCCAAGCGCGCGGCGTGCCTCAAATTGACCGCGAGCGCCTGGGCGAACACGTCCATCAGGAGGAGGTTCGTGGCCGCGCCGAATACGCGCAGGTACGAGGCGACGGTGGCCAGGGTCTTGTCTCGCCGCTCCGGCGCCAGCCAGTAATCCTTGTTGGGAAGGTTCAGGCGATCGTTCGGGGCCCTCTGGATCGAGCGAACGGCGCCCGACAGCGAGATCCACAGCAGGACGACCATGCCCGCGTACAGGCCCAAGAATCCTCCTTTCGGCGCCCAACCGTCCGGAAATCCCGCCGCGTTGAAGTGCGACGCGACCGTCGCCGGCAGGTCGAAGTACGCGCGGGCCGCCTGAACCAGACATCCCAGGCTGGTCGCCTGGAGGGCGAGAACGGAACGGTCAGGTTGGCCGCTCATTCGGTCATTAAGGGTCGGCCAGGCCCCGCCGGATCTTGTCGCCGAATTCCATCACGCGGCGCATGTCCTTTTCGTTCTTCTTTTTCTGCTCGATCATCATTTGAGGAATGATCCGCGGAGCCGGCGCGCGGTCCCTGCAGTCCAGCACGTCGGCGGCGTCCTTGCAGCGGCGCGGGGCGCCGCGGCGCTCGATCTTGTCGCGGCAGCCGTCGTAGGAGAGGAAAAGCGTCCCCTTGCGGCCCACGATGCCGGCCTTCTTGATCCACGCGTAGTCGGTCACGGCGACGTTGAAGCAGCCCGGGGACTGACCGATGGCCAGATTCTTGTCGAGCTCCACGTCGTTGAACGCGGCCGCGGCCGTGCCGCTGACGGGGTCGGCCTCGCTGCGGCGGGTGTTCACCCGGTCGCTCTCATGGAAATGGATACCGCGCGTGAGCACGCACGCGTTGCGCTGCTCAAGACCTTCCAGTTTATAGCCTTGGTACTCGGGATACGTCGGCATCACGCCCTGGTCCCCCGTTCCGAAGAGACGCATGCAGCCGCCGGGCGACGACGCGGAATCCCAGGCGTCGCGGTGGTCCACGGTGGCGCCCGCCACGCGGCCGTCCACGGACCCGTTGCCCGCGCCCTGGCCCAGGCCGCCACGGAGGAGGATCGTGGATTTCGACGGGTCGTCCTTGTTCCACTCCAGAACGTACAGTCGCGCGAAGTCGCCCGACACGCCGTGATAGTTGCCGATGACGACGTACTTCGTGTCGACCTTGTCCGGGAACGTCGCCAGGCACTGCTTCGCGTACTCGAGCGCCTCGGGCGGCAACGGGTGGCATTGGCTCAACGGCTGGGGCTGGGTGGTGCCCTGCCAGCTCGCGCACGCGGGATCGAACTGGGCGCGCGCCGGTGTGGCCGCGGCGAGGACGACGGCGAGCAGGGCGAGGGGTGCCATGGGAGACCTACCCCCAGTTTAACCGGATCGGACGTCCTGTCAAGGCGCCGAACGCTCCACTGACTCTGGAGCTAGTTCGGTGCCGCACGCGACACAAACCTCGCGCCGGCGCGAGCATGTGGATAACTTCCCCCGCATTTCCTAGGATTTGACCCCATGAAGAGCGCCAAGGCCGCCCCGAGCACCCCGAAGAAAGAGAAGCCTCGTCCCGCCGGCAAGTCCGCCGACGAGATGGGCAAGCAGCAGCGCGAGATCTCGGTTTCCGAGTTCTTCACCAAGAACCGGCACCTTCTCGGCTTCGACAATCCCCGCAAGGCGCTCCTCACCGCCGTCAAGGAAGCCGTGGACAATGCCTTGGACGCCTCCGAGGAAGCGGGACACCTGCCCGAAATCGTGGTGAAGCTGGAGGCGGTCGGCGTCGGCGACGCCCCCGTCCCCGCCGTCTCCCAGGCGACCCGGTTCCGGGTCACGGTCATCGACCACGGCCCCGGCATCGTCCGCGACCAGATTCCCCGCGTGTTCGCCAAGCTGTTGTACGGTTCCAAGTTCCACCGCCTGCGCATGAGCCGCGGCCAGCAGGGCATCGGCATCTCCGCGGCCGGCATGTACGGCCAGCTGACCACCGGCAAGCCGGTCAAGATCATTTCACGCACCAGCGAGAAGACCCCGGCGCACTACTTTGAGGTCCAGATCGACACGAAGAAGAACGAGCCCATTATTCTGGAAAAGAAGCAGATCGAGTGGGAGCACCACCGCGGCACCCAGGTCACCATCGAGCTGGAAGGCAAGTACGTGAAGGGACGCGCGTCGGTGGACGAGTACATGGAATTGTCCTCCATCTCCAACCCCCACGCCACGTTCACTTATCACGCCCCCGACGGAGAAGTGAAGGTTTACGCGCGCTCCATCCACACCTTGCCCGACCCGCCCAAGGAGATCAAGCCCCATCCCTACGGCATCGAGCTGGGCATGATGCTCAAGATGCTGCAGGACACGAAATCTCACTGGCTGTCCGGCTTCCTGTCCGCCGACTTCTCCCGCGTCTCGACCGAGACGGCGGAGGAAATCTGCAAGGCCGCCGGCGTGAGTTCGAAAAAGCGGCCCCGGGACGTCGTGGGCCAGGAAGCCGAGAATCTGTTCAAGGCCCTGCAGGCCGCGAAGCTCATGGCCCCGCCCACGAATTGCCTCTCGCCGATCGGCGAGAGGGCCATCCTCGCGGGATTGTATAAGCAGATCAAGGGCGAGTTCTACACCGCCGTCACGCGCCCGCCCGCCGTGTACCGCGGAAACCCCTTCGTCATCGAGGTGGGCCTGGCGTACGGCCGCAGCCCCGAGGCCGTGGCCGCCGCCGCCAACGCCGCGCCGAAGGCGCCGCTCGCCGAGGGCGAGAGCCACGACGAGGGCGACGACGAGATGGCCCGCGTCATCCGCTTCGCCAACCGCGTGCCCTTGGTCTACCAGCAGTCCGCCTGCGCCACCTTCAAGGCCGTGCTGGACACCACCTGGAAGAACTACGGCGTGTCCCAGTCGCGCGGCGCGCCTCCGCAGGGCCCCATGGCCATCTTCGTGCACATGGCGTCGGTGTGGGTGCCGTTCACCAGCGAGTCCAAGGAAGCCATCGCCGACTACGACGAGATCCGCAAGGAGATCACGCTCGGGCTGCGCGAGGCCGGACGGCGCCTGGGCGTGTTCATCAAGCGCCGCGAGCGCGCTCACGACGAGAGCAAGCGCCGCGACATCTTCGAGCTTTACATCGAGGAAGTGGTGGGCGCCTGCAAGCGCCTGAAGGGCGGCAAGCTCGCCGAGGGCAAGCTCCGCGAGCAGCTGGTCGGCATGGCGAAGAAGCTGACCGGCGGCCAGAAGACCGACGAACTGCTGGACAAGCACGCCGGGCCCCACGGGCTGCCGGACTCCATCATCGTGACGGCCCAGGGCATCGAAGGCGAGATCCCCGCCGATCTCCCGCCGCCCGCGGAAACCGCGGCACACGCCGCCCCCGCCCCCGAGGCGGAGCCCGCGAAGAAGTCCTCCATCATGACGACCACGGACGCCAAGAAGGCGAAGGCCGCCAAGATCAAGGCGAAAGCCGCGAAGGCCAAAACCGCGAAGGCCGCCAAATCTAAAGCAAAATCCGCGGCGAAGCCGCGGACGCGGAGCAAGAAATGACCAAGAGAAATCCCGCCGTCGAGAAGAAGCTGGTCGGCTTGGCCGACATGGTCATCGCCTCCGCGCAGAAGAAGAAGGACCCGGCGATCTCCATTCCGGTGCGCTCGCTGTCGAACGTGAGCTTCAACCAGAAGAAGGGCTACATCGAGATGGGCTCCAACAAGCAGCTGCGCACCTTCTTCAACGTGGCCATGGCCAAGAAGTTCATGCAGACCATGCTGGTGGCCGACGCCCTCAACGAACTGCAGAAGGCCGACCTGACCACCAGCCTCCGCGAGATCTACTACCGCACCAAGCACACCATGGGCGACTCCCATGAGAACACCTTCGACGACCAGGCGGAGTCCGACCCCGTGATCGAGGACCTCGAGGTCGGCCTGGCCGCCTTGCGCGAGGAGTTCCACGTGCGCGCGGAGAACGCCGGGACCATCATCGGGCCGGTGGTATTCGAGGACGACGGCGACAAGGTGGACTGCTCCAAATTGGGCAAGGGCGGCTACTCCGTCCCGTCCATCGTCGAGGAAGAGTACCTCCAGATCAAGAAGTGCACCGCCGACTTCGTGCTCCTCATCGAGAAGGGAACGCAGTGGAACCGCCTGGCCGAGGACAAGTTCTGGCGCAAGTACAACTGCATCCTGCTCACCGGCAACGGCCAGCCCCCGCGCGGCGTGCGCCGCCTGGCGCGCCGCCTGCACGAGGAGAAGAAGCTGCCCGTCTACGTGCTGGTCGACAACGACCCGTGGGGATACTACATCTACTCGGTGGTCAAGCAGGGCTCGATCAACCTGGCGTTCGAGAGCCAGCGCATGGCCATCCCGGCCGCGAAGTTCATCGGCCTGTCGTCCGCCGATCCGGAGCACTACGACCTGCCGCGCAACGTCGGCATCAAGCTCAACGACAAGGACATCAGCCGCGCCAAGGAGCTGATGGCCTACCCGTGGTTCCAGAAGAAGGAATGGCAGGTCGAGATCAAGCGCATGCTGACCTCGGGCCTCAAATTCGAGCTCGACGCGCTGGCCAACAAGGACTTCCAGTACCTCACCAAGCAGTACCTTCCGCGCAAGCTGAAGGACAAGGACTGGCTGGACTGATGAATCAATACGCGCTGTTTTTCACGGGATCGATCCTGCTCGCGTCTTACTCGCCGTCTTCGGCCGCTCAAGCGGCGGATCCGGCTCTCATCGCCCAGGCGGACGAGCAGAATCAGGAAGCCGGCGCCGACTCTTCGTTGACGCCGGAAACGGGCCAGGGCGTCGAAACCGGCGCGAACGCCGACGCCCGGAACAAGCCTGCGAACGATCCCGCGAACGAGCCTCCGGCGTCGGAGACGGCCGACGGCTCTTCATCCGCGCAGGCCGCGGCCGCCAATCCCGTGGGCCTCACGCCGTCATCGACCGTCAACGGATGCAATACGCCCATCGCCGCGACGAGGATCGGCGCGAAGTACCATTGCCCGAAGGCGTTCGACTGCGGAAGCGGCGGCGGCCGCTTGACGCCGTTCCTGCAAGCGGCCTGGACGTGGGGAACCATCGCCGCGGAACACGGAAAGTACAGCGCCGGCGTCATGGGCCAATTTTTCGGCACCTCGACCTGCGACGGAGCCTTCTCGCTGGCGGTCCTCAACTCCCTTCAGATGTACAGCCCCGATGGAACGGTCCCCAACGCCGATCAATTCGGGATGTCCGTGACGGACGGGAAATGCAAGAAGCTGTATCCTAATTTCATGTTTCCCAACGTCTACGCCGAGACCTCCCGGGCAGGACTGAGCCTGACTTCCTGGGACGGCGGGTTCTGCTATTACGAACCCCCCGCTCCTCCCCGGAAAGCGAAAAGCTCCCAGTAGCCGAAAGCCGCGAGGGAACGGCCCGACGCGGCCCCCGGCGTCGGCCGGGGGCCGCCGGTCCCTCAGCGCCGGCGCTCCCGGCGCCGCCCGAAGCTCCCTTGATCGCCGCCCGCTCCGCCGGCGGCTCCCCCGCGCGGCCCGGCGTGCGAAGCGCCGCCGCGCGATTCGCCCCCCTGCCCGGGAGCGCCCGTCTTCGGGGCCCCGTTCTGACCATGCTCCTGACGATACTCGGCGCGGCGCTCGTGACGGCGCTCCTCACGGCGCTCTTCCCGACGCTCCTCGCGGCGCCGCTCGTAACGCTCCCGACGATGGTCCGAACCCACGCCCTCCTTCGATCCGCCTCCGGAACCTCCGCGGCCTCCTTGGCCGTTGCCGGTTCCGGGCTTGACGGCGCCGCCCTGCGGCGGAGGCCCGGACTTGTCCGGCGCGCCATGGCTGCCGACGCCGTTCCCATTATTGCCGGTATCCCCGGACCCGTTCTGCTGAGGCGGCGCCGGCTGGATCACCGGCGGCGGAGGAGCCGGCTGAGTCGGAGAGGCCGGCGGCTGATTCTGATCGGCTCCCCCCTCCGTCTCCTGAGCGACGGCCATGGCCGCCGCGCCCGCCAAGAACCCGGCCGCCAGCAGCGCGACCCCAAGCCACGGCTTCGCTTTGATCGTCCTCATAACCCTCCTCCCTGAAGCTCGATATTTCGGTGCGACCTCACAGATGTAGACGCTTCCCGGCCAAAATGGTTTAGTCGGATTCGGAATGAAACCGACTAAACCCTTCCCGGGGCTCCCGCGTCTACATAAAGGGAAGACGCCGTGAGCGAGAACGACCCGGACGCCGCACTCGTCGAGCTCGTGCGCCGCGGGGATGCCGAAGCGTTCGGCGTCCTCGTGATGCGGCATCAGCGGCTGTTGACGAGCGTCGCGGCGGGACTGATGAATGATCCGGCCCGAACGGAGGACGTCGTGCAGGAAGCGGTGATGTCGGCCTGGAAGGCCTTCGACGGCTATCGGGGCGAAGCCCAGTTCAAGAACTGGCTTTGCCGGATCGTCGTTCATAAGGCGTACTCGGCCCTGCGCTGGGGGCGCCTGCGCGCGTGGCTCAGCCTGGACAGCGTTTCCGGCGCGAAGGAGGCCGAGGGGGTTCCGGATTACTCCGCCGGTTCGGACCCGGAGAAATCAAGCCTCGAGGAAGAGCGCGCGGAAGCCATCCGCCGCGCCGTGGGGCTCCTTCCCCTGCAGATGCGCACCGCCGTGCTGCTGCGGGGCGGCGGCCTGGGCGTGACCGAGGTCGCGCAGACCATGGGCGTGGCGGAAGGGACAGTGAAGGCGCACCTGCACCAAGCGCGTCAACGCCTGGGCCAGGCGCTGGGGGAAGTATGAGCGAAAACGACGACGACCGATTCTGGGCCGAGATCGGCAAAGCGGCCTCCCCGCGCCGTTCCTCGTTCGAATGGGAGGCGCAGCGCGCGCGCGTCGTCTCCCGGCTGATCCAGAGCCAGCGGCCTCTCGTGCGTCCGTGGTTCGCGGCCGTCACCGCGGCCGCTTTGGCCGGCGGGCTTCTGATCCTCAACGGCGGCGAGATCATGAAGTTCCTGGGCCCGGAACGCTCGGTCGCCGTCGCGGTCTGGGACGCGCGCCTGACGACGGTCGACGGCCTTGTGACCGTCGTTCCGAAAGACGAAACCTATCCCGTACCGGCCGTCGTCGGCATGCCGCTCAGCGCCGGCGACCGCATCCTCACCGGCGAAGGCGCCCACGCCGAGGTGGCGCTGGCCGCCGAGAGCCTGATCGAACTGGGACCCGACGCGGTACTCACCGTGTCCGACATTCACGAGAAGCATACGTTCCTTGATTTAGACGCGGGCTCCTTTGTCGCCAAGTTTCACTGGGACAAGGCCCTGGGGCGCGAGTTGGAAGTGCGCACCCCCACCACCGTGGCCGCCGTGCGCGGAACCGAGTTCGGCCTGACCGTCGCTCCCGACGGAGAGACCGCCGTCGCCGTCTTCGACGAGGGACGGGTCGCCGTGCGCGCGAAGGACGCGCCGGCGGTGGCGGAGACCATGCTGGAAGCGCATCAGGAAACGATCGTGACCCGCGGCCTCCCGACCACCGACGCGCGCGAGGGCCGCAACTACCTGCGCGTGGAGCCGCTGCGCCGCATGGAGCCTTATCACGAGCGCGTGGCGCTCATGCGCGCGCGGGAGCACGAGCTGATATCAACCTGGCGCCGCATGCCGGAAGCCCAGCGCCTCAGCGAGCGCGCGCGCCTCACCGCGCCCGAGCGCCAAATCGAGAACGGCCATTCGAGCACGGCCCCCCGCGATTTGGGACCGCGAATGCCCGGCGTGCCCCGGGCGTTCAACCCGAATCCGGCGCATCCTCGCGTCCAGACGCCCCAGCGGACCGAAAACCGGACGCCGTCTCAACCGCGCGGGCAGGCGCAACCGCGCTCGTCCGAGCGGCCGAGGACTCAGCCGCGACCGGACTCTCAGCCGAACACGCGGCCGCCATCCGATCATCGCGAAGAACATCGCAAGGAACGCCGGCGCGAGGAAGGAACGAACCGGGAGCGCGGCGCTCCTCCGCCCCGGAGATGACTCTCGCGCGGTCCAGGCGGCTGATGGATCCGAAAGCGGACCGCCGGGCTGGCTAGCGCAGCAGCGGAACCGCGCCCGACGCTTCCGGCGCGGGAGCGGCCTTCGCCGCCGGGACGACGGCTGCGGCGGCGGCGGGAGCGGCGCCCTCCAACAGCCAATCGATCTTATAGCCCGCCCCTTGAGACGAGCTGCGATGATCCGGGGTCAGGTTGACCTCGCCCTGGCCTTGGACGGTCTTTCCGCCGGCGGGCGAGTTTTCGAACTGATACTGGACGTTGCGCGAGGCGCCGGACGCGCTGGTCACGACGTTGAGGATGAAGCCGTATTTCCGGTCGCCGCTCATCCCCCCGTCCACGATATTGGTCTGGGAGCCGAGCAGGAGCGTCTGCCGGCAGCGTCGGCGCGCCGCCGAGGTGGAGACGTCCGCGGTCAGGCGCTGATTGTTCATCGGGCCGCCGCTCCAAGCGCCCTTCGCATCGCTCTTGGCGCCGACGGCGGCGTCGACGGCGAGCTCCACCGTCCAACCGCCGCACTCGACCGCCATGACGCTCGTCCCGGGGCGAAGTCCGACGGCGCCCTGGACCTGGATCGTCCGGCTTTGGCCGTTGGCGAGTTCGGCCTGATAATCGAGACGCAGACCTCCGTCCGCTCGGCTCAGGACGGGGACGAAGATCACCCGGCGACCGCCAACCGTTCCGTCGAAGTTCGCCCTCGAGCCTTCCTCGACCTTCACCGTCTTGCTCACGCTGCCCTGGGCCATGACGAAGCGGATGGCGACGGTGTGAGCCGCGGCGGAGGCCCGCGGAGCGAGGATGGCCATGGCCAGCATGATGATTTTCATGATCTGAGCATACTATTCCGGGTCGTCCGCCGATAGATTCTCGCCGATCCCGGCGCGGTCCGGCGTTAGACGCCTTCCCGGCCAAACCGAAGAAGGGACCGCATTATGTTCTCTCCGGCCTATCGGGCGATGGACGATTTCGCTACTATCTCCGGGTGAACGCGCGCCTCAAGGGATTGCTCGCTTCCGCCGCCCTCCTGGCGGCCGTCGGAGCCCTGGTCCTGCTCGCGCGGCCCTCCGAGGTCGCCCGGTCCGTGGAGCTCAAGACGCTCGACTGGCGCTTCCGCCACCTCTCCCGCCCCGAAAAGCACGATCCCCGCATCGTCCTCGTCATGATCGACCAGCCGAGCCTCGATCAGTTCGAGAAGGACGGCGTCTACTGGCCTTGGCCGCGCTCCGTCTACGGCGATTATCTTCTTCCCTTCCTCAAGAAAGGCGGGGCGCGAACGGTCGTCTTCGACCAGCTCTTCACGAGCCCGTCGCCTTACGGCGCGGCCGAGGACGTGAAATTCGCCGCGAGCCTCAAGGCCTTCGGCCGGACGGTCCTGGCGATGGAAACCGGGGCGGCCGAACGGCCCCAGCGCCCATCGCCGCCGCCCGAACGGTTCGCGCTGCGTCCCGGCGCCGCGACCGCCGACGCCCTGACTCGCAAGTCCGTCAGACTCCCCCTGCCCGAGATTCTGGCCGGCGCCGCCGCCCTGGGCGACACGACGGCGCCGCCCGACGTCGACGGCGTGTTCCGCCGCGTCCCCCTCGTCACGGAGTTGAACGAGGCGTTTTTTCCCACCTTGCCGGCCGCGGCGGCCATGGCGGATTCGGGGCGCGCGCTCGACGATTTCCGCGCCCCGCTGATGGACGGCCGCATGCTCGTGCGCTTCCACGGAAAATCCACGGCCGCCGACCCTCGCCTCCGCACCTACCCTTCGTATTCCGCCGGCGATCTGATCCTGGCGTGGAACGCGCTCCTGGATAAGACCAAGCCGGCGCTCGACCCCGCGATGTTCAAGGACAAGCTCGTCTTCATCGGCATGAGCGCGGCCGGCCTGCTCGACAATCGCCCGTCGCCGATCGCGGCGGTGTTCCCGGGCACGGAGATCGTCGCGGCCGCCACGGACAACCTGCTGAACGGCGATTACTTGGTCCCCGCGGGAACGGCCGCCCTGCTCGCGCTCGTCGTCCTCGCCCTTCTCGCCGGAGGCGCGGCCTCGAGCTTCGCCGGCCGCGCCGGAGCCGCCCCCATGATCCTGCTCGCCGCCTCGGGCGCGCTCGCCGCCGCGGCCTGCGCGGCGTTCCGGCGCGGGATCGTGGTCGACATGGTCGCGCCCCAGCTCTCGTTGTGGCTGGGCTTCGCCGCGGCGTCGGCCTATAACTACGCGGTCGAGGGCCGTCAGAAGCGCTACATCCAAGGCGCGTTCTCGCGCTACCTCTCGCCCGAGATCGTGTCGCGGATCGCGGAGAACCCGGAGATGCTGTCCCTCGGCGGCGAGCGGCGCGACGTCACGGTCTATTTCTCGGACATCGAGGGCTTCACGACGATCTCCGAGAAGCTGGAGCCCGAAAGGCTGACCCGGCTGATGAACCGCTACCTCGGCGAGATGACCGACACGATCCTCGCGTCGGGAGGCACGCTCGACAAGTACATCGGCGACGCGATCATGGCGTTCTGGGGCGCCCCGCTTCCATGCGAGGGGCACGCCCTCGTCGGCTGCCGGGCGGCGCTCGCCAACCAGCAGCGCCTGCTGGAACTGGCGGAAGAGTTCGCGAGGCTCGGGTACCCGCCCGTGCGCGCGCGCATCGGGCTCAACTCGGGCCCCGCGATCATCGGCAACATGGGCTCGGCGCTGCGCTTCAGCTACACGGCGCTGGGCGACACCGTGAACCTCTCCTCGCGCCTCGAGGGCGCCAACAAGGCCTACGGCAGCTACATCCTGATCTCGGAGACCACGCGCGCGGGCGCCGGCGCCGCCGTCGAGACGCGCGAGCTCGATTACGTCATGGTCAAGGGAAAGCACCAGCCCATCCGCGTGTACGATCTGCTGGGCCTGGCCGGAGAGACGGATGGACGCTTATTGAAGAAGGCGCGAGCGTTCGAGGCGGCCCTCGCCCTGTTCCGCGCTAAATTTTTCAAAGAGGCCGAAGCCTCTTTCGCCGCCGTCGCGGCGGAGTTCGGTCCCGATCACGCGTCGGACGTCTACGTCGCCCGCTGCCGCCATTACCGCGCCGAGCCGCCCCCCGACGATTGGAACGGATCGTACGCGCTCACGGAGAAATGACCCGATGAAATCGACTCGATTACTGACTCTGATTACGGCCGCCGCGTTCGCCGCGTCGGCCGCCGTGGCCGCGACCATCACCGTCCTGGTCCAGCAGACGGCGGTGCGCAAGCGCCCTCAGTTCTTCTCGCCTTCCGCGGCGACCGCCAAGCTGGGCGACTCCTTCGAGGCCTCGGGCCCCGACGGCGGCTGGTACAAGACGGACGCCGGCTACATCCACGAGAGCGCGGTGAGCGCCAAGAAGGTCCATCTGTCGGGCGGGTCGACGGTGGCCGGCGGCGGGAGCGCGACGGCCGAGGAGGTCACGCTGGCCGGCAAGGGCTTCAACTCCCAGGTCGAGAAGTCCTACGGCGCGCAGAACTCGGCGGCGAACTACGCGGCCGTCAACGCGATGGAGCGCCGCTCGGTCCCCGAGTCCGCGATCCTGGAGTTCCTGCGCAAGGGCGGCCTGCTGCCTCAGGGAGGCGCCCAGTGAGAAACTTGAAGCTCGCCGTGCCGCTGGCCGCCGTCCTCTTCACGGGCTGCGCCGAACTGCAGAACATGGACGTCAGCTCGATGACCGGCGGCCGCGTCACCAATCAGCAGTTTCAGAGCAGCCTCAAGGTCGCCGGCGCCGTCCGCAAGAGCGCCGAGGACATCTCCGAGAGCGAGGAGTACTACATCGGCCGCGCCGTCGCGGCGCAGATCCTGAGCCGCTACCAGCCCCTGAACGACCCGGGCCTCAACCTCTACGCGCAGAAGATCGTGCAGGCGGTGTCGATGGCGTCGGACCGTCCGTCGGTCTTCAAGGGCTATCACGTCCAGATCCTGGAAAGCGACGAGGTCAACGCCTTCGCGGCTCCGGGCGGCTTCATCTTCGTGACGACGGGCCTGCTGAAGCTGGTGCGCAGCGAGGACGAGCTGGCCTGCGTGCTGGCCCACGAGGTCGCGCACGTGGCCAAGAAGCACGGCCTCAAGACGATCAAGGCCTCGCGGCTGACGTCGGCCTTCGCGGTGCTTGGAAGCGAGGCGGCCAAGAACTACACGTCCTCCCAGGTCGCCCAGCTGACCGACGTCTTCAAGGGCTCGGTCGACGACGTGGTCAACAGCCTGGTCGTCAACGGCTACAGCCGCGACAAGGAGTACGAGGCCGACAAGTTCGGCGCGGAGTACGCGCGCAACGCGAACTACGATCCCGGGGCGCTGCAGGCGTTCCTGAAGCGGATGGAGGAGGCCGGCGCGGCGGGAGGCGCCGGGGGCATGTTCAAGACCCACCCGACCGCGGCCAAGCGCGTGTCCGAGCTCGGCGAACTGACCCCGTCCGCCGACTACCGGCGCTCGGCCGCGCGCGAACAGCGCTTCAAGGCTTCGACGATCGACTGACGCCCGGGCGGCGCGGAAATTAGGCGACGGTTTCGGTCGGCTTCGAGGCGGAGCCGTTCGCGCCGTTCGCCGGGGCGGGCGACGCGGCCGGAATCATGTCGGAGGCGCGGCGCCGCGGCCGGTTCTCGTCCACCGACGGCAGATGGTCCACGTAGGTGTACTCCGCCAGCACCGCCTCGTAGCGGTCCACCAGCTCGGCGGCCTCGCGGGGCTTGATCGCGCCGGCCTTCGCCTGGGCGTCGGCCGCTTCCTTGACCAGCTTCACCAGGTCGTAGTGCGAGTACTGGATCTCTTCCAGCACGTCGCGGATGTTCTGGCCCTTGATGGTCTCCTCGATGTAGTAGCCCTTGGGCTCGTCCTCGTCCTTGAAGACGTGGACCTCGTTGACGCGGCCGAACAGGTTGTGGATGTCGCCCATGGTCGCCTGGTAGGCGCCCATCAGGAAGAAGCCCAGATAGTACGGGCTGCCGTTGAGCGTGTGCACGGGCAAGGTGCCGCCCGCGTTGCGGTGGCAGGCGAACTGCGTGATCTTTCCGTCGGAGTCGCAGGTGATGTCCACCAGGCTGGCGCGGCGCACCGGCTCCTCGGTGAGGCGGTGCAGCGGCATGATCGGGAACAGCTGGCCGATGGCCCAGGAGTCCGGCAGCGACTGGAACAGGGAGAAGTTGCACAGGTACTGGTCGTACAACGCCTTCTGCATTTCCAGCAGGTCCTCGGACACGAACTTGGCCTTCGGCAGGAGCTTGCCGATCTCCAGGCAGAGCTTCCAATACAGATGCTCGACCTTGGCCTTGTCCTCGAGGCCGAGGTAGCCCAGCTTGAACAGGGAGAAGGATTCCTCCAGGTGCTGCTGGCCGTCGTGGAAGCTTTCGGCGATATTCTTGGGCGAAAGCGCCTTCAACGACTCGCGCAGCTCGCGCACGACCTGGTGCTCGTCCGAGGTCTGAGGAAGCTCGACGGGCGAGGTGCCGGTCTCGATCGCGCCGAACACGTTGACCACCAGCAAGGCGTGGTGCGCGACCATGGAGCGGCCGGACTCGGTGACCAGATTGGGTTCCGGCACCTTCTCCTGCTTGCAGACTTCCTGAACCGAGTACACGACGTCGGCCACGTACTCGCGCAGGTTGTAGTTCATGGACGAGTCGACCGCGGTGTGCGTGCCGTCGTAGTCCACGCCCAGGCCGCCGCCGCAGTCCAGGTACTCCACGCCCAGGCCCATCTTGCGCAGCTTCGCGTAGTAGCGCGCGCCTTCCTTGACCGCGTCCTTGAGCGTGCGGATGTCGCAGACCTGGGAGCCGATGTGGAAATGCACCAGCTTGAGGCAGTCGCTCAAACCCTCGTTCCTCAGCGCCTCGACGACGCCCAGGATCTCCGGCGTGGTCAACCCGAACTTCGCGAAGTGGCCGCTGGACGAACGCCATTTGCCCACGCCCTGCGTCTGCAGCTTCACGCGCAGCCCGATCATCGGCTTCACGCCCGCTTCCTTCGAGGCGTTGAGCAGCAGCTGCAGCTCGGAAAGCTTCTCGATGACGACCACGACCTTGCGCCCCAACTTCAGGCCCAGGACCGCCAGGCGCATCATGGACTCGTCCTTGTAGCCGTTGACGATGGTGAGCGCCTCGGAGGAGTTCATGGCCAGCACCGCCAGAAGCTCGCCCTTGGAGCCGGCCTCCAGACCGTACTGGAACGGGCGGCCCGCGTCCGTGATCTCCTCGACGACCTCGCGCAGCTGGTTGACCTTGATCGGGTACACGCCGAAGTAGCGCCCGCCGTAGCCGTACTCCTGGATGGTCGACGCGAACGCCTCGTTGATCAGGGTCACGCGACGGCGCAGGATGTCCTGGAAGCGGATCAGCACCGGCATCTTGATGCCGCGCGCGGCCACGTCCTCCACCACGTCCATCACGTCGATCGCGCCCTCGGGCGTCTTCTTCGGCTGGAGCGTGACGTTGCCCTTCGTGTTGATGCCGAAATAATTAAGCCCCCAACCTTGCAGGTTGTAGAGCTGATCGGCGTCGTCGGTCGTCCAGGGCTTCGAGGGTGGCATGACGGAAATTATATCACCGAATCGCCGTCGGAGAACGCCCGCTCAGCGCGGCGCGAAGCGCCCGGGGAATTTCGCGCCCACGCAGGGCGCGGCCAGGCAGGGCTTGATGTAGGGGCGCGTGTCCCAGCGGTCGTCCGCGTAGGCGGACTTGTAGGCGGCCAGCGCCTCGGCGCGGCGGCCCAGCGCGTCGAGCACCTGCCCGGCGCGCGCGCGGTCCAGGATGGTCCAGCTCGACAGCGGCGACGGATCGGCGCCGCCGGCGCGGTACTCCGCCAGCGCCTCCTCCTTGCGGCCCAGGCCCCACAGCATGGTGCCCGTCAGCGCGCGCGCGACCGGCAGGTTCGCGGCCGCGTAGCGGCCCGCCTGCACGCGCGCCAGATACTCCCGGGCCTCGCGCAGGCCCTCGTCGAACTTCCCCGCCTCGTACAGCGAGACGACGTGGGCCGAGTGCAGCATGGAGGAGTCCGGATATTTCTCGCGGATTCCCTTCATCAGCTTGACCGCGTCGGGCGGATTGCGCGCGCCGAACTCGTCCTGCGTGTCGATCTCCACCAGGATCAGCTGCGCCGCGGTGCGCGCGAAATGCCCCTTCTCGGCCGCCAGGCGAAGCTCCTGCAGGCCGCGGGCGCGATTGCCGCCCAGCATGATCTTGGCCAGCCAGCCGGCGAAGCGCGGGATGGTGTCCACGTAGTAGTCGAACATCCCCAGGCCCAGGTACGAATCGTAGATTTCGGGGTCGGCCTTCAGCGACGCGCGGATGTACTTCATCGAGCGCGAGCCGTTCGTCCAACCCTTCAGATACTGATGCCGCTCCAACGCCAGGCGCGCCCGGATGCCGTAGCCGGAGCCCAGGACCAGCAGGGCCTCGGCGTCGTTCGGGTGGGTCTTCAGCCAGGCCTCGGCGACGGCGATGGCGACCTCGGTCTTCTTCTCAAACGACTTCACCAGGCGGTCGTCCGTCTGCGTGGGCCCGTAGATGTAGCGGATGAAGTCCGTGGCCGCCGCGCCCAGGTACGCATGGGGATAAGCCGGATCCAAAGCCATCGCCGCGCGGGCGGCGGCGTCCGCGGCGTCGAAATCCATCCGGTAGATGCCGTCGATCCCCGACAGGACCAGGCGGTCCATTTCCGGGGTCAGAGAGGACTGGCGCGCGGCGGCGGCGGGAGCGGCCAGGGCGAGGAGAATCAGTAATTGTCGCACGAGCGTCGGATATCCTATCATGGAGCCAGTTCTTTATGAAGGCCCTCTTGGCGAAAGACGGCGCCGCCGTTCTGACCGAAGTCCCGATCCCCGCGATCGGCGACGGAGAGGTCCTGCTCGCCCCCGACGCCTGCGGGCTGTGCGGAACGGACGTCATGAAGCTGGACACCCGCGCCGCCGGCGCCATCCTGGGCCACGAGCTGGTCGGCCGCGTCGCGAAAGCCGGTCCCGGCGCCCCGTTCCGCGAAGGCGAAAGGATCGTCGTCTCGCATCACGTGCCGTGCCGGGACTGCCACTGGTGCCGCCGCGGCCAGGAATCCATGTGCCGGCAGTTCAAGGCCACCAATATCGAACCCGGCGGCTTCGCCGAGTTCGTCCGCGTCCCCGCCCTCCACGCGAAACACGCCGCGTTCCGCGTGCACGACGACTTGGACGTGATCTCCGCCTCCCAGACCGAACCGCTGGCCTGCGTCCTGCGCAACGTGAGGCGCCTCAACGTGCAGAAAGGCGACACCGTCGGCATCGTGGGGCTGGGCGCCATCGGCCAGATGACCGGCCAGCTGCTGACTCTATTCGGCGCGACGCCCGTGGGGCTGGACCTGGATCCGGAACGGGCCAATACGTTCTCGCGCTGGGGGAAGGCCTTCCTCGACGCCGGCGCCTTCGCCGCCGCGGGCAAGGAGGCCAGCGAGGGGCGCGGCTTCGACGCCGTCGTCTTCTCCGCGGGCACCCCGGGGCTCGCCGCGAAATCCCTGTCCTGGCTGCGCGACGGCGGAAGCCTCAACGTGTTCGCGTCCTTCCATCCGGACCCGGTCATGCCGTTCGATTTGAATCAGGTTTATTTCCGCGAGCTCACCGTCGTCAGCTCCTACTCGCCGTCCTTGGCCGATCTGAAGGAATCCTTCGAATTGATCGCCTCGCGCCGCTTCGATCCGCTGGCCCTGTCGCCGACGACCTTCCCGCTGTCGTCCTTCGACGACGCCGTGCGCGCCGTGAAGTCCCGCAAGACCTTGAAATCCATCCTGGTGCCCGGATGAGCGGGATGATGCGCGGCGTCATCTACCACGGCCCCCGCGACATCCGCCTGGAAGACCGGCCCATTCCGGAGCCCGGTCCCGGAGAGGTCGTGGTGAAAATCGGCGCCGCGCTGACGTGCGGGACGGACTTCAAGGCGTACCGCCAGGGCCACCGCGTCCTGCTGGGCGACTACCCCTCACCCTTCGGACACGAATTGGCCGGAACCGTGTCGGCCGTCGGGGCGGGCGTGAAGAACGTCAAGGAAGGCGACCGATTGGTCGTGGCCAACTCCGCGCCGATGGACGAGTGCTTCTGGTGCACGCACGGACAGAATCATCTGTGCCCGAAGCTCAAGCTTCACAACGGCGCGTACGCCGAATACGACCGCGTCCCCGCGCACATCGTCCGCCACAATCTCCACGCGCTGCCCGCCGCCGTCCCTTTCGAGGTCGGCGCGCTGGCCGAGCCCTTCTCCACCACCATCCACGCCGCCGAGATCATGGGCGTGCGGCCCGGAGAGACCGCTTTGGTCATCGGGGCGGGCCCCATGTCGCACATGCTGGTCCACGCGCTGAACCCGCGCGGCGCGCGCGTCGGTGTGCTGGGCCGCTCCCGCGCGCATCTCGCGACCTCCAAGGAAGCCGGCGCCGAGGCCGTGTTCAGCTCCGAGGACGGCGACGCGAACACCCGCGTCCGCGCCTGGGCCGAAGGCCGAGGGCCCGATCATGTCTTCGAGGCCGTAGGCAAACCCGAGACCCACCTGCTCGCGTTGGAGCTGGTGCGCGACGGCGGAAAGATCTGCCTTTTCGGCGGCTGCGCCCAAGGCGCGACCATCCCGCTGGACCTGCACAAGGTCCACTACAAGCAGCTGGCCCTGCACGGCGTGTTCCATCACACCCCGCCCCATTTTCGCGAGGCCGTGCGGCTGCTCTCCGAGGGTAAGGTCAAGACGAATCTCCTGATCCAAGGCGAGATCAAGCTGAACGACGTGGTCAGATTTTTCGCTGAGAACGCCGACAAATCCATCCCGAAAACGGTCGTGCGGCCGTGAGGCGGAAGGTTATTCGCGTTGTCCACAAAACGACCGGCCCCGGGGCCAGTCGAACTGTTGGCGCCAACAGTTCCGGCGTCGATTTCCTTCGCCACGCGCTCGCCCTTGCGGGACGAGTTCCGCCGCGCGACACCGCGCCGAACCCGCGAGTCGGCTGCGTCATCGTGAAGGACGGACGCATCGTCGGCGAAGGCGCCCACGCGCGCTTCGGCGGCCCGCACGCGGAAGCGATCGCCCTCAAGAAAGCCGGCGCTCGCGCGAAAGGCGCGACCGCCTACGTGACATTGGAGCCGTGCTCGCCGTTTCCCGGCAAGAAGACTCCGCCGTGCTCCCAAGCGCTGGCCGCCGCCGGCGTCAAACGAGTGGTCTTCCCGTCTTCCGATCCGAACCCGAAGGTCGCCGGCCGCGGAGCGTCCGTTCTCAAGCGCTCCGGAGCGCGCGTCGCGCGCCTCCCGGAGCTCGCCGCCGAAGCCGAAGCGCTCAACCGCGGGTTTTTCTCCCGCATGCGCCGAGGCCGCCCGTGGATCGTGCTCAAAACCGCCTTGTCCCTGGACGGAAAAGCCGCCGCCGCGTCGGGCCGCTCGCGCTGGGTCACGGGCAAGCCCGCGCGCGACGCCGTGCACGCCATGCGCGCGGAGCTGGACGCCATTCTGGTGGGCGCCGGGACCGTGCTGGCCGACGATCCCGCCCTGACCGCGCACGGCGCGGGCGAGAACCCGCTGCGGGTCGTCCTGGCCGGCAAACGGCCCCTCCCCAAGAATGCGCGCGTGTTCGACGCCTCCGCGGACACCGTCGTCTACCGGATCAAGCGCCCCGCCGACCTGCGCGCGGCGCTGCGCGACCTGGCGGCTCAAGGCGTGGGCACGGTCCTCGTCGAGGGCGGGCCGACGATCCACGCCGCTTTCCTGCGCGCCGGACTGGTGGACGAGGCGCGGGTGTTCCTGGCGCCCAAACTTTTGTCCGGGGCCGACGATCCGAATGCCGCGCCGCGGTTAAAATCGCCGAAGATGACCAAGGTCGGGGACGACTGGCTGGTCCAAGGAGTTCTTTGATGTTTACCGGAATCATCTCGGTGTTGGGCACGGTGGAGAAACGCGAGGGAGCACGGCTGTCGATCGGCGCCAAGATCAAACGGCCGGCGTTGGGCGCGTCAATTGCCATTAACGGCGTGTGTTTAACCGTTGTGAGAACGAACGGAAAGAAACATGAATTCGAAGTGGGCCCCGAGACATGGTCGCGCACCAGTCTCGGCGCTCTCACGAACGGCTCGAACGTCAACGTCGAAACATCCCTACGGATCGGCGACGAAGTCGGAGGGCATTTCGTCAGCGGACACGTCGACGCGAGCGCAAAAATACTTGCATTCGCGCCGTGGGACAAGGAGTTCTGGCGTCTTCGCGTGGAACTGCCCAAGCCGTTGCGCGGATTACTTGCCGAAAAAGGGTCCGTCGCGATCGACGGCGTGAGTCTGACCGTCACGAAAACGGCGCCGGCTTGGTTTGAAATCATGCTGGTGCCTCACACGCTGAAGAACACGACGCTGGGAAGCCGCAAAGCCGGCGACCAAGTCAATCTAGAAGCGGATCCGCTGGCGCGATATGCATTGGCCGCCGCCTCGGCCCTAAGGACATCCCGATGAAGAAGGCCTCCCGAAGTTTCGATACCATCGAAGACGCGATCTCCGATTTCAAGAAGGGCCGCATGGTCGTGGTCCTGGACGACCCCAACCGCGAGAACGAGGGCGACGTGGTGATCGCGGCCGAGCACTGCGGCGTGAAGGCCGTCAACTTCATGGTGGTCCACGCGCGCGGGCTGGTCTGCGTGCCGCTGCCCGCCTCGCGCATCGACCAGCTCAAGCTGGGCGCCATGGCCGCGGGAGACCTGTCACCGGCCCCGGGCAAGGACACCGCTTTCACCGTCTCCGTGGACGCCCGCCGCGGAACCACCACCGGCATCTCCGCCAAGGAGCGCGCCACCACCATCGCGGCGCTGATCAATCCCCGCGCCAAGCCCGACGACCTGGCCCGCCCGGGCCATATCTTCCCCCTGCGCGCCAAGGAGGGCGGCGTGCTGGTGCGCGCCGGCCACACCGAGGCGGCCGTGGACCTGGCGCGCTTGGCGGGCCTGACGCCCGCGGGCGTCATCTGCGAAATCCTGAACGCGGACGGAACCATGGCGCGCACGGCGCAGCTGATCAGGTTCGCGCGCAAGCACAAGCTCAAGATCGTCACCATCGCCGACCTGATCGAGCACCGCCGCCGCAAGGACCGCCTGGTCGAGCGCAAGGCCAGCGCCCTGCTCCCCACCAAGTTCGGGGACTTCACCATCCGCGTCTACGAGGAGTCCCTGACCGGCAAGGTCCACCTCGCCATGGTCCGCGGCGACGTGGCCGGCGCGAAGAAGGTGCTGGTGCGCGTGCACTCCTCGTGCGTGACCGGCGACTCTCTGTTCTCCGCCAAATGCGACTGCGGCCGCCAGCTGGAGGCGGCGCTCAAACAGATCGCGCACGCCGGCAAGGGCGTTCTGGTCTATCTGAACCAGGAAGGGCGCGGCATCGGCCTGATCAACAAGATCAAGGCGTACGCCCTTCAGGACAAAGGCCTGGACACCGTGCAGGCGAACCTGAAGCTGGGCTTCAAGGCCGACCTGCGCGAGTACGGCATCGGCGCGCAGATCCTCGCCGACCTGGGCCTCAGCTCGATCCGCCTGCTGACCAACAACCCGCGCAAAATCGTGGGCCTGGAGGGCTACGGCCTGGTCGTCGCCGAACGCGTTCCGCTTCAGATGCCGTCCACGCCGCACACCGCCCGCTATCTGCACACGAAAAAAACGAAGCTCGGACACTGGCTCACCGAACCCGAGGAGACCCGATGAAAAGGATCGCCGTCGCCGTGTCGCGCTTCAACGAGGAGGTCACCTCGCGCCTGCTGGCGAGCTGCCTCAAGACCCTCAAGGAAGAAGGCTGGAAGGACTCCCAGCTGATGGTCGTCCACGTTCCCGGCGGCTTCGAGCTGCCCTGGACCGTCAACGAGCTGGCGCGGACCGCCCGCTTCGACGCGGTGATCGCCCTGGGCTGCGTGCTCAAGGGACAGACGCCGCAGAACGACCACATCTCCGGCTCCCTGGTGCGCAGCCTGCACCGGATCGGCGTGGAGACGCGCACGCCGGTGATCCTGGGAGTGCTGACGCCGAACACCTGGGCGCAGGCCATGGCGCGCACGAAGGGCGCGCTGGACCGCGGCAGGGAAGCCGCGCTGGCCGCCCTGGAAATGGTCGCGCTCAAGGAGGAGCTCCGTGGGAAGGCGTAGGCTGGCGCGCGAGATCGCGTTGCAGGCGCTGTACGTCTCCGACGTGGCCCACACGCCCGCCGAGGAGGCGTTCTCCATCGTCATCCGCCGCGAAGGCAACGACGCCGACCTGGAGACTTTGGAGTTCGCGAAGGTCCTGGCGCTGGGCGCCATCGCGCGCCGCGACGAGATCGACGGCCTGATCCAGGAGCGCGCCGCGAACTGGGCCATGAACCGCATGGCCGCCGTGGACCGCAACGTCCTGCGCCTGGCCGCCTACGAGATCGTCGCGCGCCCCGACACGCCGCTGGGCGTGGTCATGGACGAGGCCATCGAGATCGTCCGCAAGTACTCCACCGAGGAAGCCACGCGCTTCGTCAACGGAGTCCTGGACGCCCTGAAGGCCCTGCGCGAGGCGCCGAAGGCCAAGCCCGCGAAAGCCAAGAAGGCGAAAGTCAAAAAAAGCGACCCGCCCCATGAGCCCTCGTCCGAAAAGCCCTGACGCCGAGATCGCGGCCCTGAGCGCCGAGATCCGCGAGCACGACCGCCGCTACTACCTTCTCGACAGCCCGACCGTCTCCGACACGGAGTACGACCGGCTGATGGCGCGCCTGAAGGAGCTGGAGGCCGCGCATCCGGAGCTGGCGGCGGCGGACTCCCCGGCGCGGCGCGTGTCCGGCGGCGTGGGCTCGGATTTCGCACCGGTCAAGCACGCGGTCCCCATGCTGTCGCTGGACAACGCGTACGAGGAAGCCGACATCCGCGCCTGGGACGAGCGCGTGCGCAAGAACCTCCCCCCCGGAGAAGCTCCGTCCTACCTGGTCGAACCGAAGATCGACGGATTGTCCTGCGCGCTGACCTACGAGAACGGCGTCCTGGTCCGGGCGGCCACGCGCGGCGACGGGGAGACCGGCGAGGACGTCACGGCCAACGCCAAGACGATCCGCGCGATCCCGCTGAAGCTGACCGACGGCGCTCCGAGGCGCCTGGAGCTGCGCGGCGAGGTGTACATGACCTTCGCCGATTTCGAGAAGGTCAACGAAAACGAGAAGCGCGCGGGACGCGAGCCCTTCGCGAACCCGCGCAACTGCGCGGCCGGGTCCTTGCGCCAAAAGGATCCGGGAATCACCGCCTCCCGCCGCCTGCGCTTCACGGCGCACTCCTACGGCCTGTGGGAAGGGACGGAGCCGGCCTCGCACGCGGATTTTCTGAAGAAATGCACCGATTTGGGCATTCGTTCGAGCTCGTATGAGCGGTGCGCGGACGTGGACGCCGTCGTTTCGTATTACTCCCGCTTCCGGGAAGCCGTGCTGCCGAAACTGGCCTATGCCGTTGACGGTCTGGTGGTGAAGGTCGATTCGTTCGCTCAGCAAAAAAGGCTCGGCTTCACCGCCCGCAGCCCGCGCTGGGGCATGGCGTTCAAATACCCCGCCCAGCAGGCGACCTCCAAGGTGGTCGACGTCCATTTTTCCGTGGGTCGCACCGGTGCGATCACCCCCGTCGCCAAGGTGGAGCCGGTATTCTGCGCCGGAGTGACCATCTCATCGATCACATTGCATAACTTCGAGGAAGTCGAGCGCTTGGGACTGAAGATCGGCGACCGCGTGCTGATCGAGCGCGCCGGCGAGGTGATCCCCAAGGTGGTCAAGGTCGTGGAGAAGGGCAAGAAGCGGACGGCGATCAACCCGCCCAAGAAATGCCCCGACTGCGGCAGCCCCGTCGTCAAGGAATACGAATTGGTCGTGTACCGCTGCGACAACCCGTCGTGTCCGGCGCAGCTGCGCCGGACCTTGGAGCACTTCGCGTCCCGCGGGGCCATGGATATCGTCGGGCTGGGCGATTCGGCGGTGGACCAATTGGTGTCGCGCGGACTCGTGAAGGATGTCGCGGATATCTACGATTTGAAAAAAGAACAGCTCCTGGAGTTGGAGCTGTTCGCGGACAAGAAAGCGGACAATCTTCTGGCGCAGATCGAAGCCAGCAAGTCGAAGACGCTCGACCGGGTCCTCAACGGATTGGGAATACGCCAGGTCGGGGAAAAAACGGCGGAGGTCCTGGCCGAACGGTACGACATCGCCTGGCTGCTCGCCGCGAGCGAGGAGGACCTCCAGGCGGCGCCGGACGTGGGGCCGATCGTCGCAAAATCCCTACACGAGTTTTTTTCGTCCAAGACTGGTCGTACTCTCATTGAACGCCTCCGGAAGTACGGCCTCGCCATGGCCAAAACGGAACGAAAGATATCTGCCGGAGCTCCATTTTCAGGGATGACGTTCGTCTTCACTGGTGCCCTTTCGATATTTACCCGCGACGAAGCCGAGGAACTGGTGAAATCGCGCGGCGGCAAGGCCTCCGGCTCCGTGTCGGCCAAAACGACTTACGTCGTCGCGGGCGAGGACGCGGGCTCGAAACTTAAAAAGGCGAACGAACTGGGCGTGAAGGTACTGACCGAAGGGCAGTTCAAGGACATGTTATGACCGCCAAGAAAGAGCGCGACCGCCCGCGCGTCGCGCTTTTACACGTCGCCGACCGCACCGGCGTCGCCGAGTTCGCGCATTCCCTTCTGTCGCTGGGCTTCGAGCTGGTCGCCACGGGCCCGACCGCCACCGCGCTGCGCCAGGCCGGCGCGAGGCACAAGTCCCTGTCGGAGTTCACCGGAGAGCGGCTTCCCGCCGACACGCTGGGGATGCTGCACCCGAAGGTGGTCGCCGCCATCGCGGGCGATAAGCCGACCGTGGACCTGGTCGCCGTGAACCTCTATCCGCTGGCGCAGGCGACCGCCGACGCCGCGCTGACCCAGGACGAGGTCCTGGCCTACGTGGATCCGGTCGGGCCCACCTTGCTGCGCGCCGCCGCGCGCAATTTCAAGCAGGTCATACCGCTGTGCGATCCGGACGACTATCAGCAGGCCGTGGACACCTTGACCGCCTACGACCGCATGTTGCCCGACCGGCGCCAGATTCTGGCCGCGAAGGCCTTCCACTACGCCGCCTACTACGACTCGACCGTCGCCCAGTATCTGGGCGGCAAGTGGGACAAGATGCCCGACGAGGTGGTGGTGGCGCTCAAGAAAAGCGCCGACCTGCGCTACGGGGAGAATCCCCATCAGCAGGGCGCGTTCTACACCCTCTCGGGCGCGCGTCCGTGGGGCCTGAACGCGGCCCAGCTGGTGTTCGGGCGGCCGCTCGCCTACGGCCACTACCTGGACCTGGAGACCGCGTGGGAGCTGGTCACGGCCTTGAACCGGCCCGCGTGCGCCATCGTCAAGCACGCCGTGCCCGCGGGATTCGCCGCCGCCGAGGACCTGTCCAAGGCCGCGCGCCGCGCCTACGCCGGAGACCCGCGGGGCTGCTTCCGCGGCACCGCCGCGGTGAATCGCGAGGTGGACGAGGAGGCCGCGTCCTTCTTCGCCGAGGAATTCGTGTCCTGCATCGCCGCGCCCGACTTCACGCCTAAGGCCCTGCGCCTGCTGAAGACGAAAAAAGACATCCGCCTGGTGACCTTGCCCTCGGCGCTGATCGCGCCGCACGAACTGGACCTGCGCGCGGTCGCGGGCGGGATGCTGGTCCAGGAGCGGGATCAAAGGCCGTTCCTGGGCGATCTCAAGTCCGTCTCCCGCCGGGCCCCGTCGGAGCGCGAGACGGCGGGCCTGCTCGTCGCCTGGCACACGGCCATGCACGCGCGCACGCACGCGGCCGTCATCGCCCGCGGCTCCGCCGTGATCGGCATCGGCTCCGGGCAGACCTCGCGCCTGGACGCGGTGCGTCTGGCGCTGGTGAAGTCCCAGGAGCGCCATCCCATCCTGGCCGCCGGCGAACCGGTGGTCATGGCGTCCGACGGCGCGCTCACCGGGGAGCACATCCTGGCCGCCGCCGAGGGCGGCGTGACCGCGGTGATCCATCCCGGCGGCGCCTCCGAGGACCGCGACGCCGCCGAAGCCTGCGACCGCCACGGCGTCGCCCTGCTCGCCACCGGCGTGCGCCACTTCCGCCACTGATGGCGCCTCCGCGCCGCGCCGCCGTCCTGCTCGCGGCGCTGGCGGCGGTGCTGGCCGCCGCAGCCCTCGTCGCGATCGCCCGTTCGTCCCCCCGGGTCCCGGAGGTCGAGGAGAACTACTACGACTTCGCCGCGCAGATGTTCGACCGCGAGTACGATCCGCAGGTCGCCCGCGGGCCGCTGTTCCCCTCGTTTCTGGCCGCGAGCGGGGTTCTCCAGGGAGGATTGACGCGGGAGACGGCCCAGCGCGGGCAGATCGTCCTGTGGCTGGTCATGATCGCGGCCGCGTTCGGATTGGCGTCGCGCCTGGGCTCGGCGTGGGGCGGCGCGTTCGCCGCCGCCGGGCTGTTCCTGGATCCGGTCGTGCGCCAAGGGCCGATGGGCCTCAACGTATATTTTTTCTACGGCTTCTGCGTCTTGGCCCTGGCCGTCGCCGTCGCGGAGTGGAGCGAGACGCCCGATCCGGCGCGAACGGCGCTGGCCGGCGCGCTGACGGGGTTTGTCCTGATCTGCCGTTCCGCCCTCCTGGCCTGGCCCCCGCTGTTCGCCGCGGCGCTCCTGCTCTTCCCCCGCTTCAAGGGACGGCGGACCCGCCTCCTCGCGGCGTTCTGCGGCGGGATCCTGGCCGTGCTGGCTCCGTGGACGGCGCGGAACGGGATCGTCTTCCATCGCGTCATCCCCCTGGAGGACAACACCTACATCCCGAACCTGATGGCCGCCAGCCTGGGCCGGGAAACCCCCATGGAGTTCGAGGAGGCCGCGGCGATCGGACGCGAGCGGCGCGCGGATTTCGATGCCCTGGCGCCGCGGGAGCAGGCGGCCGCCCTGAACGCCGTCATCTGGGAAAACATCAAGGAACATCCCGGGCGCTACGCGGCCACCAGCGCCCATCGCTTCGCGGTGCTCTGGTCGCACTCTTGGATCCTGATCGCGCTGGCCGCGTTGTGCGTCCTCCGCCCCGCGCCCGCGCTGGGAGCGCTGGGCCTCCTCTGGCTGTCTTTCAACCTCTACGCGCTGGTCGGCGTCCGGACCTTCTACTCGGACTCCGCGCGGCCCCTGCTCTGGATTTTGGCCGCCGCCGGACTGGAGGCGCTCGCGCGGCTCAAGCCCGCCGGTCCGCGCTGGAAGGGGCCGGGCTACGCGCTGCTGGCCTGCGCCTTGGCGATATTCCTGGCGTACGCGGGCTGGATGGCCGACGAGGTCCGAGGACTGGGCGGAAGCCAGACCTTGGCCTTGTCGGAGCTGAAGCCCGATCCCGCGTCTCTCGCGAGAATCGACGCCGCGCTGGCGGAGAATCCGCGGAATTTCCGGTACTGGAACGCGCGCGGCGTCCTGCGCTTCCTGATGGGCCGGACGGCCCCGGCGCGCGACGACTTCGCCCAAGCCGTCCGGCTCAACCCGCGCTTCGCCTCCGGCTATCTGGATCTCGGCGTCGCGCAGGAGAAGCTGGGCGAGCCGGACCAGGCGCTGGCCGCCTACGAACAGGGCCTGGCCCGGATCGCCGACGACCGGCACGCCGAACTGAAGCTCGCGCTGTGGAACGCCCGGGCGAAGCTGACTTCGGGCCGGAGCAAGCGGCGCGCCCTTGACGGGCGCGCGCGCGGAGGTTAAACTTCGGACGATGATGCGAGAACAGACGTCGGTCCGCTTCACGATCACCAGCGCGACGCTCACCGCCGCCCAGGTCCAGGAGGCCACGGGCCTGGTCCCCGATGAGACCTGGAAGATCGGCGACGCGCGCGGGCACTTCGGCAACGTGGAGAAGAAGCACGGCTTCGTGCTTGACTCAAAGACGCCGATCACCGAGTCGCTCGACGACCATGTAAAGGGGATGATCAAGCGCCTGGCGCCGTTCGCTCAGAAGATCGGCGCGCTGGGCGGCGACACGGTCGTCGAGTTCGGCTGCATCATCCACCGCAAGGTCGCGCCGGCCCTGCGCTTCGGCCGCGATGACCTGCGCTGGCTGGGCGTGATGGGCGCGCGCCTGGACGTGGACATCTTCATCCTCAACGAGGCCCTGATGAAGGGCCCGCCGAAGGCCGCCATGTTCGACGCCAAGACGCCGCCCCCTCCCACGCCCGGTCCGTCGGGCTCCAGCGGCGGAAGCTGACCCCGCCCGGACTACTTCGGGACCTGGACCCCGTCCATCTCGGGGTGCTGGGGGAAGCTCAGGTTCATCCTCTCCATCGCGCGGCGCACCAGCTTGACGGCCGCCAGGTCGCGCGTCGCCTTGTCGTCGGCGCCGATCACGTGCCACTGGGACCACCAGGCGCTGGTCCGGGCCAATACGGCTCGGCGCGCGCGGACCCAGAAATCGAAGTTCTTGCGCGTCTCGTGGTCGCTGATCTTGTGGTTCTTGTCGGGCGGACTCTTCCAGCGCTTGTCGGGCTTGTCCATGCGGTCCTGAAGCCGGGCGTATTGCTCCTCGTTCGACATGTTCAGATAGATTTTGACGATCTGGACGCCGCGCGCCGCCATCTCGCGTTCGAACGCCACGACCTGGGCGAAGCGTGATTCGATCTCCGCGTCCGAGTACATGGCGGCGGGATTGGCCGCGTCCTTCGCGTGAAGGTCGCGCATGACCGTCGGGACGATGATGTCCTCGTAATGGGAACGGTCGAAGAAGACGATCTTGGACTCTCCTTCCTGGGGCGCCTTTCTCCTGGTGCGCGCCAGGAAGTGCTCGGCGAACTCCTCGGGCGTCGGCTTCTTGAACTGTTCGGTCCGCGTCCAGGACGGATTAATGCCGCGGAACGCGTCCACGACTCCGCCCTTGCCGGCGCTGTCCAGGCCGTCCAGGACGACCAGCACCGAGCGATGACCGTCGGCGTACATTTCCTTCTGCATGAGACGGATCTTCTCGATCTCCTGCCGGCGCTTCTTCTCGGCCTTCTTCTCGCCGGGCCCGTCTTCCACGGTCGGGAAGGCCGACAAATCCACTTCCTCGCCCGGGGCCGCCGTCGCCCCATCGAAACGGGCGTTGAGTTTCGCGGCTTCCTTCGCCAGATCGCGACGCTCGGCCGCGGGAGCCTCGCCGATGTTTTGGCCGAGAGCCTCCAAGGCGTCCGCGGCCCTTTCGCCTTTCTTGGTTCCCGCCGCGCGCATCGTCGCGGCGAGGGCGGGCAAAGCGGTCTTCGGCGCGGCCAGCGCCTCGACCAGCGCGGCGCGCGCGGCGAACGCCTCCGGGGCCGCGGCGGCGGGAGCGGGAAGCAGCGCCGCGCGGAACGCCTCGGGCAGGGACATCGTGGGGGTCGCGGTCAGCGCCTGGGTCTGCAGAGTCAGCGAGGAGAGGAAAGCGCCCGTCGGGACCGCCTGGACGACCGGCATGGCCGGGACGGCGCGCGCGACGACCTGCGCCGAAGCCGCGAGGGAGGACAGGAGGACCGCGCCCGCGAGAAAGACCGTCGAAAATCTCCTCATGGCTTCAGTGTAGCGGCGCGCCCGCGGCGCCGCGTGGGCCCTCCGGGAACCGCCGGGGCGGAAAAGGGCCTAGGCCGGAACGACGATGTCCCAGCACTCGTTGGCGTGCTTGAGCAGGTCGGTCTCGGTCTGGGCGCGGCGCACGAAGTCCTGGACTTCCTTGGATTTCCAGGCGGCGCCGACCTTGGGCCAGGCGGAGGCGAGCGATTCGGTCTTGAGGTCGGCGACGGCGAACGGAAGCGCGTTGAGAAGCTTCGCGCGGCCGTTGGGGACCACGAGCACCATGGATTGGGGGCTCTCGGCGCGGGTGACCATCTCCTGCTGGATACCCCACGGATACACGGCCAACCGGGGCCCCTTCAAGACCGCCGCGGCCGTCTTTAGGCCCATCACGGCCTCCGCCCAATCCTCGTCGGAACAGGCCAAGGAATCCCAGGCGTGAGCCGCGCGGCCCAGGCGCATCATGGGGCCGGTCACGAAGGTGCGCACTTTTCGTTCGGTCGCCTGTTCGTAGACCGCGACGGCTTCCTTGACGTTGTACTTCGTCGGGATGAAAACGAGTTCCGGCTCGAGTCCGCGGGCGACGAGGCGATCGATGGCGTCCCACGCGGGCCGGTAACCGGACCCGGGACGAAGTTTCTCGTGGGTCGCGGCGACGGCGCCATCGATTGATATCTGAACGCAGGCGATGTTCATCGCCTTCAGGCGGTCGCAGGCCATGTCATCAAGATCGAGACCGTTCGTCTCGATCTTGATTTCCGTCCCGCCGGCCGCCAGGGTTTCGAAGACGTCCCACACGTGGGGGACGCCCATCGGTTCACCTCCGCCGAAGGCGACGTAGGCGATTTTGAGATCGACGATTTGGCGCGCAAGCGAAAGCGCTTGCGCGCGATCCATCTCGTCCTTCCAGATGAACTCCTTGCCGGACTCCTCGCAACAGTGCAGGCAGCGTCCGGTGCAGTTGTTGGTCAGCTGCCAAGCAAGAAAGAGGGGGGCGTGGTAGTCGCCCACCGCCGCCCCCCTCCGGTCCGTCACGTGAACCGAATGTACGGCTGAGCCATCACGCGCTCGGAAACTTCCTCCAAAGAGGGCGTCTCCCAAGCGAGCTTCGGCTGAGCCTTCGCGTCGGTCACGGTTTTCTGGTCGTTCATGTGTTACTCCTTTTCGCCCATCAGACCACGACAGGCAAATCGTGCGAAAGCGAGTCCAAAGAAACCCATTGATTAGCCTTCGCCGAGAACGCGGGGTCCGCGGCGAGATGCTCCAGGCCGTTGCTCACGCGCGGATCGCTCCACGCCTTGCGGTAAGCGTCCCAGGCCTCGAGAAACGAGTGCTTCGACAGATCGGAACAGACGTACGGCAGGGGCGCGGTCACCTTCACGCGCCCGTCCGGCAAAATGAGCAAGGTTCCAGACGGCTCCAGCCGGCGCCCGCGCATCTCTTCTTCCATGGAGAACGGAAGATAGCAAAGCTCGACGCGCGTGTCAGCGGCCGCGCGCCGGTCCAGCATCGCGCGGAAGGCGGCGTACTGCTCACGCGACGGCTCCAGGCGATCCCACAGCTTCGCGGCCGTGCCCAGGCGCATCAGCTGGCCGGTGTTGAAGCGGAACGCGCCCAACTCCGCGGCCAGATCGAGCACGGCCTCGGCCTCGTGGATGTTGAGCGCGGTCGGCGCGAAGGTGATTTCCAAGGGAAGCCCGGCGGCGCGGACGGCCCGGCACGACGCCAGCACCTTGGAGAGAACGCCGCCGGGGCGCTGCTTGGCGAAGGTCTCCTGCGTGGCGCCGTCGATGGAGATCTGAACGGATCTCACGGACAGCCCCTTCAGCAGGGACACGTCGAACGACATGCCGTTGGTCTCGATCTTGAGCAGGACGCCGCCGTCGGACAAGGTCCGGCAAACCTCGGCGAAATGCGGGACCATAGTGGGCTCGCCGCCCACTATCATCGCGTACGGCACGCCGGCGGCGACGATCTCGGCGCACAGCGACAGCGCGCGCTCCCGGGACAGCTCGTGGGGCAGGGCCTTTCCCGGCGCGGAATCCGTGCAGCAATGGAGGCACGCCAGGTTGCAGTCCCGGGTCAGCTGCCAGGTGACCATGGTCGGAGCCGCGAAGGAGTCGATCTTCACCGAGATCCCCCGAAGGCCACGGCTAGTGCGAAGACCGAGGTGGTCAGCGCGTAGCACTGGACGATATGCTTCACGGCCGGCACGAACAGACGCGGAGTATCCCAGGTGTCGCGCCCCGCTCTCAGGCTGAGCCACCACAACGGGAGGCCGGCGGCGGCGGCAAGCAATGCGGCGTGTGGGAAGACGTGCGTGATCGCGCCGAGAGCGGCGACGGACAAGCCCATGGCCGACAAGGCGAGGTACAGATAGCGCCCTTTCTTGCGGCCGAGCCGAACGACGAGATTCTTCTTGCCGACCAAACGATCTTGGTGGAAGTCCGGAATATTATTCACGGTCGCCAACGACATGATCAGGAGTCCGGGGACCAACGACGCGAGAAGAGCGCCCCAAGAAAATGCGTGCGTGTGAAGATGAACGGAACCTAGCGTCATCCACGGACCGTACGACAAACCGATGACCGTCTCCCCAAGACCGCGATAGACCCAACGGACGGGCGGGCCGACGTACCAAACGGCGGCCGCGCCGCCGAGCAAGGTATACATCACGATGGGCCACCCTCCCTGCCAGGCGAGGAAGAAACCGATGGAAGCGGCCAAGGCGAACGCCGCGACTCCCAGGGAGAACATCCACTCGGGGATGTATTCCTCGGCGTCGGGATTGAACACTCGGTCCGTGCCCATCTTGGCGTCGAAATATTCGTTAAAACTCTCGACTCCGACGACCGACAGGAAGATGCCGAAAAGTCCCAGCCAGAAGACTCCCGGCCGGAAGATCTTCTCGACCCCGTACGCCCATCCCGCCCCCAAAAGATACGGAAGAAGCCCGGCGTACAGGAAGAACCTGTAGCGTACCACCGAAGCGACCTTCATCACGAAGGTCTGCTCGGCCGGGGCGTGGGGCGCGGAAAAGACGTCGGTCATTTCGTGCCGACCTCTTCCCACTGGTGCAGGCGGGAGACGATGGACGGGTCCTCGGCCAGGCGGTCGATGAAGGCCGACACGCGCGGGCTGGTCCAGGCGCTCTGGAACTGCTTCCAGACGCCGCCCAGGGTGTCCGTGCGCAGGTCGCCGCAGGTGAACGGCAGGGCGTTGATCAGCTTCACCTTGCCGTTGGGCAGGATGATGAACAGGGCCGCGGGATTCTCCAGACGATAACGAAGCTCGTCCAGAAGCCCCATTTCATGGAAGTACACCCGCATGCGGCCTTTGTACTCCTCGGACTTCTCCTTCAGCGTGGCGAAGAACTGGGGGTAATCATTTTCGTCCGGGGCAGTAATCCCCCAGGTCCGCACGGCATTACCGGTGAACATCAGTTTACCGGTATAAAATGAATAGGCTCCGATCTTGTGCGCGAGATCCACCGCCGCGCCGATCTCCTTGATGTTGAACTTGGCGGGCACGAAGTTGATCTCGATGGGAACGCCGGCCTCGCGGAGGTTCTTGATGCCGTTGAGGGCTTCTTCAAAGCGGCCGTGCACGCGCATCTTGTTGAACGACGCGTTGCTGGCGCCGTCCAAGGAGACCTGGACCGCCTTCACGCCCAGGTGCTTCAGGCGCTTGCAGTTCTCGGGCGTCAGGTAGTGGCCGTTGGTCTCGATCTTGAGGCCGACGCCGCCCTTGGTGATGCGTTCCACCATGCCGAAGAAGTCCGGCCGGACCATCGGCTCGCCGCCGGAGAAGGAGACGTACGGAACCTCGCTTTTCACCAGCTGGTCGATGATGTGGTAGGCCTGCTCGGTGGTCAGCTCGTCCTTGAAGGCCTTGCCGGGACCCGACTCCTCGATGCAGTGCAGGCACGCCAGGTTGCACTCGTTGGTGATCTGCCAGGCCACGTACAGCGGCGCGGCGAGGTCGGAGGTGTTGGTCTGTTCCGGGTTGGCGGCGGTTTCGGTGGTCATGAAAGCCTCTTTATTCGACGACGAGTCCCTTTTCCTTCAGCTGGCCCAGGAACGACACGGCCTCGGCGGCCATCTTTCCGGACGGATCCTCGAACTTCTCCTGGAGCTTGGCGACCAGGTTGGCGGAGTCGGCTCCGGCGATGACCTCGCGCACGACCGCCGCGCCCGTGGGGCTCAGCGTGTACACCTTCTCGGAGCGCGTCTCGAACAGCACCGCGCCGAACTTCTCTTCCCGGAACTTCACGAACGGGGCAAGTTTCATGATTCCCTCTCTATGGGCGACGAGGCAGGAGTTGGCGTCCCAGACCTCGCGCGCCGCGATCTCTTCCATCTCGAGGCGCACCTTGCGGATGCTGGCCTCGTCGGCGGGGTCCGCCTGCGCGGCCTCCGCCTCGGAAACGGCGAAGTCCCCGCTTTTCCACGCCTTGCGGAGCAGGGCTTCGTACGACACGGCTAGAACTCCCTCTTGGCCATGATCTCCACGAAGAACGCCAGCTCCTTGGCCTCGGCCTGCACGGGGAGCCTGCGGATCATGGCCAGCATCGAATCGACGAGCTGGCGGCCGGTGTCGCGCGTCTTCTGGATGTGGCCGCCGTCCTTCAGGAATTTGGCGATCTTGGTCGCGGCGGCCGGGTCGGTCGCGGCGTTCTCCCACAGCTTCAGGAAGCCGTCGCGCGACTTCGGGTCCTGGAGGGCGTAGATGCAGGGCAAGGTCAGCTTGCGGTTCTGCAGGTCCTGGGCCTCGTCCTTGCCGGAGACGCGCTCGGTGAGGGTGTAGTCGTGGATGTCGTCCACGATCTGAAGAAGGATGCCGGCGGCGCAGGCCAGGCGCGGCGGATCGGCCTGCTCGTGCGGGAAAGGGCTCAGCTCGGAGAGCACCGCGCCGGCCCACTCGAACAGAGCGCCGGTCTTGCGCGAGGCCACGCCCATGTAGGCCTTCTCGTCCACGGTCAGCGAACCCTTGAGGAACTCTTCCTGGAGCTCCCCCACCGTCATCTCGCGCACGGTCGTCACCAGGAGCTTCGGCGCGTTCGGGGAGATGTCGATGGCCTCTTCCAGGCCCTGAGCGAAGGCCAGGTCGCCCAGCAGCAGGCCCGTCGTGGTTCCGAAAACCTTGTTGGGGGTGGGATGGCCGCGGCGGAGTTCGGCCTCGTCCACGCAGTCGTCGTGAAGCAGGCTGGCGTTGTGGACCAGCTCCATGGCGCGGGCCACGCCCTCGGCCTTGGCCTCGTCCACGCCCAGGGCGCCCGAAAGCAGGAGCGCGAAGCGCGCGCGCAGCATCTTGCCCGGACGGGAGATGTGCGCCGCCAGTTCCTGGCCGACCCGCCCCTCGATCCGGCGCGCGCGGCTTTCCAGCCCGGAGCGCACCTTGGCGAGAGATTCTTCCACCTTCAACAGCGAGATCGGCATGAGGGTCATTGATTATACCAAACGGGGCCTAGCCCATCGCCTTCATGAGCTTCAGCACCCTGGGCAGAACGTCGTTCTTCTCCTGCGCCGCCATCTTTCCCAGCACGAAATCCAGCATCCGGACCAGCTCCAGGAGATCCGTCAGCCGCCGCCGGAAGGCGGCCGCTTCCTTCCCCCCGCCGGCTTCCTTGATGCACTCCTCAAGGGTGCCGAGCACGGGTTCGATCTCGCGTTTCTTTCGCTCCCGGGCGATGCGGCAGCACATGTTCCAAACGTCCTTCTCGCTCTCGAAATACTCCTTGCGCTCGCTGCCGACCGACACGCGGCGGACCAGGCCCCAATCCACCAGGCCGCGCAGATTCATATTGGCGTTGCCGCGGCTGATGGCCAAACGTTCCATGATCTCGTCGGTGGACAGCGCGGCCTCGGAGATCATCAGGAGCGCATGGACGCGCGCCATGGTTTTATTGATGCCCCAGCGGGACGCCATCTCGCCCCAGGAGCGGACGAAGCGCTCTCTGGCCGCCGGCAGTCCTGCGTTCGCGGTCTCGCTCATACTTTCAATATTTCCTGAAAGTATGATACACCCGGCACCGGCGTTTGTCAATGACGGAACGCAGGACGCCTTACGGGATCAGACCCAGTTCGCGTCCCACCTTGCCGAACTTCTCCAGCGCGAAGTCCAGATCCTTGGGCGTGTGGCCGGAGCTGACGATGGTGCGCAGGCGGTCCTTGCCGCGGGCGACGATGGGGAAGCAGATCGCCAGGGCGAACACCCCCTCCTCGAACAGGCGGGCGGAGAAGGCCTGGGCCTTTTTGGTGTCGCCGATCATCACGGGCGTGATCGGGGTCTCGGACGCGCCGGTGTCGAAGCCCAGTTTCTTGAGCCCCTCCTTAAGATGCCGGGCGTTCTCCCACAGCTTGGCGATGCGCTCCGGCTCGTCCAGCATCACGTCCACCGCGGCGGAGCAGGACGCCACCACGGACGGAGGCAGGGAGCTGGAGAACATGAAAGGGCGGGCGACCGAGGTCAGGTAGTCGATCAGCCGGCGCTCGCCGGCCACGTAGCCGCCCACCGCGCCCACGGCCTTGGACAAAGTACCGATTTGAATCTGGACCTTGTCGGACAGGCCGAAATGCGACGGCGTGCCGCGGCCGTTCTTGCCCATCACGCCGGACGCGTGCGCGTCGTCCACCATCACGAAAGCGCCGTGCGTCTCGGCCAAGGCCACGATCTCGGGAAGCTTCGCGACGTCCCCGTCCATGGAGAAGACGCCGTCGGTGACGATCATCTTTCGGCGCGCTCCCTTGGCTTCCGGGCTCTCCAGAATGGCCTGCAAGGCCTTCATGTCTCCGTGCGGATAGATCTTGCGCACGGCCTTGGACAGCCGCCCGCCGTCGATGATGGAGGCGTGGTTGAGTTCGTCGGAGATCAGCAGGTCCTTGTCCGAGCTCATCAGGCTTTGACAGCAGGCCACGTTGACCGTGAAGCCGGACTGGAAGGTGAGGCAGGCCTCGGTTCCCTTGAACTTGGCCAGCTTCTGCTCCAGCGCCAGGTGGATGTCCATGGTGCCGATGATGGGCCGCACCGCCGCGGTGCCCACGCCGTTGGAGTCGATGGCGGCCTTCGCGGCCGCCTTCAGTTTGGGATGCTCGGTCAGGTCGAGGTAGTTGTTGGAGGTCAGGTTGACCACCTTCTTGCCGTCCACGATGGACACCGGAGCCTGCTGGCCGGTGACGACACGCAGACGCACGAACCGGCCCTCGGCCTTCAACTGCGCGATTTCTTCATCCAGAAAATTCATGATCATGCGGCATTATAGCTAGAATACGCCCATGACCTCGCGCCGCGCCGACGCGCTCGCCGCGCTGCTGCTGGCCGTTTCGGCCGCGGCCGTCCTGACCCGGCTGGGACGACTCCCGGCGCTGACCGCAGACGAGTCCTGGATCGGAGTGTTCGCCCTCGACCTGCGCGACCGAGGCCTGTTCACGCCGCATGAAATGAACACGTACACCGGACCGATTTACGGATTGGTCTTGTCGAAAATATTCGTTTGGCGCGAATCGAGCCTTGCCTCATTGAGATTGCTCGGCGCCGGCGCGAACGTCGCGGCCTTCCTGATCCTCGCCGCGAACCTGCGCCGCCGCATCGGCGCGGAGGCCGCGGCCTGGTTCGCCGCGCTTCTGGCGGGTAGCGCGTATCTTCTGCTCAAGTCGCGATTGGCGTGGGACGTGTACGCCTTGCAGCCGTTGCTGCTGTCGTTGATCTTCTCCGTCTTGGATGAGCCCGTGACGTTTCCCCGCGCGCTCCTCTTCTGCGCCGCGATCCTGATCGGCGCCCAAAATCATTTCATCTTTCTCGCCGTCCCCTTGTCCCTGTGCGTCATGTACGGCGCCCGCGCCGCCTGGGCGGGAGACCGGAGCGTCTTGCCTTGGCTGCGGTTGTCGACCTCCGCGTTGGCCATGGGGGCCGTTCTCTTTTTCGTGAAGCCCCGCCTCACCGAGGCGGCCTGGGAAATCCAGCGCGTCTGGGCGCTGCCGCTGTTCTACGCCCTGTCCCCCGCGGCCGCCGCCGCCGCCGTCTGGGGCGGTTCTTGGGAGGAACCCCTGATCCGACTCCTCTCCGCCCCCGCCGTCCGGAGATGGACCGCGCGCATCCTCACGCTGGGCCTGCTGGCGTTCGCGATCTGGCACGCGGTCCCCCTGTGGCAACTGATGGCGGGCCCCGTGATTTGGCGCCGACTCTTCTCCTGGATCGCGCCTTGGGCGATGAGAATCACTCTCGGGCTCTGGTCGCTGTTCCTGATGGGCTGCGTCGCCTGGCGCGCCGTCCGCGCGTGGAACGACCGCCGCGAGATGACTCCGCACGAGCGGACTTCGGCTCTCTGGCCCGCGGCCTACGCCGCGATCTTTATTCTGTTCCGGAACACCACGTCCCTGCGCTACTACTCCTGCCTGCAATTCCTGTGCCTGGCCGCTCTCGCCCCGGCCCTGGCGCGCCTGCCGCGGCCCGATCGCCGCGCCGCCGCCGTCTTGGCGGCCTTCGCCGTCGCGTGTGTTCACATCGTGTTCTGGCGCGAGCTGGCCGCGCCCGGCGACCGGCGGCCGCAGAGCTTCAGAATCGGCACTCACATGGAAAGCTCCCGGGATTTTATTCGTAAGGATTCCCTGTTCGCCGCGTTCGACGCCTCCGGGGCCTGCGGAGTCGCCCACTCCACGCCCAGCCTCATTGAGTTCCCTATCGATTTTCACCGTCGAACGGCCGACACCCCCGGCTGCGATCCCGCGAAGCGTTTCGACGCCGACTTCTGCCCCGACTGCGCCGCCCCGCCGTACTACCGCTGGAGCGTCGTCAGCGCGAAGCCGTAAAGACCGACGGACGGCCCTCGGTCGGCAGAAGCTGCCAGCCGTCCATGATCTCGATGCGCGGCGGAGCTTCCTTCCTGCTCAAGGTCTCGACCTTCAACGGAATCGCGAACCGCTCGTCGAGCTCCCGCGCCAAGACCCGAACCGCTTCGCTCAACGCGCGCCGCCGGGCGGACTCGCACAGGACGATCAATTCCAGCGGTTCCCCCGCCGCCAGGCGCCCCTTCGCCGCGCTTCCGACGATGATCACCGCGTCGGCCTTGCGGTCGAGATGCCCCTTGATGGAGGCGACCACATCGTTCACGTGCCGCACCTCGCCTTCGAAAAGGGCCAGGAGCATTTCGTCCACCAGATAACGGCGCCGGTCCAGACGCCAGACGATCGACCGCGGCATCTCGCGCCTCTGCACGATCCCCGCCTTCTCCAATGCGTGCAGCGCCAACGCGGCGGCTTGATGGTTGATTCCCGCGCGGAGGGCGACCTGGCGTCCGGTCAGGCCCTCGGGCGCCGAGAAGACCGCGCGCAAGGCCGCCAATCGGCTCCCATGGCCCAGCACGACGTCCAAGGGACGGGCAAGATGACCGCGCTGATAGATCATGAGACCTCCGGGAATAGGGCTACCCCGAAAGTGTGTCTATTTATGTAGACAATTGTCTACATTTTTAGACGCGATCCCATGAGCGGAAATACCCCGCGGCCCGCCCGGGGGCCCTAAGGGACGAACACGACTTTCCCGCAGTTCTTTTCGGGAGAGGTCATCGCGGCGAAGCCGTGCGCGTAGTCCTTCAGCGGGAAGGTGTGGGTGACCACGGGCTTCAGATCCACCGCGCCGGAGCGCAGAAGGCGGTCGGCCTTGTACCAGGTCTCGAAGATCTCGCGCCCGACGATGCCGTGCACGCGCACGCCCTTGAAGATCAGGTCGTTGGCCCAGTCCAGCTCGATCTTCTTCGACGGGATGCCGAAGGCGGTGATGCGGCCGCCGCTGCGCACGGCCTTGAAGGCCATCTCGATGGCCGGCGCGGCGCCGGACATCTCGCAAACCACGTCGTAGCCGTCCTTGACCTTGCCGGCCTTCAGGATGGCGTCCAAATTCCCGGGCTCGACGACCTGGCTGGCGCCCATGCGGCGCGCCAGCTCCGCGCGGTACGGGGAGCTTTCCACGGCGACGATGGGTCCGGCGCCGGAGGCCTTGGCGACCGCGATGGAGAACAGGCCCTGCGGACCGCAGCCCATGACGAGAAGGGACTTCGTCGCCACCGGCTCCACCAGCACGGAGTAGACGGCGTTGCCGAACGGCTCGAACAGCGAGCCCAGTTCCTTGAGGCTGTCGTCCACGTGCTTCCACGCGCAGCGCGCGGGCACGGCCGCGTACTCGCCGAAGCCGCCGGGACCGTCCACGCCGATGATCTTCATCTCGCGGCAGACGTGGCGCTGGCCGTTCTGGCACTGATAGCACAGGCCGCAGAAGATGTGGCTCTCGACGGAAACGAAGTCCCCCTTCTTGAAGTCGCGCGCGTTGGCGCCGATCTCCACCACGTCGCCGCAGAACTCGTGGCCGAAGGTGCTGGGCGTCTTGAAGCGCTCCGGAGCCCAGGAGTTCCAGTTGAAGATGGGCAGGTCGGAGCCGCAGATGGACGCGCGGTGGACCTTGATCAGCAGCTCGTCGGGCTTGATGCGCAGGTCGTCGAGGGGGCCGAAGGTCGCGCCGGGCCCGGCGGACTTCTTGAAAAGAGCGTTCATTCCCACAGGTTCCTCACCACGAACATCAAATTTTCCTTGCGCTCGCGCACGCGCCGGTAGAAGTACGGGAACCAGTGCGTGCCGTACGGGACGTAAACGCGCATGGTATGGCCCGCCGAGCGCAGCTCGCGCCAGCGCTTGGGGCGGATCCCGTAGAGCATCTGGATCTCATAATCCGTCTTCACCAGGCCGGACGCGTCGCAGGCCTGGAGCGCCGCCGCGATGCGGGCGTCGTCGTGCGTGGCGAAGGCCGGAATGGGCGCCTTGGTCAGTATGGCCGCGCACCGGTCGTAGCTGGTGTTGACGTCGGCCTTCGACGGGAACGCCACCTCGGCGGGCTCCTTGTACGCGCCCTTGCACAGGCGCACGCGCGCGCCGCGCGCGGCCGCTTCGCGGCAGTCCTGCTCGCTCCGGCGAAGGTAGGCCTGGAGCACGATGCCCAGATTCGGGTGTTTGTCGTGCAGCGAGTAGAACAGGTCCAGCGTCTTCTGCGTCCACGCCGAGCCTTCCATGTCGATGCGCACGAAATTCTTGTGCTTGGCGGCTTCCTCGGCGATCTTGATCAGGTTCTCGCGCGCCAGGCTCTCGTCGATGGCCAGACCGATCTGCGTCAGCTTCAGCGAGATGTTGGAGTCCACCCCGGCGTCGGCGATGCGCCGGAGCATCGTCAGGTTCTCCTCGGCGGCGGCCATGGCCTGCGCGCGCGTCAGGCTGTCCTCGCCCAGGTTGTCCAAGGTCGCCTTGATGCCGTCGTCGTTCAGCGCGCGGACCGCGTTGATCGCCTCGTCCACGCCGTCGCCGGCGACGAAGCGTCCGGCCAGGAAGGTCAATGCTCTCATCGGCGCGATTCTAGCATTCCCCGACCACGGAACAAAACACGGGGGTCGATCGTATACCTAAGACATGAGGACCTTGAAATAATATCTTTTATGATATATACTGATTCCGGCGGTGATTCGGGTTATCAGATCGAATATTACGTGACGGAATCCGGCGCCTGCCCGACGCAAGAGCTGCTGGACGCGATGCCATACAAGCACGTCGCGAAAACTCAAAAGTTTTTCATGCTCCTGGAAACGACGGGCCCGAATCTCCCAAGACCTTACGCGGACTCGCTCGGAGGCAAGATCCGCGAGTTGATCATCGACATCCAGCATCACGGCTACCGCTTCCTTCATTTTTATTCGAGCAGAACTATCGTGATCACGCACGGATTCCTGAAGAAGACTCCCAGGACTCCCCCGCATGAGATTGTACGGGCCGAGAGGGCGATGAACTCCTGGCTCCGGAGACGACAGCCATGAAAGCCAAGCCTTCGCAGAAGAGGATTTTTTTTCGCGACGACCTCAAGGAACGCCTCAAGGACCCGGCGTTTCGCCAGGCATACGACGAAGTGGACGCCGAGGTCCGATGGGCCGTCGCCGTCGCCCAAGCCCGGGAGCGCGCCGGCCTGACGCAGGCCAGTCTCGCCCGCGTCCTCCACACCAAACAGTCGAACATATCGCGCATCGAGCGCGGCGCGCAGAACGTGACGCTCGGAACCCTGAGGAAACTGGCAAAGGCTCTGCATTGCCGGTTAGAAATTCAGTTCCACCCGGCTTGAATCGGCCCCTGGCGTTTGGATGATTCGGGCACTACAATGGAGAAATGAAGAGGAAGATGGGAACGTTTTACACGCAGTGCGTCGTTTTAAATCATTTGGATCGGGTCCGGGCGGTGGACGTCAAGGGAATCCTCGTTGACACGGGCAGCGAGAACACCTGGATCGCGACCGAATCCCTTCTCGCGATCGGCGTCTCCACGGAGAAGAAGTCCGTTCGTTTTCAAACCGCGGATGGGCGCACGCTCGAGCGCGAAGTGGGCTTCGCCATCGTCCGCGTCGGATCACGCTTCACGATCGACGAAGTCGTTTTCGGACTGCCGGGAGACCTGCAGATCCTCGGGGCGCGGACACTCGAAGGCCTCAATCTGGCCGTCGATCCGGCGCGCAAACGGCTGATCGCGGCCGGACCTCTGCCGGCGGCGGCGCTTACTTAAGCCGGGCGAATAAAAGGAGCGCCCATCCGGCGAGGAAGAGAAGTCCGCCGATGGGAGTGACGGCGCCCAGACGGCGCTCGCCGGTCAGAGCCAGCAGATAGAGACTGCCGGAAAATACGACGATGCCCCCCAGGAAGCACCAGCCCGCGTTGGTCACGGACCGCGAGGCCCAACGATCCGACAGAAGACCGACTGCCAACAGCGCCAGGGCGTGAACCATGTGGTACCGCACGCCGGTCTCCCAGATGGTCAACATCTCCGGGGAGATCTTCGTCTTTAATCCATGCGCCGCGAACGCGCCCAGCCCCACGGCCAGGAGCATCAGTCCCGAACCGACACGAATCCAGAATTCCGGGCTCACAACGATTTCCAAAACGCCGTGAAGTCCTTCGGCGGTTCGGCGACGAACATCGCGGGGCGCCCGCTGGCGGGGTGCTCGAACAACAATTTATAGGCGTGCAGCATCAGGCGCGGGGCCTGCGCCTGGCCGGGGCCGGGACGGTCGAACTCCGAATCCCCCATCACGGGATGACCCATGTGCGCCAAGTGAGCGCGGATTTGGTGGGTGCGGCCGGTCAGAGGCATCGCCTCGACCAGTGCCGCGCCCTTCTTCTTGGACACGACCTTGAACGCGGTCTCAGCAGGCTTGCCCAAGGACGTCACCACGATCTTGCGCGCCCCGGGGACGCGGCCGATGGGCGCGTCGATGCGGGATTTCCCCTCCATCTCGCCGCGGACGATGGCGCGGTAGGTCTTCTCCATCTCGCGCGCCTTGAAGCCGGCGCACAGCGCGGCGTAGATCTCCGGGTCCTTGGCGACCACCAGGACGCCGCTGGTGGGGCGATCCAGGCGGTGGACGATGCCGCAGCGCGGCGTGCGCGCCTTCAGGATGGCCGGGCGATGGACCTGGAGCAAAGCCGCCAGGTTCTCGTGATCCTCCGCGCGCGCGGCCTCCGGGCTGGTCAGCCACGAGGAGCCCAGCGGATGCATCAGCAGGCCCGTGGGCTTGTTGAGCACCATCAGACGCTTGTCCTCGAACAGCACCCAGGACTCGAAATCGGTGCCGGCGACCGGCGCCAGCTCGGGGAGCGTGATCGTGACGCGGTCGCCTTCCTCCACGCGGTCGTCGGCGTCGCGCGTCACGCCGTTGACGGCCACGTGGCCCGCGGCGATCAGGTCCTTCAGGAACACGCGCGTGTAGCCGCCCAGGAACTTCGCCAGGAACGCGTCCAGGCGCGGCCCGCCCGTCTCGACGTTCAGGACTCTCTTCGCCATGTGATGACTCCCGCCCCGGCCAACGCCGCGATCGCGACCCACTGAGAGGGCGACAGCCCCGCCAGGACGAACCCGCGATCATCGGCGCGCACGATCTCGATCAGGAACCGAGCCGTCGCGTACAAGGCGACATAAAGGAGCGCCGCCGAACCCGGCTTCCAGCGCCGGTCCCGCGTGCGCGAAAGGCCCACGCGCGCCACGATGAAGGCGATGCCGAAGTTGGCCAGCGATTCGTAGATCTGCGTGGGATGGCGCGACGGGTCGCCGGCCAGCGGGATGCCCCAGGGCAGATCGGTGTGCGCGCCGTAACAGCAGCCCGCCGCCAGGCAGCCCAGCCGGCCGATCGCGTGGCCGAGCGGCAATGCCACCGCGAAATAGTCCGAGAGCCTGATGGCGTCGAACTTCTGCCGCCGCGACGCGATCCAACCGGCCAGCAGCGAGCCCAGGAAGCCGCCGTAGAACACGAAGCCGTAGCGCACGTCGTGCCAGAGCAACGTCACGTCGCGCTCCACGATCACGTAGCCGATCTTGCCGCCCAGCAGCGCGCCGCCGAAAATCCAGTAGATCAGGTCCCAGAACGCGTCCTCGGTCAGGCCCAATTCCCCGCGCCGCGCCTGAAGCCAGTAGATCGCCGCGATATAGCCGGCCGCGACGAGCACCCCGTAGGTGGACAGCTCGAACGAGCCGAGCCTCAGGAGGGTCGGGAACACAGGGACCTCCACGTCAGCACGGCCAGCGACGCCGCGACCAGGCCCACGCCCAGCCCCTGCCCGGCGGTCAGGCCGAAGGCCAGCGGCACCGTGTCGCCGCGGTAGTACTCCAGAACGAAGCGTTCGACGCCGTAGCAGCCGAAGTAGACGCCGGCGACCAGGCCGGGGCGGGAGTTTTCCGTGCGCACGAGCAGCCGGTACATCGCGACGGCGATCAAAGCGTTGCCGAAGGATTCGTAGAGCTGGGCGGGGTGGAGCGGCACGCCCAGCCACTCCAGAGGGACCATCGCGCGCGGGTCGCGGAAGACGATGCCCCACGGCTCGTCGGTGGGTCGGCCGTGGCAGCAGCCGGCCAGCAGGCAGCCCAGGCGGCTGATCGAGTGGCCCATCGGCGCCATCACGCAGATCGTGTCGAACAGTCGCGCGAACGAGATTTTCCGCCAACGGCAGAAAAGTCCCACGCCGATCGGGACGGTGATGAAGCCGCCCAGCACCGAGAAGCCGCTGGAAGGAGAGACCAGCGCCCGCCAGAAATCGCGCGAGAACCAGTTCGTGTACTCGATCAGGAACAGAAGCCGTCCGCCGCCAAAGCCGCTGACCAGGATGACGTTGATCAGGATCCAGAAATCGTCCTCGCTCTTCAGCCCGGCCTTCTTCATCCGGAAGTACAGGAAGCCGAAGGCGGCGATGCCGGCGAGCACCAGCATGGCGCCGTAGCCGTACAGGCGGAAAGGGCCGAACGCGAAAAGCACGGGCTTCACGGCTTTTTCTCCGGGGGCGGGAAGCGGTACTCGATCTCCCCCTTCTTGATGTAGCCCAGATCCCGCCGCGCGGCGCGCTCCACGGCCCCGTCGCCGGAGCGCATGGCCTTCAGCCGCGCGTCCAAGTCCTTCTCGTCGCGGTCCAACTGGGAGATCTCGCGGTGGAGGCGGCGCAGCTCCATCCAGTTCGAGACCATGCTGCGGAAGCCGGCGTTGCCGAAAAACACCATGAGGAGCGCCGCGCCGACCAGCAGGCGCGCCCAATGCTCCCGCGCGAACTCCGCGGCGGCCGCGGAGCGCGCGGCCTTCGCGGTCATCGCGCCGGGGCCGCGACCCGGAACGCGCGTCCGCCCGCGTAGTCGGCCTTGGCGCCGAGGGCGGCTTCGATCTGGAGCAGGCGGTTGTACTTGGCCAGGCGTTCGGAGCGGCAGGGAGCGCCGGTCTTGATGGCTCCCGCGTTGAGCGCGACGGCCAGGTCCGCGATGAACGCGTCCTCGGTCTCGCCCGAGCGGTGGGAGATCACGGCGGAGAAGCCCGCCTTCTGCGCGTCGCGCACGGCGGTCACCGTCTCGGTCAACGTGCCGATCTGGTTGAGCTTGATCAGGATGGCGTTGGCGGATTTTTCCTTGATGCCGCGCGCCAGGCGCACGGGGTTGGTGACGAACAGGTCGTCGCCGATGATCCGCAGCTGGGACCCGAGCTTGGCGGTGATGGACTTCCAGCCGGACCAATCGTCCTCGGCCAAGGGATCCTCGAGGGACGCGAAGCCGTACTTCGCGGACCACGCCGCGTAAACGTCCGAGAGCTCGTCGGCGGTGCGGGGCTTGCCCTCCAGCACGTACTTGCCGTCCTTGTAGAACTCGCTGGCGGCCGCGTCAAGGGAGATGCGCACCTGGCCCGCGTAGCCCGCGTCGGAAATGGACTTCGACAGGACGTCGAGAGCCTCGGCGTGGGTCTTCAGCTTCGGGGCGAAGCCGCCCTCGTCGCCGACGGCGACCGTCATCTTCATGCCGGCCAGCTCCTTCTTCAGGAACTGGTACACCTCGGCGCCGGCGCGCAGGGCCTCGGCGAAGGTCGGGGCCTCGGTGGGCACGATCATGAACTCCTGGACGTCCAGGCCGGAGTCGGCGTGCTTGCCGCCGTTGATGACGTTGAGCATGGGCGCGGGCAGGAGCCAGTTCGTGTCGGTGAGGCCGTAGGTCTTGCGCAGGAACGCGTACAGCGGGAGCTTGAGCGAGACGGCCTGCGCGCGCGCCGCGGCCATGGACACGGCCAGGATGGCGTTGGCGCCGAGGCGGCCCTTGTTGGGCGTGCCGTCCAGCGCGATCATCTTCGCGTCGAGCCCGGCGGAGTCTCCGGCGTCGAAGCCCTTCACGGCCTGGGCCAGCTCGCCGTTGGCGTGAGCGACGGCCTTCGTGACGCCCTTGCCCAAGAAACGCTTCTTGTCGCCGTCGCGCAGCTCGACGGCCTCGTGCGCGCCGGTGGAGGCGCCGCTGGGAACGGCCGCGGAGCCGACGGAGCCGTCGGAAAGCGTCACGTCGGCGGCGACGGTGGGCAGGCCGCGTGAGTCCAGGATTTCAAGCGCGCGGACGGATTCGATCTTGGCCATTAGAATTTCCCCTGAAGCATCTTTTTGCCGGCGTCCAGCATCTCCTGGAGCCGCTTGGGCGTGTGCGCCTCGGCGTACACGCGGAACACCGGTTCGGTGCCTGAACTGCGCAGGCCCAGCCAGGAGCCGTCGCGCAGGATGAACTTGAAGCCGTCGGTCTGGTCCACGCGCCACACGGACGCGCCGGCCAGCTCCAGCGGAGGCTTGACCTTCAATCGGTCCTCCAGCTCGATGATCTGCCGGAGACGCTCCATCTTGAAATTGATCCGCGTATTAAAAAACGCGCCGACCTTCTTGTGCAGGCGCGCGCGCACCGTCGCCAAGGGCTTCTTCTCGCACGCGACCAGCTCCAGCATCAGCAGACAGGCCAGGAGGCCGTCCTTCTCGGGCACGTGCCCGCGCATGGACAGCCCGCCCGACTCCTCGCCCGCCAGCAGGAACGGCCCGGAGCGCAGCAGCTCGCCCAGGTACTTGAAGCCGACCGGCGTCTCGCGCGTCTCGGAGCCGTGGGACTTGGCCACGGCGTCCACGAAATGGGAGGTCATCACAGAGCGCGCGGCCTTGCCCTGCAGGCCGCGGTAAAGGACGAGATGCTCGTAGGCCAAAGCGATCACGTCGTTGGCGGGAATGTATTCCCCGCCCGCGTCGAGTATTCCGAAGCGGTCGGCGTCGCCGTCGAGGGCCAGGCCCAGGTTCAGCTTGCGCTTCTTCACCAGCTCGGCCAGTTCGCCCAGCGATTCCGGCGTCGGCTCCGGCGCGCGTCCGCCGAACAAAACGTCGCGGTCCTCGTGGAGGGCGACCACTTCCACGCCCAGGCGCTCTTCAAGAAACGCCCTCAAATAGCGCCGGCCGGAGCCGTGCATCACGTCCACGCCGACCTTCAGCTTCGCCTTCTTGATCGCCTTCACGTCCAGCAGGCTTTCCAACTGGTCGAAGTAGGACTTGCGGAAATCGATGGCCTCCGTCCAGGACTCCTTGACGGAGCGCTCGTCGGACATGGTCTTGACCGCGTGGTCGCCCAGCAGCTCGACGCGCCGCTCCAGATCGTTGGTGATGGCCGGAGACGCCGCGCCGCCCCAGTACGGCATCCACTTGAAGCCGTTGTAGTTTCCGGGATTATGAGAGGCGGTGATCATCACGCCGCCGACGGCCTTGTGCGCCAAAACCGCCCAGGCGGCGGCGGGGGTGGGGAGGTCCGTGGCGGAAAACAGGGAGCGCACGCCGTCGTTGGCGAACACGGCGGCGACCTCGCGGGCGAACTCCTCGGACAGGAAGCGCGTGTCGTAGCCGATCACGACGGTGGGCACTCGGTTCGGCGCGGTGCCCGCCAGGAACTGGCGGTAGTCGTCGCTGTTGTGGCCGACGTCGGGGCTTTCCTTCACCGAGCCGGCCGCCGCGTGGGCGACCCGACGCACGTTGGAGAACGTGAACTCGTCCGAAACGACGCCGCGCCAGCCGGAGGTGCCGAATCTAATCATAGGTGCGGCATATTAGGATAAGCCCCCCTGCCGGGTCAACGGCCCGTATCGGGCCGCGGGCGGCAAATTCCGGGTAAAAATTCGGGCCGAGCCATTGCGGGTTTCCGAAAAAGCCTTATACTGTCGCTATGATCGCCCGAACCCCCCTCCTGCTATTGGCCGGGATCCTGTTCGCCGCCCCCGCGTTCTGCGACGACGACACTCCCGCCGACACCCAGGACGCCTCCGCATCGGCGCCCGAGGCCGCTCCCGAGAACGCGCCGCCTCCGTCCGACGCCGCGCCCGCGGACGCGCCTCCCCCGGCCGACGAAGTCGTCCGTGGCGGCGGCGGTTCCGGCCGCGGCGGCGGGACGGCCGCCGCGCGGACGCCGGCGAATCCGGCACCGATCAACGGCTGCCACACGCCTCTATCGGCACTGAAAATAGGAGCGAAATATCGCTGCGCGCCGACCTACGCCTGCCCCGGAAACGCCCCCGGCGAAACGACTCCGTTTCTCGCGGCGGAATGGTGGCAGAGCGGCGTCGATGAGAAGCACTCGGCGTATACTTCGCAATCGTGGACGGCGAGCTGCGAGCGCCGCCCCGACTTCGCCTATAGCGAGTCTAATTGGGTGCCTCTTGAGGGGGTCCGGGTAACATCCGACGGAGTCGTGCCCGATACCGATGCCTCGGGATTCTCCGTGACGGATGGGAACTGCTACACCTGGAAAATGTTAGGCCCTGGCTATGGCTTCCGGGCAGGAGTCCGTTTGACCGCCTGGGACAGCGCGTATTGCGCTTACGAGCCCCGATAAATAGGCCTTTGGACCCATTGACATATAGGTCCTTGGGCCCATTGCGGTTATAAGGAGCCGGGGCTATCATCCAAGAGTCGCACAAGGAGCAAGGCCATGAACACCCCTCTCAAAGCCGTCGTCGCCGCTCTCACCCTCCTCTCCGGAGGCCGGGCCTGGGCCGTCCCGCCCGATGCCGCGTCCACGGACGCCCCCGCCCCCGCTCCCGTCGCCACGACGAACAACTACAACCAGGGCACCACTCCCGACGGCAAGACCATCGTCGCCCCCGGCACCTACGGACCGTTCCAGACTCCCACCTGCGAGGCCGGCTCCACCGGCTGCTCCGCGGCGCCCGCGGGAGACCCCGCGACGATGAACTCTCTGCTGGACATCGGCAAGCAGCAGGAAGCCGAGGCCAAGAAGGAGCAGACCGCCGCGGTCCAGAAGGACGAGGACGCGATGGTCAAGAGCGGGGTCTATTCATCCATCGACCGCACCGCGGACGGCAAGGGCGCCGTGATCACCTTGCCCAACGGCATGATCGCCTACTCCAACTACGAGAAGGGCTTCGACACCATGCCGAAGTCTCCCGAAGATCTCCTCAAGGACCCGAACGCCCCCGCCGCCGTGAAGGCGGCCGCCCAGAAAATCGTGGACGCGAAGAATCCGGACAAGATGCAGATGATGGCGGCCGACAGCGCGATGTTCACCGCGAGCAGCACCGGCGGATCGAAGCCTCCTTCTACGAAGAAGAGCGCAGGCCCGTCCACCCCCGCCGCGGACCCGACCACCGCCGCCGACACCGGCGGCGACCAGACCGGCGCGAACGGTTCCGACACCGCCCCCGCGGACCCCAAGCAGATGGGCGCCTGGATGGCGGACAACGGCGGCCTCCCCGGATCCACGGACGGCTCGACCGGCGGCATGACCGGCGCGTCCGGCGGCACCGGCGGCGCTACGGGCGGCCGGGCGGCTCCCGCCTCCGAGCAGGCCGAGGTCGCGGCGGCCACGGAGAAATCCATGGCGGCCGTCGGCGCGGGCCGCATCGACACCGGCTTCATCGACGTGGTGGTCCTGAAGAAGAACATGGACAACAACACCGGCGTCCACGACCTGGAGCACTCGGCCGAGGCGCTGAAGGGCTCCGGCAACGCCGCGGACGACAGCGTCGGCAACGGCAAGGTCTCGCAGGGCAGCAAGGTTCTGCGCTAGCCGCCCCCCGGGCCTAGGCCTATAGGCCTAGGCCCGACCGGGTCCTAGGCCTCTGACGGATCCCCCCGTTCGCGGCTATCCTGATGTCAGGATGAAGAACGCGATCCTGACGGCGGCGATGATGATGCTGGCTCTCGGAGCCGGCGCCGAGGGAATGCCCCAGATGCTGGGCAGCGACCCGCTGAGCCGCCAGATCCTGACCAAGACCGCCCAGGAGAACGGCGGCGTGACCGCCGCGGTGCGCGTCGGCTCCGGCCAGGTGATCGCCCTGCAGATCGCGGACGTGTCCTCCGCCCCTTTCGCGGCCCCGCTGGCCGCCGCCGCGTCCGCTCCGGCCGTCGGCCTGAAGCCCGCCGAGGGCCTGGCGCAGAAGCCGGTCAAGGCCGAGAAGGCGAAGAAGCCGGTCAAGCACGCGGTGGACCAGCTCCGGCACGCCGCCGCCGCCAAGAACCTGGCCGAGACGCGCTAGAAGCGCGCGCGCACGGCGTACTGGAAGACGTCCCCCAAGGTTCCGCCGGGCGACCAGCTGAACTCCGCGTCGATCCCTTTCCAGCCGACGCCGAAGCCCAGCGAGAAGCCCCCCAGCACGCCCATGTCGGCCCGGTCCGTGCGATAGCCCGCCCGCGCGGCCGCCGTCAAGCCCGGCGCGACGGCGACCGAGCGCTCCAGACCGAAGGCCAGCCCGCCCGCGTCGGAACGCGGCTGATCCAGCTCGGCCGCCACCAGCCAGCCGGTTCCCGGCCGCCAGCCCGCGCCCGCGTAGACCGAAGCCGGCAGCGGATCGGCCGTCGAACCGAGCTTGAGGCTGCCGAACGCGTTGCGCACTCCGCCGCCCGCGGACCACGCGCCTCGGCGCCATAGGACGCCGGCGTCCCCGGTAAAGGCGGCGCCGTGAGCCGAATCCAAGGACTCGTCCACGTACTTCATGGTGCCGCCGACCGCCAGGCTCTCGTTCAGCGCCAGGCCGTACGACAGCGCGTACGCGCGGTCCGCCGCGGCGAAGGTCCCCGTCGGCGCGTCGCTTTCCACCAGGCCGCGCCGGTCGATCCCGCTCGCCGTCAGGCTGTACACCGCGGCCGCGGTCACGCCCCACTCCGCCGTGCGCCGCGACTTGTCGGTCCAGGAAAGCACGGGCACGCTCAGCACGGCGTAATCGTAGTTCAATCCCTGGAAGCGCGCCTCGCGGCCGGCCGCGGCCTCGATGTGGTCCACGAAGCCCAGCCCCGCCGGATTGTAGTGCGCGGCCAGCGCGTCGTCGGCCACGCCGCCGACGGCGCCGCCCATGGCCGATTCGCGCGCGCCCGGAGTCAGGCTCAGGAACGCGGCCCCGGCCGTGCCCTTGTCCTTCGCGCCCAGCGCGGCGCACGGCGCCGCGGCCAGCGCCGCCAGGCCCAGAACGCGCAGGACGGGAAGCAGGCGCCTCACTTGAGCACCGCCATCTTGAACGTCTTGCGCCGCGAGCCCAGTTCCACCTGGCCCAGGTACAGCCCGCTGGCCACGTCGGAGCCCGCGTCGTTGCTCCCGTCCCAGGCTTGGTAGTAGATCTGCCCGCCGGCCAGCGCGCCCAGGTCCACGGTCCGGATCAGCCGTCCGGTGATGTCGAACACCCGGAAGGTCCCCTGGCCGGAAAGCCCGGGCGGGACCGACACGCGGACCAAGGTGCCGCGGATGGACGGGGAGCCGCCGCCGTGGATGGTCGTGACCGTCTTGACGCTCAAGTCGAACGGGTTCGGGAAGTTGTACGCGTCCAGGTCGCCGCCGGCGAACGCCGAGCCTCCGATCACCCCCGCCGCGGAATCAAGGAGCACGTACGTGGAGAAGTGGTTCACCTTCAGCGCGACCGTCCGCGCGGACGCGTCCACGACCAGCGCCCCGCCCGCCGCGTCCGGCTGGAGGATGTAGGCGCCGGCCGCCGGGTTGTACCAGTAGACGTGCAGGCGCGAGGGATCGGCCACCGACGTGGAATACGCCAAGGTCAGCTCGGCGGGGCGCGCCAGCGCCGTGGGCACGCCCGGCGGGAGAGCCACGTCGTAGAGCGATCCGGCCAGCGGCGCCGGCGGAGGCGCCGCCGCGAACGCCGCCGGAGAGGCCGAGCGCGTGAACGACACGGCCACCGACGAGGCCGCGTCCACCGCGAACGCGCCGCGCGGCAGGACCACGCGGCCCGGGTCCCCGTCGAACGTCAGCGTCGCGCCCAAGGCGTTGGACGCGACCGACCGCGTCATCCCGTCGCCGACCAGGGCCAAAGCCGCCGTCGCTCCCGCGATCAGCGAGGGCGCGGCGGGATTCGACGAGGACCAGTCCGTCGCCGCCAAGGTCGCGCTCGCGCGGAAGACCGCCGACGTCTCACCCGGGCCCGGATCGTAGTACGCGGTGACCGTGCGCAGATCGGCGGACAGCTGCGCTCCGGACAGCGCGCCGGACGCGGACGAGGTCGCCAGCAGGACCGTCGGATCGGTGTCGGAGGTGAACCGGCTGCGGACCGGACGCGGG
>JBIOJO010000027.1:0-56486 GCA_044450965.1 Elusimicrobiota bacterium | reverse complement strand
CGTCGGAGGCGGACTTCTTGTCGCAGCCGGCGACGGTCAGGAGGGTCAATACGGAGCAAACGGCGAGAAGGTGTTTGGTCATGGCGGAAGTCTAACAGATTCCCCGCGGGGCCGGAAAGCGGGGGGCCAAACTTTAAGGAAACACGGGCAATCCAGGTCTTTACAAAGGGGCCTCCGGGGGCCAAACTATGGAGGTGAGGTCGTTCTCTCTCGACGATAGGGCGACGGTCTTCGCCTTCCGGGCCGTGATCTTCCTGGCCCTGGTCCTTCTCCTGGTTCACAGCCCCCGCCAGGAGGAGTCTCTCCAGATGATGCCTTTCCTGCTGGCCGGCTTCTATCTGTTCACCAGCTTCGTGCTGTGGCGGGCGCCCCATCCGGCGCTGCAATCCTGGGGGATGCAGGCGGCGGCGTACCTGTGGGACGTGGCGGTGGTGTCCGTGGTCATGTACTCCAGCGAGGGCTTCGACAACGAGCTGTACCTGATGTACTTCCTGATCATGTTCATGTCGGGCCTGATGAGCCAGGTGCGGCACAGCTTCCTGGTCGGCACGGTCTCAAGCCTGGTCTACGCCGCGCTGTGGTCCCAGGGCAAGGTGGCCGAAGGCCTGCCGCTCACCAATCTCCTCCTCCGCTTCGCGTTCTTCTACGTGGTGGCGTTCTTCACGGCGATCATGGCGGACCGGGTCCGTTCCGGCGAGACCCACGTGAAGAACCTGGAGCTGCGCATGACCTTGGGGCGCATCGCCAACGGCGGCTGGGGCGGGAACATCAACGAGGAGATCGACCCGGAGCTGGACCCGGAAATCGTGAAAAGCGTGCGCACGATCAACGCGTTGATCGACAACCTGACGCGGGCGCTCAAGCACGCGGTGCATCAGAACGACGAGATGCGCGAGTCGGTGGGCACGGCGTTGCTCCAGTTGGCGCACGAAAAAGAGCGGCTGGCGGCGGCCTCCGCCGCGAAGTCCAAGGCGCCTCCGCAATGAGCGAGCGCCGGACGTTCTTTCATCCCGCCAGCGGCGTGGCGATCCTGGGGATCGACTGGCTGTTCTTCGGCCTGTCTTGGGAGTTCGGGCCGGTGTCCTTAGTCCTGTCCTGCCTGGCGGCCTTCGGGCTGTGCTACGCGGCGGTCAAGCGCATCCAGGAGCGCTGGCACGGCGACGACCCGCGCTCGGCGCGCAACAAGGCGCTGTTCGGCGCGGCGGCGGCGGGAGCGCCGTTCGCCGTGGGCGGGACCGTGGTGGGCGGCTTGATCCTGGTCTTGTCCGGTCTTAAAGCCAGCGGAATTTCCAGGACAGCGCGAAGCCTCTTTTCCGCGCCTCGGAAATAAACGGGACGGGGGGCACGCCGGCCTCCACGGTCCAGGCGCCGGGCTTGATGAGGCCGTTGGCGGCCATCTGGGCCACGATGGACGCGGGGAAGGCGGTGGTGCGCATCATGGCGGTCATCTTGTTCTTGCGGTCGTAGCGGTCGGTCAGGTCGTGGACGACCTCGGCGCGCTTGCCGTCCTTGAGGCCGCGCACGACGGTGTGGATGACGACCATGTCCTCGTCGCCGGGGCGGTGGAAGTGCTTGCGGAACAGCTTGACGGCCAGTTCGCGCGGAGACACCTTCACGCCTTTGCGGATCTCCATGGGCGTTTCGTCGAAGAAGCCCATGGCGCGCATTGAATCCATGGTGGGGATGTGGCCGGGGTAGCGCAGGAACTTGTTGAACATGGTCTTGACCTTGCCGCGGTAGGACTCGGCCAAGGTGGACAGTCCGCCGGCGGCGTGGCCGGCCTCGACGCGGCCGAAGGGCTTCAGATTGAATGTCTCCAACTCGGACAGGGCGGGGCGCTTGACCAGCTTGCCCTTCACCAGGGCCACGGCGGTGCCGGCATATTCATTGATCAGGCCGTGCTCGGAGAAGGTGAGCATGTAGTTGAGCGGGGGCACGGGCTTCTGGGGGAGGCCGCCGTCGTAGATCATGACTTCGTCGGTGCGGTCCAATAGCGACATGGCGTGGACGGCCAAGGTGGAGATCATGCCGGGTCCCAAGCCGTTGTCGGGCAGGACGCAGACGCCGGCCTTCTTGGCCAGGGGGCTGAGGGCCAGCTCCTTGCGGACGATGTCGGTGCTGCCGCCCAGGTCCACATAGTGGCAACCGGCGGCGATGGCGGCCTTGGCCAGGGCCAAATTCAGGAAGTAGGGGACGCAGGAGACGACGGCGTCGTAGCCCTTGGCGGCGCGTTGGATGGCGGCGGGATTGACGGCGTCCACGCGGCGGAACTTGGCGCGGCCCTTGGAGACCTTGGCGAGAAATGTCTTGGCGCTGGCCAGGTTCTCGGCGGAGGCGTCGCACAGGAGCACCTCGGAGACCTGTTTGTTGCGCAGCATGTCGAAAGCGCAGGCGCGTCCTTGGAAACCGGAGCCGACGATCAGGTATTTCTTCATGGGGGCATCTTACCAAAAGACTCCGCGGGCTTAAGTAGCACGAAGCCTTCCTTCCGGTAAACGACGCGGTCCGGGTGAGCGTCGGCCAGGGCTTCCACGGCGGTTCCGCTTTGAAGGGCGGCGGGACCGAAGGCGAAGGGATATCCATCCAGCGCCAGCCAGTAGCCGTTGGGTTCTCGTCCGAGTGTCCACATCTGTATATCGCGCCGTGCCGCCAGGCGGGGCACCAGGTTGAACGAGGCGCTCACCGGAGCGTCGTTCGGCACCAAGGCGAGCATTTCTTTCGCGGCGGCGGCTTTCGCGTCCGGCAGGGGGCGGGAGTAGGGTTTGAGCCAGGCGATGGAGGCCAGTGCCAGCACGGCGAAGCCCCACCAGGGACGACGTTTGAGCTTGGTCCAGCCGTGTATCGCGGCCAAGAACGCGAAGGCGATCAGCGGGGCTCCGTACTGGAGATCCAGGAGGCCTTGATGGGGGTTAGCGCCCAGGAAGGTGTAGCCCAGCGGGATCAGCAGCGGCAAGGCCGCGGCGCCGCCCAGCAAGGGCAGGGCGCCGAGGGGGAGAAGAAGGCGGGCCAAACCGATGAAGCGGGTGGGGGTCATCAAGCTGGCGGCTATCCGCGACGGGTCGTAGAACGACCAGTGCGCGGGGACGAAGGTGCCGCCGATGGCGCGGAGGAGAATCAGGGAGATGAAGAAGGCGCCCACGAAGAACGCCGCGGCGCGCCGGTCCTTCTTGTGCCAGGCCGCGGCGGCGGCGCACAGCCATATATCTTCCTGAAGCAGTCCCGCCATGAATAAAACGGCGCGACTGGAACTCCCGGAGAGCACCAATCCCCACAGAAGCAATGGCACCGCGAAGGCGACGGCATGAACATCGTAGCGCGACGCTTCGTGGACCAACGGCGAGAGCGCGTAAAGCAGCGCAAACCCACCGGCAGCCGTGCGGTCATGCGTGTGATTCCATGCCAAACGGTGAACGGCGGGGATGCCCAAGGCCAGCGCGGCGCTCTGGGCGAGCGACAGGACCACGGCATCGGGCCAGACGCGCAGGAGGGGGGCCAGCAGGGCCATGCCGGGGGAGAAATGATCGCCCAGGAAGTTGACGCCCTTGATGGAATCGCGGAACAGGTCGCCGTGGGCGGTGTTCCACAGGACGTTGGCGTAAATGCCCAGGTCGAAGGCTTGGTTCTGAAGCCGTGCCGCCTGGAGCCACTTAAGAACGCCCACGATGACCGCGAAAAGAAGCGCCCCGGACCAAACGGCGGCTTGGTCCGGGGCGTTCTTGGATTTCACCTGGAAATTAGAGCAGATGCGCGGGGGTCAGTTATTAATTTCTCGGCTCCACCGGGGGAACTCCCTAACGGCCCCGGTCGGCAGGAGTTGCTGGTTAGGGTGCGTCGAGGGAACAATTCGCCCCTCTCATTCGTATACAAAGTGTGGGGTATCCGACCACCCTTGATGCCGACATTCGACCGCGAAGGCCGTCCACGGCCGGTGACCACGTCTTTTCTTCGGCGTGCGCCATAGCTGCGCACTGAAAAAGACTTGCCGCTACGAACAACGTTCTGATTGTTCTCATTGTATATCCGCGAACATTATCGGGACGCATAACGCCTACGCTGACCGGCAGTGGTAAAAAGAAAATTCCTCACCCGACCACCATCCGGTCAAGCGCTTTGTTTGGGCGAGCTTTGGTACGAATTCATTCTTTACGCACTCTATTTTTCTTAATACTGCCCTTAAACATTTCAGTAGCGACGCGGTCGTAATGCCGGGGCCACTGTTCTGCGCCCAATTGCTGGGCCCGGTCAGGTGCCGGTATAGGTGCAATGCATGTTCCTTGCTCTTCTAGGTAGAAGCCTAAACACCATGAAATGAGAACGGAAAAGAACGCGACCGCTAACGACAGTGGAATTCGACGTTTTAGTGGAGCAACTGAGTGAAAGAGCCAGGTGATTCCAATCATGATCGCCCCGACGACCAATAAGAGCATCCCCCTGGCTTCGATGACTAGCGCAAGCGCAGGGTCACCCCAAGTACCGCCTTTCATGTCTCCGACAGAGCCGGCCTTGAAAAGAAAATACATTGAGACGGCAAGACACCCCAATGCGATCGCCCCAAGAAATTTGGGCACTCGTGCCTGGTTCCTTTGTGTCAAATCATCTCCTTCGCCCTAACCAATAATTATGCTGGTCAGCATAACACGCCTACCGATAATCGTCATCTCTCGAATTGTATAGCGATTGCCTGTGTTTCGCCAGGTCAGAATTCGGCTAGGGCCGGCGAAAGGCCGCATAGGGAGCGGCATAAAATGCGAAGCCGGGAGCGCTAGGAGCGCCCCCGACTTCGACCGAATTCCGTTCTTGACCGGTTGAGTTAGTTCTTCGCGACCGGCTTCGGCGCGAACGCCGCCCGCGCCCCGCGGATCAGGCCCACCACCAAGGACGCCCCGGAAACCAGCATCGCCAGCACGCCGATCAGCCACGCCAGCTGAATGACGCGCGCGCCCAGGAAGGCCAGCACGGCCTTCACCGTGGGACGGCCGCTGACGGGGGAGGCTTCGTCCATGGCCGGCTTGAGACCTGAGATCATCCGGTCGAACAACGCCTTGGAGCCTTCGGCGGCGGCGCTCCAGCCGTTCACGAACCCGCCGAAGAACGCCGCGGCGCGGCCCTCCGGCTTGGCGTTCTTCAGCGCGCCGGCCACGAAGGCGTACGGCGCGCGGCCCAGCGCCGTCACGGCGCCCAAGGCGATGGCCAGCAGGTATTCCGCCGCCTCGATCACGCCCGTGGGCACCCAGATCAAGGACAACCACACGCCGTTCCAGTAGGTCTTCTGCAGCCAGAAGTTCGCGTGCTTGCGCAGGTTCGACTGGAACTTCGTGTCTTCGTGCCAGAAGCCCAGGACCTCGGCGTAGGCGCGCATGGATTTGGGGAATTCCTTCAGCGCCCCGCGCACCCCGGACCACACGTACTCCGGCAAATGCATCAGCAGGAACGGGCTCAGGACCGCCGCCAGGACCAGCGCCGCCGTCCCGAAGGTTCCCGTCAGCCCCAGCCACGCCGCGCCCAATCCCACGGACGCGCCCAGCGCCCCGAAGAACGCCCCCAGCTCCGCCGCGTCGTCGAAGCGCCCGTCTTTCCCGTCGCGCTCGGCGATGTAGCGCGTAAAGCCCCAGCCGCCCAGCGTCGCGATCGCGCCCATGATCAAAGCGTGACCGGAGAAGAACATCAGCAGGCCGTTCCACTGCAGCGCGTGGCCGGCGAAAGACTTGAGGAAGCGCGGCGTGCGCGGACCCATGAACGGCATCGCCGCCAGTGGCAAGGCCAAAGCGAGGTAGAGGATCCCGACCGCGTGGTAGATCGTGCCCAGGTACAAAGGCAGACCGAAATACAACGCCGGCGCCAACGCCAATGCCGCCGCGATCAGCTTCGGCGCGAACGGCGCCTTGCCCGGCGTCGTCGGCTCCGTCGGGCCCGTCGGCTCCGTGGGCTTGGCGCCCGGGCTGTCTTCCGTGTTGACCTTCAGCGACGACGGATCGTGACGCCCCGCGTCGTAGGCCCCCGTGCGCCCGAAGGCCACGATCAGCCCCGCCAGGCTCAGCAGCGGCGTCGCGACCGCCACGTACCCCAGCCAGCCCACCAGCAAAGCGTTCAGCGCCACGGAACCCGCCGCCCGGGACAGAAGCTTCTCGGAATTGACCAGCGGAAGGATTTTCGCTTCAGCCTTATTGAAGATACCCGCCTTGCCGTTCTGCACCCGGTCGAAGACGAAGCGCGCCGCCTCGGCGAAATACGAGGTCGCCTTGGACTTCCCGGCCAATTTGTAGGAGGCGCCCCACGCGAACATCACCGGCGCCTGCGTCGCGCCCACGTACAAGCCGGCCGCGACCGTCGCCACCCACTTCGCCGCTTCCACCAGCATGATCGGCGTCCAAATCAGGGACAGCCAAACCGCGTTCCACTTCGACGCGTTCCAATGCCGCTCGCTGAAGCTCTCCAGCCGCTGCAGCAGCACCGTGTCCCGCCGCACGGCGAACGTCACCCGCGACAGTCCCTTGAAGCCCCGCCACGCGCCCTCGAATACGCTGACCATCCCTTCGCCCACCCACGACGGCAGATGCAGGAAGAGCAAAGCGGAGATCGGATAGGCCAGGTCCCGGAGCGCTTCCGCCGCCAGGCCCGCGTGACCGGAGGCGGCCAGCGCCGCGCCCGCCACCGCCGCCACTCCGCCGAAGTACGCCGTCAAAGACTCCGCCGACTCGTAATGAGGGATTTGGCTCTTGCCCAGACCGTAGCGCGTCAGCCCCCAGCCGCCCACCGCCGCGAAGACCCCGGGCCAGACGAAGCCCGAGACAATAGCGGCCACGCCCAACGCCCCCACCACCACGCCCGGAGCCGCGCGCAGAACCTTCGGCGCCGACTCGCCCAGGAACGGCATCACGGCCAAGGCCAGGCTCCCCGCGATCGTCAGCCCGCCCAGAACCGCGGCGCCGCCCGCGATCAGCGGCAGGCCCAGGAAGTACGCCGGAGCCAGCGCCAGCCCGGAGGCCAGCAGCTTCGGCCAGAACGGACCGCGCGGCGCCTGCGGCGCGCGCGCCGGAGGCGCGGGCGGAAGCGGGGCCGCGGCGCCGCTGTGGGCTTCGGCCGCCTGGCGGATCAGGTCGCCGGCGGGGCGGGCCAGATTGTCGCCGCGGTCGACCAAGTCGCCGAAAGAGCGCTGGGACGCGGCCGGCAGATCGGCGGCGGACGTCAGCGCCGGCGCGCCGCTCAGCGCGGCTTCCAGATGCCGGCCCAAGCCGTTGAGGGAGGACGGCGAGGCCGAGTCCATTTTGCCGACGGCCTCAAGCGCGGAGGAGACGCCCTTGCGCGCCGAGTCGAGGGGGGTCGAGGCCGAGCGCGTCGCGGGAAGCGCCGGAGCGGAGACCGGCCGCGCGGCGGCGGCCGGCAGGCGGGCGGCCGCGGGGAGGACGGAGGCCGTCAGGGGCGCGTGCGTCGGCAGGACGGCGGGAGCGGCCGCCAACGCGGCGGACGGAGCGGCTTCGGGAAAGAAGGATTCGCCCATGGAAGGAGCGGCGATGGAGGGCAGAGACGGCATCGACATGCCCGCGCCCGCGAAAGGCACGGCGATGGCGCGCGGGCCTTCGGCCGCGCCCAACTGCACGCGGACGATCTCCGCCGCGGCGGCGTACGCGGGAAAGCCGGGAGCGATGGACGCCACGGCGGCGGCGACGACGGCGGCGAGAGCGCGGCGGGAGGTCTTGAAATTGATCATGCGCCGATATTACGAAAGCGCGCATCCGGGACGCCTGGGCCGCGGGACCCGTTTTCCCGACGACAATGGGCCCAACGCGGCCGGGACTCTTGGGGCCCCGGAAATAAAAAGCCCCCCTCCCGCGAGCGGGAGGGGGGCTTCGCCTGGACGCCTTACTGGGGCATCAGGTCCGTGGAGCAGTTCGTCTGGCTGCAGGTCATGATCGGAGACTGACCCGGTTCGACGTCGTACGTGACCACGTACTGCGTGTAGGTGGCGACGTTCGTGTTGCGCGTGACCGTCGCTTTCCACGACGGGCTTCCCGTGCCGGCGGAGAACGTCGGCGCGCTGAAGTACTTCATGGTGGGAATCTGCATGTCCCAACCCGCGCAGGCCGTGACGGCGCCCGTGCAATAGCCGCCCGTGGAGGCCAGGTAGCGCTCCTGGGCGCCGCGAACGGAGTCCATCGTGGTCAAGGCTTCGCTGACCTTGCCCTTCTCGACGACCTTGAAGTACTGGGGCACGGCGATCGCGGCCAAGATACCGATGATCAGCACGACGACGAGCAGCTCGATCAGCGTGAAGCCGCCCTGGGCGGTTCTCGCGTTGCGGAGTTTCTTCTGGTTCATTTCACTTCTCCTTTTTTTTATTCGCCCGGGTGCGGATCATCTCGGCAGAAGCTCCGCCGAGCAATTCGATTGACTGCACGTCAAAAGCGGCGCGGCGGTCGGCTCGACGTCCATGGTCAGAACGTAATTGGTGTAGATGGCCACGTTCGCGTTGCGCGTCAACGTCTCCTTCCAGGACGGGGATCCCGATCCCGCCAAGAACCCGGTCGGCGTGTTGAAGTATTTCAGCGTCGGGAACGTCATGTCGAAGCCGCCGCAGGAGCTGATGGTCGTGGTGCAGTAGCCGCCGTATTTCGACCGGTACCGCTCCTGCGACGCGCGCGCCAAGTCCAGCGCCTCGATCGCTTCGGTCACCTTGCCCCTTTCCATGATCCTGAAATATTGAGGGATGGAGATCGCGGACAAAATTCCCACGATGAGCACCACGACGATCAGCTCGATCAAAGTGAACCCAGCGGCTGACGCGAACGGGCGGGCGGCCCTGGCTTTCATCTTTTTCAGTGTAGCAGAAGCTTTGAATTAGCGACAAGCTTGGATTGTGGGCAAAATGTGAATTCAATATACTACGGCGTGCCGAGAATCCTCATCATCGAAGACGATCCCGCCATCGTCAAGGCCGTCGAGAAGACCTTGACCATGTCCCCGGGGTTCTCCCTGGACTGGGTCTCGGACCCGGACAAGGCGGTCGGCGAAGCCGTCGCGCGCAAGCCGGACCTGGTCCTGCTGGACGTGCGCCTTCCCGGCGGCGACGGACGGGTCATCCTGCAGGCGCTGAAGGAGAACACGGCCACCCGCGGCGTGCCGGTGATCCTGCTGACCGGCCTGGCCAACGAAGGAGACAAGGTCCTGGGGCTCAACCTGGGGGCCGACGACTACGTGGTGAAGCCTTTCGGCGCCATGGAGCTGATGGCGCGCATCACCGCCGTCCTGCGCCGTTCCGGCCCCGGCGCCGGAGCGCGGCGCGTCGCCAAGGCCGGCGGCCTGACCTTGGACTCCGGCGAACGCACCGCCCTGCTCGACGGCAAGAACATCCGCCTTCAGCCGCGCGAGTTCGAGGTCCTGTTCCTTCTCACCGCCCACGCCGGCAAGACCTTGTCCCGCGATTTCCTGGTCGAGCACACCTCCGGCTACGGCCGCGCCGTGCCGACGCGAAGCCTGGACACCCATATCAAGAACCTGCGGCGCAAGCTGGGCGCGAAGGGCGGCATGATCCGGACCGTGCCGAAGTTGGGCTACCGCCTTGAACCCTGAACCAGGGCTGCGCCGTTCCGTCTATTTCGCCTTTCAAGGCCTGTTCATGGCCGTCCTGCTGCTCCTGGTGGTGTTCCAGTCGCCCGGCCGGGCGCCGACCTTGGGCCTGGGGGCGCTGGCGGTTCTCCTGACGGCCTCCCTGTTCCTTCTGCGCCTGGTTTCCGACGAGACCCTGTCGCGCTGGTGGTTCCAGGCCGGCGTCTTCGTGGGCGACGCCGTCGCCGCGACCGGGACCTTGCATTTTCTCCGGCTGAAATCGGATCTCTTTCTCCTGTATCTTCTGATCGTTTTCGGTTCGGCGCTCACCCGCAGCGCGCGCCAGCGCCTGATCGTGGCCGCGGCGGCCATCGCGCTCTACCTGATCTCGGGCTGGCGTCCGGTCACCGGCTGGCCGCATCAGGCGGAGTTCTGGCTGAGGGCGGTGTTCCTGGCCGTGTCGGCGGCGTTGATGGCGGTGCTGGCGCGCGACTCCCGCCAGGCCCAGGACGAGCAGCGCCGCCGCTACGAGGAGCGCATGGTCCAGGTCGGACGCCTGGCGACCTTGGGCCGCGTCGCCGGCGAGGTCGCCCATCGCATCAAGGGACCCCTGACGACGATCTCCGTGGACGCCGAGGTCCTGGCGCACCGCCTGTCCGGCGACAAGGCCGCGCTGAAGGAGCTCGCCGAGATCGCGTCCGAGGTCGAACGCTGCAAGAAGATCCTGAAGGACCTTCTCGACCTGGGACGCATCGAGGAGATGGACGTCACGCCCCTCGACCTGCGGACGCCGGTGCGGGAGGCGCTGAAGTCCATCGCCACCCAGGCCAAGAAGCGCGGCGTCATCGTGTCGTCTTCGGGCCTGGACGAGCCCCTGCGCGCGCGCGGCGACGCGACGTTGCTGCAGGAGGCGATGTCCGCCCTCCTGCAGAACGCGGTGGAGGCCGTCGCCGACGGCGGCCGCGTCGGCGTCGCGGTCGCGAGAAAATCCGGAGGCGTCCACCGCATCACGGTCAGCGACGACGGCGCGGGTATATCCTCGGAGGATCTGGAGCGCATCTTCGAGCCCTTCTTCACCACGAAGAAGGGCGAGGGCAGCGGCCTGGGCTTGTCCGCCGCCCTGCGCATCGCCGCCAAGCACGGCGGTTCCGTGGACGCCGACAGCGCCGGAGCCGGGCGCGGATCGCGTTTCACTTTGATCATTCCGGCGGCTTAATGTCATGCGGGCCGGCGGCCGGGGGTAGGCTCCGCGGGACCGCGGCGGATCGACCGCCGCTTAGCCTCGCTCGCGGCTAAAGGCGGAATAAAATATTTGACGCCGTCTTCGCTCGAAATCCCGCGGTTCCTACCCCCGGCCGCCTACCCAGGCGATATCAAGGAGCCGTTATCCGTTAGGCGCGATCAAGCCGGGCTCACGCGAGACGCGCCCTGAATCGGAAAAGCGGACAATCGTCGAAGACGACGACCTTCGGCGGGGCGTCGAGCGGCGAGGAAGTTGCTGATACCCGAGCCGCGAGCCGAGCGAGGCCCCTAGGCCGAGCGCCCCCGCCGAGGGGGGGGGGGTTGGTCGGGCGGCCCGCGTCCGGGGTGGGGCGGGGGCGGGGCCGCTGGGGGGTGGTGCGCGGGGCGTTTTCGTTTTTTCCCCCCCCCGCGCGGCCCCGGCCGCCCCCCCCCCCGCCGCCCCCCCCCGGGGGTTCCTCTCTCCCCACGGCCGACCCGAGTCCGTTCAGGGCCGCGCGCCGGACCAGTGAGGGGTGGAACTCGCGCCGGGGACGTCCGCAATGCGCCGCGGCGCCGACCCGTCCGCGTCCATCACGAAGATCTGCGAGCGCCCGTCGCGCGTGCTGGAGAACGCGATCAGCCGTCCGTCGGGGGACCAGGCCGGGTCCTCGTTGGAGCCTTCGCCGTGCGTCAGCTGGCGGACCTGCGCCCCGGTCACGTCCACCAGGAAGATGTCCATCTTGTCCTTGCGGTTCGCGCGGCCGGCGAACGCGATCCATTCTCCCGTCGGCGACCACGCGGGCGCGTCGCACCAGTTCATGTTCGACAGGCGGCGCGCGGCCTTCGTCTTGAGGTCCAGCAGATAAATCTGGGGGTTCCCCGACCGGTCGGAGACGAAGGCGACCTGGCGGGCGTCCGGGGAGAAGGTCGGCGTGCTGTCCGCGCCGAAATGGGAGGTCAGGCGCTCCACGGCGCCGGTGGCCAGGTCCTTCATGTAGAGGTTCGGGCTTTTGCCGCGCGACAGGGTCATCAGCAGCTTCGTGCCGTCCGGCGAGAAGCCGCCGGCGACGTTGAGGCCCTGCTCGTCGGACAAAGTCGACGCGCGCCCGGTTTCCAGGTCGATCAGGAAGAGGTCGGGGTTGCCGTCCTTGTACCCGGTGTACGCCATGCGCCGCCCGTCGGCGGAGAAGCGCGGGAGAAGGTCGATGGACTTGTCGTCGGTGAGGCGCTTGACGGCGTCGCCGTCGTAGTCCATCACGTAGACTTCCTTGTGCCCGGTCTGGTTGTTGACGAAGCCGATGCGCGTGCGCGCGATGCCGTCGCGGCCGGTCGCGGCCTTGACCACGTCGTCGGAGATCCGGTGGGCCAGGGCGCGCAGCCATTGGGCGTCCTGGCGGTAGAAGCGCTCGAAGATCGCCTCGCCGCCGGTCCCGTTTTCCAGCCGGACCTGGACCGAGAGCTTGTCGGACAGCTGTCCGGCCTGCGCCTTCAGGCGCCAGGTCGCGCCGGGAGCGGGCGGGGCGCCCGGCTCCTCGTCGGTCACGGTGAAGCGGCGGGAGAGCATCAGGTCGGAGCGGACGATCTCGCGCAGGCTCTTGGCCAGGAGCGCGTCGGAGCCTTTGCGCGCGTCGGCGGCCTCGAAGACGGGGAGCGCCAGGCCCGGAGGGGCCTCGGCGGACGCGCCGCCCACGGCCATGCGAACCTCGGTCTGCGCGCGCGCGGGGGCCGCCAGCGCGGCGGCCAGGGAGAGAAGGAGGATCACTTCTTCGCGGCCTTCGCCGCTCGGGAGGACAGGCGCTTCAGCTCGGCGGCGGCTTCCTTGGCTTCCGGGCTTTTCGGGAAGTCCGCGGTGATGGACTCCAGGTAGGTGCGCGCCTCGTCGCCTTTCTTCTTCAGGCTGACCAGGCACAGCGCGTAGTGCAGGCGCGCGCCCGGCGTCTGCCCGCTCTTCGGGTATTTATCGAGTACCACGGCGAACTGCCGGCCGGCCTTCTCCCACTGCTTCAGCCCGTAGTACGACAGGCCCAGGTCGTAGGTGGCCACGTCGGTCAGCGCCCCGCCCGGATACTTCTTGAGATAGTCCTCCAGGCCGGAGGCGGACTGCGCGAAATCGCGGGCCTGCAGGCGTCGTTCGGCCGTGAGGAGAAGCTCGGTGGCGGCGGTCTCGCGGCCCTGCGCCGCCAGCTCCGCTTTCTGCGCCTCGAGCGCCTTCGTCTGCGACTCCAGGCCCTTCTCCTGCGCCGCGGACAAGGTCGCGCCCAGCTGGGTCACCTTGCCGGACAGCTGGGCGCCCATGGCGTCCAGCTTGGAGGAGAGCTGGTCCATGTTGCCCATGGACGCCTTGACCGTCTCCGTGTAGGCGGTCAGGTCCTCGCGCAGCTGCTTGATCTGGACCGACAGGTCGGCCTGGTTGGCCTGCATCGAGGTGACCGTCTTCTTGAGGTCGTCGACCTGGGCCTTGAGGTCGTCGGACTGCTGGGACAGGTCCAGCACGTCCTTCTGGGTGGCGATGCAGCCGGACAGGGAGAACGCGCAGGCCGCCAGCGCGAAGGCGCGAACGCGGCGGTTCACTTCTTGACGTGGGCGCGGGTCTCGGCGCGCCGGTTCTTGGACCAGCAGTCGTCGGTCGACTCGGAGCAGATCGGCTGCTCCTTGCCGAACGAGATGGTGGCGACGCGCGTGCCGTCCACGCCCAGGTTGATGTAGTAGTCGCGCACTTCCTTGGCGCGCTTCTGTCCGAGCGCCAGGTTGTAGGCGACCGTGCCGCGCTCGTCGCAGTGGCCGGCGACCAGGACCACCAGCCCGTCCTCGCCCTTGATGATCGCGGCGTTGGCCTTGAGGATGGCCAGGGCCTCGTCGGAGAGCTTGGAGCTGTCGTAGTCGAAAGGAACGGACTTCAAGTCCTCGCGCACGGCGAAATCGCCGCTGGTGCGCAGGGAGGCCTCGGTGACCTCGGTGGGCGGAGCGGCGGGGGCGGCCTCGGAGGAGCCGGCGCCCGCGACGGGCTTGCCGTCCTTGGTCAGTCCCGATTTCTGGGCGGATTTCTGGGTGGCGCACGCCGCGGCCAGGAACGCGGCGACCAGGATGGGGAGATAGGAGGTTCGCTTCATAACGGCGATCTTAGCAAACTCGAAACGGGTTGTTTGGGGGAGCCGCTCGCTCCCGTCAGCTCGTTTCGGATCAGCTCCGACGTCGGATCCAGGGCGGCGGCTTTCTCCAGCAGGCGGCGCCGCTCGCGCGGGTCCGCGGTCAGGAGTCCCCGATACGCCCAGGCCAGAGCCAGTCCCGGTTCGAGCGCGATCGCCCGGTCCAGGTCCGCGCGGGCGGCCGCGGCCGTTCCGCCGCGCCGCAGCGTGACCGAAGCGGAGACGAACGCGGACCAGGCTTTCAGGTATCGCTCCGGATCCGGATGACGGATCAGGAAGACGGAGGTGCCCTCGGCGTCGTTCCGGAAGACCTCGCGGGCGTACGGCGTGGACCGCGCCCAGGGGCCGAGATGCGAGGCGGTGAAGCCCATCGCGGGGGAAAAGAAGCCCCCGGGGACGAAGGTCGCGGCGACGTGCACGTAGTCGAAGCGCTGCCGCAGGGTCCACGCCAGCCAGGCGTCGCGCGCGGCGGAGTCGAAGCCCGGGAGATCGGCGGCGCGGCCGCTGAGCAGGGTCACCGTCTGCGGCTCCAAGGTCTGCACGCGCGCGCCCGGCGGGGTGTTTTCGCGCAGCCACGACATCGTCCCGGGCTGGAAGCGGGCCGTTTGAGTCAGGCCCGGAGCCGCCAGCGCCAGATCCAACGGCACGGCCGGAAGCGCCAGCAAGGCGAACAATAATGCCGGCGCGTTCTTCCCGCGCAGGCGGGGGGCCAGCTCGGCCAGGATCATGATCCAGGCCAGCGGCAGCAGCGGCAGGACGTAACGCGCCTCCAGGGGCATCCAGACGAGGTGCTGCGCGGACACGATGATCGCGTACGCGCCGATGGCGAAGGCGCGGGGGTCCGGCTTGCGGCGCAGGACGCGGACGGCCCCGATGACGGCCAAAGCGCCGCAGGCGGCGCCCGCCGCGATAAGCCCCTTCAAAGGAAGAAGGTTTCCCAGCGAGAGCAAACCGTCGCCGCCCATGGCCGCCAGCAGTCCGCCGGCGTGCAGAAGGGCGATCCGCGGTTCGGCCAGCGCCGCGCTCTCCGCGCGCATATTGAGGAAATAGCCGCTCGCCGCCCCGGTGAGGAGGCGATTGCGCAGGCTCCAGAGCGCCAGCGGCAGCAGCGCCGGGAGCGCGAAGGCCAGCGCCTTGCGCGCGCCTTTCGCCGCCGCGATTCCCAAAGCCAGGCTCAGGATCAGCCAGGCGCCGAACGGGCGCAGCAGGGAGGCCGCCGCCGCGGCGGCGATCAGCGGGGCGCCCGCGAAGCCGGGCTCCAGCATCCGGTCGAAAAGAAAAAGGGACAGCGCCAGATAGGGGAGGTCCGGAAGGATCAGCCCGGCGTGGGTCACGGTCAGCGGATTGAGCGCGACCAGGGCCGCGGCGGCCAGGGCCCAACCCTCGTCGAGGAAGCGCCGCGCCAAGCGCCAGGTCAGGTAGACCGTCGCCGCGGCCGAGAGGAGGCCGATGATTTTGAGCAGGTCCCAATGGGGCGCGACGGCCGCCGCCGGAAGGCTCAGCAGGGCGGCGAAGCCGGGCAGGGGATCGTTGGCGGGCGTGCCGTCGGGGAAGGCGAAGGCGCCGTGGCGCAGGGAGCGCGCCAGCAGGATGTGCAGCGCGTCGTCCTCCGCGGCGCCGACCGGCGTCGCGCGGGCGGCGAGAAGATACAAGGCGCCGGCGGCCGCCGCCGCGCCCGTCGCGACCAGCCGCCGCGCGCTGTGCTTGTTCATCCGACCCAGTAGTAGTTGATGTGCCGGAACAGGAAGACGACCTGGACGGCGAACAGCGCGGACGCCGTCAGCCACAGCCAGGCCCGGCGCTTCTGGGACGCGGCGAACCAGTCGCCGGCGGCCAGGAACACGGGAACCGCCCCCAGCAGGTAGCGGGTATAGCCGCAGAACGACACGGTCATCGCGGGAATCAAGCCCAGGGGCAGGGCGAACGCCAGCAAGGTCTTGTCCGTCTTCCAAAGGCGGACGCAGGCCAGGACGAAGCCGACGAAGAACACGCGGTCCACGGCGGAATCCAGCGGATCGTGGAAGGAGGCGGCGCCGGCGAAGGCGCGCAGGAAGCCGGGAACGTCGAGCAGCTTCGACAGATGGGCGTCGACGATCAGGTTTTGAGACGACCAGCTGGCGAAGAAGAAAAAGGCGTCGCCGGTGGCGGCGCGCATGAAGAGAAGATACGCGGCGACGCCCAGAAAGGGCGCGGCCAGGCACAGCAGCAGCGGACGGGGAACCCTCCCGTCGCGGCGCCAATGGACGTAGGCCTGATACACCAGCGGCGCCGCCGCGGCGACGCCGACGGAGCGGGTCAGCGGGAGGAGGAACGCGGTCAGCGCGACCCAGCGCCAGCGCTTGAGGTCGAGCGCGGCCAGGAACGCCACGGCCAGCAGGACGAACAGCGACTCGGAATAAGGGAAGCCGAAGAACAGCGACCCGGGATAGGCGAGCAGGAGCAGGAGCGCGGCGTCGGCGGAGCCCTCGCCGCGGCGCCGGGCGCAGTAATCGTGGAACAGGAGCAGGGCCGCCAGCGAGAGCAGGTTCGTCAGGAGCAGGGCCGAGACCAGGTGGCTGCGGACGAGGAACGCTCCGGCGCGCACGGCCAGCGGCCACAGCGGGAAGAAGCGGTTCGACTCCGACCCGGGCGCGTAGCCGAAGCGGCTCAAGAACAGGTAGTGCTGGGCGTCCCAGGTCTTGAACTGGATCGAGGCGGAGAGCGTCTCCTCGGCCGGCCAGTGGAAGTTCCCGCGGTACGCCGCCAGATCGAACAGCGGCGGCAGAAGGCGGTTCGAATACAGCACGAACAGCGCCGTGAGGACCTTGTAGGCGGCGAGCGGCGCGGCCAGGCGCGGCCAGGCCTTCAAGCCCTTCATCAGGCCGCGGCGAGCACCGTCTTCTTCAGGACTTCGCCCTTGGGGCCGATGTCGTAGATGATCGGCCGGCCGGTGCCGATCTCGACTTTTAATATCTGTTCCGGGGTCAATTTTTCCAGGCCCATCACGATCGCGCGGAGGGAATTGCCATGCGCGGAAACGAGCACGTTCTTCCCGGAAGCCGCCGCCGGGAGTATTTTATCGTTGAAGTAAGGCAAGGTGCGCGCGGCGGTGTCCTTGAGGCTTTCGCCGTTCGGAGGCTTCACGTCGAACGAGCGCCGCCAGATGTGCACCTGTTCGTCGCCGTACTTTTTTGCGGTCTCCGCTTTGTTGAGTCCCTGGAGATCGCCGTAATGGCGTTCGTTGAGCGCCTGGTCTTTTTCCGTCGGAAGGTTCGGCTGCCCGATCTCGTCCAAAATAATTTTCAGCGTCTGTTGGGCCCGTTTCAAGACCGAGGTGAACGCGAGGTCGAACTTGATTCCCTTGAGTTCCCGGCCCGCGCGATGAGCCTCTTCTTCTCCCAGAGCCGTGATGTCGACATCCACCCATCCGGTGAAGCGATTCTCCAGATTCCACTGCGATTGTCCGTGTCGGACCAGGACGAGTTTGCCCATGGGGATCAGGCCTCCTTTTCTCCCGCGAGCATCTCGCGGATCGTGCGCCGGAAATCCTCCAGCGGCACCGGCTTCGGCAGGAAACGGGACGCCTCGGTGTCCGAGATCTCGGACAGGATCAGGTCCGGCGACGCCTCCCCGCTCATGAACAGGATCGGGGTCAGCTTCGTGGCGTTGTTGCGGCGCAGGGACTCGTACAGATGGGCGCCGGTGTTGCCCGGCATGTGGTAGTCCAGGATGATCAGGTCGGGCTTGACCGAGCGCGACTTCTGCATGCCCTCGACGGGATCGCCCGCGGAATCGACCGTGTGGCCTTCGTGAGTCAGGACCTCGGTCAGGATGGAGACGATCTCGTAATCGTCGTCGATGATGAGGACGCGCGCCATGGCGCGATGATAGCTTTTTTTATACCCGGCGTCCGGTAGGAGGGGCCGCGAAGGCCCGGGCGATCTCGGCGCCGCGCAGACGCACGCCCTTGCGGCCGGACTTCATCTTGAACATCGCGGCGTCGGCGGCGCGCACCAAGGCGGAGACGTCGCCGCCGGGCGGCAGCTGGGCGACGCCCCAGCTGGTGGAGACGCCGTCCTTCGAAAGGGTGGTCTTGGCCGCGTTGGCCACGCGGCGCGCGACGCGCACGGCGCCGGGGCCGCCGGTCTCGGGCATCAGGATGATGAACTCGTCGCCGCCGTAGCGGAACGCGGCGTCCACTTCCTTGCGGATGTTGTCGTTGAGCGATTGGGCGAAGGCGCGCAGGATGCGGTCGCCCTCCAGATGGCCGAGGCGGTCGTTGACCTGCTTGAAGCCGTCCAAATCGAAGAGGATCATCGAAAGCTTGCGCTTCTGGCGGAGGGCGCGGCTGGCCTCCTCGCGCAGGCGGTCGTGGAAGTGGCGCTGGTTGTAGAGGCCCGTCAGATCGTCGGTGCGCGACAGCTCGCGCAGCTTCTGCTCCAGGATCACGCGGTCGGTGACGTCCTTGCCGATGCCGAGCGTGCCGATGACCCGTCCGCGGGCGTCCTTCAGGAAGGAGGCCGACAGGCTGACGTGGATCACGCGCTCGCCGGAGGCCTTCATCTTCATCTCGTGGTTGTGGACGCGCCCGTCGGAGCTGGCCCGGAGGAGGCGCATCACGCCCTCGGCCGCGGCGCGGCCCTCGAAATAGAAATCGTGGCAGGGACGCCCCACCATCTTGTCGGCGGGCGTGCCCAGCATGGCCTCCGCGCCCGGGGAGAAATACATGATGCGGCCGCGGATGTCCGTGGTGCAGATCAAATCGCCGGAGGAGGCCACGATGGCCTCGAAATACTCCTTCACCCGGATGAAGTCCGTCGACAGTGCGATCAGCGGCGCTCGGGTGTTCTGGATGCTGAGAGGCATATAGCTAATGTAACAGTCTTGCCCCCACGTCGTCAGGGGCTTGGGGCCCTTTCGGAGGGGGGTCTAAAGGCCCAGGACACGGCGCGGGGGGCGCCGCCCGTCCTAAGAGGCTTGGGGCAGGTCGAAGAGGAAGCGGGAACCGCCGCCGGGCCGGTCTTCGATCCAGATCTTCCCCTGATGCGCGGCGACGGCGGCGTGGCAGAAGCTCAGGCCGATGCCGGACCCGGTGTCGAGCGCGGCGTCCTTGCGGCCGCTGGTGACGTACTTCTCGAAGACGCGCTTCTTTTCGGCGTCGGGCACTCCGGGGCCGACGTCCGACACGATGAAGCGCGCGGAGACGCCGTTGAAGCCGCAATCCACCTCGACCAGGTGCGCGCCCGGCGCCGCCTTCATCGCGTTGGCGATCAGGTTGGCCAGGATGCGGTAGAGAAGGTTCTGGTCGGCGCGGACGTTCTCGACGCCGGGGGCCACCCGCATGACCAAGGTCGCGCCCGTGAGCTGCATGCGTCCGGCGAACAGCGTCTGGATTTTATGGAGGAGAAGCGTCGGGTTGATGGCGACGGGATTGATCTTGAGGCCCGTGGTCTTGGCCTGGGCCAGGTCGAGCATGTCGTTGAGCATCAGGAGCATGAAGTCGGCGGCCGAGCCGGCGTTCGACAGCAGGGAGACGTAGTCCTGTTGGCTGATGAGCCCGCGCGAGTGAATCAGCTCGAGGGTGCCTTTGATGGCCGTGAGCGGGGCCTTCAGATCGTGGACGATCATGTCCGTCATGTCCTGGCGCGCGCGGGCGACCAGCTCGAGCTCGTAGTTGCGCTTGACCAGCTCTTCGTGGGATTTCTTGACCTGCAGGTGGACCTTCGCGCGGGCGAGCAGTTCCTCGGCGGCGAACGGCTTGTGGACGTAGTCCTGGCCGCCCTGCTGGAAGCATTCCAGGCGGGTCTTGAGGTCGCCGCGCGCGGTCAGGAACAGCACCGGGACCTTGGGGCCGGGGTAGGCGTGCCATTCCTTCATCAGGTCCATGCCGTTGCCGTCGGGCAGGCCGATGTCGAGAACGGCCAGGTCGGGGCGGTTCGCGTTGAAAAGGCGGCGGGCCTCGACGGCGGTGTCGCAGGAGTCGACGGCGAAGCCTTCCGACTCCAGGATCGTCTTGCAGTAGCCTTGAATGTCGAGGTCGTCCTCGACCACCAGCACCCGGTGTGACATCCCCGGAGTTTAAGGGGATTTCACGCGGAGCGCAAGAGCGGCCGCCCCGTTACTGCAGCAACTGGTCCCGCGGCAGGATCGGACAGCCGTCGCTTCCGCACTGCTGCGGCTGAGTCGGAGGGGGATAGGACGTGGGCTGGGGCGGCGGCGGCGGCAGGCGCGGCGGGACGGGCTGAGAGGCGGCGACCGGAGTGGGAGGCGCGGGCGCGTGAGGCGTCGGATTGGCGGGTCTGCCGGGCAAGGAGATCGGGGCCGGGGTGCCGCCGACCAGCGGCGGGGCTCCCGACGGCAGGCTGCAAACGTTGGTGTAGGTCGTGTCCAGCATCCCGGCGGTCGCCATCGCGTCGGCGACGGCCTCGAACAGCGCGCGGTCGCCGGTCTTGGCCGGGTGGGCGTACAGATTCCGGAAATCCATCTCCGACTCGTGCAAAGTCGGGAGTACCTGCCGCGCCGCCGACCGTATCGGCTCCCGCGAGAGATTGCTGATGTCGTCGTACCAGGCCGATTTCATCTGGTCGGCGGCCTGAGTCAGCGGCAGGTTGCGGCAGAGCGCGGGCTCGGCGGCGCACGGAAGGACGTTCAATTCCGCGAGCGGCTGGGTCCCGTCCTCGTTCCTCAGGTTGCACTCGGGAGGGCCGCTGACCAGCGCCGCGTGGAAGTCCGCCAGCGGACCTTTGGCGAGGGCCTCCCGGGCGTCGAAGGTCTTGTACGCGGCGTCCGGGCACGTGGCGCCGTCGAAATAGTTGAGCTTGGTGCACGGGGCCACCGCGTTCTGCTCCAGCGTCGCGACGTCGACCAGGGCCTTGCGGAGGGGGTCGAGCGCCGAAAGCGCGCCCGAGCAGTCCACGGGCGTTCCGTTCCCGCCGTTGCTCTTCACCTGGGGAAGATATTGCGCCAGACGGTCGATCGCGGCGAGCTCCTGCTTGTCGTAGTTGAGGACCTGGGAGAAATACCACGCGTGCATGCCGGTGCCCGTCCGGTAGCCCGACTTCACCACCGCGGTCACCTTGCCGAAGGCGTCGGAGACGAGCCGGCAGTTGGCGGTGCTTCCCGGGGAGGCGTCGTCGGCGGCGGCGTAAGAGGCGACCGAGAGCGCGGCGGCCAGGGCCAGGGCGAGGGCCTTCATGGAACCTCCAAAACTTATGGAAACGACCGGCCCGCACAGTATGCGCCCGGGCGCGCGCCGCGTCAAGTCGTGGAGGGTAAAAAAGGGGTTAAGAGGCCCGGCTAATCCAGGGAGGGCATCGGCTCGAGCTTCTGGATGTCGTAGCCGGTCTCGCGGTTGAGCGGGTTGTACATGAACGACTGCGTGTAGTAGATCTTCACCTTGCCGCCCGACTTGAGCCACCGCGTCGCGCAGTCGAACATGGCCTGGTTGGAGACCGACATGTCGTAGAACTCGTTGCCGGAGCCGCCCATCTGGACCTTGATCTCGTAGGACTTGTTGCCCAGCCCCTTGAAGCTGGCCTTGACGATGCGCGCCATGCGGAAGCCGGCGGAGTTCTTGCCGGCCGAGGCGTCGTTGGAGCAGGCCTCCTTCGGTTTGGACGCGGTCTCCACCGGGCCGATCTCCACGGCCTCGTAGTCGGTGTCGCGCTTCATCGGGTTGTTGAGGACGTACTGATGATAATGGATCACGACGTACTGACCGGCGTAGGGCATGATCTTGGACGCCATGGCGGGGTCGGAGCTGAACTCCCACGGATTGATCATCTTCCGGCTGTCGCCGGTGCCCTCGTAGGCCACCGAGGAGTCCTGCCCCATCAGCATCTCTCCCTCGCCGGACTTGTTGACCCAGCCCTTGACCGAGAATTTCGACAGCAGGCCCATGCGGTAGCCGTCGCTGTAGCCGCCGACGCCGCCGGTCTGCGCCGCTGGCGCGCCGGTCGCGGCGACGGGGCGGACATGGGCTCCGTCGGCGGCGACCTTCTTCATCCCGGCGACAATGTCGCCGGCGCGCGGATCGATGGAGAAATCGGTCTGGTTCTGGGCGCGGACGGAGGAGGCGGCGGCGGCGAGGATCAATGCGGCGAGAATGTTCTTCATGCCCACAGGATACCAGTCCGCCTCGGCGCCGTCTTGGGCCGCCGGACCCAGCGGCGAAAGGAATTCGGCCTAGGACCGGTTAGGCCGATTTCTTGTTGCGGTGCTCGATGGCCGTCAAGGTCGAGTCGATCTTGGCCTTGAGGGCGTCCGGTTCCACGGGCTTGACCAGGTAGCCGACGGCGCCGAACAGCAGGGCGTCCTGCAAAGTCCCCGCGTCGGCCAGGCCGGAGACCATGACGATCGGAATGTCGGAGGTCTTGCGGTCGGCGCGCAGCTCGCGCGTGAAGCTGATGCCGTCCTGCTCGGGCATCATGATGTCCATCAGGATCAGGTCGGGGCGCAGAAGGGCGATGGACTCCTTGGCCGAGCGCGCGCTGGCGGCGATCTGGACGTCGTAGCCCATCAGCTTCAGGGCGTGCTCGTAGAATTCGCACACCGAGGCGTCGTCGTCCACGGCCAAAATCCGTTTTTTCGCCACCGCGCCCATTATAGCCCCCGTTGCGACCAACTGTCCAGGCTCAGAGGATCGGGTTCCGCGGTGAAGACGATCCAGCACAACGTGGCCAGCAGAGAGTCGAAGAGGAAGGCGTGCGCCGGCGTGAAGTGCATGCCCTCGCCGAAGCAGCCGCAGTTCGGGATGGGGATGCCGCGCGCGATCACGGAGCCGATGGCGGCGAGGAAAAGCGCGGTCATCGCTCCCGCCGCGGCGGACGCCGCGCGGGCCTCCACGCCCAGGATCAGGGCCCAGCCCACCAGCATCTCCAGCCAGGGGAGCAGCCCGGCCATCGGAAGGGAGATCGACGGCGGAACGAGATTGTAGGCGTCGATGATCAGCGCGAACTCCTCGGCCGGAGCGGCGGCCTTCGACGCCCCCGCGTAGACGAGCACGGCTCCGACGAAAACGCGGCCGGCCAGCGCGATCATCGCTCGCGGCTTCATTTCTTCAGCTCCCGGTCCATGAACAGCGATCCCACTTCCGCCAGCTGCTTGCCGCCGACGAAGCGCCGCCCGTTGATGAAGAACGTCGGGGTCGAGCCGACCCAGGCGTTCTCGCCGTCCTTCATGTCGGTGGCGACGGCGGAGGCCGCGTCCGGGCTCTGCCGGCAGGCCTCCCACGCGGGCACGTCCAGCTTCGCGTCGCGGGCGTACCCGGTCAGGAACGCGTCGGCCTTGTCGTTGGTCCACTCGTCCTGCTTGTCGTACAGATGGTCGTGGTACTCCCAGAATTTTCCCTGGCGGCCCGCGCATTCGGCGGCGGCCGCGGCGGGCTTGGCCCACTGGTGCATGCGCAGAGGGAAGTGCTTGAAGGTGAAGCGGACCTTGTCCCCGTAGACGACGAAGATCTGGCGCAGCGGCGCCTCGGCGTAGCGGCAGGCGGGACATTGGAAGTCGGAGAACTCGACGATCTGGATTTTCGCGGCCTGCGGGCCCTTCTCGCGGAAGTCCGGCGCGGCGGTCGAGAACGGCTTGTACGCCCGGCCGGCGGCCAGCGCCGACACCACGGTCAAGACGGCGACCAGGGCGTACGAGGCGAAGCGCCGCGATAATTTGTCGCGCATGTCGTCGCCTATTATAGAAGGTATAGAATACTTCCGCCATGGCGAAAACGCGAAACACCGCCGCCGCGCTCGCGACGGCCGCGGCGGCCGGAGCGGCGGGCCTGCACCTGGCGGCGTCGCTGCGCACGCCGCTGGGCGCGGCGTCCGACGACGCGCTGCACCTGCTCCTGGCCCGCAACCTCGCCTCCGGCGGCTTCGCCGTGCCCGACGCGGCGGGAGTCCCGGTCACCGATCCCTTGCCCGGCTTCGCCTTCCTGATGGCCGCGCCGGAAAGCCTGCTCTCCCCGCACTGGGGGCTGCTGCGCGGGGCGACCTTGCTCGCCGCGGCGGCGCTGGCGTACCTTTTGTGGCGGTTGGCGCGGCGGCTGTCGGGGGAGGCCGCGGCTTGGGCCGCCTTCCTGCTCATCGCGGTCAATCCGACCTTGATCGGCTGGGCGGGAGTCGCCCTGCCCGACATCCCGTTCGCCGCCGTCGCGGCCGGAGCGCTGCTGCTGCTGTCCCTGGACGCGCCGCCGATGGCCGCGCTGACGGCGCTGTGCGCGTTCGGGGCGCTGCTCCGGCCGGAAGGAGTGATATTGGCGACGGCGATCGCGGCGGGGCTGGGTTTCCGTTTCGGGGCGAAGCGCGCCGGCCTCTTTTTCGCCGGAGCCCTGGCGCCGCTGGCCCTGTGGCTTCTGCGCAACCGCCTGGTCGCGGGCACGCCGACGGCTTACGTGGACCATTGGCGCGAGCTGTCGGGCGCCGGCGCGGGATACGTGGTCCGCGCGGCGACCTTGACCGCCGGCCTGGGGCGCGCCTTCTTCGGCGCTCTGCCCGCGCCGGCGGCGTTCGTGGGCCTGCTGGCGGCCGCCGCCGCCGCCGCGGACGGAGGGCGGCGGATCTGGCGCGCGAATATCCCGGGCGGGCGCTCCTTCGTGGCGGCGGCGACGGTTTTCCTCGGCGGTTTGGCCGCGCTGCACGTCGGCTGGGGCGCCTGGCAGAGCCGCTACGCGGCGGCTTTCCTCGCTCCGATCGTGCCGTTGTGGGCCGCCTCGTTCGCGGCGCTGCGCGCGCGGCGCCGGAGCGTCGCGACGGCCGTGCTGGTCCTGGCCGCGGCGCCGGGCCTGTTCCGCGCGGCCGATTTCGCGCGCGAGGGCCTGACCCAGCCCCGGATCGAATTGTGGCCGCGCACCGCCGTCTGGCTGCGTCAAAACGTCCCGGCCGGGGCGGGCGTGATCTCCACGGAGCCGTACCTGGTGGCCCTGACGACGGGCCGCCGCGCGTACTTCCCGCCGCGCTCCTCCTCGCGGGAGAATTGGGTGTCGGAGCTGCGCGCCGCCGGCGTGCGCTTCATCCTGGTCCGCGCCCACGGCGAGCGCGCCTTCCTGTCCGGCGGGGCCCGCTCCCAGCTCTCCGACTTCGACGATTGGGCCGTCCCGTCGCCTCCTCTGACCCTCGCCTTCACCGACGAAGACGAAGGCTCCACCGTTCTCCAGCTGGAATAGGGGTCGGGCGTTTACTTATTTGATTTGTTTTTTAACAACTGAAATAAGTAGAAGCCTGACCCTCAAAAAAAAGAAGCCCCGCCGGCCGTGAAGGCCGGCGGGGCTTTTGAATTCGACGGTTACTTGACGAGCTTGACGGCGCTCGGCAGTCCCGCGCCCTGACCGACGTCGGGGACGCCGGGCAGCTTCGTGGACGCGGCGGACAGCGCCGCGCGCACCTGGTCGGGAGTGGCGCCCTTGTGCTTGGAGAGGTAGAGCACCGCCAGGCCCGCGACGTGCGGGGTGGCCATCGAGGTGCCGGACATGGTCTCGTAGCCTCCGTTCTTGGACAGCGAATAGATGTCCACGCCGGGCGCGATCACCGCGACCTCGGGTCCGCGGCTGGAGAAATCCGCGAGCTGGTCGTTGTTGTCGCCCGCGGCCACCGCGATCGCCTCCGGGTAGCCGCCCGGGAAGCCCACCGCGCCGCCCGAGTTGCCGGCCGCCGCGATCAAGGTCACTCCCGCGTTCTTCATGGCCTTGACCATGTCGGCCAGGGCCTGGTTGCCCTGGTCCGCGCCCAGGCTCATGCTGGCCACTTCCATGTGGTTGTCCACGGCCCACTGCATGCCGGCGATCACGTCGTCGAACGTGCCCGAGCCGTTGGCGTCCAGCACCTTCACGCCGTACAGGTCGGCCTTCGGGGCGACGCCCACGATCCCGATGCTGTTGTCCAGCGCCGCGATGTTGCCGCCGCAGTGCGTGCCGTGGCCGTGGTCGTCGTTGAAGTTGTTGGTCTTGGCGATGGCGTTCCAGCCGCCCTTGATGTTGCCGGCCAGGTCCGGATGCGTCATGTCGAGGCCGGTGTCGATGACCACCACCTTGACGCCGGCGCCGCGGGACTTGGCCCAGGCGGCGGGCGCTTCCACGCGGTTGACGCCCCACTGGATGACCTGGGTTCCCGCGTTCGGCGCGGGATCGGGAGCGGCGCCCTTCTTGCGCAGGGCGCGCAGCGGCGTCATGATCGCGTCCATGTTGGGAAGCGCGAAGTCCACGCCGGGAGCGTCGACGGCCCGCAGCCAGTTGATCTTCGGGTCCTGGTCGATGCGCGCGACCTCGGACATCGCCGACAGCTTGCTCTCGGCCGTGCTCACGGTGTTGGAGGGCGTCTCGATGACGACGGCGTTGATCAGCGGCAGTTCCCGGACGATCTTGGCGCCCGAGGACTGGGCCAGGGAGACGCGGCGGGCGGGCGAGACGCTCGGCGCGAAGACGACGATGCGGCGCGTCACGTGCGACTGCGCGCGGGACGGGACGGCGAACGCGATGACGCCCAGGACCAGGAGCCCCAGGACTCGTGCGGCTCGAACCATAACCACCTCCGGACCGGCTTCGCCGCGACCCCTCGCGGCGCACGACGATTTCGATATAACATATTTCCGGGCCACAAGTCCTATTTCGCGCCTAGGTCTTTAGGCCCGCCCGCGCTTCGCTTGACGAAGGCCCGCCCCCGGCTTATACTGCGGCTATGTCCAACCCCGATTACGACGCGGCGCTCGAGGAAATCGACGAGAATCCGGAGCTGGCGCACTTCATCGGCGCCATGCCTCCCGCCTCCGTGGCCGCCGCCGAACGCGCGCTGGGGGTGGCGCTGCCGCAGAGCTACCGGGATTTCCTGCTCCGCTTCGGCGCGGGGAACTTCGGGTCCTTCGCCGTGTTCGGGATTCCGGACCCGGAGCTGGCCACGCCGCGGGTGCCGAACGCGGTCTGGTACACGCTCCAGGAGCGCAAAAGCGGGCTGCCTCCGGCTCTCGTGGCCGTCGGGACCGACTTCGAGGGGACCCTGTTCTGCCTCGACACCGAGGCGGCCGCGGCCGGAGACGCGCCGATGGTGAACTGGAAGGCGGGAAAGATCACGCCGTTCGATCTCACGTTCTCGCAGTACTTCCGCGACGGGGTCGAGGAAGAAGGCGAGGAAGAGGGATAAGGTCCCGCCGCTTACTTCGAGGTGGCGGTGAAGACGCCGTCCCAATCGGCGGGAGGCGGTTCGGCGCGGAAGGCGGCAAGGCGCTCGGCGTACAGGTCGTAGAGCTTGCCGAGGTGCCAGGTCTCGCCTTGGGCGCGGGCCTCGTCCATCAGGCGCGCGGCGTCGTCCCATTTCTGCGCGCGATAGGCGGCGAGCATGGCCGCGTGGGTCTTCTCGTAGGACAGGAAGGGCTCCGCCGCGGCCTCCTCCGGCGTGCCCAGCAGGGCGAAGATGTGGACGGGCTTGGTCTTGCCCTTCACCTTGATCAGGTCCAGCTCGATGGCCGCGTAGTCGGATGACTGCTCCCGCGTGGTCGGCCCGATCACGATGTTGACGCCGTAGCTCTTCGACTGCCCTTCCAGACGCGAGGCCAGGTTCACGTCGTCGCCCAGCACGGTGTAGTCCACGCGCAAAGTCGAGCCCATGTTGCCGACCACGCAGGGCCCGGTGTTCAGGCCCGTGCCGATGTGGATCTCGGGGAGGTCTATCCCCTTGGCCTTGGCGTCCGCCTGCCACTGCGCGTTGAGCTCCTTCAGGCGCGCGTGCATTTTCAGCGCGGCCGCGCACGCCCGACGGGGGTGGTCGGCGACCGTCATCGGCGCGTTCCAGAACGCCATGATGCAGTCGCCCATGTACTTGTCGATGGTGCCGTCGTGCTCCAGGATGATCTGCGTCATCGGCGTCAGGAAGCGGTTGATGAACTCGGTCAGGCCGTGGGGATCGAACTTCTCGGAGATGGTGGTGAACCCGCGGATGTCGCAGAAGTGGAAGGTCATCACGCGCGTCTCGCCGCCGAGCTGGACCTTTCCGGGATTCTTCGCCAGCTCCGCGACGACTTTCGGAGACAGGTAGCGGCCGAAGGTGTCGGTGATGCGCCGCTTCTCCCGGTCGCTGCGCACGTAGCCGACCGCGGCGAAAGACACGAACACCGCCGCCAGGCTGACGCAGGGGAACACCGGGTCCACCAGCCAATGCCAGGCCGTGAACGCGTGCCAGGAGATCCATAATGAGGAAGCGATCATGGCGAGGCCGACGGGCGCCGACCAGCCGGCTCCGACGCGCAGCAGCAGGCCGAGGAGGATCAGTCCGGCCAAGGCGGTCGCGACGACCTCCAAGCGGTCGGCCCGCACGGGGCGTTCCAGGAATTCGCCGAGCAGAACCTGCTCCGCGATGTTGGCGTGAACCTGCACGCCGGCTTCCGCGGGATTGAGCGGCGTCGAGCGGAGGTCCTTCAGACCCTGCGCGCTGGTGCCGATGAATACGATGGTTCCGTTGAGCCCGGCGATCGCGGCCTTGGGATCCATGACCTTCCAGGCCGGGAGGGTGCGGGGGGACTTGGTCCCGATCTCCGCGGTGTAGTGGACCCAGATGCGTCCCTCGCTGTCGGTCGGGATGATGTAGCGGCCGACCTTGATCTTCTTGATGCCCGCCTGGTCCAGGATGTGTTCGGCCAAAGTGGCTCCCGAGGAGCCCAGCTTCACGCTGATCTGCCGGGTATCCTGCGCGGTGCGCAGGGCCTCCAGCGCCAAGGAGGGGTACAGCTGCTCTCCGATCCGGAAGATGAGCGGCGCGCGACGGATGATGCCGTCGTGCTCGGGCGCGAAGCCGATGCTGCCCAGCCCCTGCGCGGCGTGCTCCAGCGCCGGGAGATTGGAGATGGTCCCGCTGTAGGCGGACAGGAAGTCGTAGGCCGAATCGTCGTTGCCGCCGACGGAGCCCGCGACGTCGCCCCCTTTGAGGGTGCGCGCGCTCCCGCTGAACGCGAACGCCGCCTTGGCCTCCGGGAGATGCTCGCGGGAGCCGTTGTCGGGCGCGAAGCCCAGCACGACGGCCGCGTGCGCCGACCGGGCCGCGCGCTTGATCTCCTCGGCGAGATAAAGGTCGTGATCCTGAAGCCGCGACACGCGGGCCTTGATCTCCGCCATGCCGGGCTGGTCCGGCCACTGCGCCGCGACGCGCGCGGGCGAGGTCCGGTCCGGCTCGGGGTACATCGCGTCGAAGGCGACCACCTTCACGCCGCGGTCGGTCAGCCGGCGGATCAGCTGGGCGATCTGAGTCCGCGGCCAGGGCCATTGGCCGATGCGGGCCAGGGATTCCTCGTCCACGTCGATGACGCGCACGCCCGCGTCCACGTACGGGCGCGGGGCTTCGTTCAGGAAAACGTCGAAGGCGCGGTGTTGGATGCCCTCGACCCAGCTGGAGCCGGACACGCGCACCGCCAGGCAGCCGATCAGGGCGGCGAGGGGGATCAGCCAGCGGCTGCCGCGATCGGCGCGGCGGGCGAGGGAGAGTCGCATGGGAGGGCATGGTAGAATATTCCACCCTCTATGAAAATGCCGATCCTGGCGGCGTTGGCCGCCCTGTTGCTGTCGACCGTTCCCGCCGCCTACGCGCAGAACTCTCCCAACCTGGACCAGCAAAGCCAGAATCCCGACGCCCCCGTTCAGGCCGAGCAAAAGGCCGCCGCCGCGGCGGACGAGGCCAAGAAGAAGGAGCCCGTCGCGGAGGACGTCACCTTCGAGCAGGTGCTGCGGGCCCCGGACGACGTCCTGCTCAACGAGCGCTACGCGCTGACCCAGATCCGCAAGGGCGAGTTGCGCGGCGCGGCGACCACCCTGGAGCGGGTGCTGATGGTGGATCCCACCCGCTACCGCACCCGCCTGCTCTACGGCGTGGTTCTGGTCCGCCTGGACGACGCGGCCGACGCCGCGCGCGAGCTGGACGCGGTGCTGGCCGTTCCCGACCTTCCGCGCGTCGTTCGGGACGAGGCGAAGGACTATCGAAAGCAGGTCGCTTCGCGCACGCGCGACACCCATTTCGACGCCCGGCTGACGATCGGCGTCGGCTACGACGACAACCGCAACGCCGCGCCCGACGGCGACATCCGCCTGGTCGGCGGCCTGCCGATCCTCCTGGACCCGCAGTCGCGCCGCAAGGACGACGCGAACCTGCAGTTCGTCGGAGCCGTCGGCGCGACGCGCGACATCGGCGGGCCCCGCGGGGATTCCATCTTCGCGCGCTTCACCTATTACCGCTCGGAGCAGAAGGTCTACGACCTGCTGAACCTGCAGGTCTACTCCCCGAAAATCGGCGCGACCATCCGCACGCATTGGGCGGAGATCACGCCGACGCTCTCATTCGACCACGTGATGCTGTCGCAGGCGACCTATCTGCGCAGCCGCAACGCGGGGCTGCGCGTCGCGCGGCGCTGGAACCGGCAGTTCGACAGCTGGTTCGAGTTCACCCATTCCTATCAGGACTTCGTGAACACGCCGCGCGTGAGCAACGCGTCGGACCGCACCGGCGATCAGCTGGACTGGACCTTGGGATCGGCGTGGTCTCCGGCGCCGACCGACCGCCTGTCTTTGACCCTCCTGCACCGCCGCAAGTACGCGCAGCTGGTGGCGGACTCGGCTTACCGCCGCGAGTCCATCGGCGGCGAGTGGCTGCACCTGCTCGGCAAGGGCCGGTTCGTCGTCGCGAGCATGACCGGCCAGTTCGACCGCTACGAGATCCCCGACGCGACCGCGATCGACGGCATCGTGCGCCACGACGACGCGGTGATCGGCCAGCTTCTTTACGGCCAGCCGCTCGACCTGGTCTGGGACCGCCTGCGGGATTTCACCGGCTCCATCGGCTACGAATACTTCATGGAACACTCGAACGTGGTCAACTACGACTACTCCAACAACAAGCTGACCGCTTTGATCACGTACAAGTGGGGAATCTGACATGAACCGAAACATCGCGCTGATTTCCGTTCTTCTGGCCGCGGCCGGCCGCGCCTCCGCGGCGGTCGTGCCTGCCGTTCCGGCGGGGCTGACGAACATCGGCATCGCCGCGGCGGTGCGCGGCGCGGTCCGGGCGCAGGCACCGGGCGAGACGGTCGGGCGCGACGTCGCCAGCGGCAAGCCCGTGTTCCTGAACGACCACGTGACCACGGGCGAAGGGGCGCGCATGCAGATCATGCTGCTCGACGAGACCGTCTTCACGATCGGCCCGAACAGCGACATGGTCCTGGACGAGTTCGTCTACGACCCCAAGACCAACGCCGGCAAGGTCTCCGCGCAGATCACCAGGGGCGTGTTTCGCTTCGTGACCGGCAAGGTCGCCCAGCGCAATCCGACGGACATGAAGGTCAAGCTTCCGGTCGGCACCATCGGCATCCGCGGCACCATGGTCGAGGGTTCCGTCAACGGCCAGAACGCAGACATCCTGCTCACCGGCCCCGGCGCGGACAACAACGCGCATGAGCGGCCGGGCGGGATCACCGTCACCAACGGCGGCGGCTCCACCGACATCAGCGCCAGCGGCTACGGCACCACGATCCGCGAGGGCGGCGCGCCCAGCCCGGGCTTCCGCTTCTCCCCGGAGCAGGTGCGCGTCATTCAGGGCGCCCTGAGCGCGCCGGCCAACGGGGGCGCCAATACCGGCGCCGGCGGCGACCACGCCTCCGCGAACCCCGGCGCGAACGGCTCTTCGGGCGAAGGCGTCGGCGGCTCCGCGTCGCAGAATTCCGGGCAGACCACGGCCTCGGGCGGCATCAACTTCCAGACCACGGCGACGAACCTGGTCGCGGCCAACAACGACACGTCGAATTTCGCGGCCCAGCAGATCCAGTCCTCGGCGCCGAGCGACAACTCGACCTGGGATTCGATCCTGGCGATCCCGAGCGGCGCGGGCGAGTACGTGGGAAGCGGCAGCTACACCGGCATCATCGGCACCGGGTCCCCGTTCACGGGAACGTTCGGCGTCGACGTCATCGTCGATTTCGGGGCGCGGACCCTGGGCGGCGGCGGCTCCTACCTCAGCGTTTCCGGCGGCCTCACCGACAATCAGCAGATCAACACGGTCGATTACAACGCGTACGCGGGGAAGTTCCCCGCGGGCGTCGCCGCGGCCTACGTCCTCCAATCCGCGGACCTGGGCTTCGCCAACAGCGGCGGCTCGTTCGCCGGGACCTCGCTGCAGTTCAAGAACGTGAGCGGGCAGGCGGCCGGCGCCTTGGCGGTCACGTTGGTGTACCATAACACGGGCAACAGCGCCTACGCGACCGGAACGTCGGGCGCGATCCCGCGCGGGACCCTCATCCCGCGCTGACCTAGAACAGCGACAGGAATCGGTCCTCGTACTCGTCGAAGAGGCCGTATTCCCGGAGCTTCGTTCCGAGCGCTTCCCGGACGGAGCGGTCGCGCCGCGCGGTCTCGAGCAGGGCCTCCACCTCGCGGCGGCGGCGGTCGCTTTCGCCGCGATCGGCGGAGAACATCCCGCGCCGTTCCAGATCCTGCACGTGGCCGGGAAACGAGCGGGCCGCCTCGTCGAGCGTGAACTTCATCAGCGCCAGCGACCAGGCCCCGTCGGGGCAGCGGATGACCGCCCGGTCCGACACGCCGCGCGCGTCGAAGTCGGCCAGCATCCGTTCGGCGACCAGCTCCGGCTTCTCGCTGATCACCCGGGCGGCCAGGCCCTGGTTGCGGAAGTTGTACTCCAGGGCGCGAAGCAGGTCGCGATAGGACGTGGTGACCCAGCGCGCGAATTCCGCGGACTCGTCGCCGAAGCCCTCGAAGCGTTCCTTGAACGCGTCGGGCGTCAGGATCGCCGGGCGCGCCGAGACGACGGCGCCCTCGCGCAGGCGCGTGCGGTCGGCCTGTCCGTCGGCGGGGGAGATCAGGTGATAGTCGATCCGCGTCGCGCCGAACGTCGCCAGGCGGCGCGTCGGCGCGCGCAGGATCTCCGTGCGCGCGAGCAGGCGGGCGATGGGGTCCTCGGAGTCGGCCATGAGCCCATTGTAGCAGGCGCGCCCCCGCGGAGGGAGCGGGGACGAAGGGCCTAGGACGACTCTGGGTCTATTTGCTAATATATGTAGGTCTTAAGGACCCGGGGAATTCCGCATATCGAGGTGACCGTAAAGATGAAAACGCCGATGCTCGCCGCGCTGCTGTTCGCCGTGTCCGTCGTTCCCGCTCTCGCCGCTCCCGACGCGTCTTTCGATTCGGGCGTGGACGTCGCCGCGCTCGCCGGGCAGGCCAAGGAGGCCGCCCAGAAGGACAAGACCGTCGTCGCGTCCACCGCGCTCAACGCGATGCGCTACGACATGGACTGCGCCAGCTTCAATTTCGGGCCGAACGACAAGCCCGTCTCCGACCGCGTCTGGCTGCGCAGCCAGGAGTGGGTGACCGAATGCCAGCCCGTCGGCGATCCGCGCCACGGCGGCGGCCAGAACTGCTGGGAGCGTCCGGGCATGAGCTGGAGCCAGGGCGTCCAGCTCACGCTCCAGAACCGGCCCGCGCTGCTGCCGTGGGAGCACGACAGCTTCCGCGTCTGCCTCCAGGGGCCGTGGGTCTACACCGACACCATCGAGGCGGCCTACGACTACAAGACCGCCTCGACCGGCCGCGACGGGGGCGACATCGTGCTGGTCGCGGGCCGCAAGACGCCGGAGTCTCCGGATCCCGTCGGCGTGCTGGCGGACCTGGGCGCGCAGCTGAAGCTGAACTTCACCGACAAGTGGGCGTCCTACTATCCGGGCGAGCAGATCGTCCTGAAGGTGGAGCTCAAGAAGGTGGTCAAGTTCTGGCCCGATGCGACCTTGCTCGACAAGGAGATCACGCTTCCCGTCGCCGCGACCTACGGCGTGGACCTCAACCAGTTCGCGGGCTCCTTCTCGTCGAAGCCCGAGGCCGGCAAGCAGTATTACGTGAAGTACTCGATCAAGCGCGTCGGCTCCGTCTCGAACGACCGCTACACGAAGACGCTGGAGACCGCCAAGATCTCCTACGCGCCCGCCGCGATCGCCTTCGCGCGTTAATCTCGAACGGCGTCGAAAGAGCCCCGCCGGGAGATATCCCGGCGGGGCTTCTTTATTTCGGCAGAAGAACGGCCGTGCAGTCCTTCAATTCCCCGAAGGCCGCCGTCGAGGCCGCGACGTACAAATCGATGTGCCCGTCGTCCTCGCAACTGGAGCACTCGTCGTGGATCCGGCGTTCGCCGAGGGAGCGCCCCCCGCAGGCGATCCGGACCCGGCGGCCGTCGGGAAACAGCCCGTTGCGGGCGCGGACGGCGGCGCTGACGCCTTCCCGAAGCGGCGAACCGTCGGACGCCAGCGGCTTCTTCGCCAGGCTGAAGCTGGCCGTGCGCTTATTCGCGTCCCAGCGCTCGAGGACCAGGACGCGGTAGCCCTTGGCCAGCGCCGCCGCCAGCGCGCGGTCGTTCGTGTGGAGCGCGGGGTCGATCCATCCGCTGCCTTCCATGGCCGCGCCCGAGGCGTCCGGCACGAGAGGATCCTGCGAATCCCGATCGGCGAATCCGGGCACGAATAGACTCCAATAAAGGCGGCCGTCCAGAGGCGATTGCCAGCGCACGCGCTGGGACGGCTTATTCCCGAAGTCCCGTTCGCGCGGCGTCGCGTACGCCGTCAAGTGGATCGGGATTGGCGCCGGCGCGGCGGCGGCGAGGGGAGCGAGTATCGTCAGCGCGAGCGCGGCGAGCATGGGCTTTGTATACCAAAGAAGAAGCCCCGCCGTTGTCCCCCGGCGGGGCTTCGCTTTTCCCTGGAGGGGAAAACGTTAGGGCATCGCGATCTGGGCGCCGTATGCGACGACCATGATCTGGACCGGGCCCTTGCCCGCGTTGACGGTGACGAAGCCGTTGAGGGCCTCGACGCCCTTGTCGGACTGCTCGGTCTTCAGCGTGACGGTCATGCCGGCGCCGGGGCGGATCTCGTCGATCTTCAGGTCCGGGTTCTTGACCAGGCAGCGGCCGTAGATCTTCACGAAGTCGGAGCCGGTCTGGATGTCGCGGACCACCGTGGTCATGATGCACTGCTTCAGCGCGTCCTGCACGGCGCTGACGGATTCCGGGGCGACTTCGCCGCGGGCCAGGAGGCGGACCTGGTGGCCCAGCAGCTCGTTGTGGCGGCGGGCCAGGGAGGAAACCAGGTCGCGGTAAGGCTTGGAGTCGGCGGTGAGATCGGTCTTCAGGATCAGCCCCGGCTTGGCGGGCTGGCCGGCGGAGGAGGCGCGGAGGAAGCCGCCCTGCAGGACCAGCGGCGACTGGTACTTCTCGCCGACGGCCTTCAGGCACGGGTTGGCCAGGTCGGCCGCTTCTTCCAGCGTCCAAGCGCGGATGGTCTTGATGTCCAGGACGCCGCACGCGCCGACGCCGGCGAAGGAATCTTCCAGGATGAAGGGCTGGATGGCCTCGGCCGCGGCGAACTCGAAGCTGCGGGCGCCGAAGGCGAGGGACTCGGACTGCGCGCGGGCGGAAGCGGCGACGGCGACGAGAGCGAGCGTCAGGAGGATCTTGTTCATGCCCTCAGAGTACCCAAAAGGCCCAGGGCACACTTAGGACTTTCGTCAATTTGCGAAGTTGACCTAAATCAACCCGTTTAGAACTTGACGGCGGGGGCCTGCGCGGCGGCGGGCGCGGCGGAGAAGTACGGGCGCTCCTTGAAGCCGCCGAAGCCGGCGATCAGCGCGGCGGGAAAGGTCTTGATCGCGGTGTTGTAGTCCTGCGCCGCGTCGTTGAAGTCCTTGCGCGCCACGGCGATGCGGTTCTCCGTGCCCTCCAGCTGGACCTGCAGGTCGCGGAAGCCCTGCGTGGACTTGATGTCCGGGTACTTCTCGACGACCACCATCAAGCGCGACAGCGCGGAGGACAGGCCGGCCTGCGCCTCCTCGAACTTCTTGAACGCGGCGGGATCGTTGAGCGCGCTCTTGTCGAGCGTCACCGAGCCCACGCGCGAGCGCGCGTCCACCACGGCGGTCAGGGTGTCCTTCTCGAACTTGGCGGAGCCCTTCACGGTCTCCACCAGGTTGGGGATCAGGTCGAAGCGGCGCTGGTACTGGCTCTCCACCTGCGCCCACGCCTTGTTGACGTTCTCGCGGCCGCCCACCAGCCCGTTATAGGAGCCGACGGCCCAGACGCCGACGGCCAAGACCAGGAGGACGAGCGCGCCGAACACCGCCGCGATAATTTTCATGGTTCGAGTCAATCACTTCCCGAGCGGACCCGTCAAGGTCACTTCCAGTTCGAGCAGCGGCGGGAGACCCAGCGGTAGTTCTCGGGATCGTCGATCACCGCCTGGCGCTTGGCCAGCTCTTCCTTGAAGCGGGCGTAGACGGGCTTGGCCGCCTTGTCCACCATGCTTTCGATGCGTCGTTCCGCCTCGGCGCGGTCGGCCACGGCCAGCGGGGTGCCGCGCGCGGGGAGCCAGTCGGCCCGGGACAGCGCGCGGCGCATCTCGTCGGCGTATTCCGTCAAGGTGTCGCGGTGGGCCTCCTCGTGCAGACGCTCGTGGGCCAGGATCTGCTCCGCCTCGCAGCCGTCTTCCGGGTACTCGCGCGGCACGTAGATGGTCATGCTGGCGGGCGTCAGGTTCACGGTCAGCTTGTCCACCCAGGCGCAGGCCGGGCCGCCGAACAACGGGGAGGTCAGCGCGATCCCGGTCTTGTACGCCAGGCGGTGCTCGACGACGGTCAGGCCCTGGAGCTTTCCTCCGGGGCCGAGGGCCTCCGTGCCGGGCAGCTTGTTGAGCCCCGCCAGGTCCACGTCGCGGCGGATCGCGGTCGTCATCGAGGAGACGACGACCTCGATCGGCGCCGCGCGGTCCAGGGCCAGGTCATGGGGGCAGGCGGGCCCCGACGACGGCGCGCCTCGCCCGCAGCCGGCGGACGCCAGAACGGCGAGCGCGATGAATTCCCGAAGCCGCATTCCCGCAGTATAACGGTATAATGCGGACCTTGAAAGGCCTCCCGACCCGCGTGTTCAAGCTGTCCAACGGCCTCACGGTCGTGGTCCAAACCGACCGCTCGGCGCCCCTGGTGGCCGTGTCGCTGACCTACCGCGTCGGCTCGCTGGACGAGGAGAAAGGGCGCGCGGGCTTCGCTCACCTGTTCGAGCATCTGATGTTCCAGGGCACGAAGAACCTGCCCCCCAACGAGGTCTCCCGCCTGGTCGAGACGAACGGCGGCGTGGACAACGCCTACACGATGAAGACGAACACGACCTATCACGAGGTCGTTCCCTCCTGGGCGCTGGAGGCCGTGCTGTGGGCCGAGGCCGACCGGATGCACGGCCTCTTGATCTCCCCGCGGGAGCTGGAGATCGAGAAGCGCGTGGTGCTGGAGGAGATGGGGCAGACCTACGGCAACCAGCCCTATCGCCGCGCGACCGACGCCGTGATGGGGGAATTGGCCTTCTCGCGCTGGGAGAACTCCCACCCCACCATCGGCGACGAAGGCGACCTGCGCGCCGCGACCTTGGAGGACGTGCGCCGGTTCTACGAAAAACATTATGGCCCGGACAACGCCGTGCTGGCCTTGGTCGGAGACCTGTCCGTCGCCGACGCCCGCCGCTTGGTCCGCAAGCATTTCGGCCCGGTCAAACGCCGTTCCCACCCGAAGCGCCCGACCATCGTCGAGCCCCGCATCGAGGGAGAGCGCCGCGGCCGCGTGTCCGATCCGCTCGCGAAGAGCCCGCTGCTGGTGGCCGGCTGGCACACGCCGAAGCGCGGCAGCGCCGACTATTGGGCGATGACCGTGCTGACCGCCATCCTGGGCGGCGGGGAGGACAGCCCGCTGCACGAGGAACTGGTCAAGAAAACGCGCCTGGCCCTGTCGGCGAGCGCGCACATGCCCTATTATTCCAGCCATTCCAACGGGCGCGGAGCCGATCTGTTCGCGGTCTTCGTCTCGCCGCGCGCGGACGCGGACCTGGGGGAGACTTTGGCCGCCGCCGACCGCGTGCTGGAGCGCTTCCGCCGGGTCGGCCCCACCGACGAGGAGCTGTCCCGCGCGAAGATCCAGCTGGAACGCGCGTGGCTGGACGGCCAGCAGTCCTTGATCGACCGCGCGCAGACCTTGAGCTCGTACGTCGCCCTGATCGGAGATCCGTCCGGCTTCTGGCGCGATTTTGACCGCATGCTGAAGATCGGCCGCCGCGACGTCGTTCTGGCCGCGCGCCGCTGGACCGGCGCGCGCGGGCGCGCGATTTTGGAAGTGGTTCCGGGCGAGCCCGTCGCCGCCGCTCCGGCGCTCCCCGCCTCCGAGCCCCCGGCCGAGGAGCCCCGCGGTCCCGCCGCGCCTCCGCCTCCGCCGGGCCCCGTGCGGGCGCCGGTGCTTCCGTCCCCCGCGCGCTTCTCGTTGAAGAACGGACTCGACGTGCTGGTGGTGCGCGACACGCGCCTGCCCCTGGTCGAGGCGCGGCTGGGCATGCGCGCCGGCCGCGCGCACGAGATCGCGGGAGAGGAAGCGCTCTCTCCGGCCTGCGAGGAGCTCATCCTGAAGGGCTGCGCCGAGCAGGACGCGGCCGCCGTCGCGCGCGCGTTCACCAGCCTGGGCTGGTCGGTCGGCGCCGGCAGCGAGGCCGAGTGGATGAAGGTGTCCGCCTCGGGCCTGGCGCGCACGTTCGACGACTTCGCCCGCCAGCTGGCGCGCGTGCTGACCACCGCGTCCTATCCGGACGACGAAGTCTCTCTGTGGCGCGAGAACGCGGTCGAGGAGCTGGCCATGCGCCGCGCCCAGCCGTCGTTCCTGGCCGAGGAGCGCCTGCGCGCCGAGCTGTTTCCCGGTCATCCGTACGGTCGCGGCGCCGCCGACGAGGCCGCGATCGGCGCGGTGACCGCCGCGCGCCTGCGCGCCTACCACTCCGCGCGCCTGCGCCCCGCCGGCGGCTATCTGATTTTGGTCGGCGACTTGGAGCCCGAGGCGGCGCGGGAGACCTTGGAGCGGGCGTTCGCGCATTGGGCCGCGAAAGGCGCGCCGCCCTCGCCGCCGCCGCTTCCCGACCACGGAATCGCGCGCGTGGCGCTCATCGACCGGCCCGGCTCCGCGCAGGCCAGCCTGATCGTCGCGCACACGTCCTCGATGACGCCGCACGACGCCGACTACATGGACTTCATCGCGGCCAACCACGTGCTCGGCGGCACGGCGAACTCCCGCCTGTTCGAGAACCTGCGCACGCGGCGAGGCTACACCTATGGGGCGTACTCCTCCATGGAGGTGTACGGCCGCGGCGTGGTCTGGTCCGCGGGCGCCGACGTGCGGCCCGACGCCGCGCTGGCCGCGCTGGGGGAAATCCGCGCCGAAGCCGAGCGCCTGCGCGCCGAGCCCGTCGGGGCGGACGTGCTGGCGTCCTCGAAGCGCCATCTGGCGGGCCTGTTCCTGATGCGACTGGCGTCCCTCGACCGGGTGGCCAGCTACCTGGCCGCCGTCGTGGAGAGCGGTCGCGATCCGGTGGCCGTCATGGGCTCCTACCAGGCACGGCTGAGCGCGGTCACGCCGGAGTCGGTGCTGGCCGCCGCGCGCGCGCGCCTGGACCCCGCGCGCTTCGTCGCCGTCGTGGTCGGCGACGCGAAGGCCTTGCGCCCGATCCTGAATCTCTAGGCGCGGGCGCGGCTATCGGGCGCGCAGAACGACGTCGTCCGTCGCCGTTCCGCCGGAACGGAACTGCGGGATCTGGACGCGGCCGGATAGCCGGGCGTCGTCGGCGACCGCCGGCTTCACGTAATCGAACAGGGACTTAAGGGTCGTCCGTCCGGACGCGTCCTTCGCCGCGCCGTTGAGCCCGGTCAGAAGGCGTCCGGTGAGGAGGCCGTGGCCCTTCTCCGCGTTCGTTCCCGTGATTTGGTCCGAGTCCGCCGCCAGGAGAAGCGCGATCTTTCCGTCGGCGGAATTAAAGCCCGCGTCCGCGCGCGCGTTCACCGGGTCCGCGCCCTTCGCCAAGACCGAGCGGCCGCCCGCGCCCGAAAAGCCCGCGTCCAGGATCACGATCGCGCGCTTCGCCTTCAGCGCGCCCATTTTTTCGTAGACGCGCCTCAAGGGATAGCCCGTCAGCTCCAGATACTGCGGATCCCCGTCGGACGGCAGGAGGTAGGCTCGTCCGCCGGTGGAATCGGAAGCGCCGTGGCCGGCGAAATAGAAATAGACCGTCGAGTCCGCGGCGACGTTCTCGGGCAGCCACGCTTCCAGGCGCTTCGCCAATCCCGCGCGCGTCGCCCGCGCGCCCGTCAGCGTCGCGATGTTCCGTTCCGGAACGCCCAGCGCTTTCAGGAAGTCCGCGGCCGCGGCGGCGTCCCTGTCCGCGTACGGGGCGGAAGGCAGCCCGTCGTAGTTCTCCACGCCGACCACGAGAGCGTAATCGTCCGGGCGGTTCGCCTCCCGGAACGAGGGGGTCTCGCTCGAGAGCGGCGCCGCGGCGGGCGCGGGCTCCGCGGGCGCGGCGGGAGCCGGGGCGGCGGGTCGCGGCGGATTCCGGCGCTCGATCTTCTTGAAGAGGTCGCTCGCGCTTTGGGCCTGCTCCGGCGAGTAGCAGCAGCCGCCCGGCCATTTCCGCGTGTCGCGATGGATCGCGGCCATCGCCGCTTCCGGGTCATCTCCGGACGCGATTAGGAACTCCGCGATATCCTCGTGCCCGGCCAAGGCCGCGGCGCTCAACGCCTTCGTGCCGGGCTTGACGCCCGCCTTGACCAGCGCCCGCACGCAGTCCGCGCAGCCGAACGCGATCGAGTTGTCCATCAGGTTGTCGAGGTTCTCTCCGCCGTGGTTCGGCCGGGAAAGGACCTCCTGCATCCGCGCGGCGTCGCGGTGCACCGCGGCGTTCACGCCGGGCGTCGCGCAGCCCGCCAGGGCGGCGGCGAGTATCGCGAGGGGAATCGCTGAATCGAAAAAATGGCTCATGGGCGCTGGCTCCCTGCGGCGGCCCATCATACCATGATTGCCCGAAGCGCGGCTTTCGGCGGGCGCCTAGGGCGCCTTGCACCACAGTCCGTCTTCGAGGGTCCAGTTCTCCGGCCCTTTGTTCGTGGTGACCTTCGCGGTGGGGCCGTCCAGCACGATGGCGCCGATGGCGGTGGGGCCTTTCGGCGAGCGGGCGTCGGAGGTTTTCTTCATCGCGGCGGCGTAAACGACGCGGCTTCCCTTATATGGCGCGGCCTGCCGCGCCGAGGCGCACAGGCAGGTGTCGAAGTAGTCCGCGTAGGCGCCCTGCGAAGTCAGCTGGGAGCAGAAATCGAACTGCTCCCGGACCTGATTGGCGGAGGCGTCCTCGCCGATCTCCGGCGGGGCGGCGGGAGCGGCCGCCGCGGGCGCGGCTCCGGCCGCCGGCGCCTCGGGTTTCGGAGCCCGCTTCGACGCGGGCGGGACGCGCCTCGGCACGCCCGGGAGCAGGAATCCGTCGTCGCCGGCGTCGGCGGGCGCGGCCGGCTTGGCGGGTTCGGGCTTCGCGGGCGCCGCGGATTCGGGCGTCTTCGCCGCTTCGGCGGGAGCGGGAGCGGCCGCCGCTTCCGGCGCGGTGAGATCTTCCAGCGGATCGTGGGGCGCTTTCTTCGCCGCGGCGGACAAGGCTTTCGCTTTCTTGGCGCGCGGGCTGCGGGCGGCGCGACGCGGCGCGTGCTTGGCGGGCTTCGCCGGCTTCGCTTCGGCGGCGCGCATGGCGGAAGGGGCGGCCGGCGCCGCAGGAGCCGGCGCGGGAGCCGGCAGGGCGGAGACGGCGGGAGGCGCGGGCGCGGCCGGCGCGGACGCCGGGGCGGAGAGAATCGGCTTGGACAGAGCGGATGGACCGCTCGACGCGGGAGACGAAGGCGCCGGGGGAGTCAGGTCCAGTTCCGGCGCGGAGGCGGCGCGCTTCGTCGCGGGACGCAGCAGCCACCAGCCCAAGGCGGCGCTGACCAAAGCGGCGCTGGCGAAGGCCGCCAGCAAGGTTCTTCGCCAGTTGCCCGGCGCGGCCAGCGGCGCGGGCGCGGCCGGCGCCGGGGCTTCCGGCGCGACGGCCGGAGACACGGGCGAAGGCGCCGGAAACTCCGCGACGGACGGCTCCAGGCGGAACGGATCGGGCGCGACGGGCGCCGGAGGCTCGAACGCGGCGGGCGCCGGGGTCGGCGCGGGCAGCGGCACCGGCGCCGCGGCCGGAGGCGGCTCGGCGCGGCCGTCCATCCGGGAACCGCAGGCGTTGCAGAAGCTGGATTTATCGGGATTGAGATGCGCGCAGCGCGGGCAGCGGGCCGTCGGCGCGGGCGGCGCCGGCGTCGGCGCCGGCGCGGGTTTCGGCTTCGGCGCCAGCAAGATGGCGCGGAACGGAGGGTAGGCGAGGGCGGGCTTCCAGTCGGCGCTGTTGTCCGAGCCCACCGGACAGACGAGGGTGTCTCCGTCGAAATTCGGCAGGCGCGTCAGTTCTTCGACCCGCGAGGGGCCGTGAACGGTCTGTCCGTCGTGGGCGAAGAAGCGCACCAACGCCAGTGTAAGAAATGGGTGTTACGGGGAGATTTCCAGGAAATGGTCGAACTTTCACCGGATAAATACGTAGGATTAATAATCATGAAGAACTTTTCGACCGTCCTCGTCGTCCTGATCGCCTGCGCGGCGTCCGCCGCGCCCGTCGCCGCCGGAGTCACCGTCGGCGCCGACCAGACCTTCGGCACCTCGAACTATCGCGGCACGAAGGCCAACGCCTCCCTCGACCTGTCGGACTCGCTCTACATCACGCCGACCTTCTCGACCTACCGCACCGATCAATCGAGCGGGTCTTATTATCAAGGAGGCCTGCGCGTCGGCTACGAGGTCGGCCCGTTCAGCTTCGGCCTGCAGGGCGCCTTCGTCCCGAAGACCCACGGATATAAGCAGAACTCCGTCGGCGCGGACGTCACCTTCTCCCTCGCCCCGGGAGGCACCAAGCACGGCCACCGCATGGCCGGCCCGGCGTCCCAAAGCAACGAGACGTTCGGCTACGGCCTGGCCGGCGTGGACGTGGGCGCTTCGGCCAACCACATCACGCACTCCGACGACTTCGCCGCCGCCGGAACCTCCGGCGACGCGATCCGCCAGCAGGGCGCCCAGCGCGCCAACCGCTTCACCGTCGGCCAGACGGACCTGACCGCGTTCGCGGGCGCGAAGTTCCTGCTGCTGGAAGTTAGCGGCAGCCTGTCGAAGAGCGCGTACGACAGGAAGCTGGACAACAATCAGGTGCGGGAGTCCCCGTTCCTGTACATGGGGGAGTTCACCGGGATCGAATCCGGCTTCCCGGACTCCAGCTACAACCTGAAGGTGAAGATGAAGACTTTGCCGTTCGTGCGGCCCTACGTCTCGTTCACGCACACGAACTTCAAGCTGGGCTCCGCGCCCTCGAACGCCGCCGAGATCGGCGGCGTCGTCGGCCTGGACATGCTGAGCGTGAAGGGCGCCTACGGCCATTACGGCCAGAACGGCTTCGCCGCGCGCAACTACTTCATGCTCGGAGCCAGCCTCAACTTCTGACGGGGCTCAGCGGACCTTGGTCCAGGCCGAGATGGCCCAGTGCCGTCCGTGCTTGACCAGTTCGTCGCGCTCGACTCCCGAGAAGGAGCCGTCGCCGTCGCGGGTCTCGACGCGGTAGGTCAGCTCGACCACCGCGGACACGTGCCCCACGCGCTCGAAGTCCAGCTTTTCGACTTTGAAGCGCGCGGGGCCGTGCTTTTTGAAGAAGTCGGTTCCCCAGGCGCGGATCTGATCCTTCGTCATCGGGCGCCCGATGCCCGGATCGTAAAGATCGGCCAGCCGGTCGGCGTTGCCGGCCGCGAAGGCGGCGGAGGCCTCGTCGTAGTACGCGCGGACGTCGGAGCGCAGGATAGTCTCCTCCTCGGTGATCTTGCGGCTGAAGTCGATCGAGAAGGTGCTGCAGCCGCCCAAGAGCAAAGCCGCCGCCGTCAATTCGATGAGCCTCATTTCGGTTCCTCCGGTTCGTAGATCGGCTCGAGCGCCCTCTCCGCGCGCTCGCGCACGCGCGGGTCCGACAGGGGCTCGCGGATCGTCCCGGCGCATCGGACGCGGTAGGGCAGGCCCAGGTCTCGGACTAGATGACGGACGACGAACAATTCCGCGACGTCGTCGGCCCAGTTGCGGCTGCCGTACAGCGACGAAAACGGCGACCGCGCCCACTGCGCGCAGACGGCGGGGGCATCGGTCGCGTCCAGCTTCGGGCCGCCGCCGAAGCCGTAGAAGGTCAGGTTGTGCCGCGCCGGATAGGAGTCCTCGTCGAGCGAGACGCCGTACTCGCGCCAAACGTCCCAATGGTGCGGACCGGCCCGGCCGCGGAGGGCGTCGATCCCGGGCTCGACGTACGGGGTGAGCCCGCGCACGTAGTCGAACGCGTGCGCCGACTCGTGCGTCACCGTGTAGAGTATGCCGCTCCCGGCGCCCGCCTCGACGGAGATGTCGGCCGCGCCGCGGAACGGACTGCGCTCGCGCTCGGTCAGCAATTGGGAGAGAGTCATTTTGAATCCCGCGGGATTGAGCACCATGTAGACGTAGGTCCGGCTGGAGGCGTCCAGCACCCACTCGGTGATCCCGTTGCCTTTCAAGTTCGAGACGAAGTAGAACGCGATCAGACGTTCGTCCAGAATCTTGCGCAGGCGGGGCGGCAGGCCGTTCACGGCCGCCTCGAACTCCCGGCGCTCCTTGTCTTTCGGGAGATAAGCGGCGTAATTCCTGGTCCCGTCCATCTTCTGCCAACGATTCAACAGCCACTCCGGCATCTTGGCGATCCGGCTGGTCGCGGGACGTGAGGCGTCGAAGGAGTAGGAGGATAATTTTTTCGCGTCAGGACCTTGCGCGTGAACGCTCGAGGCGAGGAACGCGGCGAGGAGCGGCGCGAGCGGCGTCATGATGCGATTGTAGCCCCGGACGCATGTTCGCGCAAGGGAAGCGTATGCCTAGGACTTTTGCCTCCGGCCCCGGTCCCGAACGGCCCAGGTGCGCGCTCCGCGCCCGGAGTACACTGAGGGCATGAGAAACGACTTCCGACGCGCCGTCCGCCTCGCCGTTTGGGCCGTCCTGGCCGCCGCGCTTCCCGCCGCCGCCGTCGAAGTCGTCATCCCGAGAGTCGGGATGGAAGCCGGCGCGGGCATCTCCGCCCCGGCCGCCATGTCCGCCGCGGCGCTCTCCGGCGTCTCCGCCGCGCTGACCGCTCCGGCGATCGCGCCGCTCGCCGCGCCGTCGCTCTCCCTGTCCGCCGCGCCTCTCACGGCGGCCCCGCTCGCGGCGGCGCCCGTCGCGCTGGCCGCTCCGGCGCTGGCCCCCGCGGCGGCCCTGGCTCCGGCCTCCATCCCGCTCTCCGCCGCCGCCGTGGGCGCCGCTCCCGCGGCGGCCGCTCCTGAAATCTCCGGCGCGCCCGCCCTCGACTCCCTGTCCGCGGCGTCGCACGGCTCCCGCCGCAACGAAGGCGGAGGGCGGTTCTTCGACGGCTCTCGCGCCGCCCGTCCCGCCGACGCGTCCGTCGCCGTCCGCTCGTCCGGTCAGCGCGGCCAGGGCAAAAGCCAGCAGAGCACGTTCATCAAGAACGCCGACGGCGTCTGGGTGGGCGGCCGCGTCGCCGAGCAGGCGGTGTGGATCAACAAGATGTACGCCGAGCTTTCCCCGATCATCGACCTGGCCGACGTGATGAACGTGATGGACGACGCTTACGATGAGGCGCGCGTGAAGCTCAGCAGCGTGGAGCGCGCCGCCGCCGACCGGCACCTCGCCGCGTCGAGCGTGCATTTGGAAGGCACGCGCAACTGGGTGGACGCCATCTTGACGGACAAGGACGACCGCAACATCGCCGTGCACACGCACCGCGTGTACTTCCATCCCGCCCCGGGCAACCCCGCGTCCGAGATCGCCGAGGGAATCCGCCGCGTGAACAAGTATCTCGACAAGGCGAAGGAGGACTTCGCCTCCGGCGGGATCGCCGAGGCCGCGCTCAACAAGCCCTTCTCCGTCGTCGAGCTGAACTTCGACACGCGCGGCTACAAGGAGATCGCCGACCATATCCGCGGCAAGGAAGCCGAGTTCCGCGCCGCCTACGGCGACCGCTACCATTTCAACTACATCACCGAGCCCAAGATGGAGTCCAAGGCCCTGCGCGCCGAGTACAACCGCCTGGTCGAGAAGTACATGGAGCAGCCGGAAGGCCTGATGGGCATCCTGGACGGCGTGACCTACAGCCGCGAGGTCGGCGTGGGCCACGAGCTCAATTCCCACAAGATGCGCCTGGCGCGGGGCCTCAAGATCACGCAGGCCGGCCGCGATTTCTTCGGTAAGAAGGTCCTGCCCGACGGCCGCATCGTCGAGGAGTACAAGACGGAGTTCGACGCCGTGACCGAGCCCGTCGCCGATCAGGCGAAGGCGCCGAAGGACCGCGACGTGACGCTTTGGGAAGACAAGTCCACGCGCGTGTGGATGACGCTGGAGAAGACCATGGAGGATACGTTCCTCTATAAGCTCCGCATCTACCGCGAGAACCGCGCCATCATCGAGTCCAGCCTGGGCGGCGCGCCGCTGAAGGTGGCCTTCTCCGTGGACGTCGGCGGCCTGAACCGCCGCGCCGCCAAGCAGGGCGTGCTGGTCTGGAAGGACCTGCGCCAAAAGGAGCTGATGGACCACCTGAAGGCGTCGGAAGCGTCGCTCAGCGCCGAGTACGGCTTCCCCGTCTCCTTCATCTTCGTCAACAGCCATCCCGGCGAGAGCTCGAACTTGTTCTACCAGGAGCCCGTCGAGGAGTCGGACTGGCAGGCCTCGCAGAACGGCGGCGGATCGGGCCGCAAGCATAAGGGCAACGGCCGGCGCCGCTAATTCGATCGGGCGGACAACGGGTCCGCTCGACTGGTGACTCTGGAGTCAGCGTCGTGTCTTGAGAGACGCGAAGACTCGCGCCGGCGCGAGGTTCGAGGCCGGAAGTCCGGGAAGTCAGCCTATTCGGTACTTGCGCGCCCAGAACGCCAGGACTAGGGCGGCGAGGGCGCACGCGGCCAAGGCTCCTTCCGCGCGCAGCTTGCGCGCCTGGAGGCCGGCGCGGGGATCGTCCAGCGTCGGCAGCTCCAGCTTCGGCAGTTCCGCCTTCGAGAAGGTCTTGATCGCCTCCGCCGCGACGGCGACCTTGGGGCGAGGCGCCGGCACCAGCTCCAGCCGGTTGCCGCTCGCGTCCACGATGACCGCTCCGCCCGGCCGGGACGCCTTGTTGCTTCCGCCTTTCGCGGCGAAGATCTTGCCGGGCGAGGAGTTCGTGTCCCCGGCCTCCGCGTGTTCGGGGCGGGGGGCGAACGCCCGTGCCGCGGGCGAAGGCGCGCCTTTGGCCGCCGCGCCGGGATTGGCGGCCAGGCCCTTCGCCATCTTCACCACGCTCAGAAGCTCGCGTCCGCTGTATGCCACGGACGCGAGCAGGGCCAGCCACGTCAGCCGCTTGAAGATTTTCACGCGCCTAGGATAACAAAGTCGGCGCGGCGCGCTCCGCCCGGTCTTACGGGATAAGACGGCAGTCGTCGATCCAGGCGGGAGACATCGCGTCTTCCTCGTCGCCCGGGAAGCAGCTCCAGCAGGCCGCGGGGACGTCGAAGGTCCGGTTGTCGCGGCGGATCAAGGTCGTGGTCGTCTTCGGCGCTTCGTCGTCGGCGCTGACGACGGAGTAGATGGATCCGTCGGTTCCGACGCTCCCGCCGGCGGACGGGCGGGCCGCCGCGGTTTGCGGCGCCGAAGGGACGTTCTGGGCATCGCGGACGCACTCCTCGCCGCAGGCGATGGAGCCGTTTCCGGCGCGGACCGGGAGGTGGATGCGGCCCCGGCCGTCGAACGCGCAGCTCGCGAAATTATCGACGCCCTCGCTGTCTCCGATCTCGCGGCAGCCCGAAGGCAGGCAGCGCCAGATGGCGGGGCCGGTGAAGCCGTAGGAGACGTCGGCCGGGATGGCCCCCGAGCAGCGCTCCTCGACAAACAGCAGCGACGCGGCGGAAACGCGCCGGCACGAATCACCGGAGCACCAGAAGGTTCCTAGGTCCCCGGAGGCCAGGAAGTCCCCGTTCGCCTTGTACACCCCGTTCAGGAAATTCGAATGGGCTTCCATTGATTCGGCGACGGCCTGGCGGCAGGCCGTCGGCGTGCAGTGATAGCCCGCGAGCGCGCTCGAGGCCCAGATGTCGCCGGCGGGGCCGGTGGTCAGGGCGAACGTCGTCCGGATGCCGGGAAGAAGGAGATCGCAGCGTCCGGAAGAGCAGAAGCCGGTCCCTCGTTCGCCGGTGAAGTACAAGCCTCCTTTGCCGGAGGACACGGGAGCGGAGGCTCCGGCGGCCAATATTTCGCGGCAGCCCGACGCCGAACAGAAGAAGATCTGCCCGATCCGGGAGGAATAGAGGAAAACGCCGCGCGCCGAGGCGGCCGGGCTCTCGGAAGCAGGGACGGGCCTGGAATCCTTTTGAACCAACGCCAGGACTTCCTTGAAGCCGTTGCGGGTCAGCTGATCGAAATCCTGGGCGCGGCCGGCGGCGGTCAACGTCGGGATCGCGGCCAGTGCGGCGAGCGCGGCGCTGCGGAGAGTTCGGGCGTTCATCGTGTTACCTCGGTGTTTGATCGAATCCGTGGAACGATGATAGCGCCCGCCTTTCCCGGCCGCGTACGCGGCGCGTGAATTCAACGTGACGGGAAAAGTCGAAAAGTCCCGACGAGAAAACGGGCCCTTGGACCCAGGCCCGGTCTTCCTAGAAGTAGGCTTCCAGGATGTCCTTCACGACGGTCGCGTTGTTCATCAGCGGTTCCCGGGACCCGAACAGCAGGGTGACGGTTCCCGTCTTGGCCAGCGCTCCCAGCCGCTCCAGGGTCTTGATCGCGGCGGGGGCGAGGAGTTCCTCGCGGAAACGCGCCTGGAACAGGCCCCAGCGCTTGGGGTCGTGGTGGTAGAACTCGCGCAGCTCCTCGGAGGGGGAGAGCTCCTTGGCCCAGTAGTTCAGCGCCGCGGCCTCCTTGCGGATGCCTCGCGGCCACAGACGGTCCACCAGGACGCGGTAGCCGTCGTCCTCGGATTTCTTCTCGAACACGCGCTTGATGCGTACCATCCCGTCATCATACCTGATACACTGACGGCATGAAACTGATCCTGATTCTCGCCGTGTTGGCCGCGGGCGCGTGGTTCCTGATGTCGAAGGCCAAGCAGAACGCCGCCGTCCAACAGGTCCAGCAGGCGCCCGAGAAGTACGTGAACGCGCTGCAGAACGACGTGTCCCGCGCGAAGGCCGTCGAGGAGGCGGCCGGCAAGGCCGCCAAGCAGGGCGCGGCGGACGTGCAGAAAGCCGTCGACGCGCAGTAGCTACTTCGCGGCGGGCGCCGGGAAGTCCACCTGCGTGGACGCCGCGTGGTTGAAGTAGTTGGTGAAGATGTTCGCCGACACCACGGCGACGATCTCCAGCACCGCGGCGTCGTCCCAGCCGCCGGCCTTTACCGCCGCCATGTCGGCGTCGGTCACCTGGCCCAGCTCCTCCACGACGGCGCGGGCGAACTTCAGCGCGGTCTGGAATTTATGGTTGGAGGACTGGGATTCGTGAGCCGCGGCGATCTCCGCGTCTGGAATCTTCAGGGCCTTGCTTCCGGCGGTGTGCGCCGCCAGGCAGTACTCGCAGGAGTTGGCCGAGGCCACGGTCACCGCGATGCGCTCGCGCAGTTCCGCGGGCAGGGAGGAGTGCGCCAGCGCGGCGTTCAGCGCCAGGTACGCCTCCAGCACCACCGGCGAAACGGCCATGGTCGCGTGCATGTTCGGCACGCGGTGGAAACGCCGGTTGACCTGATCCAGCAGCTCCTTCGTCTTGCCCGTCGCCTTGGCCGGTTCCACCGGCAGGACTCTTTGGTTGTGCATGCGCCAAGCTTACTTTGTTACGCGCCGGTCTGCACGCGCCACAGGTCGGCGTAAGGTCCGGCCGTGGCGAGCAGTTCGTCGTGGGTGCCGCTTTCCACGATACGTCCCTCTTCCAGCACGAAAATCCGGTCCGCCTTGACGATGGTCGAGAGCCGGTGGGCCACCATCAAGGTGGTCCGGCCCACGACGATACGATCCAAAGATTTTTGAATGGCGGCCTCGGTTTCATTGTCGACCGCGGACGTGGCCTCGTCTAATATCAACAACGGGGGGTCCTTCAATACGGCGCGGGCGATGGCAAGTCTCTGCCGCTGACCGCCGGATAGTTTTTGTCCTCGTTCCCCGACGAGAGTGTCGTACCCCTGTGGGAGCGCCGAGAGAAATTCGTGCGCCTCCGCGGCTTTGGCGGCCGATTCGATCGAGGCCCCGTTCTTGTCCGGATCGCCGTAGGCGATATTGTCTTTGGCGGTGCCGTGAAACAAAAACGTGTCCTGGCTCACGAAGCCGATGGCGCGGCGAAGTTCCCGGGGGTCGAAGGTGCGGATGTCCTGGCCGTCCAAATAAATATGTCCGGAAGTCGGGTCATAGAAACGAAGAAGTAATTTCGTGAGGGTGGTCTTCCCGGAGCCCGTGGCCCCCACGAAGGCCGCGGTCGTTCCGGCGGGGATAATCAACGACACGTCGTTCAGCGCCGGAGATCGACCAGGGTAGGAAAACGACACGTGTTCAAGACGTATTTCACCTTTGATGGACGCCCTCGGCAACGATTTCCCGTCGTGCGCCAGAGAAATGGGCGTCTCAAGCAGATCCAACACGCGCGCGGTGGAAGCCATCGCGCGTTGGTATAAATCGACCGTCTCGGCCAATCCCGTCAGGGGCCAGAGCAGGCGCTGGGTCAGAAAGACCAGCACGCTGAAAGCCCCGACTCCCAGCTCGCCGGCCAGCGCCATTTTCCCGCCCACGATTAATGTCGCCAAAAATCCGCCCAGGATCGCCATCCGTATAATGGGAATGAACGCCGCGCTCACCTTGATCGCCTTCGTGTTGGCGGCGGTGTAGGATAAACTCTCGGCTCGTATCGCCTCCACCTCGCGCTCCTCGGCGGTGTAGGCCTTGATGGTGGCGATGCCCGAGATGTTGTTGGACAGCCGCGAGGCGATGGCCGACGCCTGTTCGCGCACGCCGGCGTACAGCGGTTCGACTCGGAACTGATAGAAAAAAGCCCCGACCAGAATGAACGGAATGGGGAGCATCGCCAGCACGGCGACCTTGGGCGCCAAATAGAAGAACACGCCGCCGACCAAGACCACGGTCGAGAAGACCTGAATCAGCATGTTGGCGCCGCCGTTCAGGAAGCGTTCCAATTGGTTCACATCGTCGTTTAATGTCGCCACCAGGCCGCCGGTGCTGCGGTCCTCGAAGAAGGCCATGTCCAGCTTCTGCAGATGCGCGTAGGCGTCCAGCCGCAGCTCGTGCTGGATGTCCTGGGCCAGGCCGCGCCACTGGATCTCGTATAGAAACTCGAACGTGGACTCCAGCACCCAGATCACCAAGGTCGCCGCGGCCAAGGCCTCCAGCTGGGCGACGCGGTCGGTCACTCCGAAGCGGGCGAGGACGGAGGCCTTGCCGTTGGCCACCACGTCCACGGCCATGCCGATCAGGATCTCGGGGGCGATGTCGAACAGCTTGTTGAGCACCGAGCACAGCGCGGCCAGGCGCACGGTGGTCCTATGTCCGGAAGCGTAGCGCAGAAGACGGCGGAGGGGGGAGGGATTGCCCGTCACGCCGTCATTCTACGAAATATCCTTCTTGGGCTTGTCCGGGTCGTCCGGGACGTCCTTCGCGGACGGCTCCACCTTCTTCCCGTCGGCATGGATCGCCTCGTCGTCGGGCGCCTTGAGCTTGGCGCTGCGGTCGCGCGAGAGGCTGACTCCGCCGGCCACGCAGACGAGGCCCACCAGTATCCCCGCGGCGATGAAGCCCACCGGCACGCCGCCCAGCCCCGTGCCGCCCTTGGCCTTCTTCGGGTGCTTCTCCGATTCGATCTGGGCGATCAGGCCCTGGTACTTCTCGATGTAGCGGGGATCCAGCTTGGCGGCCTCGGCGTAATCGGCCAGGACCGCGTCCATGGGCTGTCCCTGGGCGCGCTTGGCGTCGGCGCGGGCGGCGTAGGCGTCGGCGCCGCCGCCTTTGGCGACCACAAGCTCGGCGTCGGCCAGGGCGCCGGTCACGTCGTGAGCGTCCAGGCGGATCTTGGAGCTGTCCAAAGTGCCCGGCGGAGGAGTGGGCACGGGCGTGGACGTGGAGGTCGGGACGGAAGGCGGGGTGGACGCCGCGGCGCACGGCATCCCCAGGAGACAGGCGAGAAGGGTGATGAGCATGAGTCAGCATACCCGGAATGCGCGGACGGGTCTATTGCGATTCTGGTATCCTGGTCTCGCGTTTTACGCAATAGGAGAAACCATGCCTTTCATCAACATCAAGATGACCCCGGGAGCCTCCGCCGAGAAGAAAGCCGAGCTGATCAAGGCCGTGACCCAGCTGATGGTGACCATGCTGGGAAAGAATCCGGAGACGACCCACGTGGTCATCGAAGAAGTGTCCACGGACAACTGGGGCGTGGCCGGCGAGACGGTGACCTCGCGCCGCAAGCGCGGGGCTTGACGCCGGAGCGGCGCGACGCGATCCGGCGCCTGTACTAAGCCACGGTCTCGGCGGACCATTCCCGGACGGCGGGATCGGTGGGAGTGGACAGGTGGCGGCACAGGTCCGCCGTGCGCGACTCCAGGCGCGGTCCCCGGGCGGCGCAGGCCGCGGCGGCTTTCTCGGCGACGGCGCGGCCGGGGTGATCCTTCAGCTTCACGGCGGCTTCCTTCAGCCACTGCGCGGCGGCGCCGCCGGTGAGAAGGGCGCGCAGGCGCTCCACGGACGGATCGCTCCAGCGTTCCTCGAAGCCGTCGCTGGCGTTCTGCCAGGGGGTGATGGGGCCGCCGCCCTCGTCCTGGGTCCAGCGGCCGAACACGGGATTTTCGGCGCCGGTGAAGACCAGGCTGGATAAATACTGAACGGCGCACACGGCCAGTCCGGGCTGGGCCATGGCGCGCCACGGCGCCAGGACCAGGTCCACGTCGTCCCAGGCGGTGCCAAAGGAGACAAACTCGGCGCTCCACTCGTACGCCGAGGCGCCGACGCCGCGCTGCTCCAACGACTCCTCCTGGGCCATGCGTTCGACGAGGGCGTCGGCCATGTACTTGGCGGCGGCGCGGGTCCCGTCCGGGCCCAAGGCCTTGGCGATGAACTCGCGGCGCTTCGCCAGCCCCGCCCACAGGGGCTCGGTGATCTGGCCGTGGCGTCCCTTCAGGATCTGGACGCGCCAGGCATGCAGAAGATGGGGCAGGATGCGAAGCAGAAGTCCTTCCTGGAGCTCGTCCACGAACTTGAGGTCGTCGCAGTAGCTGAGGAGGTCCTGGATGCGGACGGCGTCTCCGGGGCGGGCGTAGCCCAGGCGCTTGAGGGCGGCGCCGTCTCCGTCGTACTGGGCCTGCCAGACGGCGGTGGGCATCATGGGGTCGCCCAAGGCATTCATCAATTCCTTCAATTCGGCGCTCATAGGTGTACCGTCCTTGCGGCCACGACACGGAACAGGGGCGCCTTTTAGGCGCGCTTCTGTTCGAGGGCGGTGATGCGCTTCTCGTGCGCGTCCAACCGATCCCTGTTCTTGGCCGACGAATAATCGTAGTCGTCGACACGTCCGGTGAAAGCATCCATTCGCGAATGGAACTCGTCCCGGGTCACGAGCTTGTCCTTCATGTAGCCGCGTATATCAGCCAACTCGGCGGTATGATTCGCGAGCGTGACGGTGATAGGGCGCAACAACAGCCGCATCTCATCCCGAAAGGCCTCGATCACGTTTCGGACATCGGCTTTCACCGCCAGGGACAGTTCGCGTAAATCCGCTTTCGTCGCCGGCTGATTCGCGTCTTCCATCATTCCTTCGTCCATTATACCGTTCCCTCCGTCGAGCCACAAGGGCCCGAAGTCCTAGAGGTATACGATTGTGAGGGCCTAAAAGTTCCGTTCCGCCGCGTTAAATCAGGGGGCTGAATCCGGCCGCGGCGATGGCTCGGCGCACGGACGCCAGCACATGATCTTCGTCCACATGCGGGGCCGGGGGAATGTCGCGCGCGGTCTTGAGAACGGCCAGCACGCGGGGGGCCTCGGGGCCGAGGGCGCGTTCGCACTCCGCGTACAGGCCGCCGTCGCGCTCCTCCAGTTCATTGTGGGGGATCAGGATGGCCCGGATGGCGGCGATGACGGCGGGCGTGGGGGTGGGAATCATCAGTCCGGTCAAGGCGCCATGGTCCAATCGTATCTTGGCGGCCAGTTCGGCGGGCTTTCCGGTCAGCTTCTTCACGGCGGGGAGAAGGATCATCTCCTCCATGCCCACATGCTTGAGCAGGCCGCGGCGGAACTCCTCGTAGGCGTCGCGGTCCGCGTCGGCGCTCTTCAAGAGGGCGTCCAGGCGGTCGTGGTCGTCGGCCAGGAAGCGGGCGATGGTCATGGGCGCTGACCGGGCCAAAAAGAGTCGATGAAGCCGCGGAGGAAGTCCCGGATGCGCTCCTTGTCCTTCGGGTCCACTCTCACGGTTAATTCCGAATTGTCCAACACCAGCGGGCCTTCGTCGTCCTCTTCGCCGCCGCTCATGGCGCCGTGGGCCAACGCGGCCAGGACGGACAAGGACACCAGCTGGCCTTGGACCTCCGCGCCGTGTCCGCGGGCCCAGATCAGGACGGCGCCCTGGACCATGACGGCGGCCAAAGCGGCCAGTCGGGGGCGTTCGTCGCGCCGGGACGGATACCAGGCTTCCCAGGTCTCGGGAATGACCAGCATGACGACTCCGGCCCCCAGCAGGGAGAACAGGAAGAACTGGGCGCCGGTGATCAGGACCTCGATGGGGGGCAAGGTATGCGCCAGCTCTTCGACGCGGTAATCCTGGAGGACCTTGGAGACGTTGGAGGGCACTCCGTCCGCGGCGGCGGCGGTCGCCACGCTCAGGCACCAGGTCTGGAGGGCCATGCGCGCGATCAGGGGAGTGGCGCGGGGAAAGCTGGCGAACCAGAGGGACGCGGCGGTCATGACGACGGCGGGGTACAGCCAGCTCCGGCTCAGGCCGCCGTTCATGTAAATAGCCCAGAAGGTGACGGTGAAGGACAGGAGGGCGGCGGCTTTCAGGCGTGGGGGGGCGGTGCCGGAGATGTACGCGCCGCTCACGATCATGGCCATGAAGAAGCCGATGATGAACGAGTTGGCGGCGTCCGGGACGGTGGAGCAGATAATGATGAAGCCGAACCAGAACGCGGATCCTCCGATCAGGATCAACAGGGGCAGGAACCAGTCCGGGAGCTGGAAGCGGCGCGCGCGGAGGACCAGGACGCATTGGACGACGGCTCCCAGAAGCAGCCAGGCGTCGACGCGGACCATGGCTCCGGACCAGTCTCCCATGACCGGGAGTATAGCGGTGATATCGGTTCGCGTCGAGGCTTGGTCCCGGGAACAAATCGGGGGGCTGATTCGTATACAAGGGGAGGAAAAGACCAACCCTTGAAACCCCTCGGAGCCCCTGTTACACTGACGATGATGGCCAAGTCCAAAGACTGGCACGACCTAATTCTGGTCGATCCCGGGATACTGGGCGGCAAGCCCGTGATCAAGGGAACGCGCGTGCCCGTTCAGGTGGTGGTCGGCGCTCTCGGTGCCGGCGAATCCATGGCCGAGGTGTGCCGGCAGTATGGCGTCTCCAAGGAATCCGTCCGCGCGGCGATGTCTTACGCCGCGGAGGTCCTTTCCGAGGAGCGCGTCATTGAAGTTCCTCGTCGATGAGAACCTTCCCTCAAGCCTTTCCGCGCTGATCCGGTCCTCGGGTCATCACGCGGTCGCGGTGGTGGAGACGGCGCGGCGCGGGTTGTCCGACGTCGACATCTGGGACTGGGCCGCCCGCGAGTCCGCCGTATTGGTGACCTTGGACTTGGATTTCCCGCTGCCCGGCCGTCGTCCCGCTCCGTGGGCCGTGATCCTTCTGCGGTCGGCGGATCAGAAACCGGAGACGATCCGTGACTTGTGGTTGAAATCCCGAGAGAGCTTCACGTTGAGCCGCATTCGTGGAAAGGTTGTTTCCGTGCGGCCTAATCGAGTCAGGGCGCGGGCATTGCCTTAACATCCGTCGTGCGGTAGAGAAGCTGGAGCTGGACGCATTTTGCGACCGCCTCTACGTTACGGCTGGGCGCGGAGTTCGGTGACCTTGGACTTGTAGAACATGAGGACCTTCCTCACGTACTCGCGGGTCTGGGCGTAGAGGTGGCGGCGCTGCAAGAAACGGGGGCCGGCGTTGTAGGCGGCGACGATGCGCTGGACAAGCCAGGCGGGGGCATGGCTGAAGGGGACGCCCTGGAGGTGGTAGCGCCACCAGGCGCGGCGGTATAAGTACGCCAGGTAGAGGGTTCCGGCGCGGATGTTCTCCTCGGGATTGAACAGGGACTTGCCGGAGACGCCCATGAAGCCGGCGGTGGCGGGCATGATCTGCATGAGGCCCAGGGCGCCGGCGGGGGACTTGGCGCGGGCGGTGAACTCGGACTCCGCGGCGATGACGGCCTTGACCAGGCGGGGATCCAGGCCCTGGCGGTCGGCGTAGGACTGGATCATCTGGTCGTAGCCGACGGTTTCTTTTTTTCCCATCAGGCGGTTAAAGGTGCGCATGAACGGCGGGGGCGGGACGCTGGGGACGTCCAGGACGAAGGGGATCAGGTCGGGGGCG
>JBIOJO010000026.1:0-57526 GCA_044450965.1 Elusimicrobiota bacterium | reverse complement strand
GCAACATCCGCCTCGTCGTCGTGTCCCGGCCCGACGACGCCTACTCGCGCCGGCTGGCGGAGCGCTTCGACTCGAGCGGCTGGTTCAAGCGCGTTGGCCCCGGCGCGGGCGTACTGTTCGACGCCGCGCGCGCGCTCCGCGTTGGTCGCGTCGATCAAAAGCTGGTAGACCGCGGAGCCCCGGCCCGAGTCCTTGTCGCCCCCGCCGGACGGAGCGATCAGGACCGCCTCGGCGCGTCCGGAGCGCACCCAGTCGAACGGGTCGCCCTCTCCGGGGCTCACGCGCTTGAACCAGCCGCTCGAGTCGAAGCGCTCCGCCAGCCGGCGCGAGTAGGCGTCGTCGGGCCGGGACACGACGACGAGGCGGATGTTGCGGATCTCGCTGGACAGGGCGAAGCCGAACAGCAGCAGCTGCATCACGGGCATGACGAACAGCATGCCGCGCATGCGCCGGTCGCGCAGCGCCTGCCGGAGCTCCTTGCGCGTGAACCCCATCAAGGTCTGCAGCATCAGGGCTCCAGGTCCGTCTTGAATTTCCGCCACGCGAACGCGACGAACACGGCGGCCAGCGCGGTCAGCGCCGCCAGCGGCGGCGCGATCATCGAGAAGTCCGGCGCGCGCAGGAACAGGGAGCGCGTGATCGTCATGTACCAGCGCGCGGGGATGATCGCCGTCACGAACTGGAACGGGAGCGTCATGCTCTCCACGGGGAAGATGAAGCCGGACAGCAGTTGGATCGGGAGCATGCCCGTGTTCATGGCCAGCTGGAAGGCGAGCTGCTGCTGGCGCGTGACCACCGAGATCACCAGGCCCTGCGCCATCGTCGCGGCCAGGAACAGCCCCGTGGCCAGCAGGAACACGAAATGATTGCCGACGAACGGCACCCCGAACACGATCCGCGCCATTCCGTAGACCAGCGCGACGCCCGCCAGGCACAGGACCAGGTACGGCGCGATCTTGCCGAAGATGATCTCCAGCGGGCGCACCGGCGTGGGCCAGCAGGAGCTCCATGGAGCCGTTCTCCCACTCCCGCGCCACCGTCAGCGCGGTGAGCAGCGAGGAGATCAGGCCCACGACGATCACGAAGATGCCGGGCACGATGAACCACTTCGAGTTCAGCTCCGGGTTGAACAGGAAGCGCGCGCGGATCTCCGCCTTCGGCGGAGGCGCGCTGGTCAGGCGGCGCCGCGCGGCGTCCTGGATGCCGCCCAGGTAGGCCGCGACCGTCCCCGCGTACGAGTTGTCGGCGCCGTCGAGCAGGACCTGGGCCGACGTGGGGCGCCCGGCCCGGACGTTGCGCTCGAACTCGGGCTCGATGATCAGGGCCGCCTTCGCGCGCTCGTCGCCGAGCGCCTTCGTCGCCTCCGCCGTGGAGGCCGCCGGCGTGATCTTGAAGTAGCCCGACGCGGAGAACAGCTCCGCCAGCTGACGGGAGGTCCGCGTGTGGTCCCCGTCGGCGACCAGCAGACCGACCTCGCGCACGTTCATGTCGATCACGAAGCCGAAGAAGCAGACCAGCAGGACCGGCAGTCCCAGCGCCGCGGCGAGCGTCACCGGGTCGCGGCGGATGTGGCGCGCCTCCTTGCGCGCGATCGACATGGCCCGGCTCAGCCGGAAGCTTTCGCTCATCGGTCCTTGCCCTCGACCAGGCGGACGAACACGTCCTCGAGCGTCGGCTTGATCCGGCGCGACTCCACGGCGGGACCCAGCGACGCCAGCAGGCCGCGGAAGCCCGCCTCGTCGCGCACGCCGGCGTGCCAGCGCAGGCCGAACGGCGCGGCGTCGATCAGGTGGGGGTCGGCCTTCACGCGCGCGGACCAGTCGGCGGGCGCGCCATCCCGCGCGTTCAGCTCGTACAGCGGCTCCGGGAACGCGGACGCCTTCAGCCCCTCGGGCGAGTCCAGCGCGATCAGCCGGCCGGTGCGCATCAGCGCGATGCGCCCGCACTGCTCGGCCTCGTCCATGTAGTGGGTGGTGACGAACACGGTCTTGCCCGTGGCGGCGATCCGGCGGATCAGGCCCCAGAAGCGCGCGCGCGCGGCGGGCGCCACGCCCGCGGTCGGCTCGTCGAGGAATACGATCTCCGGATCGTGGAGCATCGCGACGGCCAGCGACAGCTCCTGCTTGAAGCCGCCCGGAAGATCGCGCACCAGCGTCCCGGCGGGCTGGTCGAAGCCGATGGTGTCGAAGAGCTCCTTCGTGCGCCGGGCCAGCGCCGCGCCCGGCATCTTGCGCAGCGCGGCCGCGAAATCCAGGTTTTCGGCGACGGTCATGTCGTCGTACAGCGTGAAGCGCTGGGACATGTAGCCGACCTTGCGCTTGACCGCCTGGAGGCCGTCGGCGACCTCCAGCCCGGCCACGCGCGCGCGGCCCGACGTCGGCACCAGCAGGCCGCACAGCACGCGGATCGTCGTGGTCTTGCCCGCGCCGTTGGCGCCCAGGAAGCCGAAGATCTCGCCGGGCGAGACGCGGAAGCTGACGTCGTCGACGGCCGTGAAGTCGCCGAAGCGCACGGTCAGGCCTTCCGCCTCGACCGCCCAGGGCCCGGAGGCGGACGCGCTCACGGCGCCGCCCCCTCGCGCTTCAGGAACAGCTCGTCGAAGCTGGCCGCGCCCTCGGCGGCCAGGACCGCCCGCGGCTCGCCCTCGGCGAGCGCGCGGCCCCGGTCGAGCAGGTGCACGCGCGCGCAGCGCTCGGCCTCGTCCATGTATGCGGTCGAGACGACGATGGTCACGCGCCGGTCCGCGAGGCGGTACAGCAGCTCCCAGAACTCGCGGCGGCTGATCGGGTCGACGCCGTTGGTGGGCTCGTCGAGCAGGAGCACCGTCGGCGACTGGAGCAGGGAGCACATCAGGCCCAGTTTCTTGTACATGCCGCCCGAGAGCTCGCCCGCGGCGCGGTCCGTGAACTTCTCGAGGCGCGTGATGCCCAGCAGCTCCTCGCGGCGCTCCCGGTAGACGTCCTCGGGCAGGCTGTACAGGTCGCGGAAGAAATCCAGGTGCTCGCCGACGGACAGGTCGGCGTACAGGCTCTGGCGCTGGGGCATGTAGGCCATGCCGTCGCGGATCGACTGGAAGTCGAGCGCGGCGCCGTCGCGCGTGAAGCGGATCGTCCCCGCGTCGGGCTTGAGCAGGCCCATCAAGGTGCGCAGCAAGGTGGTCTTGCCCGCGCCGTCGGGGCCGATCAGGCCGTGCAGGACGCCGGCCTCGAAGGCGAAATTCGTCCCGTCGAGCGCCTGGTTGGGGCCCAGCTTCTTGCGCAGTCCGGCGACGTCGATGCCGATCCCGGGCATGGGCGCCTCAGCGCGGCAGCTTCACTTCGACGGGCATGCCCGGCTTCAGCGCCCGGTCCTGGTTGTCGAGCAGGATCTTCACGCCGAACACCAGGCGCGTGCGCTCCTCGCGCGTCTGCACGTTCTTCGGCGTGAACTCCGCCTCGGGACGTATGAACGCGATGGTGCCGCGGCGCGGCGCGTCTCCGGCCTCCGGCAGGAAAACCTGCGCCTCCTGCCCCGGCTTCAGCGCGTACAGCGCGGTCTGCGGGACGTACACGTACGCGTACACCGCGCCCAGGTCCGCCAAGGTCAGCAGCTTCAGGCCGGGCTGGGCCCACTCGCCCGGCTCGTGCAGGCGCGCCAGCACGGTCCCGTCGATGGGCGAGGCGATCGTGCACCACGCCACCGACAGGGCGGTCGCGTCGCGGCGGTTCTTCTGGCGTTCGTAGGTTTCCTGCGGCGTGGAGCCTTCCTTGAAAAGGCGTTCCGCGCGGTCGAAGTCGCGGCGGGCGATGTCGGCGGCCAGCTTCAGGTCCTCGCAGCCCAGCTCGACCAGGAGCTGTCCCGCGCGGACCGAGTCCCCTTCGCGGACGGTCACGGTCGAGATCGTGGAGGAGATGCGCGGCGACAGGTCCACGTCGGTGGCCTCGACGGTTCCGGCGTAGCGGAAGTCCGCCCCCCGGCGGTAGCGCCAGACCCCGAGGGCCAGGGCCAGCAGGACCGGGATCGCCAGCAGCGCGCGTTTATTCTTCATGGTGGTCTTATCCTTGCACGGCGAGCTGGGCCAGCGTGGCCAGCTGGATCAGAATCTCCGCGCGGGTGCGCGCGGCGGACGTCTTGGCCTGGAGCGCGCGCAGGTTCGCGCTCTGCACCTCCAGATAATTCGAGGTGCCGGCCCGGTAGGCGCTGTACACCAGGCGCGCCAACTCCGCGGTCTCGGCCACCGACTTCTCGTCGAGCGCGCTCTGCGCGCGCAATGAGGACAGCGCCACGCGCGCCTTGTCCCAGTCGCGCGCCAGCTCCTCGGCGGCCAGGTCGCCCTCCCGGTCGGCGGCGCCGGCCAGCCGCGTCTGCTCGTCGGCCAACCGCGCGTTCTGGCCCATCTCGAACAGCGGCACGCTGGCGGTCAGACCGACGGTCTTCTGCGTGACGGATTCCAGCACGGGCCCGTTCGGATACTGGTAGGCGGCGCCCGCCGTGAACTGGATCTTCGGCCCGCCCGCGGCCGCGGCGCTCTCCGCGCCCAGCCTGGCGGTCTCCGCGTCGCGGCGGCGGATCATGACCAGCGGATGCGCCGCGTCGGGCTTCGCGTTTTCGGCCGCCGCCAGCGCGGGCGCGGTCTCGGCGGGATCGTCCAGCGACACGCGCAAGGTCGGCTCGAGCAGGCCCGAAGGCGTGGAGGTGGACGCGCGCTCGTCGATGGGGCGCGACAGGTCCAGCGGCTCGGTCCGGCCGGCCAGCTGCAGCAGCTCGCGCAGGGAGCCGCCCAGCTCGGCCTGCGCCTGGAGGAACTCCTTGCGGCGGGACAGCGCGTCCTGATGGCCGGACAGGAGATCGATGCGGCTGGCCGCGCCCGCCTTGAGGCGCTTCTCGATGTCTCGGTACTCGGCGTCGGCCAGCCCCGCGGCGTCGGCCAACAGTCGAACCTGCTCGCGGGCCAGCTGGACCTGGATGTAGGCCAGGCGCGCGCCCAACGTCGCCTGCGTGGCCAGCAGGCGCTCCGTCTCCTCCTGGGACTTCGCGCGGGACTGCTGCGCGCGCCAGGATTTATAGAACGACCCTTCGTCCCACAAGGTCCACGTCAACGTGGGACCGATGGACGTTGCGCGGTGGTCGCCGAAGGGCCGGGCGGGCTGGCCCGGGACCAGCGCGATCAAGGGAACCTCGGTCTGATAGCGGTAAGAGCCGTCCAGCGTCAGGCGCGGCAGCAGCGGCGCGAACGACGCGCCGGCGCGGTCGCGCGCGGCGGCGCTGCGCTCCGCGGCGGCCTTCAGCTCCAGCGAGTGCGCGCGGACCTCCGTCTCCGCCTGGGCCAGGGTCTCCCGGAACAGCGGCGGCTCGGCGGCGGCGGGCGCGGCCAGCAAAGCGAGCAGAAGCGGAATCATTTCTTTCTCCCCGCGGCCAGCGCGGCCATCACCATGTCGGCGCGGGTCTCGATCATCTCGTCGGACAGGAGCATCGCGGCGAATTCCTGGAACGGTTTGGCGCCCATCTTCCGCACGCCGTTGCGCTCGAACGCGGTGACGGCCACGTTGGGCATGGCCATGCTGCTCATCGCGAACATGCACAGCGCGGGCGCGGGCAGCGGCCGGATCACTCCGGAGCGGCGGCATTCTTCCATCAGCGCCATAACCACCGATGCGTGACGGGGAAAGTTCTTCTTGGCGAAGGAGGACATCTCGGGCGAGGCGTTCAACAGTTCGCGGATCATCAGCGAGTAGAACACGCGGTGCTCCCGCGCGAAGCGCGCGACGGCCACCAGCACCCGGCGCAGGCGCGCGCGCGGGTCGTCGGCGCCCCGGGCGGCCTCCTCGAAAGTGCCCAGGAAATCCGCGTAGACCTCGGACAGGACGCGGTTCAGGAACGCCTCGCGCGTCTTGAAGTGATAGTGGAACATCCCCACGTTCACGCGCGCGCGGCGGGCGACCTCCCGGACGGACAGGCCGGACAGGCCGGTTTCCGGGAGCATGGCCAGCGCGGCGGCGACCAGCTTCTTGTCGAGGTGGGCGGAGGGTCGGGGCATAACTAGTCTCTCGTATAATTATACGCGAGACTAGTTATTTGTCAAGAGGCGGGAACGCGTCAGCGGCGGGGCGGGATGCCCAGGACCTGCCGGTCCAGGGAATGGACCTTGCGGCGCGACAGCCAGAACCACAGCCCCGCGCAGGCCGCGGCGAACGCGATGCGTCCCGGCGTGGCCGTTCCCAGCAGGCAGCGCATCCCCCCCGCGACGGCGGCCGGCAGGAAGACCCAGCGCAGGGCCGCGAACCTGTTCATCCCCGGCGGGCTAAAGCGCGTCCGCGTCGGCGGACTTGTTGACGCAGGGCTCCTCGGCGGAGCAGGCGTCCTTGCCGGCCGGCTTCTCGTCGGCGCCGTCCTCGGAGGACTTGCGCGCCTTCGCCGCGGCCTTCTTCTTTTCCGCGCTCGAGATGGGGTTGCCGTCCGCGTCGAAACGGTAGGAGGCCTCGGTGTTCTCGGCCATGACGCGGGACTTGTACTTGGAATCGGCCTCTTTCTTTTTCTTCTTCGCCTTGGCCGCCTTCTCGGCGGTCTTGTCCGCCTTCTTCTTGGGCTTGGCCTCGTCGGGCTTCGCCTCGCTCTTGGCCTCTCCGGCCACGCCGATCTGCGCGGCCGCGGGAGCGGCCGAAAGGGCGGAGGCGAACAGTGCGGCGAAAATCAGGGACGACGCGCGCGGGACTCTCATGCCTTTAGTATAACCGCCCCCGGCCCCGCTTTCAAGACGTCGCGACGCCCTCATCGCTTCTCCGGCGGGGCGCGGCGCAGGCGGACGATCGTGTCGCGCAGGGCCGCGGCTCCGACCACGTCGTAGGCGCCCAGCGCCTCGCGCGCGCGCGCCAGCGCCCCGGGCGCCCGCAGGCGGAAGGCCGCGCGCACCAAGGCGGCGGGATAGCGCCGGCCGCCCAGCACGCCGTAAGGCCCGTCGGGCGGCGCCGTCAGCGCGCGGATGTCCGCGGCGCGCAGGGCGAAGAGGTCCTCCAGATCGGTCAGGCGCGCGGCCTCGCGCGGAAGGCCCGCCCCGGACTCCACCGACCAGTAGGCGCCTTCCGGATCGCGCTCGAACAGGCGCAGGAACGCGGCGGCGCGGCTCAGCACCGGGCCCCCCGCGGCGGGCTGGAGCTCCGCGGCGCGCAGCGCGCGCGCCAGCGCCGGGTCCTCCAGGGACAGTTCGGCCAGGATCAGCGCGGTCCAGAGACGGTCCGACTGCTCGGCCTCGACCAGGGGGATGGGCGCGGCGATCGCCGCGCGGGACAGCGCGCGCGCGTACTCCGCCTCGGCCTCGCCCGGCGGCAGATCGGGCAGGCGCTCCAGGTCCACGACGATCTCCGGCTTCTCCCCCCCGCGCTCGTCCACCGCGCACGGCAGGCCGGACGCGTGCGCCTCCCGGCGCGGCGCCTCGGCGGCGGCCAGGAACAGCCGCCGCGCCGTGGCGCTCGCCGACAGCTTCGCCTCCAAGCGCGTCACGGCCGCCGGCTCCGGCGCGGCCCACGCGAACGCGGCGAGAAACAGAAGGAACGCCATCAGAAGAGGGACTGCTTCATGCAGTACACGCTGCCGCCGGACTTGATGAACTCCGACGTGTCCACCTCGCAGACGCCCAGGCCGAGGGCGTGCATGTGATTGGACACCGTGGTCGCGCCCTTCTGCAGTATCGCGGTCTTGGACCGGATCACGGTGGCGTTGCAGGCCATCTTCGCCACCGCGTCGTGCTCGGTGGCGGTGACGACGATGGGAAAGATCTTGAGGATCAGCTCCAGGCTGGCCGCGTCGAACGCCGCGGGGTGGATCAGAACGGCCTCCGGCGTGAGCGGACAGAAGCAGGTGTCGAGATGGTAGAAGCGCTCGTTGACCAGCTTGAGCAGGATGACCGGGGCGTGGAACGCCTTGGCCACCTGCTCGAAGATCTCCGGGTCGGAGCGGAAGCCGAAGCCGCCCCAGATCAGGCGCTTGCCCGGATGCCAGATCGCGTCGCCGGAGCCCTCGAACGTGGCGTGGCCGCCGGCCTTCAGCTTCACGACGGCGTAGCCGTGGTCCTTGTACCAGGCCTCGAAGCCGGCGACCTCGCGGCGGCGCGACGGGTGGCGCATGGCGGACATCAAGGCGACCTTCTTGCCGTCCGGACGCGTCCCGGCCAGGGACTGGTTGGCGCAGAACACCATGTCCTCCAGGCCCGGCGTGGGCGCGATCAGGGAGACCGGGCAGCCGGCCGCGTCGAAGGCCTCCTTCAGCTGCTCCCATTGGCGGCGCGCCTTCGGCAGGTCCACGCCGCCGACGTGGCCGGACATATACGGGTTCTTCACGGCGAGAACCTGATAATGGTCCGGCGCGCACATCAGCACGCCGGAGGGCTCGGGCATGACGGGGCAATTCTTCAGGGAGAATCCCTGAAGGTCGTGGATGCTGCGGTAGATGCGCGCGCTCATGCGAAGTTCTCCTCGACGAAGCGGTCCGCGAAGGCGTCCGTCGTCATGTCGATCGGTTTATCCGGGGCGTCGGCGCGGCGGGCGCGGATCATCCCGGGCTTCAGCCACTCCCAGCTCCACGCCTCGCGCAGCGCGATGCCCCGGGGCTCGGTGCCGTGGACCACCGGGAGCAGCAGCAGCGGACGGCGGCGGGCGACGCGGCCGGCCAGAAGGCGGAACAGCCGGCGGCGGAACGGCGTCTCGCGCTTGAGGTTGAGCGCCAGGTCCGCCAGCAAGGCCGGGCGTTCGGCGTCCGGGACGGCCAGGCAATCCAGCGCCGAGGCGGCGGCCGTCTCGATCGTCTCGCCGGGCAGCAGCCCCGCCGCCGCGGCCATCAGCCACGCGTCGATCACGCGCCAGGTGCCGGGCGGAACGAACACGCGGCGGGCCAGAGTCGTCTCGAACCGCGCGAACGAGGCGTCCCGGTCCAGCCGCGCCGAAACCTCCGAAGGCCGGGCGCGCAGCGGGCTGTGCCGGCGCGCGCCGCGGATCCACTCGCGCGCGGCGTAGAGCACGCGTCCCGTCGTCGGCACGCCGCCGGCCAGGACCAGGCCGATCTCGCCGCCGCGCGCCAGCGCGCCCAGCAGGCGCTGCGGCATGGCGGCCCAGGAGGCCTGCGGCGTCAGCGCCGGCCCCAGGCGGCCGGAGCCCAGGGACAGCCGGTCCACGCCGATGTGGAAGGTGCCCATGTAGCCGGCGTAAATGCCTTCCTCCCAGATCGAGAGGGTGTCGAGCGCGAACGGATCGGTCGCGGCGACCATGCGCGGCCGGCACGGGCGGCCGCGCGCCGCGCGCAGGGCCAAGGTCGCGTGGCGCACCAGCTCCAGGTTCATGTGCGCCAGCTCCCCCAGTACCGGCGGATGGGAAATCAGCGCCAGCAGCGCGGGCGCGCGCCCGTGCTCCTTCTCCAAACGGGCCGCGAGGGCTCCCGCGCGGAGCAGGGCCGGATTTTCGGGATCGAAGGGATAGGAATGGGGCGCGGACAGGGCGGCGAAGAGCCGGTTGTGAAGGGCGAGGGACATCTCCGCGGGAATCAGTTCCACGACCTTCGCCATCACGACGCCGAAGGCGCGAAACGCCGGCTCGATCCAGCGCCGGTGGGATTCCGGCTTGTGGGGCAGGACGGTTCCCGTCCGCTCCAGCTCCAGCTCGTAGGCGTGCGTGACGATGCGCAGCAGGTCCTGCGCGGTGCCGGTTTTCGGAGAGGGATAGGCGTATGGCACGGGGCGATTCTACATAAAAAATTTAGTAACCTAGGTCCGATGATAGCCCCTCTCTTCCTCATTATGACGTCCTTGGCCGCCGCGCAGCCCGCCGACAGAGGATACGTCGTGCGGGTCGACTCCGCGGCGGTCTGGCTGGACCTGACCGCCGCCGACGGCGCCGCCCCCGGCCGCGCTTTCGAGATCTACTCCGAAGGCGCGGAGCTCAAGCACCCCGTCACCGGCGCCAGCCTGGGCCGCGTGCAGAACACGATCGCCAAAGGCGCGATCACGGACGTTTCCGACAAGTTCTCGACGGGGGTTCTCGCGGCCGCCGCGCCGGTCAAGGCCGGCCAGCGTGCCCGCTTCACCGCGCCGGCTCCCGCTCCCGCGGCGGTCAAGCCCGCCGCTCCCGCGCGTCCCGGGGAAACGGAAATCCGCGCGCCGAAATCGCAGGGCGCGACCCTGAATTACGCGGTCAACGCCATGGCCGTCGGCGATTTCGACGGAGGCAAGCCGCAGATCGCTCTGGCCTCCGAGAACACCGTCCGGCTTTACGCGTATCCCGCCGCCGACGCCCAGCCGCTGGCCGAGATGGTCATTACCGGAACCGGCCTGCGCATCCTGGGGCTGGAGGCCTCGAAGATCGCCGGCGGCCCGCGCGACGACCTGTTCGTCTCCGTGTTCGACGACACCTTCAAGCGCTTCGAGACGCGCGTGCTCCGGATGGAGAACGGCCGCTGGCTGAAGGTCGCCGAGCTCCCCTTCCTGACGCGCGGCTGGCAGGACGGGACCGGACAGCGCCAGATGGCCACCCAGCAGGTGGTCGACGACAAGTCCTTCCCGTTCGGCGCGATCTATCCCCTGGCCTATCAGGACGGCAAGTACGTGCAGGGGCGGCCCGCGCTGGGGCTGCGCCGCGTGGACTGGCTCTACGGCTTCACCACCGCCAAGCTGGGCGCGGGCGATCCGGCCGCCATCTATCTGACGACGGTGCACGCCCTCCGCGTCCAGATGGGCAAGGAGTGGTGGCGCACCCCCGACGAGGATTACTCCCAGACGCCGCTGCGCGTGCGCTGGCAGGACCGCCTCCTCGAGTTCAATCCGCCGATCGCCGTCACCTACGGCTCCGCCGGCTTCGAAGCGCTGTACGCGGTCCGCAATTTCGCCGCGCTGGGCGGATTGGCCAGCCCGTTCGGCCTTTTCAACAGCGCGTCGCTGGAGCGCAAGCGCTGGAACGGCCTGGGCTTGGAGACCGCGTGGAAGGCCGAGCTCTCGGGCTGCGCCCAGGGCCTGGCCGTCGTCGACGTCGGAGCCGGCCTCAAGGAGATCGTCGTCGCCGTCCGAGGATCCGCCGGACAATCCTCGGTCTGGACCTTCGACCCTTAACACCCATGGCGGAACGCCGAAAGATACTGATCGCGGACGACGAGGCCTCGATCCGGGAGATCCTGTCCATCCAGCTCGCGCGCATGGGCTACGAGGTGCTGATCGCCGCCGACGGCGCCGAAGCGGTGGAGGTCTACGAGAAGGAACGGCCCGATCTGGTCGTCCTGGACGTGATGATGCCGCGCATGAACGGGCTGGAGGCCTGCCAGAAGATCCGCGCGCTCGAGAAGAAGTCCGGCCCGCGCGTGCCCATCCTGTTCCTGACCGCGCGCGACACCACGCACGACAAGACCAGCGCCGCGCTGTCCGGCGGGGACGATTTCGTCGCCAAGCCCGTCAGCCTCCAGGAGCTGCGCGAACGCGTCGAGGCGGCGCTCAGCCGGAAAGCCAAGCCGTGAGCCCGCTCCTCCTCGCCGCCGCGCTGGCCGCCGTCCCGGCCCGGGCGCAGAACAGGGGCGCGGGGGCCGGGGACAAGACCTACGGCATCCTCATCCTCGCCTACGACGTGGACGTCAAGTGGCGCCAGGAGCTGGGCAGCCTGCGCGGCCAGCTGAAGGGGCACGCCGTGGAAAGCGTGGACAGCGCCGGCGACGCGATCTCGGTCCAGCGCGCGCTGGACCGGCTGACCGCGCAGCACGTCGCCAAAGTCGTCGCGATTCCGCTGGAGACCGTGGGCGAGTCCACGCGCCTGGACCTGACCCGCTACATGTTCGGCGTGCGCGCCGACCCGGTCATCGACACGCCCGGCTCCCAGACCGGCGACCTGGCCGACAAGAAGCCGAAGGCTCTTCACGCCACGCGAAAGTCCGCGCTGGTCCTGCCGAAGGATCAGGATCGCGGCCTGAACACGACGATGGGCGGCTCCGCCACGACGATCAAACAGTTGAACAGCCCCGTGCCCCTGGTATTGGCGCCCACTTTGGACAAGTCCCCGCTCCTGGTCGCGATCCTGGCCGACCGCGCGAAAGCGCTGACCGCCACCCCCGCCCGCGAGACCTTGGTTCTGGTGGGCGTGGCCCCCCGCTCCGACGGCGCGCTGAAGGCGTGGAAGACCGCGGCGCAGGCGATCGCCGACGCCGTGGGCGCGAAGGCCGGCTACCGCAAGGCGGTGGCCGTGGGCGTGCGCGACGGCGTCCGCTCCGACCAGCAGGACAAGGACCGCTCCGAGCTCCAGACGACCTTCCGAAAGCTGATCCGCGAGGGGCGCGTGGCCGTGGTGCCGCTGTCGCCGGAGGCGGAACGGTCGGGACAGCTTTTGAAGAAGACTCTGGGCGGGTTCTACGCCTACCGCTGGAACGGACAGGGCATCCAGGGCGACCGCCGCCTGCTGGATTGGATCAAGACCTCGGCCGAGGCGGCCGCGGCTCTCCCCGACGGGCGGCAATTCAACGACGGCGCGCGCGGCGCGCCCGGAGGAAGACGATGATCGAGCAGCGCGCGCCGGTGAAGGTTCTGGACGAGGGATTCGTGCGGCTGGTGGATTTCATGGGCGGGGACCAGGGCGTGGTGGACGCCGCCCGCGTGTCCTACGGCGGAGTCTCGAAAGGCGCCGAGGCCGACAAGAAGCTCATCGCCTATCTCCTGAAGCACAACCACGGCACGCCGTTCGAGCACGCGGTGTTCAAGTTCCACGTCAAGACGCCGCTCTTCGTGGCGCGCCAGTGGTTCCGCCACCGCATGGCCAGCTACAACGAGGTCTCCTTCCGCTACACCGAGGTCAAGGACTCCTTCTACATGCCCAGGAAGTGGCGCGGTCAGGACAAGAAGAACAAGCAGGGCTCGACCGCGGCCGCCGAGCTGGACCAGGCGGCCCTGAAAGCGATGTTCAAGACCCACGTGGACGGCTCCCTGGCGACGTACAAGAAGCTGATCGCGGCGGGCGTGGCGCGCGAGATGGCCCGCATGGTCCTCCCGGTCAACCTCTACACCGAGTTCTACTGGACCATCAACGCCCGCGGCCTGATGAACTTCGTGGCCTTGAGGGCGGACGTCCACGCGCAGTGGGAGATCCAGCAGTACGGCGAGGTCCTGGCCCGCACGTTCAAGGAAATGATGCCCTGGACCTACGAGGCGTTCCTGCGCAACGGCTGGAAAGGCGAGAACGCGGCCATCGAGGCCGAGCGGGCGGCGCTACCGCCGCTGGAGGCCGCCGCGAAATGAGAGCCGCCCTCGCGGGGCTCCTGCTCGCGTCCGCGGTCCCCGCGCTGGGGGCCGCGACGGGACAGGTGCGCCGCGGCGACCTGGCCATCCGCGTCCACGTGGTCGGCACGGTGGTCCCCGAGGACGTGTTCCGGCTCAAGTCCACCATCGACGGGCGCATCGAGGAGGTCCACGCCTCCAGCTTCACGTGGCGCGGCTCCGACCAGCCGCTGGCGATGCTGGTGCACCGGGAGCTGGCGGCGATCATCGACGCCAGGGGCCAGCAGGACCAGGGCATCGTGGAGGACCGCTGGCAGCGCGTCTACCGGCCGACGCCGGTGCGCTGCCCGGACACGTGCTTCGTCCTGAAGGTCTACGCGCGCGCCCACACCTGGGCCAAGCCGCAGGCCGTCCTGTTCGAGGCGGCGCGCAAGCTGGCCATGGTCGCGCGCGTGCGTCCGGAAGACGTGCCGCTGGTCCGCGACGGCCAGGAGCTGACGTTCTGGTCCGTGAAGGACCCGAAGAAGAAGCTGTCCGGCCGCGTCACGCGCTATCTTCTGGACATTCAGGGCCAGAACGTGAACCCCGGCGCGTCGTTCACGCTTTACATGAGCCCCGACCGCTACTTCGATCCCGGAACCGAATGGGAAGGCGAGATCGTCCCTTCGCACAAGGCCGACGTGCTGATGGTTCCGACCGCGGCCCTGATCCGCAGCGGGGATTCGGTCTATCTTCCGATGCGCGTCTCGACCGGCGCGACCACCCAGGAATTCACGCAGATCACCGCCGGGGCCGAGAACGGCCGTGAATTCCTGATTTTGGACGACGCCCAGCTCAACGGCGCCGAGCGCCACAAGCAGCCGGTGGACCGCGCCGCCATCGAGAAGCGCCGCCGCGAGATCGCGGCCTCGGCCGCCGCCGCCGAGACTCCCGACGCGGCGGCGGAAACGCCCGCCCCGAAGGCGGCCCGGGACGCGGACAACGCGCCCGCTCAGCCCTCGCGCCAGCCGACGGCGGCGGACGACAAGGACTACGGAGGCGAGGACCCCTATGGCGACCAGTAACCGATTCCCCGCGCCGACGAAGCGCGTCCTGGCCATCGTGCTGGCCGGCGGCAAGGGCGAGCGCCTGCACCCGATGACGCACGAGCGCTCCAAGCCCGCCGTGCCGTTCGGCGGGAAGTACCGGATCGTGGACTTCGTGCTCTCGAACCTGGTGAACTCGGGCGTGCAGTCCATCTACGTGCTGGTGCAGTACATGTCGCAGAGCATGATCGAGTACCTGCGCGCCAGCTGGCGCACCGCGGGCCTGACCCCCGACCAGTTCATCACCGTGGTCCCGCCGCAGATGCGCATGGGCACCATGTGGTACCGCGGCACCGCCGACGCCGTGCGCCAGAACCTCAACCTGATCCACGACTTCGATCCCGACCTGGTGGTGGTCTTCGGCGCCGATCACGTGTACCGCATGGACGTCGGCCAGATGATCCAGTGGCACGTGGAGAAGGGCGCCGACGCCACCGTGTCCACCATCCCGGTTCCGCTGAAGAGCGCGCCTTCGTTCGGCATCGTGGAGACCGACGCGAAGGGCCGCATCTCCGCGTTCATCGAGAAGCCGCCGACCGCGGAACCCATGCCCGGAAGCGCGACGCACGCGCTGGCGTCCATGGGCAACTACGTGTTCAACAAGGACGTGCTGGTGGATCTCCTCAAGAACCACCACAAGGACGAAAGCGACCTGGACTTCGGCAAGAACATCCTGCCCGGGATGCTGAAGACGCACAAGATGTACGCCTACGATTTCTCCACGAACGTCCTGCCCGGCATCAAGCTGTACGAGGAGAGCGCGTACTGGCGCGACGTGGGGACCATCCAGAGCTTCTACAACGCGAACATGGACATCCTGGGGGCGCGGCCGAAGCTGAACCTCAACAACCGCCGCTGGTTCATCCACTCCGGCCGCTACGACGGCCCGCCCGCCAAGATCCTGGAAGGGAAGATTTCCAACAGCATCATCGGCGACGGCTGCTTCGTGCGCAACGCGACCATCAAGAACTCCATCCTGGGCCGCGGCGTGCACATCCACGACGGGGCGGTGATCGAGGACTCCATCATCATGGACTTCTGCAAGGTCCGCGCCGACGCCCACCTCAAGCGGGTCATCGTGGACCGCTTCAACGAGATTCCGGCGAAGCTGGAGATCGGCTTCGACAAGGACGCGGACGCGAAGCGCTTCTTCGTGGATTCGACCGGGATCGTCATCGTCCCCCGCGGCCAGACCGTCTCCCGTTGACGAACGGGTCGCCCCGTCTTGACAACGTCAGGGCGGGCTGATATACTTCACTTATTGAAGTATATGGTTATCGAATGAATCCCGACGCCAAGGCCCGCCTCCTCGTCGACCAGCTCCAGACGGTCCTGGAGGGGACGGAGGGCGCGGTCAAGCAAAGCCCCGCGCTGGACGAGTCGCTGAGCAAGCAGGAGATCTGCGTGCTGCGCGCGCTCGGCCGCCACGAACGCTGCATCATGAGCGCCATCGCGGGAGCGATACGCCTGTCGCTGAGCAGCGCGACGGGCCTCATCGATCGCCTGGTCGAGAAGAAACTGGTGCGCCGCGACCGCTCCCACGAGGACCGCCGCGTCGTCCAGGTCGAGCTCACCGACGAGGGCCGGGAGCTCCACGAGGCCGCGCTGGAAGCCCAGGTCCGGTTCGTCCGCGGCGGACTCAAGGCGCTCAGCCCCGAGGAGCAGGACGAACTTCTCGCCCTGCTCGGAAAGGTCTCGGAGCGCATTCGGGCGGCGAAGGCTCGGGTCTGATTTTTTTGCCCTTATTACTTCGAAAACAGAACTATCTGAGAATCGGATCATATCGGCCAGGAGGCGGAAATCATGGACACGCAAGACAAGACGGGCGCCGCGGATGAAGGAACGAAGTGCTGCACGAAAGGCAAATGCTGCGGCTGCAAGGCCGTGGCGGCGGTCGCCTTGCTGCTGATCGGCGGGGCGGGCGGATATTTCTGCGCCCGACATTGCGCGGCGAAGACCGAGGCGCCGGCCGCGGCGCCGGCGCAGCCTCAAGCGAAATAGCGGACGAAACGGACGCCGATGCGCCCCCGGCACGGACCGCCGGGGGCGCATTTTCGCTTTTGGACCCCGCAATGACCTTTTTTTCCGTAACATTTGTGACGTTGACGGACCCCCATGCCCCTATTACACTCAAGAGCACCCCTTACGGGTGCGTGAATGACCGTCAAACGTTTCCTATATGGACGCTCCGCCCCGCTCCTGGCCGCGCTTTTGTGCGCCCTGCTTCCCGCGCGCGCGGCGGCGGTCGCCGCGGCGGGGTCCACGTCCTTGAATTTCCTGGAGCTTGACTCGGGCGCCCGGCCCGCGGCGCTGGCCGGCGCGTTCACCGGGCTGGCCAACAGCGTGGACGCGATCGCCTACAACCCCGCCGGGTTGGCCGATCTGCAGCGCGCGGAACTGACCTTCATGCACAACCAGTATCTTCCGGGCATGCGCCAGGAATGGATGGCGTTCGCTCAGCCGACCGCGGACTTCGGCACGATCGGCGTCTCGTTGAACACGCTTTCCGTCGATCCTTTCGCCTCCTACGACGCGAACGACACGCCGACGGGCAAGGTCTCCGCGATGGACACGGCGCTGGGCGCCGCGTACGCCCTCCGGATGGGCTTCGGGTTCTCTCTCGGCGCCGGCGGCCAGATCATCCGCTCGCGCCTGGCCAGCAAGACGGCCACGGCGACCGCCTACGACTTCGGCGCGCACTACAAACCCTCCCCCTTGATCGAGTTCGGCGCGGCGCTGCTCCACGTGGGCCCGCCGGTGCGCTACGTCAGCGAGGACTCCGAGCTTCCCCGGACTCTGAAGTTCGGCGTGGCGCTCCATCCGCTGTTCTGGCTGGACGACCTGCGCGTGGACCAGCGCTTCATCGACCACGTCAGCGTGCTGGTGGACGCCAGCCTTCCGCAGAACCAGTCCGTGCTGATCGCCTCGGGCGTGGAGTTCGCCTACGGTCCGCTGTACGTGCGCGGCGGCGGACGCAGCGGCGGCTACTCCGGGCCGGGCTACACCGTCGGGCTGGGCATCGCGCTGTCCCGGCTGGACAAGAACAAGCCCGAGCTGGATTTCGACTACGCGTTCGTGGATTCCGGCTCGCTGGGCCAGGCTCAGCGCGCCTCCGTCACGCTCAAATTCGGCACGCGCTTGAAGCACCACAACGACAGCGCCCCGGGCTGGCACTGGCCCTGGGCCCGCGAAGAAAGGCCCCATAAAAAGACCGACGCGGAGCGCGAGCCCACCACCATCTATTTCTCTCCGAGCTCCTTATGAAACGACTGATCCGATACCGCGCGCGGCTTCGAGTGATCGCCCTGACCTCGGCGGCGGGCGCGGCCATGCTGGCCGCGCGCACGGTCCGCGGCCAGCTTCTCACCGGCGCGCTGATCACCATAGCGACTCCGGACTTCACCTCCTCGGGGATTGCGGTGGTGAGCGGCGGCTCGATGTCCGTGGCTCAATCCGTCGGCATCGGCGCGATCACCTCCATGTCCGGCGGCGGGCTGAGCCTGACGCCCGGCGGCGTGGGCATCCCGCCTCTGTCGGCCACCGATTTCTCCTTCGTGCACGCCTTCCCCACGCCGTATCAGCCGTCGCTGGGCCATGACCGCATCACTTTCCGCGGCCTGCCGCCCAAGGTGACCATCAAGATCTACACCGTGACGGGCCAGCTGGTGCAGACTCTCTCCAAGAACGATCCAACCAACGCCGACCTGGTCTGGACGCCGGTGACGAACGCCAGCGGCCGGAACCTGGCCAGCGGCGTCTACTTTTATCAAGTGCTCGGCGACAACGGCCGAGCCTCCGGCAAGCTCATGGTCATCCGATGACCCCCCCAAACAAGGAGAAGCACCCTATGAAGAATATCTCCCGCCTCGCCGCGCCCGCCCTGATTTTCGCGGCGCTGCTCTGCGTCCTCGCGAGCGAAAGCCGCGCGGTCAGCTACCGCCCCGCCGCCGCCACGTCCCCGGCCGGCACGGTTCCCAACGTCATCAACTACCAGGGCCGCCTGGTGGACAACGGTTTCCCCGTCACGGCGCTGCGCAACATCTCGTTCCGCCTGTACGACTCGCTGGTGGGCCCCACCAACCTGCTGTGGTCCAGCGGCCCGCAGACCGTGTCCGTCAACCAGGGGCTGTTCGGCACGACCTTGGCCATCTCGACCCAGGCGCTGGCCGGCCCCGCGCAGAAGTTCCTGGAGGTCCAGGTGGACGCCCAGATCCTCAGCCCGCGCGAGCCGCTCAACGCCGTGCCTTACGCGCTGGTCGCCAAAAGCCTGGAGGACAACGTCAACGTCTCGAGCGTCAGCGTCGGCACCACGCTCATCAGCTCCGGCACCCTGTCGGTGGCGTCCATCCAGGCGCTCAACGGCAACACCTCCTTCGGCATCCTCTCGCCCATGATCTTCGCCCCGGGCAACAAGCTGGGCCTGGGCGCGGCCAACCCAGCCTCGCTCCTGCACATGAGCTCCGGGACCTTGATCATCGACGGCAACATCGTCACCGCCCTGACCACCGTCGGCAACGTCGGCATCGGGCTCACCGGCGCCATACCGAACGCCAAGCTCCAGGTCGCCAACTCCGTCTCGGCCGGGCCGGGCAGCCCGGACTTGATCGTCGGCGACGGCTCGCCGGCGGCCGGAAACAACACCCAGGTCTCCATCTACCGCGGCGCCGCGCTGGGCAGCTACATCCGCATCGACTCCTACCGCTCCGGAGCGGGCGCGGCGCCCCTGATCCTGAACGGAGCCAACGGCGGCAGCGTCGGAATCGGCGTCACCTCGTTCACGCCGGGCGCCCTGCTGGACGTGGACGGCACCGCCCAGTTCGGCGGCGTCGGCACCAAGAGCGCCTTCAACGGCGCGGGCGCGCTGACCTTGGCCAACAACGCCGCGCTGACCTTGTCGGGCGCCAACGGCAACATCGTCAACGGCGCGTCCGTCACCGCCTCGGCCTTCTTCGGCAACGGCGCGAACCTGAGCAACGTCCCCGCCGTCAGCGTGCCCGCGGCCGGCGTCACCGCCGGGACGTTCCAGAACGCGGCCTACACTTTTCAGAACATCGTCAATCATCCGGGACTCGGGATTTGGAACGCCGCCGGCAACGTCGGCGTCGGCACGGTCAACCCCGCGACGAAGATCCACATGAGCTCAGGAACTTTGACCATCGACGGAGCCGGCGGCACGTTGACCGTCGTCGGCGGGGCCAGCGTCAGCGGCACCTTGACGGCCGGAACCTTCTCCGGGCCCATCTCCGGCAACGCGACCAGCGCCACGAACGTCGCCGGCGGCGCGGCCAACCAGATCCCTTACCAATCCGGAGCCAGCGCCACCACCTTCGTCACCGCGCCGGGCGCCAACGTGGTCCTGGCCGGCAACAGCGGCGCGCCCGGCTGGTCGAACACGCCCACGTTCAACGGCGCCAACCTGACCGCCCTGACCGCCGCGAACATCAGCGCCGGCACGGCCGGCATCAACATCAGCGGAACCGCGGCGAACGTGACGACAAACGCCAACCTGACCGGACCCGTCACCTCCGTCGGCAACGCCACCACCATCGTAAGCCCGCTCCCGGCGCTCAACGGCGCGAACCTGACCGCCCTGACCGCCGCGAACATCAGCGCCGGCACGGCCGGCATCAACATCAGCGGAACCGCGGCGAACGTGACGACGAACGCCAACCTCACCGGCAACGTCACTTCCGTCGGCAACGCCACGACCATCGCCGTCATTCCCGCGGTCAGCGGCGCCGCGCTGACCAGCCTGACGCCCGGAAACATCAGCGCCGGCACCGCCGGCATCAGCATCACGGGCAACGCGGCCACGGCGACCATCGCGGGCGGCCACACCTCACTCACCCTCGCCGCCATACGCCTGCTCACCCCGCCGGCGGTGGGGCAGGTCTACTACTGCAGCAACTGCGCCAGCTCCGCGCTATGCGTCTCGACGGGGACGGTCATCGCCGCTTTCTCCGACGTCACCCTCCGAACGACGCCCTGCCAGTAGAAATGGTAAAAAGCTCGGCGTGAGCCACCGTCACGTCTGCGTCCACGGTCATTTCTACCAGCCGCCGCGCGAGAACCCCTGGCTGGGCGAGGTGGAGCGCGAGGATTCCGCCCTTCCGCATCACGACTGGAACAGCCGGATCGCCGAGGAGTGCTACGGGCCCGTGGTCCTGGGCGTGCGCGGCGGCAGCGACGGCCGCGCGATCTCCTATCAGAACCTCCTGACCAAGATCTCCTTCAATTTCGGGCCGACCTTGCTGTCCTGGCTGGAACGCCGGCGCCCCTCGCTGTACGGCCGCGTGATCGAGGCGGACAAGCTCAGCGCCGGGGACGACGGCCTGGGCAACGCGATCGCCCAGCCTTACTTCCACGTCATCCTGCCGCTGGCGTCGCGCCGCGACAAGGAGACCTTGGTGCGCTGGGGCATCGCGGACTTCAAGGCCCGTTTCGGCCGCGCTCCGCTGGGCATGTGGCTCCCGGAGACGGCCGTCGACGACGAGACCCTGGACGTGCTGGCCTCGGAAGGAATCAAGTTCACCATCCTGGCGCCGTCCCAGGCCTCCGCCATCCGCCCGGTGGGCGGAGACTGGACCGACACCAGCGCCGAGACCCTGGACCCCCGGACGCCGTATCGCTGGATCTCGCCTTGGACCGTCGCGCGCTCCTTGGCGGTGTTCTTCTACCATCCGATCCTGTCTCGCGGCGTGGTCACCGGCGAAGCCACGGCCAGCGCCGACGCCTTCGCCCACAGCGTCCGCGCGCGCCTGACCGACGACGAGTCGGCGCAGATGGTGCACGTCGCCTCCGACGGGGAATTCTACGGCCACCACCACGCGGGCGCCGAGCGGACCTTGGCCCTGGCGCTGGACGTGCTGGCCGCCGAAGGCGTGACGCCCATCAACCACAGCCGCTTCCTGAGCCTGTTCCCGCCGCCGCGAGAGGTGCGCATCCGTCCGCGCACCGCCTGGAGCTGCGACCACGGCCTGGGACGCTGGGAAAACGACTGCGGCTGCCGTTCCGCGCACCTGCCGCTCTGGACGCAGGGCTGGCGCGGCCCGCTGCGCGACGCGCTGGACCGCCTGGCCAAGCGCCTGGACGCGTTCTACGAGGACGAGGCCGCGCGCTTCTTCGACGACCCCTGGAGCGCCCGCGACGCCTCCGTCGCCCTGCTGACCGACCGCCGGCCCGACGCCGCGGAGCGATTTCTCGCCGAGCGCGCCAAGCGCGCGCTGACCCCCGACGAGCAGGCCCGCGCGCTTCGCCTCTTGGCGATGCAGCGCGAGCGCCTGGCCATGTTCACCAGCTGCGGCTGGTTCTTCGACGACGTCTCCGGCGTGGAGGCGGTGCAGATCCTGCAGCGCGCCGCGCGCGCGGTGGATCTGGCGCGCGGCCTGGGCGCCGATCCCGAGGGCGCCTTCGTCGAGCGCCTGGCCCAGGCCAAATCGAATCTCCCCGCGTTCGGCGACGCGGCCGGCGTCTACCGGAAACTGGTCGCTCCCACGCGCGCGGACCTGGAGCGCGCCGCGGCGCACGCGGCCGTCCTGGATCATCTCGGGCAGACCGGGAACGTCCGCCCCGATGGCCCCGCGGCGGTCCTGGGACCGGCGCTCTCCGTGACGAAGACCAGCCTGGCGGGACGCGAACGGACGCTCTCCATCCGGCCGGCGGCGGCCTCCCGCGCGGACACGCGCGAGACGGCCGAATGGCACGCGATCGTCCACCGCGCCGACCGCCTGGACTTCGCCTGCTGGCTGGCGCCGCGCGCGATCTCCTTCGACGGCCAGGAGATAGGCTCCCGCTTCCTGGCGCTCGACGACGACGCCTTCCGCGCGGAGATGGACTCCCGCTTCGGCGCGTCGCGCTTCGGGCTGGACGCCGTCTTCTCCGACGAGCGCGCGGAGCTGGTCAAGGCGCTGGCGCCGGAAGGCGGGCTGGGCCCGGAGCGCACGATCTTCCTGCGCCGCTGGAACGAGGCCGTCGCCGCCGCGCGCGGCGCCGGGCGCGAGGACGACGCCCTGCTGGAACTGCTCCTGTCGGCGCGCGAGCGCGGCTTCCTGCCCGAGGAGCTCCCATGGGCGCGCGGCCTGGAGGAGGAGCTCCACGTCCGCCTGGAGGAAATCCTGACCGACGGCGGCGGCGCGAGGATTTCCCGCGCGCTGCGCTGGCTGGACGTGCTGTGGACCGCCGGCCTGCTGGCCGGAGCCTGGCGCCTGCGCGATTTCCAGCGCCGCTGGAACGCGAAGCTGGCCCACGCCGGACCGTCGGCCGAGAAGGACGCCTGCCGCGCGCTCGGCGAGCGCCTGGGGCTGGCCGAAACGCTTTTGGAGGACGCCAAATGGTGACTCGACAGATCAAACTGGCCGACCCGCAAGAGACGGTCCGGCTGCTGGGCGAGCAGGACGCGCGCCTGCGCGAGCTGGAGCGGGATTTCGGCGTCGAGATCGTCGTGCGCCAGGACGGCTCCACCGGCGAGTTGCATCTCAACGTCCGCGGCTCCGCCGCGCGCGTGGAGAAGGCCTCCCGCCGCCTGCGCGAGGAGCTGGACGCGCTACGCCGGCGCGCCGCGCCCGCCGTGGACGCGCGCGGCTTCGAGCCCATCAACCTGGACTCCCCCGCGCTTCCCGAGGACGGCCTGTACCGCACGCATCACGGCCGCGTGGTGCGCGCGCGCACGGCCAACCAGCAGAAGTACGTGGACGCGGTCGCCGCGCACGACCTCACCATCGGCGTGGGGCCGGCCGGCACGGGCAAGACCTACCTGGCGGTGGCCTGCGCGCTGCGCGCGCTGGAGAGCCGCAAGGTCGCCAAGGTGATCCTGAGCCGCCCCGTCGTCGAGGCCGGCGAGCGCCTGGGCTTCCTGCCCGGCGACCTGATGGAGAAGGTCAACCCGTACCTGCGCCCGCTCTACGACGCGTTCTACTCCATGCTGGGGCCGGAACCCTTCCGCACTTGGCGCGACAACGACGTGGTGGAAATCGTCCCGCTGGCCTACATGCGCGGCCGCACGTTCGAGGACGCGTTCATGATCCTGGACGAGGCGCAGAACACCACGCCCGAGCAGATCAAGATGTTCCTGACCCGCATGGGCAACGGCTCCAAGGCCGTGGTGACCGGCGACATCACGCAGAACGACCTGCCCGCGCGCACGGAGTCGGGACTGGTGCGCGTGATGAAGGTCCTCAAGAACGTGGAGGGCGTGTCGGCGCAGATGCTGACCGAGGCCGACGTCGTCCGCCATCCGCTGGTGAAGCGCATCATCCGGGCCTACGACCAATGGGACGCGAAAAACTGACCGTCCGCGTCGACGGCCTCTCGTCCCTGCCGCGCGCGGCGCGCAGGCCCGCGCTGTACGCGGCCGCGGTGCGCCGCGCGTTCGCGCTGGAGAAATCCAAGAAGCGCGGGGAGATCGCGGTGATCTTCGTGGGCCGCGCGAAGATGCTGGCGATCAACCGGCAGTACCTGGGGCACGACGAGGACACCGACGTGATCACCTTCGAGCACGAGGTCCCGCCCGGCGTGCCCGCCGCCGAAGCCCCGCTGGGCGACATCTTCATCTCCGCGTGGATGGCCGCGCGCTCCGCCGCCGAGCTGGGCCACAGCCCGCTGCGCGAGGCGCTGACGCTGGCCGCGCACGGCGCGCTGCACCTGCTCGGCCACGACGACCACGCGCCGCGCGCCAAAGCGCGCATGTTCCGCCGCCAGGACGAGGTCCTGGCCGCCCTGGACGCGTGACCCCCCTCCTCCTCGCGCTGGCCCTGCTGGCTCCGCGCGCCTCCGCCGCGCCGACCGTGGCCGTGCAGTCGCGCGCGGTCCAGCGCGGCGAGATCCTGCTGGTCGTGGTCGAGGGCGAGAATCGAAAAAAGCCTCCGACCGCCGAATTCCGCGGCCGCGCGCTGACGTTCTTCCCGGCCGCCTCCACCGGGACCTGGCTGGCCTTCGCGGGGCTGGACCTGGACGCGTCGACCGGGCCGGCGGTCCTGAAGGCCGTACTGACCGACGGCGCCGGCCGCGCGGTGCGCAAGACGGAGACGCTGACCGTGGAAGCGGGCCGTTTCCCCATTGAGGAGCTGAAGGTCGCGCAGAAGTTCGTGACGCCGGCCAAGACCGACGCGGAGCGCGCCGAGGGCGAGTCGGTCAAGCTGCACCGACTCTTCACCCACGGCGAGGAGAAGCGCCTGTTCGAGGGCAGCTTCGTTCCTCCCATCCCGGGCGCCTCCACCGCGCGCTTCGGGGAGCGGCGCGTCTTCAACGGCCAGCCGCGCGCGCCGCACTCCGGCATGGACCTGAAGGCGAAGCTGGGCGTGCCCGTGCGCGCCCCCGCCGCGGGACGCGTGGTGCTGGCGGGATCGCTGTACTTCTCGGGCAACACCGTGGTGCTGGATCACGGGCTGGGGCTGACGACGCTGTATGCGCATCTGTCGAAGATGTCGGTGAAGAGCGGGGACTTGGTCAAGAAAGGCCAGCTCCTGGGCAAGGTCGGCGCCACCGGCCGCGTCACCGGGCCGCATCTGCACTGGGCGCTCAAGCTGGGGGAGGCGCGCATCGATCCCTATTCCCTCGCCGCCCTGGACCTGGACGCGTACCTCCACTCCCGCGCCTCGGAGCCCCTGAAGAAATCCCCCGCGTGCGACCGGACCGACCTGCCGCCCGCGCCGAAGTGGGGCAAGGCCGTAAAAGGCCTGCGCGTTCGCGCCCGCCCGCTCAAGGACGCGTACGCGCCCGGCGAAACCGTGACGTTCCTGGTCGAAATCCAGAACGTCGGCAAGAAAAGCGCGTTCCTGGATTTCGTCCGCGACCCGAACGCTCGCGCCGCGGTCCTGGGCTTCAACCGCGCCCCGGAGCCGTACTCGGCGCTGGCCTCCAGCGCGACCTTCAAATTCGCCACCGAGCAGTTGAAGATCCCGCCGAAGCGGACCCTGTGCTTCGAGCAGGACCGCGACGCGGGCGGACCCGTGCTGGTCTCCGCGACCAGCGCCTACGCGCTGACCTACGGCACCGATTTCCTGTACCCCTCCACCGCGACGGCGCGCGCCGGCATCTGGCGCGGGCGCCTGTCCTCCCGCGCCGTCCCGGTCGTCGTCTCGACGTCCGCCGTGCCTTAGCCGCCTTCCCGCTGGCACGATCGTTGCGGCCCAGCCCAGGCACCACGGAGGCCTCATGACCTTCCGCACCGCGCTCCTCCTGCTCGCTCTCACCGCCGCGTCCGGCTGCGGAACCGTGATCGCCCGTCATCCGGTGGGTCCGGACGTGCCCGAGATGTCCTTCGTCGACGCGAAGCGGGACCTGATCGGCCAGCTCAAGAGCGCCCAACTGGAGACCGCGGGCTTCAAGTACGCGACGATGAAGTCCGGCTTCAAATTCAAGGTGCGGGAGGAGGGCGTCGACTTCGACTACACGAAATACGCCGGCATCATGGACAGCGAAGGGCATCCGGTCTCCACTTCCTGCGATTTCGCCTACCTCGACGACCTCTCCGTCGGCGAGTACTCCGACAGCCAGAACCCCGTGTTCAAATACGAGATCGCGCTGGGCCCCTCCTGCGACAATCTGGGCGTTTTCTTCAGCAGTCCCATCACCGCGACGGCATTCGCGCGGACCCTGACGGCGCTGAAGAAGCGCGTGATGGAAGGGAAGACGGGAAGCGCGGGGACCCTTTCGAAAGAGGATCTTTCCTCCATCGTGCAGGCCGCCGTCAGCGGCGCCGCCCAGGCGCCGAAACCCGCGGCGGCGTCTCTCGTTTCCGATGTGGACGCGCCCTCGGGGCGCATGCCCGAGCGGCCCTCGGATTACGCGGTAGTCGTGGGAATCGAGAAATACTCCGATCTGCCCGACGCGCGCTTCGCCGAGCGCGACGCCGACGCCGTCAAGAACAACCTGATCGCGCTGGGATTCCCCAGCCGCAACGTGGTCCTGCTCGGCGGGGAGAAGGCCGGCTACAAGAGCATCGAAAAATTCGTGGAGACCTGGCTGCCGCGCAACGTCGACGAAACCAGCAGGGTCTTCTTCTATTTTTCCGGTCACGGGGCGCCCGACGTGAAGACGGGCCAAGCCTACCTGGTGCCTTGGGACGGCGACGCCGGATTCCTGGAGAACACGGGCTATCCGCTCAAGCGCCTGTACGAAAAGCTGGGCGCGCTGAAGTCGCGGCAGGTGCTGGTCGCGTTGGACGCCTGCTTTTCCGGGGCGGGCGGGCGTTCCGTTCTGGCCAAGGGCGCGCGGCCGCTGATGACCAAGACCGACTCAGGCTCCGCGCCGCCGGCCAACGTGGCGGTGTTCGCCGCCGCGTCCGGCGAGCAGATCACGAGCACGCTCGATGAGAAGGGGCACGGGACCTTCACGTATTATTTTTTGAAGGGCCTGGGCGGCGACGCCAAGGATGCCTCCGGGGCGGTGACGTTGGGCGGTCTGCAGGACTACGTCAAGCCGCGCGTCGCCGACGCCGCGCGCCGGCAGAACCGGGAGCAGGTCCCCGTGCTGCTAGGCTCGCGGGATGGGGACCCGCTGGCGCGCTACTGACGCGGCGGGGGCCGAGGCCTTCCCCTCGGGAAAAGCTATAATCCCGTCGTGAGGACCGAACACATCCCCTTCGCCGAGATCGAGAAGAAGTGGCAGGACCGCTGGGAGGCGGAGGGCGCGTTCCTGGCCCCGAAGACCCCCCGCGCCGGCCGCAAGTTTTACTGCTTGGACATGTTCCCCTACCCGTCGGCCGCGGGCCTGCACGTGGGCCATCCCGAGGGCTACACCGCCACCGACATCCTGTGCCGCTACAAGCGGATGAACGATTTCGACGTGCTCCATCCGATGGGCTGGGACGCGTTCGGCCTGCCCGCGGAGAACTTCGCCATCGCCACCGGCACGCACCCGGCGAAGGTCACGAAGGACAACGTGGACAACTTCCGCCGCCAGATCAAGTCGCTGGGCTTCTCCTACGACTGGACGCGCGAGGTGGACACCACCGATCCCGGCTACTACAAGTGGACGCAGTGGATATTCCTTCAATTGTTCAAGAAGGGGCTGGCGTACGAGTCCACGGCGCCGATCAACTGGTGTCCGAAGGATCAAACGGGACTGGCCAACGAGGAAGTGTTCAACGGCGCCTGCGAGCGCTGCGGAACCAAGGTGGAACGGCGCAACATCCGCCAGTGGGTCCTGAAGATCACGGCGTATGCCGACAGATTGGAGAGCGATCTCAAGGGGTTGGACTGGCCCGAGTCCACCCTTTCCATGCAGCGCCATTGGATCGGACGCTCCGAGGGGGCCGAGGTGGCGTTCAAGTCGGAAGGTGGGGACGAGATTAAAGTCTTCACGACGCGGCCGGACACGTTATTTGGCGCGACTTATATGGTGCTCGCTCCGGAGCACAAGCTTGTCGAGAAATTAACCACCAAGGCACAAAGCGACGCGGTGGCGGCCTATGTCTCGGCGGCGCGGAATAAATCGGATCTGGAGAGAACGGAACTCCAGAAGGAAAAAACCGGGGTATTCACCGGCGGTCACGCCATTAACCCGGTGAACGGCAAGAAGATACCGGTCTACATTGCCGACTACGTCCTGGCTTCCTACGGCACCGGCGCGATCATGGCGGTGCCCGCGCACGACGAGCGCGATTTTGAATTCGCCGTTAAATACGGGATCGACATTATTCAAGTCGTCGCCCCGACGACGACGCCGCCACTGGAAGTTTCGCTAATAAAAGAGCCCTACACGGACGACGGCATCGCCAAGAACTCGGGCTTCCTCGACGGCCTCGCCACGCCCGACGCCAAGCGCATGATCACGACCTGGCTCGAGACGGAGAAACTCGGGCGCGGCACGGTGAACTACAAATTGCGCGACTGGCTGTTCTCGCGCCAACGGTATTGGGGCGAGCCGATCCCCATCGTCCATTGCGCGAAGTGCGGCCAGGTCCCGGTCCCGGAAAAAGACCTCCCCGTGCGTCTGCCCGACGTGGCCGACTACAAGCCGACGGGCACAGGCGAGTCACCCCTCGCCAACGTGCCTTCCTGGGTTAACACCGAGTGCCCCGTTTGCGGCGGTCCGGCCAAGCGCGAGACGAACACCATGCCGCAGTGGGCCGGCTCGTGCTGGTACTACCTGCGCTTCATCGATCCCAAAAACGACAAGGCCGCCTGGTCTCCGGAATTGGAAAAGGCCTGGGGCCCGGTGGATTGCTACGTGGGCGGCGCCGAGCACGCCGTACTTCATCTACTCTATGCCCGCTTCTGGCACAAGGTCCTGTTCGACCTGGGCTTCGTCTCCACCAAGGAGCCCTTCCAGAAGCTGCGCCACCAGGGCATGATCCTGTCCTACTCGCACCGCGACGCGAAAGGGAACTATCACACGTACGAGGACGTCGAATACGACGAGCAGGGACGGCCCGTCCAGGCCTCCACCGGCGAGGTTCTCTCCGCTCAGGTCGAGAAGATGTCCAAGTCGAAGAAGAACGTGGTCAACCCGGACACGGTGCTGAAGAAGTACGGCGCCGACGCATTCCGGCTCTACGAGATGTTCATGGGCCCGTTCGAGCAGGCCAAGCCCTGGGACATGCGCAGCATCGAGGGCACCGCGCGCTTCCTGCGCCGCGTCTGGACCCTCGTCGACGGCCTGGAAGGCGCGGCGGCCGGCGGCGGCGGCCTGCTCACGGCGCGCCACCGCGCGATCAAGAAGGTCGGCGAGGATTTGGAGGCGTTTGGGTTTAATACGTGTATTTCTTCGTTGATGATTTACTTGAACGAAATCCAAAAAGACTCGGCGCCCTCGCGTGTCGATCTCGAAACGCTTCTCGTTCTTTTGAATCCGTTCGCCCCCCACCTGACCGAGGAGCTGTGGGAGAAGCTCGGCCACAAAGATCTTCTCTGCCGTCAGGCCTGGCCCAAGTGGGACCCGCAGTTTTTGATCGATTCGACCATCGAATACCCGGTCCAGGTGAACGGCAAACTGCGCTCGACGTTCACCATCGCCGCCGACGCCGCGGAAGCGGCGGTCAAGGAGGCCGCGTTGGCCGACCCGAAGGTCAAGATCGCCCTCGAAGGCAAGACGATCGTGAAGGCCATCTTCGTTCCGAAAAAACTTCTGAATCTGGTGGTGAAATAACATGCGCCGACTCGCGCTTCTCCTCGCCGCCGCCGCCCTGACGGCCTGCGGCGGTCCGGAAGTGGGCTACACTCCCACCTCCCAGCTGCTGCCCAGCAACATCCAGAAGCTGGCCTTGCGCCCCATCGTCAACAAGACCCAGCAGTTCGGCCTGGAGGACAAGCTGCTGCTGGCCGTGCGCGACGAGTTCCTCCGCGACGCGCGCTATCCGCTGGTGCCCGAGTCGGAGTCCAACGGCATCGTCTGGATCACGATCACGCGCTACATCCTGACGCCCATCCAGTACGACGCGACTTTGGCGCCGACGAACTACAAGCTGCGCATCATCGTCGACGTGCAGATGGTGGACCGCGTCAAGAACCAAGCGTTGTGGGACGAGAAGAACCTGGAAGGCTCGCTGACGTTCCCGTCCTCGACGCTCCAGGGCGGCCTCACCGAGGAGCAGGCGCGCGAGCAGATCTGGACGGTGCTGTCCCCGATGATCGTCAAGCGCGTGATCGACGGCTTCGGCTCCGTGACCGGCACGTCGGAGCGGCGCATCACCGGCGACGCGCCCTCCACCGCCCCGGCGGCCCAGCCCGAGAAGCCGCTGACGCCCGTGGTGCCCGCCCCGTACTGAGCCCATGGAGCTGCGCGCCGCGGAATTGCTGAAGGAGTGGCAGGCCGGCAAGTTCCGTCCGGTCTATTACCTTTTCGGCGAGGAAGCCGCGGCGAAATTCGACGCGGTCCAGAAGCTCAAGACCCTGTTCAAGGCCGACGACTTCAACCTCTTCGAGTTCGGCGGCGATCCGAACGCCGAGGCCGCCGCGGTCGTCTCCGAGTCCATGACCCTGCCGGTGTTCGCCGACCGGCGCCTGGTGATCGTGCGCAATCCCAAGATTCCGGCGGAAGCGCGGGCGGCCTTCGCCGAGTACCTGCGGTCCCCCTCCCCGACGACGACTTTGGTGCTGATCAGCGACGACCGCCGTCCCGACAAGAAGGACGCGCTGGCCGCCGCGGCCTCCGCCGCGGGCGCGGTGGGGCTGTTCGCGCCGCTCAGCGACGAGGAAGCCTCCGAGCGGCTGATATCCGAGGCGAAGAAGGCGGGCAAGACCCTGTCGCCCGCGGCCGCCGACGCGATGGTGGCCGAAGCGGGAACCGACTGGGGAATATTGGGCGGGGAGCTGGAAAAGCTGCTCCTGTTCGTGGGCGCGGCGGCGGAGATCGCCCCCGAGGCCGCGCTGCTGTGCCTGGGCTACCGCAAATCCGCTGACCCGTGGGCCTTCGAACGGCTGATCCAGGCCCGCGACCTGAAGGCCTGCCTGGGCCAGCTCTCCGAGCTGTTCATTGACGGGAAACCCGACGAAGTCGTGTTCCGCTCCCTGTCCCAGATTCGCGGCGCGTACCTGAAGCAGTTGAAGGCGAAGAGGATGCTGAAGGCGGGCCTGGCGCCGCGCGAGATCGAGCAGAAGCTGCGAATCTTCTACGACAACGGCTTCTTCGCGCGCGCTCAGCGGGTGACGGAGGAACGCCTGCGCCGCGACCTGCGCCGCTGCCTGGAGGTCGAGACCGACCTCAAGTCCAAGACCTGGCTGGACGCCAAGCTGGAGCTGGAACGGCTGGTCGTGGAGCTGTGCACGCCGACGTCCCGCGTCGCCGCGGTCTAGCGAACTACCAGTTCGCGACGCAGACCAAGTCGCCTTCCCAGTCGATCTGCCCGCGCGTTTCGACGCGCGCGTGGCCCTTCACGTCGCGGCGGGTCTCGCCCGCCGTGGCCTTGAGCAGGCTCTGCGCGTCGAAGGTGAACCAATAGTCCTGGGTGTCGCAGCTCCAGGCGTCGTAGTGCCATTTCCCGTCGTTCTGCAGGCCGGAGCCGCGATAATCGTTGAGACGCGAGGCGGTGTCGTCGACGGGAAGCTTGGAGACGGGCTTGCCGTCCAAATGGGTGTAGAACTTAAGGTCCTTGGGCAGCGAGGAGGCCTGGGGCGGATCGAAGCAGACGATGCTCTTCGCGTACTGGGTCGGCGCGCCCTGGGCGGAGAAGGAAGGCGCCGAGGCGGCGGCCTTGCGCACGGCGGCGATGCCGCCCGCGGCGGCGGCGGACGCGTCTCCGACCTGCTGCTCGAACGACTGGGCGGAGGCGGAGAGAGCGCAGAGAAGGAATACGGCGGCGAGGAGCGGGGTTCTGTTCATGGTCTCATCGTATCAGAAGTCGCGGCGGCGCAAATGGGGCGAAGGACCCGGGCGCGAGGGACCGGTTGGTCCCGGGTCCGGGCAAAACGAAGCGCCCGCCCCGTGAGGGGCGGGCGCTCGTTTTTCGCCGGGTCGGAAGTCTTACTTCGCGGCGACGAGCTTCTGAGCGGCGATCGCCAGGCGCGACTTCTTGCGCGCGGCGGCCTTCCAGTGGATCGTGCCGGACTTGGCGGCCTTGTCGAGAGCGGAAGAGGCCTTCGCGGTGAACGCGGCGACCTGCTTGACGTCCTTCGCCTTCGCGGCGTCGACGACGGCGCGAACGGCGGCGCGCACGTCCTTCTTGATCTTGTGGTTGTGGATCGCGTGCTTGATGGACTGCCGCTGGGCCTTCAGAGCTGATTTGTGACGGGTTGCCTTCTTCTTAGCCATAGTGAGGGATTATCGCTTTTCGGGAGGTTCCCCGTCAAATGGGGGGCGGTCAGCGCAGGCGCGCGACGACGGTGAAGCCGGGCACCCAGGAGCGGTACAAGGTCCGATAGCCCCGGCCGGGGTTGGCGGCGCGGAAAGCCGCGGAGGTGCTCCACGCCTCGTCGCGCAGGGCGATCTGCGGACCCAGCGACAGCCACGGTTGGGCGTGCCACAGGGCGGCCAGGTACCACCACTGTTCGTACACGTTGGTCTCCCCGAAATTGAGCGGGAGCCAGGCCTCGTAGCGCAGGAAGACGGTGGCCACGGGCGCCAGGCCGTCCATCCAGAACCAGCCCAGCTCGGGGGACACGAAGAAGGTATTCTGAAGATTCGAGAAATTGCGTTCGTAGCGGAGCTTCACCGAGCCCGTCCAATGGCCGCCGGGCAGGAACGGCAGTTCCATTCGCGGCGTGGCGTCCAGGACCAGCACGCTTTCCGGGCGGCCGGTGCTGTCGCGCCAGGACCACACGCCGGCGGGATTCTTGGTCCAGTCGTCATCATGGCGGGCGCCGTACTGAAGCCGGTAAAACGCGCCGATTTTCAGATGCTTCTCGACGCGGGCGTAAGAGCCGATCATACCGTCGCGGTAAAGCCTCTGACCGTCGTACTGCCAACGCTGGGTGCTCTCCGCCAGGGGCTGAAAAATGCCGATGCGCTCCATGACGCGCTCGGATAATTCGTACTCGACGGGACGCCCGCCGGGCGACGACGGGATGGCGGGCGCGGCCGCGGCGCGCCCGGCGCAGATCAGCGCCAGCGCCGCGGCGAAGCGTCGCCCGCGTTCAGCGGTAGTCTTGATCAAGAAGATCCGCGTAGGCCGCGTCCAGGTTCGTCTTATCCTCCACGTCGCCGGAGGCTGGGTCCATGTTCCAGTTGAGGGTCTTCGTCCAGTCGAACGCCTGGGGCTTGGCGGTGTCCAGGCCGTTCTTGATCAGCACGCCCTTGCCCGCCGGCACGCGCACCGCCTTGTCCGAGGCCGTGGTCTTGACCTCCACGGCCCCCTCGTTCACGCACACCCACAGGTCGCGCGCCTTGCCGTGCTCCCGCCCGTAGGCCGTGAAGAACTGCGTTCCCCGCACCGCCGCCACCGCCGAGGGCGTGCGCACGTGGAATTCGGCTCCGGGCAGCTGCTTGGCGACTTTCGCGAACACGCCGCCGATGGAAAGGAGGATGGTGGTCACCGGGGAGCGCGGACCCGGCAGGCTCAGCACCACGCGTCCCGACTCGCGCAGCTTCAGCCGCGACCCGTCGGCCAGCTCCACCACGGCGGTGCCTTTGTCGCCGGTCGTCACCGCGTCGCCTTCGCCCAAAGGCTCGCCGATCTCCCCCGCGTGCGCGCTTCCCTTGGACTCAACGGTGACCGTGCCGGAGGCGAAGAACAGCTTCGCGCCGGGAACGGGCTTCGGCTTGGCCGAAGCGGGAGCGGAGCACAGCAACGCCGCGGTCACGAACAGGCGGAGGGTCGCGTTCATCCCGGGAGTGTAATAGGGGAATCCCGGTCTGTCCAGTCGCATGCGATCACAACGTTCGGACGGCGTCGCATGCGGCACGGGGCGCCGTCAACGGATGATGCGCGGTCATGGCTCCCCACATCGCTTCAAGGTTATACTGTAGCCGTGAGCGATCAGCCCGCCTCCGACGACGCCCAGGCGAAACCCCTGGACCGGCGCCACCTCCCGCACAAGACCGGCGTGTACATCATGCGCGACGCCGGCGGCGAGATCCTCTACATCGGGAAGGCCAACGACCTGGCCAAGCGGGTCGCGCAGTACTTCAACCCGAACAAGGAAGACGTGAAGAACCAGGCCCTGGCGCCGCTGATCCGGGCCATCGACTACATCTTGTGCGAGTCGGAACGGGAAGCGCTTCTGCTGGAACGGCGGCTGATCAACGAGAACCAGCCGTTCTTCAACGTGATGTGGAAGGACGGAAAAACCTATCCGTACCTGAAGCTGTCCATGGGCGACGATTTCCCGAGGTTATTCACCACACGCCGGAAGGTGCGCGACGGAGGATTGTATTTTGGGCCGTTCCCGCGCGTGGCCCCCGTGAAAGGTCTTTTGCGCTACCTTTGGAAGCAGCATATGTTTCCGCTGCGCCCATGCCGCTGGGATTTCTCCGTCGAGAAGCCGCTCGATCCGCGCAAGATCAAAGAGTGTCTGTATTACCACACGAAGGAGTGCCCGGCGCCGTGCGCCGGACGAATTTCCAAGGACGATTACCGTTCCATCGCCGACCGCGCCGCGCTTTTCTTCAAGGGCAAGTATCAGGACCTCAAGCGCGAGTTCGAGCGCGACATGAAAGCCGCCTCGGCCGCCATGGAGTACGAGCGCGCCGCGCAAATGCGCGACAACATGCTGGCCCTCGGCCTCATGGGCGAGCGCGTCCGGGTGCGGGCCGTGGAGGCCGACGGCGTGGGCGGCCACCTGGCGGCCACCCAGTCCGTGACCGATCTGCAGAAGGCCCTGAACCTCCCCACCCCTCCCGTTCACGTGGAGTGCTTCGACATCTCCCACTTCCAAGGGCACCAGACCGTCGCGTCCATGGTGTGCTTCATCGGCGGCCGCCCGCACCGGGACCACTACCGCAAATTCAAGATCCGGGACGTATCCGGCATCGACGACTTTAAATCGATGCACGAGGTCGTGTACAGACGTTACAAACGACTCCAGGCCGAGAAAGCGCGCCTGCCCGATCTGGTGCTGATCGACGGCGGAAAGGGGCAACTGGGCGCGGCGCAGGAAGCCTTGAAGGAACTGAAGCTCAAGATCCCCATGGCGTCCCTCGCCAAACGCATCGAAGAAGTGTTCATGCCCGGCCGGAACGAGTCCATCCTCCTCCCCATCGGCGGCCCGGCGCTGAACCTGCTCCAGCGCCTGCGCGACGAGGCGCACCGGTTCGGCATCACCTACCACCGCTCCCTGCGCGATAAAAACATGTTCGAGGCATGATATGACCGACCGCTTCCGCTGCCCCAATTGCTTCCACGTCTTCGAGAAGGACGATTCGATTTTGATGTTGTCGTCGGGCGCCATGATCAAGGGCGACGGCATCGAGTGGAGCGGCGACCTCGAGAAGGAGCTCTCGAAAATCAAGCGCGTGAAGTACTGCAAGGACTGCCGCGGGCCCATCGACTTCCACGCCCTCCTGCGCGGCGACCTGGACGACCGCGGCCTGGACCTGTGGGGCCAGTGGGCGTTCCCCGTCGTGGCACTCGCGCTGTGCTTCGCCGCGGACTGGTCCTGGTGGGCGTCGACGTTGGGCGGCATCGCGGCGGCGGTGGCGGCGTGCGTCGCGCTGTCGCGCGTGGAGCGGTACCGCGTCGTCCGCTGGCGCTTGAGCCCCGACGAAGCGAAGAAACTGCACGGCGCGCCCTCGCGCTGAGCGGATTCAATCGCGTTTCCACAAATTCGACTGGCCCCGGGGCCAGTAAAAGGGCCCCGCGGCGCTCGCCGCGAGGCCCTTTTCGATACGACCGTTCGAATTTATCCCTGCTTGCCGGCCAGTTCGCCCAGGCCGAACATCGGCATGAACATGGCGACCACGATGGTGCCGATGACGACGCCCATGACGACGATGACGATGGGCTCGATCAATGAGGTCAGGCCCTTCACCGCGGTGTCCACTTCCTGGTCGTAGAAGTCGGCGATCTTGGACAACATGATGTCCAGCGCGCCCGTCTCCTCGCCGACCGAGATCATGGAGGTGACCATGTTCGGGAAGATGCCCGACTTCTTCAAAGGATCGGACAGATGGCCGCCCTCGCGGATGGACTCGCGCGTGAGCAGCACGGCGTCGGCGATGATGACGTTGCCGGCGGTCTGCGCCACCGTCTCCAGCGCCTGCATGATCGGCACGCCGGACTTGATCAAGGTGCCGAGCGTGCGCGTGAAGCGCGCGACGGCGACCTTCTTCAGGATGATGCCGAAGATGGGCGCCTGAAGGGTGTAGCGGTCCACGAGCTTGTGGCCCTTCTCGGTCTTGTAGAAGGCCTCGAAGCCCTTCCAGCCCGCGAACGGCGCGGCGACGATCAGGTACCAGAACTGCTTCATCGTGTCCGAGATGTTGATCAGCATCTGCGTGGGCAGGGGCAGCTCGGCGCCGAAGCTGGCGAAGATGTTCTTGAACGTCGGGATCACGAAGATCATCAGGAAGACGGTGACGGTGGCGCAGATGGAGAGGACGATGGCCGGATACATCATCGCCGACTTCACCTTGGCCTTCAGCTGCTCGGAGCTTTCCATGTAGGCGGTCAGGCGCTCCAGGATGGTGTCCAGGATGCCGCCCAGCTCGCCGGCCTTGACCATGGACGTGTACAGGTCCGGGAAGGCGTCGGGATGCTTCTTGAGCGCGTCGGAAATGGACAGGCCGGATTCGATGTCGGACTTGACCGCGCCCAGGACTTCCTTGAACGCCGGATTCTCGGCCTGCGTTTCCAGAATACCCAGGCTTTGCACGATCGGCACGCCGGCGCTGACCAAGGTGGAGAGCTGCCGGGAGAACAGCACCAGATCCTTCGACGTGACCTTGCCTTTCTTCTGATTGGCGATCATCGTCTTGATCTTGTCGATGATGTTTTCGGTCTTTTCCTTGATCTCCAGGACCACGAGCTTCTGGCCGCGGAGCTTCTCCACCGCGTTCCGCTGCTCGTCGGCGTCGATGACGCCTTCCATCACCAGACCGGCCGCGGTTTTCGCCTTATAGCTGAAAGCGGGCATAGATTCTCCTTAGTGCGGGGCCTGCTGGGCCGGCATCTGACGCTGCATGAGGCGGCGCAGGTCCTCGGGATCCAGCGAGTGCGCCATCGCTTCCTGGAACGTGATTTTCTGCTTGAAGTAGAGGTCGGCCAGGCCCTGGTTCATCGTCTGCATGCCGGCCTTGCCGCCGGTCTGGATGGCGACCTGGATCTGCTCCACCTTCTGCTCGCGGATCAGGTTGCGGATGGCCGAGTTGACGATCAGGGTCTCCACGGCCAGCACCCGCCCCGCGCCGGAGGAATGGATCATCAGCTGCTGGCACAGCACCGCCTGGAGCACGAACGAAAGCTGGACGCGGACCTGGTCCAGCTGGTGGTTCGGGAAGACGTCGATGATGCGGTTGATGGTTTGGGCGCAATCGGTGGTGTGCAAAGTCGCCAGCACCAAATGGCCCGTCTCCGCGATGTTCAGCGCCGCCTGGATGGTCTCCAGGTCGCGCAGCTCGCCGATCAGGATCACGTTCGGGTCCTGGCGCAGGACGTGCCGCAGCGCCGCGCCGAAGGTCTCCGTGTCCTGGCCGACCTCGCGCTGGTTGACGATCGACTTCTTGTGCGTGTGCACGAACTCGATCGGGTCCTCCACCGTCATGATGTGGCAGGCCCGCGTCTCGTTGACGAAGTCGATCATGCTGGCGATGGTCGTGGACTTGCCCGATCCCGTCGGGCCCGTGACCAGGACCAGGCCCTTCGGCAGCTTCATGATGTCCAGGATGGACCGCGGCAGTCCGATCTCCTCGAACGTCTTGAAGGAGTTCGGGATGGCGCGCACGGCGGCGCCCACGTAGCCCGTCTGCCGGTAGACGTTCATGCGCACGCGGCCGATTCCGCGCAGATTGAAGGCCAGATCCAACTCGCTGGCCGCCTCGAAGCGCTGGCGTTGCTGATCGTTGAGCAGGGAATAGATCAGGGACTGCGCCGTCTCCGAGTTCAGCTTCTCGAAGGGCGTCGGCACCAAGGAGCCGTCGATGCGCAGGATCGGCGGCGCGCCGACCGTGAGGTGAAGGTCGGAGGCGCCGCGCTCGTGCATGAGCAGAAACAATTCTCCCATCGAAACCATGAGTTCTCTCCTCGCCCGCCGTCCCTCAGCCTTCGCTGTCCGCCTGCGTCACCCGCATCATCTCCTCCACGGTCGTCGCGCCCGAGAGGACTTTGCGGATGGCGCACATGCGCAGCGTCAGCATGCCCTGCTTCATCGATTGGGTTTTGATCATCTTGGCCGACGCCCGGTCCAGGACCAACTGGCGGATCGCGTCGGTCATCTCCATGACCTCGTAAAGCCCCTGGCGTCCGCGGTAGCCGGTGGTGGCGCAGTTCTCGCAGCCCTTGCCCTTGTACAGGACGACCTTGCCGCCGTCGGTGACCTGAAGCTGCGCCTCGGGCACTCCCAGCTTGAGCAGCCAGTCCTTCTCCACCTCGTACGGCTCCCGGCATTTCGGGCAGATGCCGCGCACCAGGCGCTGGGCCTCGACCATCAGCATCGCCGCGCTGATCAGGAAGGGCTCCACGCCCATCATTCCCAAGCGGGTGATGGTTTGAGACGTGTCGTTGGTGTGAAGGGTCGAGAAAACGAGGTGGCCGGTCAGCGCCGCGTTGATGGCGATGGTCGCGGTTTCCTGGTCGCGGATTTCACCGACCATGATGACGTCCGGGTCCTGGCGCAGGAAGGAGCGCAGCGCCGCGGCGAACGTCAGCCCGACCTGGTTGTGGATCTGGACCTGGTTGATGCCCTTGAGCTGGTACTCGACGGGGTCCTCGGCGGTGATGATGTTCGTGTCCGGCGTGTTCAGGTTCGCCAGCGCGGAATAGAGCGTGGTGGATTTGCCGGAGCCGGTCGGGCCCGTGACCAGATTGACGCCGTAAGGCGCCTCCATGGCTTTCTTGAAGACCGCCATGGCCTCGGGCTCGAAGCCGAGCTGGGTCATGTTGACCTTCAGGCCCGACGAATCGAGAATGCGCATGACGATCTTCTCGCCCGGCGCGCAAGGGAGGACCGACACGCGCATGTCGGTTTCCTTGCCCTCGATCTTCAGCTTCAGCCGGCCGTCCTGAGGCACGCGCTTTTCCGCGATGTTCAGGTTCGACATGATCTTGATGCGCGCGCAGATGGCGTTGTGGAATTTCTTCGGCGGGGACGGCTGCTCGTGGAGCACGCCGTCGATCCGGTAGCGGATGCGCAGTTCCTTCTGGTACGGCTCGATATGGATGTCCGAGGCCCGGGCCTTGATCGCGCCGGCCATGATCAGGTTCACCATCTTGATCACGGGCGCTTCCTCGGCGTCGCGCTCCAGCGCGGCCTCGTTCTCCTGGGTGGCCTTCTCCTCGACGTGCTCGACGCCCTCCGCCTCGGCTTCATCCACCGCCGACTGCTTGACGATGTCTTCGAGAACCTCCTGGGAGGTGGCCTGCTTATAGTACTTCTCGTGCGCGGCGATGATCTCGCTTTCCGACGCCAGGCAGCCGATCACGTCGCAGCCCGTCAACATCTTCAAATCGTCCAGAACCATCACGTCCAGCGGATCGGCGATCGCCACGGTCAGCCGGTCCTTGGTCTTGTTGAAGGGCATCAACATCTTCTGGCGCGCGATCGCCTCCGGCACGGCGGCGACGGCTTCCTCCGAGATCTCCCCGATGTCGGCCAGGGAAACGAAGGATATGCCCGTTTTTTCCGCGAGAAATTGAAGGAGTTTGTCCTCGGCCAGGAACCCCTTATCGATCAGCAAAGTCCCCAGCTTGTCGCCGCCGCTTTTCTGGGCGTCGAGAGCCTCCTTCAATTGCTCCGAGGAAATAAGGCTTTCCTCGACCAGAAGGTCGGCCAGGCGCCGGGACAGTCCCAGCGAAATTACGTGCTGCGCGTTCGCCATTCTCAGGTAAGGTTAGGGTCCACGCCGGACTTTGTCAAGGCCGACGCAGGATAGCCTATATTAATAAGAAGTGAACGGATTTTAGAGGCCCGAGTTCACCGTGTCCGAACGGAAGGCGCCGTCGTCCTCGGCCGGCGGGCGGAGCTCGCCCTCGTTGGGCAGGGGCAGCAACGGAACCTCCTTCGGCGTCTCGGGCGCGACCCGGCGCTTCTCGGCGCGCTTGGCGGACTTCGCGCGGGCCGGCTTCTTCTTGCTTTTCGCCTTGGCCTTAGGCTTCTCGTCTCCGCCGCGCGGGCCGCCGGCCAGCATGCTCTTTCCGTCGAGATTCTTGCCGATCACGAAGCCGCGGTCCATGTCGGCCTCGAACAGATAGTGGACCTCGGGCGCGCCGGGCGTCGCCGGAGTGAAGCGATACTCGACGAGATAGGTTTTGTCCGACGTCTCGCTCGCGCTCCATGACTCCTTGCCCGCTCCCGGGCTGGCGGAGTACGAGTACTGGAGCCAAGACGCGACCGTCCCGCGGCCGCCGTCCAGCGGAAATTCCTTGACCATGGCCACGGCCGCGTCCAGCTTGGATTGCGACGCCGCCTGGGGGGTCTCGTTGGGCGCGGGGGCGCCGGCGGGCGCCGCCTGCGAGGGCGCGGCCTGCTTCGGCTTGACCATCGGAGGCTTCAAACCTTCATCGACGGGCGCGTAGCCGACGCTGGAACGCCCGTCGTCGAGCTCCGCCATCTGCTTCAGATCCTTAGGGTGGCGCAGGGAAAGATAGCCGATGACCGCCATCACGACGACCAGCGCGGCGCCGGCGAACAGGAACGTCTTGCTGTTGCGCGCCGGACGCGCCGGAGGCGGAGCGGTTACCGGCGCCGGCTTGCCCAGGCGCGCCATGACCTCCTGAGTGGACGGAGCGGACATCTGTGCGGCCGTATTCATCTGCTCGCCCGTCCCGGCCCCGCCGAAGCTCGGCATGGACTGCGGCTCGGGTTGGAATTGAGGCGGCGCGCCGAAACTCAAGGTGGCGGGCGGCGCGGGCATCGGCGTGAGCGGCGCGGCCGACGGCTCGAACGCCGGCGTCACCGTGGCCGGCGGCAGCGAGAACGCCGGATCCGTGGAAGGCGCCGTGAGCGGCTGAGGCTTGCTCGGGGCCGGCGCCAAACTCAGCGGCGCGGCCGCGGGCGCGCTCCAATCGAAAGGCGCGGGAGACGGTTCGGCGGCGGCCGGGGCGGCGGGCGCGGCCGTCTCGGCCGGCGGGGCGATCTTCAGCTCGACGGGCGCCGACGCCGGCTGAGCCGCCGTCGCCGGAGCGGCCGCGAACGTCGCGGCGGTCTCGGGCGCGGCCGCCGGTACGGCCGGCGCGGGCGCCGCGCCGGCGCCGGCGGCGGAACCGGCGGCGTCCTCCTCCGATCCGATCACGCGGAAGGTCTTGATCGTCGGCGCGACCTTGAACTTTTTGCGCTCGAAGCCCGGCTTCTTCGGCGTCTCTTCGACGATAACCGGCTCCGGGAGCAGCAGCTCCAGCGCCGGCGTCCCGACCGGCGGAGTCGCCGGCGGCGGGCCTTCGGGAATGACGGGCTCAGGGGGCGTGAAGAAGGCGTCGGGAGCCGGCGCGACGGGCGGCAGAGGCGGGAGCGCCGGGGGAGGCGGCGACGGCGGCGCGGACCCGATCGGCTCGAAGCTGGGAAAGACGCCGCCCGGCGCCACGGAGGGCCAATCGGTGGCCGGCGCCGGCGGAACCGGCGCGGAAAAGATCGGCGCCGCGGCGGCTTGAGGCGGCGCGTGAGCGGCGGGCGCCGGGGGCGGCGGCGCGGCCGCTTCGGGCACGGGCGCCGGAGCGGGGGCGGCCGGCGCTGGAGCGGGCGCGGGAGCCGGCGCGGGCGCCGGCGGATGCGCGATCGCCGCGACGATCGCCTTCGCCAGCGAGTCTCGGTCCAAGTCCGCGGCCTCCGGAGGCTGGCCGCGCAGCTGTATCTCCTTCTCGACGAGCCGGTGCACCAGGTTGGTCTGACCGGATTCCAGCTCCGTCACGCGCCGGTAAAGCATCTCCAGCTGGAGCGTCAGCTCGGAGACCTGGTCCTTCGCGCGCCGCAGCTCGGCTTCGTTCGCCGGCGGGCGCGGCGCGATCAAGTCGCCGAACGTTTTCTTCATTTCCGCGTCCTGGAACAGGTCCGCGGCGGCGCCGGGGAAATCGTCGTCGCCGATCAGTCCCGCGGCGTCGAGTTGGAGCTTATCGAGAAGGCCGTAGGTCGAGCCGAAGTCGTCGCCAACCCAGGAGGGACCCATCGCCGAGGCCAATCCGGAAAGCTCGACGACGTCGCCGGCCGGACGCCATTCGCCCTCTCCGGCCCCCGCGGATTCTCCCGCGCTGACCAAGGTGGACGCGTCCAAGCCCGGAAGACCTGCGACCGCGTCCTTGTCGAACGGGCCGAGAATCCGGGAGTCTTTATAGACCCAATACTTCACTGACGCCAGGATACCCCCCGCCTGTTACATTTTCAAGGCGGAAAAAGGCAAAATTCAAGACGTGCTGATACGGCCTTTCTACCTGGCGTGCCTGGCGCACGCGTCCTACCTGCTGGCCGACGAGCGCACGAAAACGGCCGTGGTGGTGGATCCCCAGCGCGACGTGGACGAGTACGTCGAGGAGGCCCGGAGGCTGGGCGTCGAGATCCGCCACGTCATGCTCACGCATTTCCACGCCGATTTCGTGGCCGGCCACCTGGAACTCCGCGACCGCTGCGGCGCGAAGATCTATCTGGGCGCGAAGGCCGAGGCCGACTACGCCTTCACCCCCCTGCGCGACGGCGCGCGCCTGGAATGGGGCTCCTTGGGCGTCGGGGTCCTGGAGACGCCGGGCCACACGCCGGAAGGCGTGACTTTTCTGGTCTACGACCTGGACGCCGACCCCAAGACGCCGAAGGCCGCCTTGACCGGCGACACCTTGTTCATCGGCGACGTGGGCCGCCCCGATTTGATGGCGTCCGCCGGAATCACCGCCGAGGAGCTCGGCGGCATGCTTTACGAGTCCCTGACCCAGAAGCTGATGACCCTCCCGGACGCGACCTTGATCTATCCGGCGCACGGCGCCGGCTCGATGTGCGGAAAATCCCTTTCGAACGAACGGGTCTCCACCATCGGCGAACAGAAGCGCTACAACTACGCCCTCAAGGCGCGAAGCCGCAAGGAATTCATCGGCCTCGTCACCGCCGATCAAGTCGACGCTCCCGCCTACTTCGCCCACGACGCGGACATGAACAAGCGCGAGCGTCCGACATTGGACGCGGGTCTGACCGCCGCGCTGAAGGCGCTGTCCCAGGCCGACGTCGAGACGCTGGCGCGAGCAGGAGCCCAGATCCTCGATGTCCGCGACCCGTCAGAGTATTCGGGGGCGCACTGGCGCGGCGCGCTGAACGTCGGGCTTGACGGGAAATTCGCGACTTGGGCAGGCTCCGTGCTGGACCGGACGCGTCCCATCGTCGTGATCACCGAGCCCGGGCGCGAACGCGAGACGGTGACGCGCCTGTCTCGGGTCGGCTTCGACCGCGTGGCCGGCGTGCTGGCGGGCGGGATGGGGGCGCTGGCCGCGCGGCCGGATCTCGTCGAGGAAACTCCCCGCGTCACGGCGCGCGCGCTGTCCGAGGCGCTGCCGGGGCCGGACGCGCCGCTCGTCGTCGACGTGCGCGCCGACGCGGAACGCGCCGACGGCTTCGTGCCCGGAAGCCTGCACCTGCCTCTGTCGCAATGGCCGAAGCGGATGGCCGAAGTTCCGGAAGGGCGCCCGGTCGCGATCTACTGCGCCGGCGGCTACCGCTCGTCCATCGCCGCCAGCCTGCTGCGCGCGGCGGGACGGCGGGACGTCACCGACATGATCGGCGGATTCGCGGCGTGGCTCGAAGAAGGGCTGGACGCCGCGAAACCTTAAGAGTCAGCCTTCCGCGCCGCCGCTGAATTCGCCGATCGTGCTGAAGTCCGGACCCGGCTCGGCGTCGGTGGTTTCCTTGTTCTCCAGCTGGTTCTGGTACTCGATCGAGTAGCGGCAGTACGGAATCGCCTCGAGGCGCAGGCGGCCGATCGGACGCTGCGTCGCCTCGCACAGGCCGTAGGTTCCGTTGTCGATCTTGCGGATCGCGGCCTCCACCATGTCCAAGGTGGTGCGCTCGTTGTCCGACAGCTCGAACGACAGTTCCTTCTCGATGGACTGGCTGGCCTGGTCCACGGAGTCGCCGTTGTCCACGCCCTCCTCGACCTGCTGCCGGCGCACGTTCTTCAGAATGTCGTCGCGCATGGAAACCAAATCGGCGCGGATTTCCTTGAGCTTGGCGGGAGTCAGCCACGCCAGCTCCTTGGCCTTGCCGCCGGAGGCGGCGGCCGCCTTCTTGGGAGCGGCCTTGGACTTCGCCGCGGACGCGGCCTTCTTCGCGATCTTCTTCGTCATAACAACCTCCGTCGAGATGGGGCCGACATCATAAATCATCGGGCGCTCCGCCCGCAAGACGCGGACGCTCTCAAAATGAGAAGGACCCCCGCGAGGCGAGGGCCGAGCCGAAACGAACGTCCCGGCCATGATAGCCCGGGGGCCGGATCCGCGCAAGGCCCAAAAGGGCCCTCCGTCAGTCCAGCTTGGAAGCGGCGTCCTTCAGGCGGGCGACGACCTGGTCCCGGCCCATGATCTCCACCATCAGGAACAAGGTCGGCCCTTCCTGGCGGCCCGTCAGCGCAACGCGCAGCGGATGGAAGACCTGCCCGGCCTTCACGCCCTTCTCCTCGACGAACTTGCGGATGCGGGCTTCCAGGGGCTTGTCCTCGAACGGGGCGAAGTCCTTCAGCGCCTCGGCCAGGTCCAGCAGGATCTGCTTGGCGCCCGGCGCCTTGAGGACCTTCTCCATCGCCTTGGGCGCGATCTCCACGGGCTTGTAGAAGAATTCGATCAAGGTCGGGATCTCGGACAGGAGCTTGAACTTCTCCTGCTCCAGCGCGATCACGCGCTTGAGGTCCGGCCCCGGCAGGCCGACCAGGCCGGCCTTCTCCAGGAACGGTTTCGCCAGCTCGACGAGCTGGTCCACGGGCGTCTGGCGGATGTACTCGCCGTTCATCCACTGGAGCTTCACCGTGTCGAAGGTGGCGGGACTTTTCTGACAGCCCTCCAGGTCGAACTTGGCGATCAGATCCTCGTCGGTGAACAACTGCTGGGATTCGGAGTTGGACCAGCCCAGCAGCGCCAGGTAGTTGCGCATCGTGTGCGGCAGATAGCCCTGGTCGCGGTACTCCAGGACCGAGGTCGCGCCGTGGCGCTTCGACAGCTTGGACCCGTCGGAGCCCATGATCATGGACAGGTGCGCGAACACCGGCGGCTTCCAGCCCAGCGCGTAGTAGATCTGGACCTGCGACGGCGTGTTGGACAGATGCTCGTCGCCGCGGATCACGTGGGTCATCTCCATCAGGTGGTCGTCGATCACGCAGCAGAAGTTGTAGGTCGGCCCGTCGGTGGTCTTCCAGATCACGAAGTCCTGCAGGAGCTTGTTCTCGAAGCTGACCATGCCGCGGATCTTGTCGTCGACGATCGTCGCGCCCTCGACGGGCATCTTGAACCGGATCGAGAACTTCTTGCCCGCCGCATCCTGCGCCGCGCGCTGGGCGTCGGTCAGGCTCCGGCAGCGGCCGTCGTAGCGCGGGGGCCGCTTCTCGAGCTGCGCGATGCGGCGCATCTCGTCGAGCTCTTCCTTCGTGCAGTAGCAGCGGTAGGACTTCCCTTCCGCGACAAGCTGATCCAGAAATTTGCGGTAGATCGCCACGCGCTGCATCTGGTAGTAGGGCGAGTGCGGGCCCTTGTCGGTCTTCTCGTCGAGAGGACCCTCGTCCCAATTCAAACCCAGCCACTTGATCGAGTCCAGGATCGCGGTCACCGACTCCGGGGTGGAGCGGACCTCGTCGGTGTCCTCGATGCGCAGGATGAAGTCCCCTCCGTGGCGGCGCGCGAACAGCCAGTTGTACAAGGTGGTCCGGGCGCCCCCGATGTGCAGGAAGCCCGTCGGGGACGGCGCGAAACGCGTGCGGACCTTGGTCGTCATGATAGGGAGTTCTCCAGTAGTTCCTGAGCGTGTTTGCGGCTGGCGGCGGTGGCGGCGCGTCCGCCGAGCATCAGCGCGACGGTTTCGAGACGGCGGTCCCCGTCCAGGCGCTCGATGCGCACGCGGGTGCGGCCCGAAACGACTTCCTTGGCGACGTGAAAATGGGTCTTCGCGTGGCAGGCGACCTGCGGCAGGTGGGTGACGCAGAGAATCTGGCGGCCCTTGCCCAGCGCGGCCAGCTTCTCGCCCACGGCGTTGGCCACCTCGCCGCCGATGCCCGCGTCGACTTCGTCGAAAACCAGCAGCGGCGTGCGGTCGGCCTTGGCGAACGCGGTCTTCAGCGCCAGCATCACGCGCGACAGCTCGCCGCCGGAGGCGACGGACTTGACCGGACGCGGCGGCTCGCCGGGGTTGGCGGCCAGAAGGAACTCGACGGCGTCGGCGCCGGAGCGCGACCAGTTCCCCTCCTCCATCTCCACGGAGCACGCGAAGCGCGAGTGAGGCATGCCCAGGACCTTCAGCTCCTTAAGCACGGCGGCGTCCAGCTTCTTCGCCGCCTTCACGCGCAGATCGTGGACCTTCTCGCAGAGCGCGGCCAAGGCCTTCTCGGCCTTGTCGAGCTCGCGCTTGGTCTCCTCGATGCGCGCGTCGGAGTTCTCCAGGCCGTCCAGCTCCGCCGCCAGGCGCTCGCGCGTCGCGATCACGTCGGCCAAGGTCGGCCCGTGGCGCTTCTTAAGGCGCGACAAAGCCTCCTGGCGCGACAGCAGGGCGTCCAATGCCGCGGGATCGGCCGTCGTGCGGTCACGGTAGTCGCCGACCTCGTGCGCGACGGCCTCCACGGCCACGCGGGCGGCTTCCAGTTCGTCGCGCAGGCGCGCGGCGCCGCCGTCGATCCTGGCCAGCTCGCCGAGAGCGCGGGTGGCCTTCATCAGGCGCGCCAGCGCCGCGTCCTCCTCGGCGTACAGCAGCCCGTAGGCCTGGTCGGCGAAGGTCCGAAGCCGCTCGGCGTTCTTGAGGCGGGGAAGGTTCTCTTCCAGTTCCTCCTCCTCGCCGACGCGCGGCTTCGCCGCGTCGATTTCCTCCAGCTGGAAGCGCAGAAGCTCGGCCCGGCGGCGGCGCTCCTCCTCGGACATGGAGGAGGCGGCCAGGCGCGCCGACAAGGCGCTCCAGCGTCCGTGGGCCTCGGCCAAAACGTCGCGCTCGGATTCCAATCCCGCGTAGCGGTCCAGCGTGTCCAGCTGGACGGCGGGGCGCATCAGCGCCTGATGCTCGTTCTGGCCGTGGAAGTCGGCGAACGCGTCGCCCAGGGCGGACAGCGCCGCGACGGGGGCCGACTGCGCGTGAATCATCGCCCGCGTCTTGCCGGCGGCGTCCAGCTCCCGCCGCGCGACGAAGGTCCCGGAAGGAATTTTATAGCGCTCGCGCAATTCGGAGGGCAGGTCGGCGGCGTCGAAAACGCCCTCCACCTCCAAACGGTCCGCCCCGGTCCGCAGCCACGAGGAGGAGCCGCGCGCCCCCAGCAGGAAGCCCAACGCCTCCAGCAGGATCGACTTGCCGGCGCCGGTCTCGCCGGTGAACGCGACGAAGCCCGCGGGAAGGTCCAGCTCCACGCGCTCGACGACGGCGAAATTGACGACCTTGATGCGCCTCAGCATGCCGCTAGCGCTGGCCCCACTTCAATTTCCGGCGCAGGACCTCGAAGAAGGTCCGCCCCGGCGGAAGCAGCAGGCGCAGAGGCGTCTCCGCGCGGCGCACGCGCACCTCGTCGCCCACCTTCAACTCGCAGCCCGGCCGGCCGTCCATCGAGACCAGTACGCGCGGCATCTCGTCGGCGCGGCGGCGCCCAAGGTGGATGGTCAGCGGGAGGTGCGCCGGCACGATCAGCGGTCGCTGCGTCAGCGTGTGCGGGCAGATCGGCGCCACCAAAGTCACGTCCAGGGAAGGGTCGATGATCGGCCCCATCGCCGCCAAAGAGTAGGCCGTGGAGCCCGTCGGCGTCGCGATGATCAGACCGTCGCCGAAGTAATCCGCCACGAAACGCTCGCCGGAACGCGTGGACAAGGTGATCGCGCGCGCCTGCTCGCCGCAGCGGATCACGCACTCGTTCAGGGCCAGGTCCGGGCCGAAGATCCGCCGGCCGCCGCGCACCACCTCGGCCGTCAGCATGGAGCGTTCCTCGACGATGAAGCGCCCCGCCAGCACCGCGTCCATCCGGCTCTTCAGCTCCGACGCCTCCGCTCCTGATAGGAAGCCCAAGGTCCCGATGTTCACGCCCAGCAGGGGGATGCCCCGCGGCGCCACCTCGCGGGCGACGCGCAGCATGGTCCCGTCCCCGCCCAGGGCGATCGCGAATTCCGCCCGGCGCATCGCCTCGGTGTTCTGGCGTCCGTCCGCCACCCAGCAGCGCACCCCGCGCGCCTTCAGCAGCGCCCGGACGTGCGCCAAGGTCCGCCCCGAGTCCGGCTTCGACTCGTTGCGGAAGATCAGCGCCGAGCCGAACGCGCGGCGGGAAGAGTGCTTCGACGTGGAGGATTTCGCCATCGGTGACGGCCTCGAGCGCCGACGCCCGAGGACGGTCGATTATAGCAAAAGGCCCCGGGCCGCTTCGGGCGGCGACCCCGCGCGTGTCTCCCAACGCCAATTCGACGCGCCCCAAGCGCACGCGCGCGACGCCGACGGCCGCGCGCTCCAGCGGCGCCGCGCCCAGGGCGGCCGCGGCGCGGCGGACGGCCGCGTCCGGGGCCTTGGGGCCGAAGTACCAGGCGGGGCCGCCCGAGAAACGGACCAGGACGGCGCCGGGGGTCCGGGACAGATAAACGACGGAAATCGGGGGCGGCGGGTATAAAAGACGCGTCCCGCCGTATAACGCCAACGACGAAAGACATAACGATACGGATAAACGACGATTGGACCAGGAGAGAACGGCGCTCAGGAAGAGAAAATACGATACGACCTCAAAGGACTTCCACGGGCGCAACTCGACGGCGGCCCACGGCAATGACGCCGCGTAACCGCAGACCTTCTCGAACAGCGCCAATAACACGTCGGCGACTTTCGCCGCCGGACCCGCGACCGACGGCAAAAATACATCCGACAGCCATACAAGACACCCCGCCCCCATCAGGCCACCGGCGAGGGGCACCAAAGCCAGGTTCGCCAATGGACCGATCACCGACCCGCGCCCGAAGGTGACGGCGAACAAAGGCCACAGCGCGATCGCGATCGCCAAATTGATTCCGGCCAAGGTCCACCCGGCTCTGATCATCCGGGGCCACGCCCGCGGCGCCGACGAATCCAGGCGCCGCGCGACGATCAGCAAGGCCGCGGTTCCCCCGAAGCTCATCATCGCGCCCGTGGATAAAGCCGCCGCCGGCTCGGCCGCGAGAAGAAATGCCGCCGCCAAGGTCAAGGTCGCCGACGGCGTCGTCGGCCTGTCGAAGGCCCGCGTCGCGGCCGCGGCCGCCAACATCAGAAAGGCGCGCAGGCTAGGCGGATCGGCGCCGGCCATCAAGGCGTAGAAGCCGCCCGCCGCGACGGCCAGTACCGCGCGAGGACCGGGCCGAAGTCCCGCCCACAGCCCCAGGCCGGCGGCCGCGGCCGCGATGAAGCCGACCTTCAGCCCCGAGACGACGAGCAGGTGCGTTCCTCCCGAGTCGCGGATCTCGCGCGCCGTCTCCCGGCTCAGCGACCCCGAGTCGCCCAGGGCGACGGCCGACAGAAGCGACGCCCGCCTCGGGTCCAGGCGCGCCCGGAAGGACCGCTCCGCCGACAGGCGCGCGGCCTGGGCCCAGCCCTCCAGCCGCCGCGGCTCTCCGGACAATTGCGCCGATTCCGCGCGGAGAATCCACCCCGCGCCCGCGGCGGCCGCCCGCGCTTCCTCGTCGTCGTCTCCGGGGTCGCGGGGAACCCGGGGCGGAGCCAGGCGCCCGACGATCGCCGCGCGGCGCCCCGGCGCGAACGCGTCGGGCTCCGCGCCCCGCGGCAGCCACAGCTGGGCGCGCTGCGGTCCCGACGGAGACGCGAAATCGAAGGTGGTCCGCCAACCGGCGCGGGTGCGCCGGGCGGGCCCGGCCAAAGTTCCCTCCACGCGCGCCGACCCGCGGACCGCGGCCCAGCCCGGATCGCGGACGGGCGTCAGCGCCCCGGCGCGGCGCGCGGCGACGGCGGCCGCCGCTCCCAGGACGACCGCGCAAAACAACAGTCTCCGAATAAGCACGATCCCTTACGGTTCGGAGCGCCGAAAAGTTCCCGGGCCCGTCCAAGGTTGGCCGCGGAAACGCCCGGAAACGATTGACGCCCGGGCGGCACGGCGCTATGCTGAAGCGTGCCCGTCCACAAACTTCGGAAAGAGCAGCTGATCCGCCGTCCGCGGGCGGAGGTCTTCGATTTTTTCTCGCGACCCGAGAACCTGGCGCGCGTGACGCCGCCGAAGCTGGGCTTCGAGATCCTGACCCCGTCGCCGATCGAAATGAAGGAAGGCGCGCTGGTGGACTACCGGATCCGCCTTCTCGGCGTGCCGCTGCGCTGGCGCACCTTGATCACCGCGTACGAGCCGCCGCGCCGCTTCGTGGACGAGCAGTTGAAAGGTCCGTATTCGTTCTGGCACCACACGCACGAATTCGAGGAAGTCCCCGAAGGCACGCTCGTGCGCGACGAGGTGCGCTATTCCCTCCCGCTGGGCGCGCTGGGGGACCTGTTCGCCGGCCGCTTCGTCGCGGCGGATCTGGAAGAGATATTCCGCTACCGACGCAAGGTCATCGCGTCCGTTTTTCCCGAAAGGGATTCCGTTCAAATGAGGACACAACCCATGAACATCGTCTTGGCCGGCGGCTCGGGCTTCATCGGAGGGGCGCTCATCGACGCGCTGATGTCGCGCGGAGACAAGGTCACCCTCCTGACGCGCAACCCGGAGGCGGCGCGGACGCGCTGGGGCGCGAAGGTCTCGCCGCTGGCCTGGGACGGCAAGAACGACGGCGACTGGACGAAGGCCGTGGACGGCGCCGACGCGGTGATCAACCTGTCGGGCGAAAGCATCGCCAACGGGCGCTGGTCGCCGGCGCGCAAGCTTCAACTGATCAAGAGCCGCGTCGATTCCACGCGCGCTCTCGTCGCCGCGATCTCGGTCGCCGCGCGCCGTCCGAAGGTCCTGGTCAGCGCCTCGGCGGTCGGCTATTACGGCGGCGCGCCCGAGGGCGCCTCCGTCGAAAGCGCGCCGCAGGGCCGGGACTTCCTGGCCGCGCTGTGCGGCCAATGGGAGCGCGAGGCCCTGGCGGCGGAACCGCTGGGCGTGCGGGTCGCCCTGCCGCGCATCGGCATCGTCCTGGAGGAGGACGGCGGAGCGCTGGCCAAGATGGCGCTGCCCTTCAAGATGTTCGCCGGCGGGCCGCTGGGAAGCGGCCGCCAGGGCTTCCCGTGGATTCACCGCGACGACGTCGTGGCGGCCCTCCTGTTCCTGGTCGACGACGAGAAGATATCGGGGCCGGTGAATTTCGCCGCTCCCGGCGCCGTGAACAACAAGGAGTTCTCCGCGGCGCTGGGCCGCGCGCTGGGCCGGCCGTCCTGGGCGCCGGCGCCGGCGTTCGCGCTGAAGATCGCGCTGGGCGAGATGGCGGACATGCTGCTGGGCGGCCAGGTCGCGCCGCCGAAGAAGCTGCTGGACGCGGGATACAGGTTCAAATACCCGGACGCCGATCCGGCGCTGGCGGCCATCTACGGCTAGCGCCGCGCGCCCCGAACTTCCATAATAAGCGGGTGAAACCGCGCTTGGCCGTCGGGTTGATGTCGGGCACGTCCGCGGACGGCGTCACCGCCGCGCTCGTGGAAGTGCGCCATGGGTCCGTGCGCGTCAGGCGCTGCGAGACCTACCCTTATTCGGCCCTCCTGAAGAAGCTCGTCCTTGAATCTCCGTCGTTGCGCGCTCCGGAATTGTCCCGCCTGAACTTCGCGCTCGGCGAGCGCTTCGCCGACGCCGCCGTTAAAATATCGCGCGGGACCCGCCCGTTCGTGATCGGCTCCCACGGCCAGACGGTCTGGCACGGTCCGAACGCGAATCCCCCCAACACTTTGCAGATCGCCGAACCGTCCGTCATCGCGGAAAGGACGGGAATATCCGTGGTCGCCGACTTCCGCCCCCGCGACATGGCCGCGGGCGGTCAGGGCGCGCCTTTGGTTCCGGCCTTCGACGTGTTCCTTTTCGGTCGGGGACCGCGGCGAGCGGCGGTGAACATCGGCGGCATTTCGAACATCTCCGTCGTCGGCGGCGGGAAGCTGTGGACCGCCTTCGACACCGGCCCCGGCAACGTCTTGATGGACGAGGCCGTGCGCCGCGCCACGCGCGGCCGCGCCGAGATGGACCGCGGCGGACGTCTGGCGGCTAAGGGATGGATCGATCAAAAAACATTGAAGCGCCTGCTCGGGCATTCTTACTTTCTGCGATTGCCGCCGAAGTCGCTCGACCGCACGACGTTCGGTCCGGCGCTGCTCGACCGGCATTTTCCCCGCATCTCCCGGAAGAATCTCCCCGACGCGCTGGCGACCTTGTCCGAACTGACCGCGCGTTCGCTGTGGTTCGGCATCCTGGAAAATACGCCCGACGGCGCTCCGATCACCGAAGTGATCGTCTCCGGCGGCGGCGCGCTCAACGCGCACCTGATGCGGCGGCTCTCGGCGCTGTTCTCCCCCGTCCCGGTCACGACGACGGCCGTCCACGGACTGCCCGTGATGGCCAAAGAGGCCGCATGCTTCGCGTGGCTGGCGGCGCGCGCCGTGGACGGCAAACCCAACCACTGCCCCGCCGCCACGGGCGCGCGGGGCGTCCGCGTCCTGGGCAAGATCGTTCCGGCCTAGAGCGATGCGGATTCCGATCCTTCGGACGAAGCGCCTGATCCTGCGCCCGCACGCGTGCGAGGACTTCGCGGCCTGCGCGCGGATGTGGGCGGACCCGGCCGTGACCCGGTACATCGGCGGCCAGCCTTCGACGGCGGCGCAGGCGTGGACGCGCCTGCTGGCCTATCGCGGCCATTGGGAGCTCATGGGCTACGGCTATTGGGCGGTGGAGGAAAGGAGCACCGGGCGTTTCGTCGGTGAATTGGGCTTCGCCGACTTCAAGCGGGACCTCAAGCCGGCGCTCAAAATCGTTCCGGAGATGGGCTGGGTGTTCGTCCCCTCGAGGCACGGCCGCGGCTACGCGACGGAGGCGGTGCGCGCGGCGGCGGCCTGGGGCGACTCCCATTTCGGGAAGAGGCGCGTCCACTGCCTGATCGACCCGGGAAACCAGGCGTCGGCCCATGTCGCGCTGAAGTGCGGCTTCCGGAAACTCCGGCCCGCCGTCCACAAGGGCGCGCCGACGGTCGTGTTCGTCCGCTCCGCCCGCGCGGCCGGGATCGCTCCGATCCTTGCTAAAATCACCGCGTGAAAGCCGCCGCGTTCTCTTTGGTCGTGCTCACGCTCAACGTCGCCGGCCCGCGCCGGATCCATCAGGGCTGGCCGACCCGGCGCGAGTCCATCGTCGCCCGGCTGAAGACCGCGAATATCGACGCGGCCGCGTTCCAGGAAGTCTGGCGCGGCGAGGACCTGGACGCGCTGGAAAACGCCGCCGGGCACGGCCACGCGGCGGCGGACCTCGCTCTCGGCCTGGGAATCACCAGCCGCCTGCCCGTGGAGTCGTCCTCGTCGCGCGGCCTGGGCGGCGGCTGGGGCGTCCTGCGCGCGCGGCTGAGCGAGGGCAAGAGCCGGTTCGACGTGTATTCGGCGCGGCTTGAACCGGGAGAAGGCCCGGCGAGCCCGCGCCGCCTGGCCCAACTGTTCCGCCTGACGGAATTCGTTCGCGCCGAGTCCTCCACCTGCCCGTACGTTCTTCTGGGCGACCTGGGCGTCGCGTCCGACGAGCGGGAGCCGGAACTGCTGCTGGATCTTCTGGAGGCGCGGGACCTGTGCGTCTCCCACGGCGACGAGGTCTGCGGCCGCACTCTCGGCGAGCGCCGCGTGGACTACGCGCTGATCCCGTATTCGTCGCGCCCCCCCCGGGAGTACGCGCGGACGACGTTCACCGACATGTTCACGGACGACGAGCAGCCCGGCGTCGCTCACTTCGGCCTGCGCGCCTCCCTGGACGGGCGCTTTCCTTCCCTGCGCCCCGCGTCCGCGCCGCCCGGGCGCGACGAGGCGCTGGCCGCCATCGAGACCTCCTTGGAGAACGCCCGGCAGGACGTGGAGCGCCGCGTCGTCGAGGCGGGCTGGGTCCCCTTCCTGGGCGCCTACCGCGCGGCCGCGGCCGCGGACGAGTTGGCCGGCTTGACCGCGCTCGAAGAGGAAGTCCGATCCGCCCGTCTGCGCGGCGTCAAACGCGAGATCCCGGCCACGCCGGAATAAGCCGGACCTACTCCCAGCGGAAGGACCAGGCGCCGACCAACAGGAAGACCGCGGTCATCGCCGCCAAGACGGCCAGGTGGCCGGAGACCTGGGCCAGCGTCGCGCCCTCGGTCATCACCGCGCGCGACGCGTCGATCACGTGGGTCAGCGGCATGGCGTCGGCCAGCAGGCGCAGCGGCCGCGGCGCTCCCTCCAAGGAGAACCAGACGCCGGACAGGAACATCATGGGCCAGGACATGAGATTGAGCAGGCCGCCGGCCAGCTCCTCGCTGGTCGCGCGGGCGGCGATCAGCAGGCCCAGGGAGATCAAGCAGGCCGTGCCCAGCGCGAAGATCAGATAGAGGTTCAGCAGGGAACCCTGCATCTCGTATTTCAGGAAGAAATTCGAGCCCTGATAGACGATCGCGAACACCGCCATGATCAGCACCAGGCGCGAGACCACCTGCGCGGCCAGGAACTCGACGGCCTTCAGCGGCGTCGCCTTCAGGCGCTTGAGCACGCCGTTCTTGCGGTAGCGGACGATGGTGTAGCCCACGCCGAACAGCGCCGAGAACATCATGTTCATCGCGAGAAGACCGGAGACCAGCCAATCCACGTAGCGGATCTCCCGTCCGGTCACGGTGCCGCGCACGGGCGGCGGGATCGCCGCGTCGGTTCCCAGAAGAATCTTCTCGACCAGGTAGCCTTTGGGGGACGATTCATTGACCCAATAGCTCACGGGGCGGCCGGGGCGCACCAGAAGATCGACCTGATGGTGGCGCAGGCGCGCCTGGCCGGTCGCCTCGTCGCCGAAGGGCACGAACTTCACGAACCGCGTCGCGGCGAAGCCCGGCGGCAGCGCCGAGGCCTCGCCGATCACGCCGATCTTGAACACTTCCTGGTTCTTGCCCGAGAAAGCGAAGGCCATGCCGAACACCACGAAGATCGGGAACAGCATGTTCCAGGCCAGCGCCCCGCGGTCGCGGAGGAACTCGATGTTGCGCGCGACGAAGACCGCCCAGAAGCGGCGCAGCGCGCTCATTCGCGCAGCTCCCGCCCGGTCAGCTCCAGGAACAGGTCCTCGAGCGTCCGCGGCCGCACCTGAAGCCGCGCGAGCGTGGCGCCGGAGGCGATCAGCGCGCCCAGCGCGGCGTCCACCTCGGAGGTCAGAATCTCGACCGTGTTCTCCCGCTCGATGATCTTGCCCGGAAGCCCCGCCGTCGGCCTGAAATCGGCCCGCGGCAGCTCGATGGTGACGCCGTCGAAGTGCTTCTTCAACAGGTGGTCCGGCTCGCCCTGCGCGATCACGCGGCCGCGGTCCATGATGGCGACCTCGTCGCACAACGCGTAGGCCTCCTCCATGTAATGCGTGGTCAGAAGCAAGGTCTTGCCGCGCCGCTTGATCAGCCGCACCAGCTCCCAGAAATTCCGCCGCGCCTGCGGGTCCAAGCCGGTGGTCGGCTCGTCGAGAAAGACGACGTCGGGGTCGTTGACCAAGGCGATGGCCAGAAGCACGCGCTGACGCTGGCCGCCGGACAGCTTCTTGGCGTCGCGGTCCAGGAACTCGCCCAGGTCGCACAGATCCACCAGTTCCGGCACGGAAGCGGATTTGGGGTAGAGGCTGCCGAACAAGGCCAGAAGCTCGCGGACGGTCAGCTTTTCCTGAAGAGCCGTTTCCTGGAATTGAATGCCGGAGCGCTCCCGGAACGACGGGCCGACCGGCGCGCCGCGATAGAGGACCTGGCCGGAATCCGGCTTGGTGATGCCCTCCATGATCTCGACCGTGGTGGTCTTGCCGGCGCCATTGGGGCCCAACAGGCCGAAGCACAGTCCTTCGTTCACCGTCAGCGACAACCCGTCCACGGCGTTGATCGACGCGCCGGGGTAGCGTTTGACGAGATTTTTCGCCTCAAGGACGGCGGTCATGGGGCTCTATTGTACCAGGGATTGACGCGGGGCGCTTTCGGGGGCATGATTGACGCATGCTCAACGAGAACGAACGCGCCTTGGTGCGCGCGGCGGTGGAAACAGCGGAGAAGGGCCTGGCGGCGGAGATCGTGCCCTGCGTTTTCGCGCAGAGCAGCCCGTACCCCGAGACCGTCTGGGCCGGGGCGGCCGCGGCGGTGGGCCTGACCTGCGGCGCCCTTTTCCTGTCCGATGTTTTCCGTCCCCTCTGGCTGCCGCTCTCCACCTTGATCCTGTTCGTGCCGACGGCGGGCATCGCGGGCGCGGCGGTCGGGCGCTGGTGCGGCCCGGTCAAGCGCCTGCTGATCGGGAGGCACCGGCTGGACGACGCCGTCCAGCGCCGGGCGAAAGAGGTGTTCTACGACCGCGGGATCTCCCGCACGAAGTCGCGCGACGGCGTATTGATCTTCGCCAGCATCTTGGAAAAACGCGTCGTGATTTTGGCCGACGAGGGCCTGCGCGACAAGGTGAAGCCGGGCGCCTGGGAACCCGCGATCTCCGCGTTCACGTCCGCCGCGGCCCAAGGCCGCGTCGCCGACGGATTGGCCGCCGCCGTCGAGAAGGCCGCCGCGGCGCTGCGCGCGGCCGGCGCCGCGGGCGCGCACGGGACCGAACTCAGCGACGAACCCGTCGAGGGAGACTCGAAGTGAGGACTCTCGCGCTCGCCGCCTTGACCGCCGTCCTCGCGCTTCCCGCGCTCGCCTTGGACGTGCCCTATCTGTCCGGGCGCGTCAACGACGAAGCCCACCTGCTCGACGCCGCGTCGGCGCAGAGCCTGGAGCGGACGCTCAAGGCGTATGAGGAGAAAACCGGTCAGCAGGTGGTCGTCCTCACGATCCCCTCCCTGGAAGGCGAAGTGCTGGAGGAATACTCCCACACGGTCGCGCGCACCTGGAAGATCGGCCGCAAGGGGAAGAACGACGGCATCCTGATCCTCGTCGCGAAGGACGACCACAAGGCGCGCATCGAGGTGGGCTACGGCCTGGAAGGGACCCTGCCCGACGCGCTGGCCGGCCGCATCATCCGCGACCAGATGGTTCCCCGCTTCCGCGGCGGCGATTACGCGGGAGGGATCACCTCCGCGGTGAGCGCGGTGCTGGGAGTGCTGGAAGGAACGTATTCGCCGCCGCCGGACATCCTCCCCTCGCGCGGCGGACGCGACGTATCGGATCTCAGCTGGCCGGAGAAGCTGCTGATGAGCGCCTTCGTGTTCGGCGTCCTGGGAATTTTTGAATTCGTGGGGATCATCGCCCCGGGCATGGGCTGGTTCCTTTATTTCTTCCTGATCCCGTTTTGGGGCGCGTTCCCCATGGCCATCTGGGGCGCGCGGGTCGGGCTGGGCATTCTCGCCGCGCACCTGATCGGCTTCCCGATATTGAAAATGCTCCTGCCCAACACCGACTGGGGCAAGAATATGGCCAAGAACATCCGCACGTCGCACGGGAGCGGCTTCTCCAGCGGCGGCGGCTGGTCCTCCGGCGGCTCGTCGGGCTGGGGCGGAGGCGATTCCGGCG
>JBIOJO010000025.1:0-57540 GCA_044450965.1 Elusimicrobiota bacterium | reverse complement strand
TTCATGAGGTCAGGGATGTCGTCAGACGTGTCGCCCGTCGCGCGGATCACCTTGAGGCCGAATTCCTCATATTTGCGGCGAAAATCCTGGTATTTGTCGCTGACTAAAGCCTTCAGCGGAAATAGGAATATCGCCCGCTTCCGCGAAAGGACCCCATTGATCGCCGCCAGCTCGCCGATCATCGTCTTGCCCGATGAAGTCGGGGCGCTAACGACAAGATGGCCGCCCTGAAAGAGGCCATATTCATTGATCGCGGCAAGCTGCAGCGGGTTCAGCTTCTTTATGGAGCCGGCCCAACCGGTGAGCACCGTTTGTGGAAAGCCGTGAGAGGCTAGCGACTGGACATCTTCCGTAACGGGCCCCTGCGCCCGCTCCGGGAAGGCCGTGCGATACGCCTCGCCGGCTTTAAAAATAGGCCACGAGAGCGCGCCGTCCAGCGTTCCTCGCAAGGTCGGATGCTGGGGCTTGCCAAACGCGCCCGCGGAGTCGGTTACGCGCTTGGTTACGTACTCCAACAGCTTATAGACCGAGAGGCGTCCGTTTTCTCGAACTTCTTCTGCCCCCTGAAGCGCCTCCATGAGGTAGTGAGTGAGAAGGCCGTGGCCCATGCGGCCGTTCTCGTACGCTTCTTGCGTTGCCGTGGCGGCCGTCAAGATGAGCCGGCCATCACCGGACATGCCGTTCAAGAATTTCTCAACCGAATCCAAGCCGCGCGGGGTGGATTCGAGCACGAGGACTTTGGCGCCCATTCCACCGGCGAAGCAGCAGTCAAGGATGCAAACAAGCCGCCGAGCCGGTATCTTGGCGAACCACTCAGTCAGCTCGGCGAGAGGGATTGCAGTTCGCGCGAGATCGCGAACGTCGGCGTCGTGGGTGATTAATTCGTGAGTCGGACTGCCATGGCCCGAATACGACACGATCACTACGTCGTCCGGCGAGCAGCGACTCAACTTCTCGAACTCAGCGGTAATGGCCGCACGAGTAGCCTGTTCATCCGTCAGCAGGACGCCGCCCGCACCGAGGTTATCCGTGAAGAGAGCCTGAAGAGCCACCGCATCGCGCTTGGCGCAGCCAAGCCAATTGATGTACGGCGACTTGTATCGATCAATCCCGACGAAGAGTCCGTGATACGCCACAATTCCCCCGCGTGCTGAAAGCAATTGTAACATTGGTGAGGTCGACCGCGGCAGAACGCTCCCCGCGCCCATCCGCTTTCAAGCTGCCTTATGGCTAAAATTGACGGCGAGCTCTCGTATAAAGTGGTCCGTATTCAGGGATTGCTGGCCCCCCGCAACCGATTTAAGCCGTCCGTTTTCGAAGGCCCCACACCACTCTGTGCTTCTAGGGCTTCTTTAGCCACTTATCGAGATTGACCGGATTGTAACTCTCAAAAGCGTCGAGAAGCGCTTCCGGCGCCCGCTCGACCACGAGCAGGTCCCGATGCTCCTGACGGATGAAGCCTTCCGCGACGGAATGATCGACAAACTTCATGAAGAGGTCGAAGTAGCCCCCGACATCGAGCATTCCTGACGGCTTCTGGTGCAGCCCCAACTGCGCCCAGGTCAGAATCTCGCAGAACTCATCCAAGGTCCCGAAGCCGCCCGGCATCGCGATAAACCCGTCCGAGAGCTGCGCCATCAGCGCCTTGCGCTCGTGCATCGAGTCCACGACCCGGAGGTCCGTCAGCCCCTTGTGCGCGACCTCCTTCTTGACCAAATCCTCCGGAATGACCCCGATGACCTCGCCGCCGCGCTCAAGAACCGCGTCGGCAATCGTTCCCATCAAGCCGACCTTTCCCCCACCGTAAACCAACCCCAGCCCGCGGTCGGCCAAGGCATGCCCCAGTTTCACGGCCATGGCCCGGTACTGATCGCCCTGCCCGAAGTTCGAGCCGCAGAACACGCAAATTCGTTTCATTGTCATCGGATTCTATGAATTACCCGGTCATTCGGGCCCTCTAGAATACCGAGAAAATGTGCTGAATTGCCCTCCTCGTGGGATAGGTATGTAGGGGCATATGTGCTGAATTGACCACCTCGCCGGATAGGTAAGTGAGGGCTTGTCACCGATTCGGACTTCTCGCCCGATATGTAAGTAGTAGCGGGAAATGTGCGGAATCGACCGCCTCGTTCGATAGGTAAGTGGAGGGACCTGTCACCGATTCGTCCTTCTCGCCGGATATGTAAGTGGGAGGACTTGCGTCTAACGACGTTTCCAACGATGCATCTAGCGGTGTGGCGGGGGCGCGCGGAAATGGCCAGGTTCGAGAAACGTCGGCACTGAAAGCCTTTCTCATCCGCCTCAATCGTGCCCAGTGGGCCCGATTGTCTCCCGACCCCTCTCCCCCAACCATAAGAATTGGTTGTGGTAGAGGGGTCGGGAGAGCGGTGGATGAGAAAGGCAGAGCAGTGGGAAAAAAAGAGGAGGTGGGGATAGGAATGAGATTGACTGAAAGGGATTACAAAGTACTGGAGGCCTTGGAAAAATGGGGAGCGCTGGGGCTGGGCCAGGTGGACGGAGCGTTCTTCCGCAGGCCTGAAGACCCGGAGGAGCGCATGCGCCTGATGTTCAACGAGATCGGCCGGAGCGACTACTGGCGCGGCGCCTACAAGCGCATGGACGCCCTGCGCAAGCTGGGCCTGGTCACCCTCCAGCGCTACGTGAACCATCACCAAACCTACCTGCTCACCGCCGCCGGCCACGCCCTCATCCGCGCCAAGGGCCGCGCCCTTCTGGGCGGCCGCAGGCCCACCTTGCCCGAGACTTTCGTGGACCACGAGCTGGCCGTGGCCGGCGTCGGACTCATCCTGGAGGAGACCTTGGGACGCAAAATTATCAGCCACCGCCAGCTCTACGCCTCCCGCGACCACAACCGCCGCCGGCGCGTGGAGTCCCTGATCCCGGACCTGTGGATCGCGGACCAGGAGCGGCCATGCGCCGTGGAAGTGGAGCTGTGCCAGAAGAGCGAACTGCGCTACCGGCTGTGGGGCGAGTACCGTGACCGCCTCCCCACCGGGGGGCGGGTCCTCTATCTGACCGGGTGGCCCCGACTTAAACAGACCCTCCTGAACCTGGCGGCGGACATGCGTTACCCCGACTTATACGCCGCCTCCCTCCAGGAGTTCCGGGCCGCGCGGGAGCGTTGCGTGTTCACCTCCGCGACCGAGGAAACGTTCCAGATCGCGGCGGCCGACCCGTCGCCCGCCGCGCTTTGAACATGGAGGAGCCCATCAACCGACAAGACATCGCCCTTGAAGCCGCGACCGAGACCTTCCTGGCGCGCTGCGTCGCCCTGAACCTGGCCGAGGGCAGCGTCGCGTGGTACCGGCACATCCTGAGCGCGCTCAGGACCTTCCTGGCGGGCCGCGGCGCGCGCGCCATGGGTCAGACCACCCCCGCGCTCCTGCGCGAGCACCTGGCCGATTTACGGCGGTGCGGGCAGGCCTCCGAGACCGTCTTCCGCACCTACGGCGGCCTGCGCTGCGCCTTCCGGTTCTGGAAGCGCGAGGGCCTGCTGGCGGACGACCCCATGGAGCGCGTGGAGCGGCCCCGGCGCGAGCGCGCCCTCATACGCCCCTTCAGCCCCGAGCAAGCCGCGCGATTGCTTTCCGCGCCAGACACGCGCACCGTCCCCGGCCTACGCGACCGCGCGATGATGATGCTGATGCTGGACTCCGGCCTGCGGATCTCAGAGCTCCTATCGCTTGAAGCCGGCCGCGTGGACTGGCTCAACTGCAACGCCGTCGTGATGGGCAAGGGCCGCAAGGAGCGCAGCGTCCCGTTCTCCGCCAAGACCGCCCAGGCCCTGCTGGAATACGCCCAGGCGAGGTCCAAGGCTCCGGTGAAGTCCGGCCAGTTCTTCCTGGGCAAGACCGGCAAGCCCGTTTGCCGCAGCAAGGCGCGCAAGCTCATCCTGCGCTACGGCCGCACGGCGGGCATTGAAGGCGTGCGCCTCTCCCCCCATACTTTGCGCCACACCTTCGCCGTGCTCTACATCCGCAATGGCGGGGATTCGTTCAGCCTTCAGGAGATCCTGGGACACTCCACGCTGGAGATGACGCGGCGGTATGTGAACCTGGCGAGCCGGGACGTGGCCGAGCAGCACAAGAAGTTCTCGCCGATGGAATGCTTACTGAGGAGAGGTGACAACCTTGGCCCTGGCGCGCTACAGACAAGGTTGTTGTGATAACCTTGTCTTCAGACCACTTCAGACAAGGTTAATTCATATATCATGTACTTGACAAATAAGGCAGTTACCTACTATATATAGAGAGAAGCCTATGGCAACACGATCCTTTGAACTGCGGGAATTCTTCCATCTTGCCTTTCTGCGCCACCTGGCGACGAGGCTGTCCGGCCGCGACTATGCGGTTAAGGGCGGCATCTGCCTGCGCTTCTTTCATCGCTCACCCCGACTCTCCCAGGACATGGACGTGGACATCGTCGCCAACGTCCGGCTCAAGACCCTCGAAAACGCCGTAGACTCCGTCCTGGATGGCCAGGCCTTCGCCTCCTCGCTCCTGCAGCAGGGCATCACGCGCATCGCCGCCAGCAAGCCCAAACAGACCGAGACCACGCAGCGCTGGAAGGCCGCGCTCTACGCCGGCGCGGGCGTGCCCCTGTCCACCAAGATCGAATTCAGCCGACGCAACGACAAGATCGTCTGCTCGACCGGCATGCCGGACGCCGAGCTGCTGAGGCAATACCGCATGACGCCGTTCGCGGCGCAGTTCTACGACGCCGCGTCCATGACCGCCCAGAAGATCGCCGCCCTGGCCTCGCCGTCCCGGTATGCGCTGCGCGACCTCTTCGACCTCCACCATCTGCTGCGCGTCGTCCTGGTCAAGCCGGACGACGCGGTCAAGCTCCTCGAGACAAAAACCCTGGAGAGCGCCGCGGACAAGGTCGGAAGCTTCACTTTCGGCGACTTCAAGGAGCAGGTCCTGCCCTACCTGTCCGGAGACCTGATCGAGATGTATCGCAAAGAGGACGCCTTTCAACGGCAGAAGTCGGAAGTCGAGCAGATGCTCATGGACATGCTCAAATGAGCGTCTCGGCCGCCACGCTGCTCAAGCTGATCCAGCACCACGGCCTCAGGGTCTTCACGACGGCGGATATCATCACGCTTACCGGCCTAGCGCCCGCCGCCGCGACCAAGGCGCTCACGCGTCTGGCCGGACAGGACCTCGTCGGCCGGATCAAGAAGGGCGTCTGGGTCAGCAAGCTCTCCGCGGACTTGAATCCTTATGAGGCGGTGCCGTATCTCAGAGCGCCTTGGCCCGCCTATGTCTCGCTCTACAGCGCCCTGGCGGATTACGGCGTGGTCGAGGAGATCCCCCACGTCGTCTACGCCGTGTCCACGGCCCCGCCGAAGCGGTATAAGACCTCTATCGGAACGTTCAGCATTCACCATCTGCCAGAGCGCCTGATCTGGGGTTACGATGTGAAGAGGCAGGGACAAGCGAGCTATCCGATCGCCGATCCGGAGAAGGCTTTCCTGGACCTCGTCTACCTGGCACTGATCCCGCGCTCCCCCCTGGAACTGCCCATCAAGCGGGAGCACAAATGGGACCTCGACAAGGAGAAACTCAAGCTCTATGCCGCGCGGTTCAAATTCGAGCCGCTGACGAACTGGCTAAAAAAGGAACGGCTGTATTAGCCGTATGGGAGAACTTCGAATCCATGAAGAAAACTGAAGTGCAAATCACCCTGACCAAGGACCAATATCGGACCCTCGTCGAAATGGTCAATTGCGGCGAATGGATGATCAACGCCACCCGCGTGAACCGAATCAAAAAATACGAGAAGCTGGAACAATACATCTATTCCTTCACGAAACAGGCGGGGCTGGAAGACTGCATCGACTACGACGACGAATTCAAGATGTACTTCCCGCTCAAGGACTTCGAGGAAACCACGCTCCTCCCCCTCCGCGATGAATACGACCAGGAAACGTTCTGGGATGAGTTGATCGATCAGCTCGGCTCGCGCGACCTAATCAAGCAATACGGGGTGGACGGCTATGCGAAGCTCACCAACGAGGAGCGCTTCGCCGCGCGAGGCCGCGTCGAAGAAAAGTACGGAGAGGAATTCGAGGAGAACGGTGTCGAGAATCTCGTCTTAGCGCCGCGAGAGACTGTTCCCGTTCGGGAATAAATCGAGACTTTTACCCATTTTTCGGCGCAATATTACCGCTCGGGAATAACATGGCAGAACAAAAACGGCAGACTCCCGATATAGACGACCAAACTATCGTCAATCTGCCGGCCGACATCGGAACCATCGTTCGGATGAAGCGGAAGAAGTCAGGGTTAACCCAAGCCATGGCCGCAGCTCTCTGCAACGTCGGGACGCGGTTCTTGTCCGACCTGGAAAACGGCAAGCCGACGATTCACCTTGGGAAGACGATGCGGGTCCTCAAGAACTTCGGAATCGTCATCGTGCTAAGGAAGAAGACCTTTGCCGATGCGGTATTAGGGCCCCGCCGCGCTTGAGCGTCCGGCAACGCGGAAGTCAGGGCTCCGGTTGCCGCATCCGCCTCTCGTATTCCTCGTCCGAGACCTCTTCAAAGTCCTGAGCCATCCGAGGCTTCAGGGTCGCGCTGCACTCCGAGCAGATATCCTCCCACAAGTGGGGAGAGAGCAGGACTTCCTTCTTGCACTTGTGGCACCAGAGCCGTCGGTTATCCTTGATGATCTTTCTCATGGGGATGCCTGAGGAGCCGGCGACGGCTTGAGCCGCGGCCGCAAGTTCTTAAGCCGCCACGAATCGCGCCGGTAGACCGCCAACTCGCCGCAACACTCGCGCACGCAGTCGAGGACTTTCGCCTGAACCCGGCCCCTCGGCTTTCGGAGCGTGTAGTAGACCGACTTCCCCTGCCTCCGATCCTCGACCAAGCCCGCCGAGCGCAGGCGCGCAAGCTGCTGGGAGATCCGCGCTTGAGGCTCGTCCATCGCCGCAATATGGTCGGCGACGGGAAGCTGGCCCCGCGAAAGCAGGTTCAGGATGCGCAGGCGAGTCTCATCGCCAAGCGCGCGAAGCGTCCGATCAAGCGAGAACATATTCAACTTGGTGAATATGTTACCAAGAAACCTTGTGGTGTGGCGAAATCAGCGTTTTCGGACCGCATATGCTATACTCGTTTCCAGGACCACAAGGTTGTCGTCGTAAACCGCGTGGATTCGGGGACGGCCTCAGACGGAACGGTTAAGAAAATCCCGCGTCAAAAACGGGTGAAGCTCATAACCTTGAGGTCGCTGGTTCAAATCCAGCCCCCGCAACCAATTTCGAAGTTTGTTTTCGAACCTGAGACGAGAAATGTCAGGACCTGCACCCACCGAAAGGTGGGTTTTGTGTTTTTAGGAACCGAATCTCCGTCGGGCGCCTGCTACAATATACGGGCATGACCCCCACCGACACGGACCCGCTGCCCAAAGAGTACAAGCGAGTCGAGTCCGTCGACGATCTGCGCGGACTCAGCGGCCACACCATGGCCTTTCATCCCGAGTTCGCCCGCCATTTCATCGACAGCGTGCCGATGTTCTGCGTGGACGGCAAGTTCCTCACCTATTTCGACCGGGAGGTGATGCGCTGGCTGGTGGCCCCGTCACACTCGGTGTTCGGGCTTCCACAGGACCTTTCTTTCCTCGACAAGCTCATCCCCGGTTCTGATTTCAGCGCCGAGACGGAAGTCCCCGGCCACGCGCCCCATGCGGGCCTGCCCTATCACCACTGGCTCGAGGAAGACATCCTGGCCCATCTCTCCAAGGCGCTGAAGACCAAGCGCTACAAGCCCCTGCGCGCCTACCATGAGAAGTGCTCCTCGGAAGTGACCGTCCGCCCGGGACACATCGACCTGTCGCGCTGGGACGAATACATCGGCTGGAGCCGCGACACGTTCGAGGACAGCTGGCTCATCGATTTCTCCGCCGGGTTCCGTTCGTTCTTCGCGTCCAGCCCCCTGGCCATGCCGCTGTCTTTCTACGTGAAGGACCGCCTCATCGGCGTCTACATCGGAGGCGCGCTGCCGCACCAGTACGAGATGTTCACGCACGTCTGCGACCCGGAGTTCGCGCAATACAGCAAGTATATGATCATGTCGGCCCTGGACTTCGGCGTGAAGAACCACATGCGGGCCTACACTCTCCCCGACTTCTACGACGACGAGGAGATGATGCAGAAGGACTGGAAGACCCTTTGGAAACTGCCCAATAGGGCTTATTACTGCTACGGCGCCCGTCCCGCGCCCGTCGCGGCTTAGTCCCCCACCGCCTCGGCGCTCAGGGCGAACACCTGGCGCAGTTCGGCGTTGGAAAGCTCGGTGAGCCAGCCTTCCCCGGCGCCGACGATTCGTTCCGCGACCTCCGTCTTGCGCTCGAGCATCGCGTCGATCTTCTCCTCCAGCGTGCCGGCGCAGATGAATTTATGGACCTGCACGTTCCGGAGCTGGCCGATGCGGAAGGCGCGATCCGTGGCCTGGTTCTCCACCGCCGGATTCCACCAACGGTCGTAGTGAAAGACATGAGTGGCTCGCGTCAGGTTGAGGCCCGTCCCGCCGGCCTTGAGCGAGAGGACGAAGACCTCCGGGCCCTCGCCCTCCGCCTGGAAACGCTCGACCATGAGGTCGCGCTTGGCTCTGGGCACGCCGCCGTGCAGGAACAAGACCTCGCGGCCGAAAGTCTTCGCGACATGGCGCTGAATCAAGGCGCCCATTTCCGCGTACTGAGTGAAGACGAGCGCCCTCTCGCCCGATTCGAAGACTTCCTCGAGCATCTCGCAAAGCCGCGCGAGCTTGCCGGAGCGGCCCTCCAGCCGTGAGTTGTCGCCCAGGAAATGGGCCGGGTGGTTGCAGATCTGCTTCAGCTTGGTCAAAGCCGCCAAGATAAGACCGCGACGCTGGATGCCGTCGGCGCCTTCGATGGCGGACTCCGCGTCGCGCCCCACGGCGGCGTACAGGGAGGCCTGCTCCTTGGTCAGATTGCAGAAGACCTTCATCTCCAGCTTGTCGGGCAGATCCCGGATGATGGACTTGTCGGTTTTGAGCCGGCGCAGCACGAACGGCCTGGTGAGGCGCGCCAGGCGCTCGGCCGCCTCCTTATCGCCGGATTCGATCGGCGAAAAGTAGAGCCTCTTGAACTCGGCCTGGGTTCCCAGCAGCCCGGGATTGAGGAACTCCATGATGGACCAAAGGTCGCCGACATGGTTCTCGACCGGGGTGCCGGTCAGCGCGATCCGGTAGTCCGCCTTGAGCGCGCGGGCCGCGCTGGCCTGGAGGGTCTGCGGGTTCTTCACGTTTTGCGCCTCGTCGAGGATGACGCCCCCCCAATGAATCTCGCGCAGAGTCTCGAAGTCGCGCGCCAGCAAAGCGTAGCTGGTGACCACGACCGCGTGCTTGCCGACGCTGCGCTTGAACGCGGCCGCCTTGTCCCGGTCCACTCCGTGATGAACCAAGACCGACAACCCGGGCGTGAAGCGCTCCGCCTCTTTTTTCCAGTTCGAGACGACGGACAGCGGGCAAGCGATCAGGACGGGAAGGCGGACTCCGGCCTCGCGGTCGCTCTGGATCAGGGCCAAGGCCTGCACGGTCTTGCCCAATCCCATGTCGTCGGCCAAGCAGGCCCCAAGGCCATATTGGCGCAGAAAAGCCAGCCAGGAGAAGCCCCGCACCTGATAGGGCCGAAGCTTGCCGGCGAATTTCTTGGGAGGAGGCAAGGTTTCATAGCGCGCCTTGCCCCGAAGGCGGTCCAGAAACTTGCCGAGATCCCCCTCCGCGGCGACTTCCCGCATTTCAAGTCCGGGCGGGGCCTGGCCGCCGCCCAAGGACATGCGCACCACGTCGCGAAGAGTGGACTGCTCCGTTTTTTTCCAAAACTCCGCCGCGGCCCGGATGGCCTCGCCGTCGGCTTCCACCCAGCGGCCGCGCAGGCGCACCAAAGGCTCCTTGAGCTTCGACAGGGCGTCGAGCTCTTCCCGCGTCAGGGTTTCCTTGCCGAGCGCCACCTCCCAGTCCAGGCGGATCGCGTCGTCGAGCGAGAACCTTCCGGCCCCCTGCATGACGGGCCGCGACGCCCGCGCCCGCGCCGCGAGCCTCGGCTTGCCTCCCTTGCGCGTCCACCAGGCGGGAAGCAGGACGCCGAAACCGGCCGCCTCCAGGGCGGCGGCGTGCACGGTCAGGAACTCATGGGCCTCCCACACGTCCAGCGCATAGCCGCCCCGATCGACGTCCTCCCGGCCATGCTTGATGTAGGGACATATCCGCACCGCGTGATCCAAGGCCGTGAGCAGCTTCTCGCGAAGCTCGTAGCTCTCGCGCCGGAGGATCTTCGGCGCCTTCGCGCCCGGGCTCAACGCGAAGCCCGGAGGCAGGAGGACCGAGGGATCGCTCGTCGACTGGAGAAGAAAGCTCACCCGCCACGCGCCTCCGGACCGCTCGGGCTCCTCCAGGCGGAAGCACAGCTTGAACGGGCCGGCGGCGCGCTCCGCGATTTCCGCGGGACGGGGGCTTACGGGCAGCGGCTCGCGCCGCATGAGATGGCCGGCGATCTCGCGGATGAATTCGGTCAGCAGGCCGTCGGGATCGGCTTGTCCGCCCGGAACGCGCGCCGCGAGTTCCCGGAAGGCCTGCGCGTCGTCGCCCGTGTAAATCGGATTCCAGTAGGAGCGGAACCGGTTGTTTTCCAGGGCGTAGCCCTGAACGATCCTCTGCCGGACCACGAGCGACGCGCAAAACTCCAGGGCGGAGGTCCAGAAAGCCAGATCGGGACCGAGCGTCGCGCCTTGCGCCGCGGCGCTCTTGCCGGCGCCGGCCGTCAGAAATTCGACGGCCTCGGCCGTTTCCAGCGGAACGGCAAGCCCGGACCAAGGCGGGATGGCTTCGCACTGGAGCGGCCTGTCGATGCCCGCCGCCCGCAGCGCGGCCTCCAGCGCCGCAGGCTCCGCCTCCTTGGCGTCGGGAGTCTCGCCCCAGACGAACAGGCGCCCGCGGATAAACCCGGCGTGGAGAATCATTATGGAGCGCCCGGTCCTAGCGGGCGCTCGCCGCGCGGCGCACGCCGCCCAGGTACAACGGGACGAAGCCGATGAGAATGCCGCCGATTCCCATGAGATTGGCGACCCGGTCGAAGGTCGGGATGCTGTACAGGGCGATGAACACCATGAACAGCGCCGCGGCCAGCGGCCACAGCACATAGGAAACGGCGTCGTACGCCCCCGCCCTCAGCTTCTTCCGGTAATGCCAGGCGCAGGCGAATCCGGCCAGGCTCATGTAGAAGCAGATCTGAAAGCCGATGGAGAGGATCGAGCTTTCCAGGATGGTCTTGACCGACGGCATGAAGGACGACGAGTACAGCAGGACGATCCCCAGGAACCAGATCACGACCGTCGCCAGCCACGGGGTCCGCCAGGTCGGGTGGACCTTGGCGTAGCGCGGGTGCAGCATGCCGTCGCGGCCCATCGCGAACATGCTGCGGCTGAACTGGAGGATCTGGGTCTCGATGGTGCCGATGGTGCTGAGGATGGTCGAGAACACCGCCAGGTAGCTCCAGGGCTTCGGGAACAGCTTGTCGGCGATCGCGTAGAGCACGTTGGTGTTGGCGCGGGCGATCTCGTCGTCGGTCAGGACGATCAGGACCACGACCATCATGAGGATGAAGAACAGGATCAGGTTGACCATCGCCCAAAAGGCGCCCTTGCCGGCGGCGGACGGCGCGCCCGCGCGCGCTTCGGATTCCTCGCTCAAATTCATGGTGACGTCCCAGCCCCAATAGAAGAAGATGGCGGTCAGGGCGCCGGTGGCGAACATCTGCGGAGTGAACGCGAACGGCGAGAACCAGATGAGGGCGGGCGCGTGCGCCGGCGCGCGGCCGTAGCGAACGAACGCCGCGACGATCAGCGCGAAGATGACGCCCGTTTCGATGAACGTCAGGGCGATCTGCGCGTAGCTCGCGTGCTTGATGCCCTTGCCGACGACGACGGTCACCACGGTCAGCCACAGCGCCGCCGTGAACGCGACCCAATGGGTGTTCTCCACCAGGCCGGGCGCGATCAGAAGCAAGGTCGACGTGGCGGCGGGGATCGTCGCCGAGACCATGAAGACGACCGAGGCGACCAGGAGCGCCCAGCCGGTGAAGAATCCCCAGGTCTCGCCGAAGACGTGCCCCACCCAGGCATAGGCGGCGCCGGCGTGCGGGGAGATCTTGTTGAGATGGATGAAGGCCAGCACGATGCCGAACATCACCAGGCCGCAGTACAGGATGCTCCCGACCGCGAGCACGCCCACCGACGCCACGATGGCGGCGGTCGTCACCGCGATGCTGAACGCGGGCGCGGTGCCGGCGATGCCCATGACCACGGACTCGAAGACGCCCAGCGAGCCCGCGGCCAGCCCCTTTTCTTCCGACGGACGGCCGCTCATCAGAGGCGGCGGGCCTTGGATACGGCCTTCAACGACGCCTCCAGCGCGCCCAGGAACACGTCCAGCTGCTCCATGCTGATGGTCAGCGCGGGCTCCAGACGCAGGACGCGGGCGTTGATGTAGGTGCCGCTGATGAGGATGTTGCGGCTGAACAGCTCCTTGGCGACCTCGTAGCCCAGGTCGTTGTCGGTGAATTCCATGCCGAGCATCAGGCCGCGGCCGCGCGCCAGCTTGAGGATGGCCGGGTACTTCGCGGCCAACGCGTTGATCTGCTTGAGCAGGTAGACGCCCTTCTCGGCGGCCTGCCGCGGAAGGTCCTCGTCCAGCAGGACGTTGATCGTGGCGATGGCGGCCGCGCAGGCGGGAGGATTGCCGCCGAAGGTGGTGGTGTGCAGGAACGGGTTCTCGATGTAGCGCTCCCAGGTCTTGGGCGTTCCCACGCAGGCGCCGATGGGCATGATGCCGCCGCCGAAGCCCTTGCCCAGGGCCATCAGGTCCGGGACCACGCCGTCGTGCTCGCTGGCGAACATCTTGCCGGTGCGGCCCATGCCGGACTGGATCTCGTCGAAGACCAGCATGGAGCCGAACTTGTCGCACAGCTCGCGCGCCGCGGCCAGGTAGCCGGGAGGCGCCACGACGATGCCGCCCTCGCCCAGGATGGGCTCCAGCACGACGGCCGCCACGCGGTCGCCCGAGAAGTCGCAGGATTCCATCATGGTCTTCAGCGCGTCGATGTTGCCGAAGGGCACGTGCGACCAGTTCAGCAGGGGCAGGAACGGCTCCCGGAACACGGCCTTGGAGGTTCCGCCCAGCGCGCCCATGCTCTTGCCGTGAAAGCCGCCGATGGCGCCGATGAACTTGTGCCGGCCGGTGGTCAGCACGGCCATCTTCAGGCAGCCTTCGACGGACTCGGTGCCGGAGTTGGTCAGGAAGGCGAACGTCAAGTCGCCGGGCGTGATCAGCGAGACGAGGTGGGCCAGGTAGGTCCGCAGCGGATCGATGAGCTCCTGGGAGTGGATGCCCTGCCGGTTGAGCTGGTCGATGACGGCCTTGAGCACCTTCGGGTGGCGGTGGCCGGTGACGTAGACCCCGAAGCCGCCCAGCATGTCGATGAACTCCTTGCCGTTGATGTCGCGGAAGACCGCGCCGTCGTCTTCCCACTCGACGGCCGTGTAGTCCGTGCTGACCGATTTCCGGTACTTGAGGAAACCCGCGTTGACGTGGTCGGACCAGTACTTGACCGACTCGGAGATGACCTTTTTCTTCTCGGCGGCGGTGAGGGTCTTCTTGCCGATGAGATCGAGCACGTACCGAGATTTTTCCTTCGCGGCTTTCAGGTCCTGTCCCATGACGATGAGCCTCCTCGCGACAAATCTTACGCGGCCGTCGTACCCACGAGCTCGTCCACGGCGCGGCGGAACGCCTGCGTGTGCCGGTCCACGTCCGCATCGCTCGTCGCCGGGCTCATCAGCGCCATGTTGTGAAACGGCGTGAGCAGCACGCCTTGATTGAGCGCGGAGAGATGCATGAACCGCTCCAGCTCGAAATCCGCCGCCGCGGCGGCCTCCCCGCCGTTCTTCGGCCGGCGCTCGTGGAACAGGTACTCGGCCCGGCAGCCCAGCCGGGAGACGTGCCAGGGCATTCCCGCTTCCCGGATGGCGTCCTCCACGCCTTTCGTGAAGCGCTCCGCCAACGCGATCATCTTCGCGAAGGCCGCCTCCGTCAGGACGCTTTCCAGCGTCGCGCGCATGGCGGCCAAAGACAGCGCGTTGCCCGCCAAGGTCCCGCCGATGCCGCCCGTGTCGCATTCGGCCAAACGGATGCGGGACGTCGCGAGCGCGGCCACTTCCTCCGTGAACCCGTAGACCGCCGCGGGGATGCCGCCGCCCACGGGCTTGCCCAGGACGAAGAAGTCCGGCTCCAGGCCGTGCGCCTTGGTGTATCCGCCGGGGCCCGTGCAGATGGTGTGCGTCTCGTCGATGATCAGCAGGCAACCGTACTTGCGGGCGAGGTCGCGCATCGCCCGGTGATAGCCCGGCTCGGGATGGACGATGCCCACGTTCGTCATCGCGGGCTCGGCCAGTATGCAGGCCGCGTCGCGATGGGACAGCGCCTCTTCGAGCGCCGTAAGGTCGTTGAACTCGACCACGCGCGTGGTGAGCGCGGGATCCACGGGCGGCCCGATGTTGCCGCTGCGCGCGACGGTCCGGCCCCCCTCCAGCGTCGCGAAGGCCTCGTCCACCGTGCCGTGATAGCTGTAGTTGAAGACGATCACTTTCGAACGCCCCGTGACCAGGCGCGCGAGGCGGATCGCGAAGCGGTTGGCGTCGGTGGCGGTCAGCGCGAACTGCCAATAGGGCAGACCGAAGCGGCGCTGCAGCTCCTCGCCGACCCAAATGGAGTTCTCGGTGGGCAGCATGGCGGTCAGCCCGCGCGGAAGCTGGGCCGTCACCGCCGAAACGAGGGCCTGCGGCGCATGCCCGGTCATCGCCCCGGTGTCGCCCAGGCAGAAGTCCACGTACTCGTGCCCGTCCACGTCCGTGAAATGGGCCCCGGAGGCCGCGGAGACGAACACGGGGAACGGCCCGGGCCACTTGGACATCCAGTTCATCGGCACGCCGCCCATCATGGACTTCTGCGCGCGCCGGAACAGCTCGGCGGATCGCGGGTGCGCGCGCGCGAAAAGCTCCTGCTCGCGCGCCATCAAGGCCTTGAGCCTCGAACGATCGATGGTTTTCGTCGCCGGTGACATGGGAACGTCCAGTTTACATTATGAGGGCGGGGGCGCGTCGGTCAAGGCTGGCGTTCGCCGGGTTTATATGCTATACTGACGTTGACGTTTTCGAACCCGTAACCAGAAATGTCGGGACCGACCCTTGGGCGAGCAAAGCCCAGGGGTTTTGTGTTTTAGACGCCGTCGCCGGACGAGGCCTCCCATGAAAACCCACCTATACGAGTTCAACTCCGAGAAGAAGAAGCTGAAGTGCCTGTGCGGCTGGGAGCGCTCCATCAAGACGGCCGACATCCCCCTGCTCCGGAAGCTGTTCGCGGACCACCGCGCGGCCGAAGCGCTGCTGCCCCGCAAGTACTAAGCGCCCGGGCTACCCCCGGCGCGCCGGCAGCCACGCCCGGAATTCGCAGCCCGCGGCGGGGAGGGTGATCGCCGTCACCCCCCCGCCGTGGCTTTCGAAGACCTCGCGCACGATGGCCAGCCCCAGGCCCAACCCGCCCGTCCGCCGCGTCATGAAGTCCGCGACCTGGTAGTACGGATCGAACACCCTCGCCAGTTCCGACGGCGGGATGCCGCCGCCCTCATCGCGGACCGAGATCTCGCGTTCGTCCGGTCCGCCGCCGGTCCGGACCGTCACGAGACCTCCGGCCTTGCTGAAGCGCACCGCGTTGGCCACCAGATGGCGGATGGCGCGCGCCAACAGCTCCCGGTCGCCCGGAACCGGACGGTCCGCGGGATCCGGGATCACTTCGATCCGGACCCCCAGAACGGAGGCTTCGTCCGCCAGTTCGGCGGCGGCCTCGGCCGCCAGCTCGGAGAGATTCGCCGTTCCGCCCGGGTCCGGCTTCTCGCCGCCGGCCAGGCGCGCGTGCAGCAATATGTCGGAAACCGTCCGTTCCAGGCGTTCAAGGCCCTGGGCCAGAAGGCGCCGCGCCCCGGCCCCCTCGGGGCCGCACTGCTCCGCCGCGAGAAAATCGGCGGCCGCCCGCGCCACGCACAACGGCGTGCGCAATTCATGATTCAGGACGGCCAGCATGCCCTCCCGCGTGCGTTCCGTTTTCTTCAGCTCGGAATACGCCGCCGTGAGCTCCTCGCGGAGATCCTCCCGCATCGGGTCGGCCTTCTCCCGCGAAGCGAGCGCCATTTCGACGCTCCGCCTGAGAGCATCCAATTCGAACGGCTTGGCCAGGTAATCGAATGCGTGCAGACGCAGCGCGGGCAAAGCGGTTTCCAGTTCCGGGCACCCGGTGATCAGGACGACGGGCAGCCCCGGCCTCAAGACGCCCGCCTCCTGCGCCAGCAGCACCCCGGCGTCGGCCGTCTCCAGTCCCACGTCGCAAACCAGGGCGCCGAAGTCCTCCTCGCGCAGCGCCTCGCGCGCCTGCGCCCGGCTGGAGACCGTCCGAGTCGAATGACCCATGCCCTCCACCACCCGCTTCAGGAGGCGGAGCGCGGCCCTATCATCGTCGACCAGCAGGACGCGCGCCGAGTGGGAGCTCACGGCACGGCCTCCCCGCGCTCCGCGAGCGCCACCGAGGCCATCCGTCGCACCCGCCAGGAGGCGTCCGTTTTCCAAGCCGCCGTCAGAGCCGCCGCCGACGCCGCCGACGCGTAGCGGCCCAGCCCCTGCGCCGCCGCGAAGCGCGCGGGCCAGGAGGGATCGTTCTTCAACATCTGCCTCAAAGGTCCTTCGCCCCAGGAGGCCGCGGAACGGCCCAATGCCAACGCTCCCGCGAAACGGACCACCGGCTCGCGGTCGCGCACGGCGTCGCCCAGCGCCAGATCGTCGCCGTCCAACTGAGAAAGCGCCAGCACCGCGGCCGCCCGGTTCGGGCCCGGGGCCTCGGACGAATCGGCCAGGCTTTTCAGCCAGCGCGCGTCCCGCGTCTCGGCCAAGGCGTGCGCGGCGTCGATCAAGGCGGCGACCGGCGGATAAGCGTCTTCGGCGGGCGGCGGAACTTCGACGGCCACGGCGGCCTCGCCGCCGGCCACAATCTCTCCCGTCGCGGAGGAGACCAGCCGAACGGACGCCGTCCAGCCGGCGGCCGTGCGGCGAACCCTCCCCAAGACCATGCCCTCGCCCTGCGCCAGCCGCGGGAACTCCGCCCCGCCTCCCGCCGCCGCGGAGAGCCGCCGCTCCGCCAGGACCGGAGAGAGCCGCTCCCGCTCCAACGCGCGCACGCGGCCCGAGTCCAGAATGCCGCGAAGCACTCCGTCGGCGGCGTCGCGGCCGATCTCCGCGGAAGCGGATCCGGCGGGAGCGAAAGCCTGAACCGTCACCCGCGAGATTCCCGCGCGCGCGGCCGCGGTCGCCAAGTCGCGGCCCAATTGCTCGGGGCCGACGGCCGCGGCCGCCGCGCTCGCCGCCAACAAAAGGAAGAAGTTCACGACGCTCTCCGGTCCACGGCGAACCGGCTCAATTTCCCGCCCTTCGCCTTGAGCATGTTCTTCAGCTCCGAGGCGATCTCCGCCGCCTGCGCGTAGCACGTCAGCGGCCGCGCCGCGGTCGTGGCCACGCCTATGCGCAGCGTGACGAACGGGCTGCGCGTCAGCCGCCGCTGGCGGTCCAAGGTCTCCACGTAGCCGCGCTCGCGGTCCTCGCGCGAATAGAAGCCGCGGACTTCCGCGTCGAACGCGCAGGTCAGGCGGTGCGCCAGGTCCGGGGCGCGATCGGCCGGGCATAACGCCGCGAAATCGTCCCCGCCGATGTGCGTGGCCAGGCCGTCGCCTCCGTCGCACTCCGCCACCGTCTCGGCCAGCAGCGCGCCGAAGCGCTTCAGAAGGCGGTCGCCCTTCTCGAAGCCGTACGCGTCGTTGAACGATTTGAAGCGGTCGATGTCCATATACAGCATGGCGAATTCCTGTTTGGCCGCGACGCGCGCGCGCACCCCCTCTTCCAGCGTCGGGCTTCCGGGCAGACGCGTCAGCGGGCTGGCCGAGAGGTCCTCGGAGGCGCGGCGCAGCAGCCGCTCGACGCGCGCGGTCAGCTCCTGCATGGAGAACGGCTTGGTCACGTAATCGTCGGCGCCGAAACCCAAGGTCGCCACCTCGGCGTCCACGCCGCCCACGCCGGTCACCATGATCACCGGCACCAGGTGCGTCAGCGTGTTCGCCCGCAGGCGCCGGAGCACTTCGACCCCGTTGAGCCCCGGCATGAGCACGTCCAGCATGATCAGGTCGTAGCCCTCGACGCTCGCCATGTCGAGGGCCAGGTCTCCGCGATCGGCGCCGTCCACCGTGAAATCGCGCGCCTCCAGGGCCCGCGTCATCAACTTGCGTATGGGGGCCTCGTCGTCGGCGATGAGTATCTTGGGGTTCATGGCGTTCTCCTCACAGGCCGCAGCGGCTCGCGATGTCCGACGCGCGGGCCTCTTCTCGGCGCATTCTCTCGAATTCCTCACGGGACAAATCGGGAACGAAGGGCTTATGGAACCAGGACTTCATCGCGTCGTAGAACCGGGCCTTCAGCTCGGGATCGGAGATCTCGGAACCGGGATTTTTCGTGATCGCGTACGGCGAATAGCCCTTCTTCAGCTCCCAGGCCCAGTAACGCGCCTTGATGTCCAGAATCCCCGACGTGATCCGGTCCGCCCGGCCAGCCGCGTCCGCGCAACTGTCGTCGTTCGGCGCGTCGCGCAGCTCCACCGCGTCCACCGGAAGCGGCGGCACCTCGGCCATGAACTCGGGCGCGGGCACCGTGATCGTCCAGGCCCCTTGGGCGCCCGGCTCCTCGGCCGGCTCGCTCCAGCCGAAGCTTTCCTCGGCCGCGGCCAGGATCTCGCCGGTGTCCGCGTTCACCAGGCGGACGCTCGCGCGCATCCGCGCCCCGTCGCGAACGTAGCTGCCGGTCACCACCGCCTCGGCCGCCTCCAGATGGGGCGTCCCGGAGTCCGAGCCGAGCGCCGACCCCAGTCGCCGTTCCGCCATCACGTCGGAAAGGCGCGTGCGCTCCACCACCCGCACCCGCCCTTCGGCCACCAGGCGCTCGGTCAGCATATCGGCCAGGACCTCGCCGTCATGGCCGTCCAGTCCCGATCGCGCCGACAACGGCAGGACCGAAATTCGCGCCACCCGCGCCTTGCGCGCCGCCGCGCTCACCCGTCCCGCCAGCTCGGACAGCGGCTGTCCGCCGAGACTGATTTCCGGAAGGAGCGCGAGCGAGACGGCGAGGAGAATGCGTTTCATGGGAGGTCACCTCGGATCGCTCCGAGCCGTCAGCCACAGCCGCGCCGGCAGATCGTCGGCCGCCGCCCGGATCGCGCCTTCGGCCGCGGCGTCCAAGGCGCGGGCGCGCGCCTGGACGGCGTCCACGCCCATGGCGGAGCTTTCCCGCGACGCCGACCACAGCACGGAGCCCCCGCGCGCCGGCGTCGCCTCCAAAGTCAGCCTGACCCGGACGACGACGTACGGGCGGAGGCGGGGCTCGTCCACCACGGCGCTTTCCACCGCGGCCCTTAAAATCAATTCGGGTGACGAATCGTCCCCCGCGCAGGCGCCTCCATAAGCCGTCCAATCGCGGCGCAGCGCCGCCGCCGCCGCGGAAGAACCGGAGACGACGCGGGCCCGCGGGCCGGTTCCCGGAATCCAGCCGGCGCGCCGGACCTCTCCCGCCTTCGGCAGTTCGACCACCGCGTTCACGCGCACCACCAGCATCCCTTCCGAGACGCGCTCCGCGACGACGCGAGAACTGCGCACCGTGCCCCGCCCGGTCGTGCTGACCCGCTCGCGCACGGAACCCGCGTCGTCCACGGTGGAGACCGCCGACACCTCCACGCCCGCCGCTTCCTCCATGGCCCGGCGCTGGGCGTCGGCGATCGCGCCCCGGCGGGCCTCTTGCCGCGTCCGGGCGCCCAGCGGCGCCCAGCCCTCGACGACGACGGTGCGCGTCCCGGCCCGGGGGCCGGCCGCGCAGCCCGTCGCCGTCAGGACGGCCGCCAAGGCGGCCGCCGCGGCCGGTCTCACAGACTCCCCCGCTGAGCCTCGTTTAACAATCGCGCCTTCGGCAGCCGCAAAGTCACCACGCAGCCGCCGTCCGCGGTGAACTCCGTCTTGCGGACCTCGGCGCCGCGCAGCATGTCGTGCACGCGCGCCGTCAGCGTGGAGTCCTTCTCCATCGCCTGCGACACGGTCACGCCGCCGTCCAAGGTCACGCCCTTGATCTGGGACAGCAGTTCGTACTGCGCCTTGACGATGGCCGCGTCGCGCGACAAGGCCTTGCGCTGCGTCGCCGTGGGCGTGGCGGGATCCGACGCGCCGATTCCGATGGCCTCGAAGTAGCCGCGCCGCTCCGGGGTCTGATCGATGACTTCGCCGATCTGGCCCTGGTGCACGCGGCTGACCACTCCCGAGCAGCCGGCCGCCGCCAAGGCCAGCGCCGCCGCTCCCGCCGCCCGCCGAATTTTGTTCATATCGTCCTCCGGATGAGTTCGCCTGCATCCGTAGAATAGCGCGCGCGGCAGAAGCGGGGGTTGCGCGGCGCTTAATTCCCGGCGACATTCGGCTTCAGCGGGGCTTCAGCGGCGGGACGATCCGGATTCAGCCGGAGACGGCGGCCCGGTCAGTTCGAGGAGTCGAACTTGTAGCCGCGTCCGTGGACGTTGACCAGGCGCTTGGCCAGCGACGGGCCCAGCTTCTTGCGCAGGTGGGAGATGTGGACTTCGACGGTGCCCGGATCGTTGTAGTCGGCGGGGTCGTAGCCCCAGACGGTCTCCAGCAGATAGGGCACGGACAGTACGCGCCCCGCCTTCTCCGCCAGCGACGCCAGCAGGTCGAACTCCTTGCGCGTCATGGGGATCTCGCGCCCTTTCACCTTGACGCTGCGGCCCGCCGGGTCCAGCTCCAAGCCGTGTTTGCTCAGCTTGACGGCGGAGTCCGCGGACGCGGAGTAGCGGCGCAGGACCGCGCGCACGCGCGCCAGAAGAACGGCCAAGCCGAACGGCTTAAGGACGTAGTCGTCGGCGCCGCAGTCCAGGCCCTGGACCATGTCCTTCTCATCGGTGAGCTGGCCGGTCATCAGGATCACGGGCATGTTCGCCGAAAACGCTTCCTTTCTAAGGATGCGGCAGAAGGTCATGCCGTCCATGGCCGGCATCACGCCGTCCACCAGGATCAGATTCGGCCGGGACTCCCGCGCCATCAGCAGGCCTTCCGAACCGTTGTCGGTGTGGATGACGCTCATGCCGTTGTCGGTCAGAAAACGGTGGATCATCTTGCGGAGCTGGTCGTCATCGTCGATGACGAGGATTTTCGGGGCGGTTAATCCGGACATCGCGTCAATAATGGAATATCGGAGCCTCTTTGTCGAGACCCAGCCCGCGCGCGGAATATGAATTAAGCGCCTTGTAAGCGGCGCGAAAACCGGACTTAGCTGCGCCCCGATATACTGGCGCCATGAATGACAGCCGCGGTCTGGCCGTTTCGTTGCTAGCAATTCCTAAGCCCCCGGGAGCCGATATGGCACGAACGCCCAGCGTATCGCCGGCCCGCAAGATCACAACCCTCTTTTTAGCCGCCGCCGGCGCGTGGATCGCGCTCTCGGACGTCGTCATGCTCCACGGGCTTCGCCCGCCGTTTGGAATCGAGCTCGAGCATATCGCCACCGACTTGTTCTTCACCGTGGCCACGGCGGCGCTCCTCTTTAAAACCGTTTCCGGCTACTGCCACAAGAGCGCGGCCGGCATGCGCGCCCTTCAGGAACAGTTGCGCGCCTTTCACCTGATCACCGAATGCGACTCGGTAGTCTGGCGCACGCAAAGCCGCGAAGAGCTCTTCCAAGAGGTCTGCCGGCTCGCGGTCGAGGAGGGCGGATATCGCATGGCCTGGGTCGGTCTGCCCCGGGACGACGCAGCCAAGACCGTCCTTCCGGTGGCGCGCGCGGGCACGGAGAGCGGGTACGTGGATGGATTGAAGCTCGTCTGGAGCGACACTCCGCGAGGGCGCGGTCCCACCGGAACCTGCCTCCGGACCGGGACGCCGGACGTATGCCGCTTCTTGGAAAAAGACGCGCGGTTGGCTCCCTGGCGCGAGGCCGCGCTCGGCAACGGATTTCTCTCGACGATCGCGCTGCCGCTCCGGCAAGGCACGCGCGTGGCGGCGTCGCTCACGCTTTACTCCGAACGCGAGGACGCCTTCGATTCCGCCGAAAAGACCTTGCTGAATCTGCTCGCGAAGTCCATTTCCTACGCGCTGGAACATCTGGATCGAATCGAACGCGAAGCGGCGCTGTTCGCGAAGATGAAAATGCTGGTCCACGCCCTCGACAACAGTCCCATGTCCGTCGTCATCACCGACGCGCGCGGAGCCATCGAGTTCGTGAACAGGAAGTTCACCGACATCAGCGGCTACTCGGCCGACGAGGCCATCGGCCGGAATCCCCGCATGCTCAAGACCGGCGAGACCTGCGCCCAAGAGTACCGGGCCCTGTGGGAGACGATCTCCTCCGGGAGGAATTGGAACGGCATTTTCCATAACCGGCGAAAGAACGGGGACACATATTGGGAGGCCGCGATCATTTCCCCGGTGCGCGACGCCGACGGCGAAATCCGCCATTACATCTGCATCAAGGAGGACCTCTCCGACAAGCGCTCGCTGGAGCAGCAGCTCCGCCAGGCGCAGAAAATGGACTCCCTCGGAGCCCTGGCGGGCGGAGTGGCACACGACTTCAACAATCTGCTGACCGTCATCGGCGGACATTGCGAGCTTCTGACGCTCGCCGGCCTGCCGACGCCCGGATCGCGGGAGTCCGTCTCCGAAATCCGCGACGCCGCCGGCCGCGCGGCCGTCATGACGAAGCGTCTTCTCCAATTCGGGCGCAAGCAGGCGATGAACGTGCGGACCGTGGATCTGGGAGCCGTCGCCTGGGAGTCCGTCCGGATGTTGCGGCGGCTGCTCGGCGAGGCCTATCCGTTGGAAATAGCGCGTCCGTCCTCCCCCCTGACGCTCCGCGCCGATGCGGGAATGCTGGAGCAGGTCATGATGAACCTGGCCATCAACGCCCGCGACTCCATGCCGCGGGGCGGCACGATCACATTGTCCGTCGCGCGCGCCGACGAAAACACCGCCGTCCCGAACGGCGCGGGTCCGGCCCCGGACGGTTTTCTCCGGCTGACGGTGGAGGACCGCGGGTCGGGCATCGCCGCGGGAGACCTCCAGCGCATCTTCGAGCCGTTCTACACCACGAAGGATCCCAGCAAGGGCACGGGCCTGGGCCTGTCCGTGGTGGACGGCATCGTCCGTCAGCACAAGGGCTGGATCTGGGTGGACAGCGTCGTGGGGAAAGGCAGCGTTTTCAACGTGTATCTGCCGGCCAGCCCCGAACCGGCCGAGGCGCCGTCCGCTCCGCCGCCGGACGTCCCCCTGAAGGGGACCGAAAAGATACTCCTGGTCGAGGATGAGACGCCGCTGCGCGCGCTGACCGCGCGGGTGCTCGGCGGGTTGGGCTACGACGTGACGCAGGCGGACTCCGGTCCCGCCGCGCTCGCCGCGTGGAACGCCCAGCCCGGTCGCTTCCAGATGCTGCTGACCGACATGGTGATGCCGGGAGGCATGACCGGCGTCGAGCTGGCGCGGTGCCTAGTCCGGGAGCAGCCGGGATTGCGCGTGCTGTTGACCAGCGGCTACCACCGCGAACTGGAGCAGACCGCCGGCGAACCGCAGAAGGGACTGGCCTTCCTCCCGAAGCCGTACATGCCTTTGGACTTATCCCGCGCCGTCCGAGCGGAGCTGGACCGCGTCTGAGCCCGTCCGCGTTTTCGTTTTTTGTTTCCTTGCGCGGGAAGCCGGACGGGGCTACGCTGAAAGCATGATTCTCCTCGTGGTCGTCTTCGCCGTGCTGGCCGCCGCGTTCGCCGCCGAGGCCGCCCGGCTGACTCACATCCTGAAAATCGCCAGCCGCCAACTGGCCGCGTCCGAACGCCGCTTCGCCCCGCCGCCGCCCGTTCCGCCGCCGGCGCCTGTGCGCCTGTTCGAGTGCCGCCGGGAGCAGTACGGCCTGCTCTGGTTCCCGGTCTTGACGGCCAAGGACGACGAGAAGCTGGTCGTCGGAGTCTCCTCCGGCCTGCCGCACTGCCCGCGCTGCGTCAAGCCGCTGAAGGTTCAGTTCGGCCGCGCGGAGGAATGGTTCTGCGCCGCCTGCGACGCGCGCCACCCCGCGGCCTCCGCCGATCTCCGGGCCACGGACATGGTCCTGACCGATTGCCTCCGCGAGTTCTTCGCCCGCCACCCCGACTTCGCCTCCGCTCCCGGCCTGTCGGCGCCGAAGGTCGAGACGCCCGTCGCCGCCTAAGCCTTAGGCGCGCGGCTTGTACGGGTGGCTGTTGTGCTTCCCGTGCGTCTTCGTGTAGGGCTTATGCTGCGGCTTATGGCCCTGGTGGTGGGCGTGCGGCTTCGGGGCGTGGGGTTGGACGAAGGGTTTCTCCTTCTCGCGTTCCGCGAAGATCTCCGGCGCGGTCAGCGCGACGAAACGTCCCACGATCTCCTCCGGGCTCATCTGGGCCGTCACGGCCTTCCAATCGGGGCCGAGAAGCTCCATGGCGCGGGCGAAATGAGGCTGGTCCTGGAAGCGCTCCAGCAGCTTGGAAACCTTCCTGGTGCCGATCTCCTTCCGGCTGGGAACCTTCCCCTCCTTCATCTTGCTCTTGGTCCAATGTTCGATGCGGCTGATCAGGTGGCGGTGCGTGGGGATCATCAGGCTGATCGCGATCCCGGCCTTGCCGCTGCGCGCCGTCCGGCCGACCCGGTGCACGTAAATGTCCAGCTCGCGCGGGACCGAGTAGTTGATCACGTGGGTCAGGTCCTTCACGTCCAGTCCGCGGGAGGCCACGTCGGTGCAGATCAGCAAGGTCACCTTGCGCTCGCGGAAGGCGCGCATCGTGCGCTCGCGCTCGTTCTGGGACTTCTCGCCGTGCAGGGAGTCCACCTTGAAGCCGCGCCCGGTCAGGTACTCGGTCAGGTCCATGCACAGCGCCTTCGTCTGGCAGAACACCAGGCCGTAGAAATCGTCCGCGGCCTCGATGATCTTGCAGAGGATCTCGGGCTTGTCCGACTCCCGGACCGCGAAGTAGATCTGTTCGACGCCCGCCGGGATCATCTCCGTGCGGTTGACCACCACCTGCCGCGGCTTGCGCAGGTAGGTGTCGGCGACGCGGCGGACCTCCTTGCTCATCGTGGCGGAAAACAGCCAGATGTGGCTGGTCTCGCGCGAGGTCGCGCGCAGGATCTTTTCCAAATCCTCCTTGAAGCCCATCGAGATCATCTCGTCGGCTTCGTCCAGAACGATGGTTTTGACGTCCTTCAGGACCAGGGCGCCGCGCTCGATGTGGTCGATCAGGCGTCCCGGCGTCCCCACCACGATGGCGTTGCCTTGCTTGAAGCCTTCATGCTGCTCGGCGTAGCCGGCTCCGCCGTACACCGGCAGCGCCTTGACGTGCTTATGCTTGCCCAGCAGGTTGATCTGGCCGGAGACCTGCAGCGCCAGCTCCCGCGTCGGGCACAGCACCAGCGCCTGGACGCGCTTGAGGGAAGGATCGATCGACTCCAGCAGGGGGATGCCGAACGCGGCCGTCTTTCCCGTGCCGGTGCCGGCCTGGCCGATGAAATCACCGGGGTTCGACAGCAGGAGCGGCAGGGCCTGCGCCTGGATCGGCGTGGGGACCGTGTAGCCCATCTCGTGGATCGCGCGCGAGACGGGCTCGCTCAGCTTCAGTTCGTCGAATGATTTCACGCTTTCATTTTACCACTTTGCCGCCCGTCGCCCTCCGCATTCGCGAAATGATTTGATATCGCATGCCGGACCGCGACCCTCGATGACTCCGCCCCCCTTGGCGCGGTGCTCCAGCTGCCAGGCACCTCACGCGCCGGACGAGGCCGTGTGCTGGATGTGCGGCGAAACATTCTGGGACGCCCGCGGGCCCCGGGAGCCGAAACGAGAAGCGCCCGCCCCGCCGCCCGCGTCGCCGATCCCGCCTCTCCCGCCGGAGAAGCGCGGTTCCGGAAACGCCGCCACCCGCCCCGTTCTCATCGTCGCGTTCGTCCTCGTCCTTCTGGGGGCCGCGACCAGCGGCGGCGCCCAGGCCGTGCTCATGCTGGCGGGGCTGGTTCCGGCGCTCATCGTCACCGCTTTGTCGGACTTCCCCGGAATGAAGCGCGCGCCGAACGCGGGGAAAGGCGGGCGCGGAATGGTTTTCGCCGCCGGGACTTTGCTCGGAATCATCGCGCTCGCGGCCCTCGCCTTCTGGGCCTTCCTCGTCGCCGTCCTCGCCGTCTGCACGGGAAAAATTGGTTAGATATTCCATCCTCGCCCTCGGAGCTCCCCCATGCCCCAGATGACCGATTCCGACCTGAACGCCGACCGCCAGTGGTTCATCGCCGGCCGCTGGCAGGAATATGAAGGAGAGTCCCGGGCAAACCTCCTGCGCGTCTGCGGCATCGCCGCCTTCTACCTCGTCGAGCTCCTGAACCGCGCGAACGTGACGCCCGTCTTCCACTCGGCCGTGACCGCGCTGGCGGCCGGCTGGCTGATGACCTCCTGGGCGGTCTATGTCTGCCTTCAGCGCCGCGTGTTCCCGGGCGCCATGAAGTTCCTGTCCACCGGAGTGGACCTGCTTCTGCTCACCTGCCTGCTTCTGCTGGCCGACGGCCCGCGCAGCCCGCTGATCGTCGGCTATTTCTTCGTCCTGACCTTGGCCGTCCTGCGCTTCAACGTCTCGCTCCTGCGCTTCGCGACCGCGGGCGCCATGATCAGCTACCTGGCCGTCGCGCGCCAGGCCGCCTGGCGCCGTCCGGAACTGGCGGTGACGCCGAACTTCGAGCTGATCGTGTGCCTGTCTTTGGCTTTGTGCGGAACCACCTTGGGCCAGGCCCTGCGCCGCGTCCGCGGGTACGCCGAAGACTACGCCCGCCGCCTGTCCGAGGGCCTGTGACCCCGCCCGAACTGGACCGCTGCCCGAGCTGCCAGGCGCCGCACTCCCCCGAGGAGGCGTTCTGCTGGATGTGCCACCGGAAATTCTGGAGCGCCGCCGCGAAAGCCTCGGACCCCAAAGCCGATCCCGCGCCGGCGCCGAAGCCGGCGACGAAATGGGTGCCGGCGCCCGGCGCCGTGCCGCCGTCCGCCTCCCGCGACGCCTTCACGCAACCCGTGCTCATCGGCGCGTTCATCCTGATCCTGACCGGAATGGCCCTGAGCACCTCCACCAAATCCAGCGTCGGGGCGCCCCTGCTGTGGCTGGGCCTGGTCCCGGCCTTCTTCGTCACGGCCTTGTCCGGGTTCCGCCAGCCGAACAAGATGCCGGAATCGTTGGGCGGGAAAGTCGAATGGCTGCTGACCAAGATGGCCAGCGTGGTCGCCGTCATGATCCTGGCCGGCATCGCGGTCTCGTTCGCGCTGTTCGCGGTTTGCATGGCGTTGGGGTTCGCCTTAGGCGCGACGCACTGATCATGCGCCACCCACTTCCGATCGCCTACCCGTTGATCATGGCGGCCTCCCTGGGGATCGGGGCCATCCTCGGACGGCGTGCGCAGACCGGTCTTCATCTGACCCGCTTCCAGAAGGCGGCGCTGTCGTTCGGAGCGTTCTGCGGAGCCATGATCGGCGCCAAACTCATCTTCCTGTTCGTCGACCCGCGCGCCTCCCGGAATTTCTTCGATTTGTTCGACGGCGGCAAGACCATCCTGGGCGGAATTCTGGGCGGCTACTTCGGCGTGGAGCTGGCCAAATGGGCCCTGGAACTCAAGGTCAAGACCGGAGACAGCTACGTCGTCCCGGTCGCGGCCTCGGTCGCCGTCGGCCGCTTGGGCTGCTTCGTCGGCGGCTGCTGCTTCGGCCTGCCCACTTCCCTGCCATGGGGCGTGAATTTCGGCGACGGTATCCCGCGTCATCCCACCCAGCTCTACGAGGCCGCCTTTCACGGCGGAATGGCGCTCCTGCTGTCCAAACTGCGCGCCGAGGGCCGCTATCCCCGTCAGCTGATGAAGCTCTACATCCTGTCCTACCTGGTCTATCGCTTCCTCACGGAATTCATCCGCCCGGAACCGCGCATGCTCGAGGGCCTGACCGGCTACCAGTTATTGGCGTTGGCCATGATCCCGCTGTTCGTCTATTTGTGGAAGCGCGACGCCGCGGAGCCCGCCTATGGCTGAGCGCGTCCGTCCTTACCTCTTTTACGACACCGCCGTCTCCATCTGCGGCACCTGCCTGCGCAAGGTCGAGGGCAAGATCATTTTCCAGGACGGCAAGGTCTTCCTGACCAAGCGCTGCCCGGAGCACGGCGCGCAGAAGGTCCTGCTGGCCGACGACGTGGAGTACTACCGGCGCTGCCGGGAGGTGTTCATCAAGCCTCCGGAGATGCCCGTGCGCTACAACACGCCGGTCAAATGGGGCTGCCCCTACGACTGCGGCCTGTGCACCGACCACGAGCAGCACTCCTGTTTGACGGTTTTGGAGATCGCCGACAACTGCAACCTGAGCTGCCCCATCTGCTACGCCGGGAGCGGCCCGACGCGCCCCGAGTTCCGGACGCTCGCTCAGGTGGAGAGCATGCTGGACGCCGTGGTCCGCAACGAAGGGACCCCCGACATCGTCCAGCTCTCGGGCGGTGAGCCCACCTTGCATCCCGACTTCTTCGCGATCCTGGACGCCGCGAAGCGGCGGCCCATCAAGCACCTGATGCTCAACACCAACGGCCTGAAGCTGGCGCAAGACGAGGCGTTCGTGAAGCGCCTGGCGGCCTATCAACCCGGGTTCGAGGTGTATCTCCAGTTCGACTCCTTCAAGCCCGAAGCGCTCAAGGCCCTGCGCGGCGCCGATCTGCGCAAGACGCGGGAAAAGGCGCTCGAGCACCTGAACACGCACGACGTCTCGACCAACTTGGTGGTCACCCTCAAGAAAGGACTCAACGACGACGAGATAGGTCCGATCATCGACTTCGCGCTGAAGCAGCCCTGCGTGCGCGGCGTGACCTTCCAACCCGTCCAGGAAGCCGGGCGGCTGGAAGGCTACGATCCCGCGCGCGACCGCCTCACCCTCACCGAGGTGCGGCGCGGAATTCTGGAGCAAACGGATGTTTTCAAACCCGCCGACGTGATCCCGGTCCCGTGCCATCCCGACGCGCTTGCCATGGCCTACGCCCTGAAGCTGGGAGGGAAAGTCACCCCGCTGACCGGCCTGATCGACCCGAAGATCCTGATCGAAGGCGGACGCAACACCATCGTCTACGAGAAGGACGAGCACGTCCGCACCCAGCTGTTCAAGCTGTTGGCGACCAACCATTCGCCCCAGTCCGCGGCCCTTTCCTTGAAGGACCTGCTGTGCTGCCTGCCGTCCGCCGCGGTGCCCTCAGGCATCGGCTACCGGAACCTGTTCCGGGTCATCATCATGCAGTTCATCGACGCGCAGTCCTTCGACGTGCGCTCGGTGAAGAAGACCTGCGTGCACATCGTGCACCCCGACGGACGCCTGATCCCGTTCGACACGTACAATCTTTTTTACCGCGACAACCTGGAGCGCGACGTCCTGTCCCCCCTGCGGGCGCGCGCCGAGGCCGCGGATCAGCCCATCGCCGGATAAAGGAGAACATATGCCCAAAGCGAAAGCCCGTCACATCCTGGTCCCCACGCAGGCCGAATGCGAAACCCTGAAGAAGCAGATCGAGGGCGGAGCCGACTTCGCGGAAGTCGCGAAGAAGCACTCCAAGTGCCCCTCCGGCAAGCAGGGCGGCGCGCTGGGAGAGTTCGGTCCCGGCCAAATGGTCGCCGAGTTCGACAAGGTCGTCTTCAGCGGCGAGGTGGGCAAGGTCCACGGTCCCGTGAAGACCCAGTTCGGCTTCCATCTCATCGAGATCACCCACCGCGCCTAAGCCGGCGACCGGCCGAGGACGGGAGGCGGCTGCGGCCGCTTCCCGTCCTTTCGCTTTGGTACAATCGATTTCCGTCATGCCCCCGACACCCTCCAAGCCGAAGAACGTCCTCCTCCCGATCTTCCTGATCGTGGCCGTGGACATCCTCGGGATGACCATCATACTGCCGCTTCTTCCTTTCTACGCCGAGCATTACGGCGCTTCCCCCCAAACCGTCGGACTGCTGATCACCACCTACGCTTTGTGCCAGCTGCTGGCGGGGCCCGTCCTGGGCAAGCTGTCCGACCGCTACGGCCGCAAGCCGCTGCTGATCATCAGCCAGCTGGGCACCTTCGCGGGCTTCCTGGTCCTGGGCTGGGCGAAAACCTTGGCGTGGATCTTCTTCTCGCGCTTCCTGGACGGCATCACCGCCGGAAACCTGTCGCTGGCGCAGGCCTACATCTCGGACGTGACGGAGCCGGAGAACCGCGCCAAGTCCTTCGGCGTGATCGGCATCGCGTTCGGGCTGGGCTTCCTGATCGGACCCGCTCTGTCCGGCTTCCTGGCGCAGTACGACTACTCCTATCCGGCCTGGGCCGCCGCGGCGCTGTCCTTCACCAGCGTCCTGTGCACCTATTTCCTGCTGCCGGAAGCGGCTCCTCACGTCGCCGACGATGCCGCGGGCCCCGGAGGCAAGCGGCTGGGCCTTCTGGATTGGGGCGCTTACGCGCAGTACTTCCGGCGCCCGGAGCTGGCCGGGATCCTGATCCAGTTCCTGCTGTTCTGCCTGATGTTCTCCATGTTCATCAACGGCTTCGCCCTGTTCGCGGAGCGCCGCTTCCTGGTCCACGGTCGTCCGTTCGGCCCGAAAGAAGTCGGCTATCTCTACGCCTACTCCGGAATGTTGGGCTTGATCATTCAAGGCGGCCTGCTGGGCCGCCTGGTGAAGCGTTTCGGCGAACGGCCCTTGGCCCGCGCGGGGTTCCTCTCCGCCGCCGTGGGGCTGACCGCGCTGGCGTTCACCAATCCCCTCTACATGCTGATCCCCGTCTTCACCGCGACGGCGTTCGGCACCGGCGTCCTGCGGCCCGCTCTGACCAGCCTGGTCACCCGCCATGTCGGCCGCCGGGAGCAGGGCGTGGTGCTGGGGCTCACGCAGTCGCTGAACTCCCTTTCCTCCATCTGCGCGCCGCTGCTGGCCGGCTTTCTGATCGGCCACGGCGACCTGAAGATCTGGGCGCTGACCGCCGCCGGGTTCTCCCTGGCGGGATTCGTCCTCAGCGTGAAGACGGCCCACCACGCGGCTCCGGCCGATTCCGTCCGGGTCTAAGGTGGAGGAAGCCTCCCCCCGTCCCGCCCTGGCCGCCCGCGCCAAGGCGCTCTACCACGACCATGAGCCGGCCTGCACAGTGGCCTTCTTCGTCGCCGGCTTTCTGTTCGACACCATGGCGGTGGGGCGCATCGACAAGCTCCACAACATCATCCACCAGGCGACCTACCTGTCGCTGTGCGCCATTTTCACCGGCTACGAACTGCGGGAGAAGTACGGGGATTTCGCGCCTCCGGATCGCTTCAAGACCGTCTGGCGCTATCATGCCGCCGCGACGCATTTCATGCTGGGGACCTTGCTCAACATCTACACGCTTTTCTATTTCAAGAGCGCGTCGCTGGGCACCTCGCTCCTTTTCCTCGTCATCCTGGCCGCGCTCCTGGGAATCAACGAGCTGAAGCCTTTCGAGGACTCCGGAACCACCTTGCGCATGACCTTGTTCAGCCTGTGCCTGGTCTCCTACTTCACCTATTTAGTGCCGACCGTGGTCGGGGAGATCGGAACCTGGCCGTTCCTGGGCACCTTGGCCGCGTCCGCCGTTTGCGTGGGCGCGCTGGCCGCATGGCTGCGCCTAAAGCTTCACGATCCGCGCGTCCTCATCCCCCACCTGCTCGCGCCCTTCGGCGCCGTCGCGCTCGTCTTCGCCGCGCTGTACTTCACGAAGGTGATCCCGCCGGTGCCGCTGTCGCTGTCCGCCATCGGCGTCTACCACGACGTCCGCCGCGACGGCGACCGGTTCATCCTCACCGAGACGCGCCCGCGGTGGCGTTTCTGGGAGCGCGGCGACCAGACCTTCCTGGCGCGCCCAGGAGACAAGATTTTCTGCTACCTCCAGGTGTTCTCTCCCGCGCGCTTCAAGGAGCACCTGCAGCTGCGCTGGCTGCGCCGCGACGAGGCGATCGGCTGGGAGGAAGAGGACGCCATCCCGCTGGACACCGCGGGAGGACGCGACGGGGGCTGGCGCGGCTTCGTCGTCAAGAGCCGCTGGAAGCCCGGGCGCTGGCGCGTGCGCGTGGAAACCTCCGACGGCCGCGAGCTGGGCCGCATCGGGCTGACCGTGCTCCCCGACGAGACGGCCGGCCCCCGCGACGAGCGCGCGACCCTCCGATAGGCGGGCCGAAGGGCCCATAAAATACCCGGGCCTTTAGGCCTATTTTCGCTTGCATCCCGCGGAAGGCTTTTGCCAGGATGGCCTTACCTGGAGGTGTCCATGTTGAAAAAAGTCGCCTTTCCCCTCGCCGCCGTCGCGCTGCTGTCCCTGCTGGCCGTCGCTCCCCGTCCCTCGCCCCGTGATTCGTTCCTGCCGCCGAACAATCTCAAGCACCGGATGGGAGCCGCCGGAACCGGCGGCATCACCGAGGCGCAGTTCAACGCCGTGATGGACCGGATGCAGGCCCTGTACGGACCCGTCGTCGCCGAGCACGGAGCGACTTTGCAGATCAACCGCCTCTGGACCGACGACACGGTCAACGCCTCGGCCGAGCAGAACGGAAGCACCTGGGTCCTCAACATGTACGGCGGCCTGGCGCGCGACAAGGCCATCACCCAGGACGGCATGGCGCTGGTCGCCTGCCACGAGATGGGCCACCACCTCGGCGGCGCCCCGAAGTACGGCGGCACCGATTGGGCGGCCAACGAGGGCGAGGCGGACTACTTCGCGAACTCGAAGTGCCTGCACCGCTTCTTCGGAGACGAGGCCACGGCGGCGTTCTCCCGCCCCAAGCGGAACTCCGACGACGCCAGCCTGGCCAAGGCGGCCTGCGCCGACGCGTATAAGAGCGCCTCGGACCGCGCCCTGTGCGAGCGCTCGGCGGCGGCCGGCCAGTCCGTGACCGCGCTGTTCACCGAGCTGGGCGGCGACGCTCCGTCCCACTTCGACACGCCGGATCAGACCGTCGTCGCGCAGACGAACGACGAGCATCCCGCGTCGCAGTGCCGCCTGGACACCTACTTCCAGGCGTCCCTGTGCAGCAAGGACTACCACATCGCGATGAGCAACACCGACCCGGCGGTCGGCGCCTGCGTCCTTTCGCAGGGCTACAAGGTCGGCATGCGGCCGTTCTGCTGGTACAAGCCCGCCGCGGGCGAGTTCGTCGGCGAGAGCGCGTCCGTCGCCGCCATGGAGAAGAAGGCGAGCGGCGCGACTTCCCCGACGCTGGCGTCCCTCAAGAGCTCGGACGTGTTCGCGGGACTGTAAAGCGTTCCTAGGCCGTAAAATGGCCCCTCGCCGGTTCTCCGGCGGGGGGCCTCTTTTTTGCCCCTTGACCGCTACTCGTCGTCGCCGAGGACGGCGATCTTGAGCTCCAGGGAGAAGCTCGCCACGCGGCGGCTACCGCCCAAAGTGTTCGCGTCGTACGCCAGGCCCAAGGTCGTCTTCTTGCTCAGCGTGATGTCCACGCCCGCGCCCCACGTGGGCGCCCAGTAGAAGTCCTCGACGCGTTCGCCGTCCGCGTTGCCGCGCGAGTCCACGTACTGGACTCCCCCCGACACGAAGGGCACGAAGCGCAGGCGCTCCTTCAGGTCGTAGCCGCGCACGCCCAGCAGGGATATTTTCGCGTACTTCAACTCGTGCGTGCGCACCCGGCTCTGCTGCTCGGTGCCGGCCGCGCTCAGCTTCGAGTAGGCGTCGTCGTAGCTGTACTCCATCTCGTATTTGAAGCGGTCCCGGTCGCCCTTGTCGCTGGTCAGGATGCCGACGCTCAACGTCGGCCCCCAGTCGAAGCTGCGCTCGCCGGCGTCCTGGCCCGTGTTCCCCTTCAGGCCGACCTCCACCGAGTCGAACGAGGTGGACGCCCTCGCGGCCCCCGGCAGGAGAAGCAGGCCCAGGAGGACCGTCCGGAGGGACATCGGCCGGAAAGCCTAGCGCAGCGGCGCGGCGGCGCCGGAGACGCGCAGGCCGGCGGTGGATTTCGCCAATTCGACGGCGAAGGCCACGGCCAGCTTGGCGAAGCTGACGGAATGAGCCGCGTCGCCGCCGGAATTGGCCAAGGTGTCCTGGTCGGTGTGGATCTTGTGGTTCATGCCGTCGAACGACGCCTCGAAGGCCATGGCGGCGGGGTAGCCCTGCTTGTTCCAGGAGGCGTGGTCGGAGCAGCCGTAGCCGCACTCCGTGGTGGAGCGCTTCACGCCCACGTAGGTGTCGATCAGCCTGCCCACGAAGGCGCTCAGGGAGTCGTCGACGTTGTCGGTGAGCAGGTAGATCTCGTCGCTGGAGCCCTTGAAGTTGGACATGTCGTACTGGATCACGCCCACCACCTTCTTGCCGGCCGCGGCGTACTGCTCGGCGATGTCCTGGGAGCCGCGCAGGCCCACTTCCTCGGCCGCGTAGCCCATGAACTGGATCGTGCGCTTCGGGCGGAAGCCGCCGTCGGCCAGGATGCGCGCGGACTCGGTCAGCACGGCGATGCCCGAGGCGTTGTCGTCGGCGCCGGGCGCGCGGGCCACTTCTCCGCCCCAGCCGTTGATGGAGTCCAGATGGCCGCCCAGGATCACGATCTCATCGGGAATCTCGGAGCCCGGGATGGTGAGCACCACGGAGGGCTGCGGCCAATCCTGATGCGTCACCAAGGAGACCGAGGCTCCGGGAATCCGCGCCGCGATCGCCTGCCACTGGGACTGGAGCCAATGCGCCGACTCCACGCCCGTGTCGGAGGTGTAGTAGCGGTTGTTGTAGGCGGCCAAGGAATTGATCGTGCCGCGCATGTTCCCCTCCGTCACGCGCGCGACCAGGGTAACGGCGACGGCCTGCTGGTCCAAAGTGTAGGGGGCGCCGGCGGCCCGAACGGAGGCGGCCTTCATCGTCATTTCCGCGGCCTTCCTGCTGCGGGAGGCGAAGAAGCCAGCGCAGCGGCCGAACTTATCGTGCATGAACTGGGAGAGGACCGGAAGCATGTCGGGGCCGACCTTGAACACCGTCGTGCGGGAATCGGCCAGGATCGGGGAGGAGAGCGGGAAGTTCGCCGCCTGCGGCCGCGACAGGTCCTTGCGGTCGAAGGAGACCCAGACGTCGGAGGCGCCGGAACCGGAGGCGGGCGCCGCGACCGGGGCCTCGGCCGCGGAGGCGAGCGCGGCCTTCACGGACGAGGGATGGTTCAAATCGGAATTGTCCGCGGCTTGCGCCGCGCCGACCGCCAGAAGCACCGCCGTCGCCGTCCGGATCATTCCGTTCATCGTTCCCCCGTCGGGACCGAAGGTCCCGTAGTCCTTCTGGGTCCAATGGTCCCAAAACCGCGGCGGGGAGTCAACGGGAAAAAGCGCTACGGCCGGCCTTTTTTTAGGCGCCGCCCAGATGCGCGGCCGCTTCCGCGCGCAGCTCGCGCACCCCCAGGTTCTCGTCGGCGCTGACCCAACGCAGGTCTTCGGGCAGCAGACCCAAGAGACGCGCCGCGTCGCGGCGCCGGACCGGCGTCACGGAGCGCTTGACCTGGTCGGCCTTGGTGGCCACCGCGGTCCAGGGCAGCTTCGACGCCTGGAGCCACACCACCATCTGCCGGTCCAATTCCGTCGGGCCCACCTTCGCGTCGATCAGGACGTAAATCATCCGCAGACCGGGGCGCTGCATCAGATAGCCTTCGATCATGTTCCCCCAGCCCGCGCGCTCGGCCGCGGGGCCGGTGGCGAAGCCGTAGCCGGGCAGATCCACCACCGCCGCGACCGGCGAGGCGGAGTAGATGTTGATGGTCCGCGTGCGCCCGGGCGTGCTGGAGGTCCGCGCCAGGTCCTTGCGGAACAGGGCGTTGATCAAGGTGCTCTTGCCCACGTTCGAGCGTCCGACGATGGCGATCTCGGAGTTGAAATGAGGCAGCCGCGCGGGATCGGTCTCGCTGATCACGAATTTCGCGTTGGCGAAAGGTTCGGCTCTCATTCGTCTCCTCTGACCCGTCCGCGGGAGCCCTTCACCCCGGAGCGGTGCTTCTTGTCCCGCAGCATGCGCGCCTTCGCCTTGTACGGGCGTGCGCGCTTCTGGCGCTTGAGCCGCTCCGCGTCGTGCCGCGCCCGCGCCGCACGGTCGCGCGCCAGCGCCTCCAGCTTTTCGGCCAGCCGCTGCCGAGCCGTGCGGCGGTTGGCTCCCTGCGAACGCTCGTCCGAGCAGCGCACCACGATCCCGCTGGGCCGGTGGATCAAGGTCACGGCCGTCTCCACCTTGTTGACGTTCTGTCCGCCGGCGCCGCCCGAGCGGGAGAAGATCTCCTCCAGATCGCCCGGGCGCACCCCGAGCCGCCTCAAGCGCGCGTCCAGGTCCGTCAAATCGGAGGAATTCATCGTGGTTTTCCTTCACCGCTACTTTAGCATTGCTATAATGACGAATGACAAATCTTCAGGCGCTCGCCGCAGAGATCGGAGCCGAAGTCCGCGGAGACGGCGAATACCGCGTCGAGGGCGTCCGGGACGTCGAACGGCTGAAGCCCGAGGACCTTCTCGACGAAAACCGCGTCTACTTCATCGAGACCCCGGCCGTGTCCAAGCGCCATCCGAAGGCGCCGGAGCGCGGCGCGGTGCTCACCACGCCCGGCCTGGCCGGGAACTTTCCGCGGGCGCTCGTCGTTCCCGACGCCGAGATTCGCGTCGCCTTCATCAAGCTCCTCAAGTTCTTCGACCGCATCCCCGTCTTCGCCTCCGGCGTGTCCCCCGACGCGCGCGTGCACCCGTCCGCCCAGGTGTCCGCGGACGCCGCGGTCCTGGCCGGAGCGGTGGTCATGGAAGGCGCCCGCGTCGGCGCGCGCTGCGTGCTCTATCCCGGCGTCGTCCTGGAGCCTCACTCCGTCGTCGGCGAGGGCACGGTCCTGTATCCGAACGTCGTGATCGGCCACCATTGCGTCGTGGGCAAGGAATGCATCATCCACGGCGGGACCGTGCTGGGCTCCGACGGTTTCGGCTTCTTCGACCAGCCCGGCAAGCGCCACAAGGTCCCCCAGATCGGCAAAGTCGTGCTCGGCGATTTCGTCGAGCTGGGCTCCGGCTGCACCCTCGACCGCGCCACCATCGAGACCACCAGCATCGGCGACCAGACGAAGATCGACAACCAGGTCCACATCGGCCACAACTGCCGCGTCGGGCGCTTCTGCTACATCGCCGGAAACACCGGCCTGGCCGGCTCCGTGGTGGTCGAGGCGGCGTGATGATCTCGGGCATGGTCAGCATCAAAGATCACCTGACCTTGGCCCGCGGCTCCATCATCATGGGCATGTCGGGCGTCGCCCAGGACACCGAGCCCAAGACGGCCTACTTCGGCACGCCCGCCCTTCCGGCGCGGCAGATGCACAAGATGCACTCCGCGCTGGAGCGCCTGCCGGAAATGCTGGCGCGCGTGCGCGAGCTCGAAACCCGCGCCGGAATCACCCCCTCAAAATAAGCGGTCGAATCGCGAAAATAGCCGCGTCTTCGTCGGAAGGGCGTGCTACAATAGACGTACGGAGATGACGTTGTCTCCTGCCACATAAGACATACGTGAGCAAGACGTACTGAAGAGGACATACAAGAACATGGCTACCGGAAAAGTGAAGTGGTTCAACGATCAGAAGGGCTTCGGATTCATCACGCCGGACGACGGGTCCAAGGACCTTTTCGTTCACCACTCGTCCATCACGGGCGATGGCTTCAAGACTTTGGCCGAGAATCAGGCCGTTGAGTACGACGAGCAGCAGTCCGACAAGGGACCGCGCGCCGCGAACGTTCGCAAGCTCTAATCAGCTGACGAACACCGCCTGAGAAAGCCCCCCTCGCCGCTCGCGGCGAGGGGGGCGATCTTTTGCCTCCCGTCCTAGCGGGTCTTGCGCCGCGAGGCGGCGGGCGACGGAAGCCCGGACACGGCGCGGAAGGCGTCGCGCGCGATCAGAAGCTCCTCGTTGGTCGGGATCACGTAGGCTTTCAGACGGGAGGAGTCCTTCGAGATCGGGCCGGCCTGGCCCCTCTTGAGCGCGGAGTTGCGCTTCTCGTCCAATTCCAGGCCCAGACACTCGAGTCCGCGGCAGATGCGCTTGCGGACCTCCGCGGAGTTCTCGCCGATGCCCGCCGAGAAGACCAAGGCCTCGGCCCCCCCCAATTCCACGTGGTAGGCGCCGACGCGGCGCCTCACGCTGGCGCAGAACGCGTCCACGGCCAGCCGCGCGCGGCGGTCGCCGTTCTCGCTTTCCTCTTCCAGAAGCTCGCGCATGTCGCTGGTGAGCCCGGACAGCCCCAGCAGGCCCGATTCCTTGTTCAGCACCGTCAGGATCTCGGGAAGGCTCATCCCCTCCTTGTGCGCCAGATACTCCAGGACGGTGGCGTCCACGTCGCCCGAGCGGGTCCCCATGATCAGCCCCTCCAACGGAGTGAAGCCCATGGAGGTGTTGATGGACTCCCCGCCCTTGATCGCCGCGGCGGAGCAGCCGTTGCCCAGGTGAAGAGTGATGATGTTCACCTTGTCCTTCGGCAGGCCCATCATCGTCCGGTAGCGGAAGGCCAGATAACGGTGAGAGGTCCCATGAAAGCCGTAGCGGCGGATTTTATGACGGCGGTAGAAGTGATACGGGATGCCGTACAGGTAGGCCGTCTCCGGCATGCTGGCGTGGAAGGCCGTGTCGAAGACCGCCACCTGCGGCACGCCCGGTCCCAGCACTTCCTGCGCCGCGCGGATTCCCTTGAGGTTCGCCGGGTTGTGCAGCGGCGCCAGCTCCACGCACTCCTCGATGCCGGCAAGGACCGCCGCGTCGATCCGAACCGACGCGCTGAACTTCTCCCCTCCGTGGACGACGCGGTGGCCGACGACGTGGATGTCGGCGACCGAACGCACGCCCTCGATGCCCGACTCCGGGGAGATCGCCCAGCGCACGATGCGCTCGATCGCGGCGCGCACGTCGCGCAAGGGCTCGTCGGAGCAGAGCGGCTCACGCCCGCTGACCTGCAAGGTCAGCAGCGAGAGGCTGCCGACCCGCTCGATGATGCCCTTCGCCAGGCAGCGGTCGGAATCGGCGGTGATGCTCTTCTCGTCGGTCGCGATGACTTGGAACTTGATGGACGACGAGCCGCAGTTGAGGACGAGGACGTTCATGGGAGATAGGATAGCCGATTCATGGAACTTTTTCCCGCCCGAAACCGTATACCTGGGATGGAACACGAAACCACGGCTCCGCGGCTGGCGTCATTGTTGAGGGGCTTGCGGGAGGAGCGCGGCATCTCGCAGCGCCAATTGGGCGACGAGGCCGGCGTGGACACGTCCATGGTCAACCGCGTGGAGAACGGACGGGACGCGCGGCTGTCCACTTGGGCAAAGCTCTTCGAAGGGTTGGGGTACCGGCTTCTGTTCGAAACGACCGAGCTCTGCGAAGAGGCGCACGATCTCCTGGCGGAGGAAGCCGAGCGGCGGCGGGAGCGGCGTCGTGAAGGCCTTTGCGCCGGGAAAAGGCGCTTTTATTAGGGCCGCACAAACCTTCTCCCCTTGGTTCGCTGCGTTTAAGACAACGAAGGGCCGAATGGACGCGGTTTATGAGGGGCGAATTGCCTTAAAAGCAGCGAACCAAAAAGGGAGCCCGGCCTCCCCCGCGATTAGTCCACCAGCGGCGAAGGCTCGGCGAAGCGGTTGCGCGTCTCGCCGGCCGCGCGCAGTCCGTCCACCTCGGCGCGACCCTTCTTCAGCACCAGGTGGCCCTTCTCGCTGGCCACGCCCTTGGTGGTGATGTCGATGTTGGACACGAAGTCGCCGGTCAGGTCGATGGGATCCACCATCTGGACCAGGACCTTCATGATGTCCTCGTACGCCATCTCGCTCTGTCCCTTGCCGCCGACCAGCTTGGCCAGCGCCTCGGCGCGCTCGACGTTGTTCTTCGCGTCGCGGGCCGACGCCAGGTCGGCCAACACGGCGGCCGCCTTGCTGCTCAGGCCGGCGATGCCGCGGTCGTCCTGATCCGGGAAAGCCTGCCGCGCGTCGCGGCGGTTGAAGACCAAGGACCCGTCCTGGTACTTCGCGTTCGCGGCCACCCACTCCAGCACGGGCTTGTCCGACGCGTCCATGGTCGCCGCGACGGCGCGGACCACGGCGTCGGTCGGAGCGGCCAGGATGTCGCGCACGGCCTTCTGGTTGAAGACCAAGGTGAAAGACATGGTTCCCTTGCGGTCCGACTGCTCGGTCTGATGATGATCGCCCTTCGGTCCGTTGCTCTCCACCATCGGAGACGGCGGCACCAGCCTATCGGCCGGCAGCAGGATGTTGGCGGACGTCCCCCCGCGCTGGGCCCCGGCCAGCTTCAGGACGGAGTTGATCTGATCCACCGGCTCGCGCACGGTCGACGCGGTGGCGCGAAGGTAGCCCTGGTTGCGGAGATAGACGATGAACGGAGCCTCGGCCTCGCCGCCGGGCTTGGCGTGCGTCACGACCTCCGCGTCGCGCTGGGAGTTGGTCTTGACCAGCGGACCGACGAAGGGCATCTTGAGGATCTGCGTGGACTTCGTGGTGTCGGCGCGGTAGTAGGTGTACTCGCCGCTCTCGTCCGTGAAGACCTGGACCTTGTCGTCGCCGAACAAGGCCTGGGAGTCATGGGAGACGATCAACGGGATATTGAGGGAGAAGGTCTTCGTACGCGCGGAGTACTTCTTGGTCGCGGCGTAGGTCGGGTCGCCCAGTTCGGCGCGGTTCTGCTGGCCCAAGGTTTCGTAATCCTTGAGGGCGCTGTTCACGTCCGCCTTCAGCGTGCTCTGGCGCACGCCCATCTTGATCAGGCTGTAGATGTCGCCGCGCATGGCCTTGGCCAGCGCCTGCGCCTGCTCGGGATCGCGCGGGTCCACCACGAACTCGATCAGCGCGCCGGCGCCGTCCGAGCCGCCCTTCGCGTAGGTCAGCCAGCCCGTCGAGTACTGCTCGAACTGATTGTTGACCTGATTCAGGATTTCCTTGACCAGAAAGCGGGCCAAGGCGGCGTGCGGGTTCGCGACGAAGGTCAGGATGGGGACGATCTCAGTGACGCCCCCGGAGCCGGTGTTGACGATCACGTGGTCGATGCGGAAGCGGAAGCGGACCTTGTCGTCGGCCATACGGTACAGCGTCATGCTGGTTTTGCCGGTGTCGCCGCGGCCGAAGGACAGGGACAGTAGGGTCCCGTGGCCCGCCGCGTTGAGGAGGTTGTCGCCGACCGACAGGCCCTGGGCATAGCTCAGGGTGAACGGCATGCGCCACAGTTCGCCCAGCTGCATGTTCGTGATGCGCTCGGCGTTGATCGGGAACACCGTCTTGATGTCCAGGAAATTGGCCAGATGGAAGATTTCGTCGCACGACTGCTTGGACGGCAGGCGGCGGATGACCATGGTGTGGCCGCTGATCTCGCCTCCGAGGGTCAGGCCCACCGACGCGCCGGATTCGCCGATGAGTTTGGAGAAGGTGTGCGCCCCGGCCAAAGTCACCTGCTCGTCGTCCACGACGGCCAAGGTGTTGTCCGGATAGGTGGCCAGCGCGCGCGACAGTCCGACGCTGGTGCCGGAAAGGTCGGCGCCGCCCAAACCGAAATCGTGGGTGATCTTCACGTGCCGGCAGAGCTGGTCCAGCACGCCCTTGCGCAGGCTCTGGTCGTTGCGCGTCTGGTCGGGGCTGGAGTAGCCTCCTTCCGCGGTGTTCGGGATGATCAGGGAGCCGGGCGTCACCGGCGGGACGTACTTCGTCCACTCACCGTCGTCGTCGGGATCGGCGAAGGCGGGCGCGGCCAGAAGGATGAGCAGGCCCAGCAGCGGCAGCGCGACGCGGCGGTGGTTTCGGTTCATGCTGTAAGTTTACGCGCATTGACCGCCCGCCGGAAGGGACGATGGGCCCACCGAGCCCCAGTCTTCGGGCCTACCCGATTTTTTTACCGTGCTTTTAACTTCGCTATTCCAGCATCACGTGGCCCTCGGGCTTGCGTCCTTTGCGGAGCAGCCACGCGAGCGGGGCGCAGGAGACGCAGATCAGCGCCATCCAGCGGAACGCGTCCATGTAGGACAGCAAGGTCGCCTGCCGGACCAGCTGGGTGTAGACCACGCCCACGGCCATGCCCTGGGCGGCTTGAGGCGCCAGCCCGTGGAACGCCTGCATGATCCGCGCGAAGTTCTGACGATAGGCGAAATCATAGGGCGTCAGATGCGCGGCCAAAATGGCCTGATGCGTCTGCGCCACGCGCGACTGCATGGCGATCATCAGGGAGATTCCCACGCTGGCCCCCAGGTTGCGCAGGAGGCTGTACAGGCCGGTGGCCTGCTGGATCTCGTCCTGCCGCAACGTGGCGACGGCCAAGGTGGTCAACGGCACGAAAATGAAGCCCATGCAGAAGCCGCTCATGACCAAGGGCCAGGAGATGTTCGCGGGGCTGATGTCCAGGTTCAGCAGGCTCAACAGCCAGGTCGAACAGCCCAGTCCGATGAAGCCGAGCATCAGCAGAAGGCGGTTGTCCACTTTCTTGACGATGCGGCCGACGGTGAGCATGGACAGGAACGAACCGATGCCGCGCGGCGTCATCGCCAATCCCGAGGTCAGGGCGGTGTAGCCCATCAGGGATTGCATGAAGATGGGCAGGATGGCCGTCGAGCCGTACAGCACCGCGCCCAGAATGGCGATCAGCACCGTCGCCGTCGCGAAGTTGCGGTTCTTGAGCAACCGGAGGTTCAGGATCGGATGCTTGTCGCGCAGCTCCCAGAAAACAAAGACCGTCAGGCACAGGACGGACAGCGCCGTCGCCCAGCAGATCCAGGCCGAGCCGAACCAATCGGCCTCCTGCCCCTTGTCCAGCACGATCTGCAGGACCCCGATGCCCACCGCCATCAGGCCGAAGCCCACGTAGTCGATGGACGCCTTCAGGTTGCGCACGATCCACGGCGGGTCCTCCACGAAGACCTGCTGCATCAGCAGGCCCGCGATGCCGATGGGCAGGTTGATGTAGAAGATCCAGCGCCAGGAAAAGTTGTCGGTGATCCAGCCGCCGAGCGTGGGTCCGATGATGGGCATCACGACGATGCCCATGCCGTACGCGGCCATGGCCACCCCGCGCTCCTCCGGCGGGAAGCACTCCAGCATGATGGCCTGCGCCAGCGGCTGCAGCCCCCCTCCGCCGATGCCCTGAAGGACGCGCGCGGCGATCAGCTGCGGCAGCGTCTGCGCCATCCCGCACAGCGCGGAGGCGACCACGAACAAGGTCACCGAAAAAGCCAGGTAGCGCTTGCGGCCGAAAAACGTCGAGAGCCACGCGGACGCCGAAAGGATGATCGCGTTGGCGACCAGGTAGCTGGTCAGAACCCACGTCGCCTCGTCGGTGGACGCGGACAGGTTGCCGGCGATGTGCGGCAGGGCCACGTTCGCGATGGAGGTGTCCAGAACCTCCATGGACGTCGCGAGCATGACCGAGATCGTCACCAGCCACGGGTTGTGGCGGGGCCTCCAGGGGGCGGCGCCGGCGGGCGCCGGAGCGCTCACCGCAGATCCACCGTGGCCTCGACCGACATCCCGGGCGCCAGCACGCGGCCGCCGCTGGGCCTTTCGTCGAGCACGATCTTGACCGGCACGCGCTGGACCACCTTCACGAAGTTGCCGGTCGCGTTTTCGGCGGGCAGAAGGCTGAAGCGCGCGCCGGTGCCGGCCTGGATGCTGTCCACGTGCCCGCGCAGACGCTGGTCGGGGTAGGCGTCGACGCGGATCACCGCGGGTTGGCCTTGGCGCATGCGCGCCAGCTGGGTCTCCTTGAAGTTGGCGACCACCCAGGCGTCGTCCGGCACCAGGGCGAGCATCGACTGCCCGATGGAAATGTACGCGCCGGGCTCCACGGCCTTGCGCGTCACGCGGCCGCTCTCCGGCGCGGTGATGCGGGTGTAGGACAGATCCAGCTCGGCCTGCCGCAGCGCCGCCTCGGATTGCGCCAGATCGGCTTTCGCCGCGTCGGCGGAGGCCTGCGCGTGCTCCAGGTCCTGCTTGGAGGCCTCGTCGCGGGCGAACAGCGCCTGGGCGCGCCGGCCGTCCGCCTCGGTCTTGGCCGACTGAGCGCGATCGGAAGCCACCTTGCCCTTGGCTTGGTCCAGACGCGTCTGGAAATCGCGGGGGTCCAGCTCGGCCAGGAGCTCTCCGGCCTTGACCTGCTGGTTGTCGTCCACCAGCACGCGCACGATGTGGCCCGCCACCTTCGCGCTGACGGGGATCACGTGCGCCTCGACGAACGCGTCGTCGGTGGACGCGGACGGCGGGCCGAACAGCAGGTAGGCCGACGCCGCCAGGATCGCCACGGCCAAAGCTCCGCCCGCGGCCCATTTAGTTTTAGGATCCATGTCTTCTCCGTGCTTCACAGCGAAAATTCCCCGGCCCGCCCGATGGCGGCCGCGTAGTTGACCCGCGCCGAATGATAGCGCGCCAGGGAGGACACCTGCGCGCTGCGCGCCCGCGCCAGTTCCGCCTGCGCCTCGATCACGTCCACCGACGCGCCCAGCCCCGCGGCGTACCGGTCCTGCGCCATCGAAAGCTCCCGCGCGGCCAGGCTCAGGGAAAGCTCGGAGGCTCCCTCTTCCTCGGCCGACTCCGACAGGCGCTCCAGCGCGACGCGCACGTCCAATTCCACCTGCTGGCGCACGTCGGCCAGGTTGGCCAGCGCCAGGCGGCCGCGAGACTCGGCCTCGTCCTGCCGCGCCTTGCCCAGGCCGCCGCTGAAGATGGGCAAAGTCAGCGCGCCGCCGACGGCACCGACGTTCCGCGCGTCGGAGGGGACCGTTCCGCTTTTCGCGAAGTCTCCGGTCACCACGACGGACGGCGCCCGGTCGCCGAAGGCCGCCTTCGCGGCCAAGGCCTCCGCGTTCGCGCGCTCCTCGGCGGCGGAGATCTCCGCGCGGTCCGAGAACGCGGCGGTCAAAGACGCCTCCAGCGCCGGAGCGCTGGACGACGCGGCCGTGAAATCGTCCGTCAGCTTGAGCTCCCGGCCCAGCGGCCAGCCGGCCACGCGCTTGAGCAGGAGCTGCGCCTCGGCCTCCCCGATCCGGGCGCGCAGCAGCGCGGCGTCGGCGTCCGCCGCGCGCGCCTGGGCCCGGACCACGTCCACGCCGGTGGCCGAACCCTGGTCCTTCCGGTCGCGCGCCAGGGACAAAAGGCTGTCGGCGACCTCCTTGTCGGCCAAGGACGCCGCGACGGCCCGCTGAGCCCGCACGGCTTCCAAATAAGACAGCGCCGCGGCCGCCGCGACCTGCTCGCGCGCCGCCTTCTCCTCCGCGCTCGCGGACCGGGCCGCCGCCGCGCCGGACTGCGCGCGGCGCCAGGCGCCCCAATCGAACAGCTTCTGGGTCAGCCGCGCGCGCGCGTCGAACGTGTCGAACGGCCCCAGCATGCTGGGGAAGCCGGGGAAGCTCAGGCCCTGCGCGGCCAGGTTTACCTTGAAGGTCCGCGTCTCGGACAAACTCGCCGTCAAGGACGGGAGCAGTCCGGACGCGGCCTGCAGAGCCCGCGACCGCGCCTGGTTCGACTGCTCGCCGGCCGACACCGCGTCGATGCGGCTGCCCACCGCCGCCGCCACCGCGTCGCGCAGGCCGACGGAGACGGGAGGCTCGGTCGCGCCCGCGGACCCGGCGCCCAGAAGCAGAACCGCCGCCGAGAGGAGGAGCTTCATGCCTTCTTTCCCGTCTTCAATTTTCGGCCCGCGTCGGTGATCAAGCCCTCGAAGTAGATCTTCACGAAGACCTCGAACGTCGTCGAGATCTGCTCGCCGGGAGCCCAGCCGGAAATCTCCGGATTCAGGAGAGCGCTGGTCATGGTCAGATACAGCCGCACCAAGGTCTCCCGATCCAGATCCTCGCGCAAGATGCCCTGGGCGATTCCCTGATCGATCAGATCGAGCATATTGCGGCGCACGTAGGTGCGGCGGAATTCCTGGATCTCGTTCCAGACTTCCGGAGCGTTCCGCCGGATATCGGTCAGGTACGCCGGCGTCAACTGCGAGTACATCCGCGAGATATAGGCGAACGTCTTGCGCGCGCGCGCGAAGAAATCCAGCTTCTCCGAGGCGATCGCCTCCATCTCCGCCCGGCATCCGTCGTTGCGCAGTCGCGTCGTCGCGCGGAGAAGGTCGATCTTGCCCGGGAAGAACTCGTAGAGCGTCTTCTTGCTCATGCCCAGTTCGTGCGCCAGGTCGTCCATGGTGACGGCGCTGAAGCCGGCGGCCATGAAGTGCTGCAGCGCGGTCGCCACGATGCGCTTGCGGGTTTCGGCGGAGCTTTCGTTCGTCGTCGCGGGAGGAGTCATTTAAACCTCGGAAACTCTAAACGTTTCTAGAGTTTATTATAACGCAAAACAAAGGCCCGGTCAAGGGCCCCTGTCCTCCGACGGCTCAGCGGAAGATTTCGGAGAAGAACTCCTGCAGCGCCCTCCACGAACGCTCGTCGGCGGCCTTGTTGTAGGCCATCCCGGACGACGGGTCGTTTCCCGCCTCGGCCACGGTGAAGCTGTGCACCGCGCCGCCGTAGGAGGTCAGGAACCAGTCGGCCTTGACCTTGTTCATCTCCTCCTCGAAGGCGGGGACGGCCGGCATCGTCATCTTGTCGTCGGCGCCCTGGAAGACGGCGATCTTGGCCTTCGGGGTCTCGGTGGCGGGCGTCGGCGTCGCCAGGTTCCCGTGGAAGCTGGCCACGCCCTTCAGGTCGGTTCCGGCGCGCGCCAGCTCCAGCACCGTGGTCCCGCCGAAGCAGTAGCCGATCGCGGCCAGCTTGGTCTGATCCACGTACGGAAGCTTCTTGAGCTGCTCCAGGCCTGCGAGCGCGCGCTTGCGCATCATGGTCCGGTCGTTGAAGAATACTCCCGCCAGCTTGGCGGCCTCTTCATGATCCTTGGCGAACACGCCCTTGCCGTACATATCCAGGGCGAAAGCGGTGTAGCCCTGCTTGGCCAGCATCTCGGCGCGGCGGCGCGCGTACGGCCCGTGCCCCATCCACTCGTGAACGACCAGGACGCCCGGGCGCTGGTCCTTGAAGCCGTCGTCCCAGACGGCGTAGCCCTGGAGCACGACGTCGCCGTCCTTGTATTCGACGGTCTTGGTGCGCAACTTGGCGCCCGCGGGCGCGGCCAGCAGGACGGCGGCGAAAAGAGCCAAAAGTGATTTCATGGGAACACCATACAAAAATAAATTGGATGTTGGCCGGAGCAGCCCCGCTCGATTGGTTCTTTGCTTTTAGGCAATTTCTACGGAGAGGCAAAGAACCAATCCAGGGGAGAATCTCCCGCGCGGGGGGGCGGCCGCTACTTGGCCGGGCGCTTCAGGAAAACGGCGCCCAGCGGCGGCAGCTGCAGCACGACGGAGTGCGAGCGTCCGTGCCACGGGTTCTTGTCGGCCTTCGCCCCCCCGCCCAAGGTGACGCCCGACCCGCCGAAGTCGGCGGCGTCGGAGTCGGCCAGTTCGGCCCACCAGCCGCCGGCGGAGACGCCGACGCGGTAGTCCGGGCGGGGCACCGGGGTGAAGTTGAACACGCACAGCACCTGCTCGTCCTCCGAGGCGCCCTTGCGCAGGAAAGAAACCACCGAATTATCCGCGTCGGCGGCGTCCACCCACTCGAAGCCGGCGGGGTCGCAGTCCTTCTCATGCAGGGCGGGCTCGGATCGGTAGACGCGGTTGAGGCGCTCCACCCAGCGCGCGATGCCCTTGTGCGGCTCCCACTGGAGCAGGTGCCAGTCGAGGGAGCGCTCGTGGCTCCACTCCTGGCGCTGGGCGATCTCCGCGCCCATGAACAGGAGTTTCTTGCCGGGACACGCCCATTGCCACGCGTACAAAAGACGCAGGTTGGCGAATTTCCGCCAATCATCGCCCGGCATTTGGTCGATCAAGGAACCTTTGCCGTGCACGACCTCGTCGTGCGACAACGGCATCACGAAATTCTCGGTGAACTGATAGATCGCGCGGAAGGTGATCTCGTTCTGGTGGTAGCGCCGGTGGATGGGATCCTTGCGGAAGTACTCCAGGCTGTCGTGCATCCAGCCCATGTCCCACTTGAACCCGAATCCCAGCCCCCCCGTGTAGGTCGGGCGCGAAACGCCGCCCCAGGCCGTGGACTCCTCGGCGATCATCAGCGCGTCCGGATGGACGCCGTACACCGTCTCATTGAGCTTCTTAAGGAAATCGATGGCTTCCAGGTTCTCGCGGCCGCCGAATTTATTCGGAATCCACTCTCCGTTCTGCCGGGAGTAGTCCAGATACAGCATGGACGCCACCGCGTCCACGCGCAGGCCGTCGGCGTGGTATTTCTCCAGCCAGAACAGCGCGTTCGAGGTCAGGAAGGCCCGGACCTCGGTGCGGCCGTAATTGAAGATGGCGCTTTTCCAATCCGGGTGGAAGCCCTGGCGCGGGTCGGAGTGCTCGAACAGGTGCGTGCCGTCGAAGAACGAGAGCCCGTGCGCGTCGGTGGGAAAATGGGACGGGACCCAGTCCAGGATCACGCCGATCCCCTCTTGATGGAGGTGGTCGATCAGGAACATGAAGTCCTGCGGCGTGCCGTAGCGCGAGGTCGGGGCGAAGTAGCCGGTGGTCTGATAGCCCCAAGAGCCGTAGAACGGGTGCTCCATCACCGGCAGCAGCTCCACGTGCGTGAAGCCCAGCTTCTTCACGTGGGCGGCCAGAAGCGGCGCCATCTCGCGATAGGTCAACGAGCGGTTCCCCTCTTCCGGCACGCGGCGCCACGAACCGAAGTGGACCTCGTAGATGGAGAGCGGCGCGCCCAGCGCGTTGCGGCGGCCCCGCGTCCTCATCCACTCCGCGTCGTTCCACGCGTAGTCCAATTCCCAGACGACGGAGGCCGTGCGCGGCGGCTCCTCCTGGCGGAAGCCGCACGGGTCGGCCTTCTCGCCCTTGTGGCCGGACGGGTTGGAGATCAGATACTTGTACAGCGCGCCCTTGCCCACGCCCGGCACGAAGCCCTCCCAGATGCCGGAGGAGCCGCGCGGCTTCAGCGCGTGCTTGCTCTTCGACCAGCCGTTGAAATCGCCCATCACGTGGACTTTCTTGGCGGCCGGAGCCCACACGGCGAAGAAGGTTCCGGGCTTGCCGTCCACCGCGCCCAGGTGCGCGCCCAGCTTCTCGCCCAGGTTGGAGTGCGTCCCCTCGTTGAAGAGGTAGAGGTCCTGGTCGGACAGGAGCGACGACTTATGCTCCACCGCGCCCGCGCTCAAAATTCCTCCGGGGCCCGGCCCGCGGCGCCGGTCATGGCGCCCAGGCGCCCGGCGACGGCCGCGGTCAGCGCGCCGGGCTCCATGCGCCAGCGCCAGTTGCCGTCCATGGAGCCGGGGCGGTTCATCCGCGCGTCGCCGCCCAGCCGCAGAAGGTCCTGCATGGGCGCGATCGCCAGGCGCGCGGGAGACCGCCAGACGAGTTTCGCCATCGCCCAGGACGGAGAGTCGGCGGCGCCGGCGCCCGCCGCGCGCAGGAAGGCCTCGCGCTCGCGCGCGGCCTGCTTGGCGTTTCGGCCCGCGTTCGACGTCCCGTCTTCCTCGAACCAGGCGCGGCTGGTGTCGTTGTCGTGGGTGCCGGTGTAGCCGACGCAGTTCTCCGGCCAGTTCTTCGGCCACTCGTTCTCGCCGCCGCCGAACGAGAACTGGGCGATCTTCATCCCCGGGAAGGAGAACTTGTCGCGCAGCGCGATCACCGGCGGCGTCAAGGTTCCCAGGTCCTCGGCGATGATCTCCAGGCCCGGAACCTCGCGGCGGATGGTCTCGAACAGCGCCGGACCGGGCGCGTCCACCCAGCGGCCGCTGATCGCGGTGGTCTCGCCCGCGCCGACCTCCCAATAGTTCCGGAAAGCGATGAAATGGTCCAGGCGCACGGCCTCGAAACGTTCGGCGCAGGCCTTGAGACGCTGGACCCACCACGAGAAGCCGCGGGCCGCGTGCTCGTCCCAGCGGTAGAGGGGATTTCCCCACAGCTGGCCGGTCGCCGAAAAGTAATCCGGCGGCACGCCCGCGACGACGGTCGGCCGTCCCTCGACGTCCAGGAAAAACAGCTCTTGGTTCGCCCAGCAGTCCGCGCTGTCGTGGCTGACGTAGATCGGCGCGTCGCCGATCAGGGCCACGCCGCGCGCGGCGGCGTGAAGCCGCACGGCGTTCCACTGGCGGGTGAACAGCCACTGCGCGAAGTCGTGGTAGCGGATGTCGGACGCCAGGCGGCCGCGCGCCGCGTTCAGCGAATCCACGTCGCGGCGGACCAACGGCGCGTCCCATTCCAGCCACGGCCGTCCGCCGTGGGCCTCGCGCAGGGCGCAGAACAAGGAGTGGTCGGAAAGCCACGCCGCCTCGCGGAGGCGGAAGGCCTCGAAATCGTCGCGGTCCTCGCGCGGGGCGCGGCGGGAGAAATGCTCCAGGGCCGCCCGGATGGCCTTCGCCTTCGGCTGGCCGAGTTCCGCCTTCTTCAGATAGCCCTCGGCCGCCAGCAGATCGACGCTGACCAGGGCCGGGCTTCCGGCGAACGCGGACGGGGAATTGTACGGGGAGCCGCCGCCGTCGGGAGGGCAGACCGGCAGGACCTGCCACCAGGACTGGCCGCTGTCCGCCAGGAAATCCACGAACTCGCGCGCCGCGTTCCCAAGATCGCCGCCGCGCGCGCCCGCCAAGGAAGTCGGGTGCAGGAGCACGCCGCTGGAACGCCGCGTCAGGTTGGGTTTGGCCGCCATCGAGCGCTCATTCTAGCAGTTACCCCCGCTCATCGGATACAATGCGCCCATGTGCAGCCGCTACACCTCCACCGCGGATCCCAAGGTCCTGGCCCGGCGCTTCGGCGTGGCGCCGGCTCCCGGGCTCCGGCCACGCTACAACGCCGCGCCCGGCCAGGAGCACGCGGTGATCATCGCCGCGCCCGCTCCGAGGATGTCGCTGCTGCGTTGGGGCCTTCTGCCGGCCTGGGCCAAGGGCCCGCAGGCCAAGCCCCAGATCAACGCGCGCGCGGAGACCCTGGCCGACAAGCCGTTCTTCCGCGAGTCGTTCCGCTGGCGGCGCGCGCTGGTGCCGGCCGACGGCTGGTACGAGTGGCCCACGCGCGGCGCCGACAAGGCCCCGCGCCTCTTCCGCCTGAAAACCGGCGAGCCGTTCGCGTTCGCGGGCTTATGGGAGACCGGAGGCTTCGCGGTGGTGACGGTCGCGCCGAATCCGGCCGTGGCGCGGGTGCACGACCGCATGCCGGCGCTCCTGGCGCCCGACGAGGAAGCCGCCTGGCTGGATCCTAAAACGGCGCCCCAGCGCCTGAGCGAGATGCTCAGGCCCTACCCGTCGGAGCTCCTGGAGGTCCGCCGCGTGTCCGAACGAGTCGGCTCCGTCGCGCTCGACGAGCCGTCCCTGCTGGACGCGGCCGCCCAGGCCCAAGGCGACTTGTTCGGTTCGTTCTAGGCGGAACTACTTGATCTTTCGCAGGAAGCGATCTTTCAAGTTCGCGTCGATGAACGTGCCCAAGCCCTTGCCGGCGAGAGCCAGCGTCTTCATCTTGCTGATGTTGGCGGGATCGGCGCTCTGATTGGTGTAGCGATAAACCGAATGGTCCGCGAAGCGGATCGTCACGGCGTCTTTCCGGATCTCATACCGCGCCACTTTGGACGCGCCGCTGAGATTTTTATATCGCACGAACGTCTTGCGCCTCTGCTGGGTAGCCATGACGGTATTATGCGACAAATGGAAGGGCCCGCCAAGCGATATCGCACCACGAGGCCCGGGCCGATTTTCAGGGCAGGAGCGTCAACTGGCAGGACGTCCCGACGGCGGACGGAGACGCCGTCACCGTGGCCCCCGACGCGAGGGTGCAGACGCAGGAACAGCCGAAGCCCGCGCACGACACCCCCAGCCCGGGGTTCGACGCGCAGGAAGCGCCCGCCAGCGCCCAGGCCGCGGCGACCGCGTTCGCCGCCGACTGAACGCTCATGTCCTCCGCGGTCCGCCGAACCGCGTTCGCCGTTCCCAAGGACGCCTGCATGCGCGCGCGCAGAATGAGCGCCGCGATATATCCGATCAAGAGCGTCAGGACCACCGCGAAGGCCAGCACCGAACCTCGCCGCCCGTCCCTCATTGGTTTGTCCCCGCAGCGGCGTTGATCGCGACCGAGGAGTCCACCGGCTGGGACTGGCCCGCGACGACCGTCTGATAGGCGAAACGGACCAGTCCGGGGACGGGGCGCGAAAAATAGGCGGGGACCGCCGCCAGATGCGACACGCCGCCGGCCACCACCGTCCCGCCGCTTCCGCACGTCGGCAGCGTCGCCATCGGGCAAGACGCGGGCGAGAACCGATAGAAATAGACGTTCCCGCCGCTCTCGCAGAACATGAAGCCGGTGACCGGCGCGGCGGGGTTCAGGACGCCGAGCTTCGCGTCGAAATTGCCGCAGCCCATCAGCACATCCGATTGCGCCCCGGCGCCGCCGGGAGAGAGGATCGCGGTCGATCCGCGCAATTCGACTTCCACCGCGCGCCACGCCAGGAAGGCGTCGCCCTGGAGACGCGCCTGCCGCGTCGCGTAGACCTGGTTGCTCACTCCCATGCTCAAAACACTCAGCCCCGTCGCCAGGACCACCGTGCCCAGCGAAACGGCGAGCATCAGCTCCAGCAGCGACATGACCCCTCCGCCCGCCTCATGGCTCCGTCCACGTCACGTGGAAGTCGACCGACGGCTGCGGCCCCAACGCCGTGTCCTGCGCCGTCACCGTATAGGACACGCGTCCGCCCTGCGCCGCCAGTTCCGGCGCCCAGATGGCCGGGCTCAAGTCATGACTCCCGGTCTGGAACGCGCCGCAGGCGCAGGCGTCGCCCGGCATTCCCCAGCCGTTGGCCCCGACGCCGGGCCCCGGCACGGCCGACGTGTCCGCCGTGCGATAGACCTTCAACGCCTCGGCCACCCGCCGCACCGCCTGCGCCGCCTGAGCGCGCCGCACCGTGCGCCCCGCCGACTGGCGCCCGGTGATCACCGTCCCCATGATCGCGCTCACCGCGATCAAAACCAGCAGCATCGCGATGACGACCTCGACCAAAGTGTAGCCCGCCGGCTCGCCTTCAGGGGCCAAGCGTTATCGTGCCGGCATACGCGCACGGGAATGTGCGGTTCGTCGGGTATTCGATTTCATAGCAAGACGAGATGGGTGTCAGTTGCCCCTGGCACCCATAGTACCCCCATGCGCCGCCGCCGAGCGACACGGCGCCGGGGCACCGGAACATCCGCACGGGCGTACCGGGAACCGGGGTCTTCCACGATACGCCATCGCAAACGGAGACCTGCCCCGCATGCCATCGCTGCGTCCCGGCCTTGGCCGCGGCGCAGACCGAGTCGTCCCCCAGTTGAATGCCTCCGGCGACCGACAGCTTGGCGAAAGGAGTCGCCGTCCCGATGCCGACGTTTCCGCCCGCGTTGCTGGGCGGGACGAGGATCGAGTTGCCGCTGTTCCTGTTCAGAATCGTGTTCGCGGGCACCGTGCCGGAGTCTCCGGTGGTCACGATCTGGTTGTAGACTCCGGCCGGGATGGGATAGGTCGCGGACATGGTCAGGGTCTGCGACGAGAGAAGGCCCGCCCCGCCGAGCAGGACGGCGGCCAGAAGGACGAGCCCCGCCTTGCGGTCTATGACGACTTTGAGGCATATTCGCTCGCGATTCATCGGAATCTCCCGGCGCCGTCGCCGCCGGAAGCCGCATGCAACATTCCGGCGGGTCCGGAGGAACCGCGCGTTCCCGGTTTCCCGTCGGGTCGGTTTAACCCCTTCTTCGTCTATAATATTCTTCCCATGACGATCACGCCCGTCGTTGCCGGACGCCGCGCGCTGGGCCGCTTCAACGCCGCGGCCGCGATGTTCCTGCTGATGGCGGGCGGCATGGTGACCTCCACGAACTCGGGCATGGCCGTGCCCGACTGGCCGCTGTCCTATGGACAGTGGCTCCCCGCCATGGTCGGCGGGGTGTTCTACGAGCACGGCCACCGCATGATCGCGTCCGTCGTGGGCCTTCTGATCCTGATCATGGCGTTTTGGACCCAGTTCGACGAGCCCCGCCCCGGCGTGCGCCGCCTGGCGTGGTGGACCTTGTTCGCCGTGTCGCTCCAAGGAATCCTCGGCGGCGTGACCGTCTTCTTCAACCTGCCCGTCGCGGTCTCCGCCGCTCACGCGACTTTGGGCCAAAGCGTCTTCTGCCTGCTGGTGATCATGGCGGAGCTGGTCGGAGACGGCGTGTCGGCTCCGGCCGCTCAGGAGCCCGTGGGATCCCTCCCCCGCCTGGGCGCCTTCGCCGTCGCCGCGCTGTGGTTCCAGTTGGTGCTGGGCGCGGTGATGCGCCACGGCGGCTCCGGCGTCGTCTGGCACCTGTGCGGCGCGATCGTCGCCGCCTCGGCCGCGGGCCTGTTCGGCGCCGCGGCGCTGGCGCGGCGGGAGCCGGAACTGCGCCGCCCGGCCGCCGCGCTGCTGATCCTCCTGGCCTCCCAGCTGATGCTGGGCCTGGCGACGCTCGACTTCCGCACCGTGCCCAGCCCGCGGACGAACCCGGTCATGATCGCCGTCGCGACCACGCACCTGGCCGTCGGCGCGCTGCTCCTGGGAGTCGCCGTCCTTCTGACCTTCCGCCTGTTCCGGCTCTCCTCCGGCCCGAAATGACGAACACTCCCCGCCGCCTGCAGGTCCTGCTCTCGGCTCGTCCCGGCGCCGCGCTGACCGCGGGCCTGCCGTGCTCCGTGCGCGCCGCCTTCCGCGCGGGGACGGAGCTGACGCCGGAGAGAATCGTGATCGCCGGCGCCGACGAGGAGTATCTGCGGCGTTGGTCGTTCCAATTCCGCGCCGCCGGCGTCCCCGTGACCGTCGGCCGCTCGACGGACGCCCTCGAGGCGGACCTGCCGCTCCTGGTTCTCGCCGACGACGCTTTTCCGGACGCGTCGTCCCTGGCACGATTCCTCGAAGCGGCCGAGGCCATGCCGGCCGCCCGCCGAACGCTGAACGGCCGCGCCGTCGCGGTCTACGCGCGCGACGCCGCCGCTCTGGGGGCCGGAACGGCCGTCCTGGCGGACGTCCACGCCCGCGCGCTCGCGCTCGCCGCGCCCGATTTACCCGCGGGGGATTTCCTGGACGCGTCCACGCCGGACGCCTCCGCGGCCTCCGCCGCGGTCCTCTACGCCCGGATGTCGAAGGACAACGACGGATACCTCGCCCGCTTCGACCGCCGCTTCTCCTTGGCGATCACGCGCCTGCTTCTCCCCTTTCCCGTCAGCCCGAACCAGGTCACGGGCGCGAGCCTGATCATCGGCCTGATCGGCGCGTGGTGGCTGGCCGCGCCGTCGGTCGGCATGCAGTTCCTGGGCGCGATGACCCTGTGGTTCTGCGCCCTGCTTGACGGCTGCGACGGCGAGATCGCGCGCCTCAAGCACCACATCACGTCGTGGGGCGGCGAGTTCGACCTCCTGGCCGACCACATCGCCCACCTGGCCACCTTCGTCGCCCTTCCCATCGGCGTGGCCCGCCTTCATCCCGGGATCAACTGGTGGCCGCCGGGCGTCCTCCTGGTCACCGGCTTCCTGGCCTGCGGCTTCTCCGTGTACTGGCTGATCCTGAGGGTGCCCGAGGAGCGGCGCGGCCCGAACGCGCTCGTCGTCGAGCGCATCGCCAGCCGCGACTACGTGTACCTGATCGTCGCGCTGACCGCCATCGGCCGCCTGGACTGGTTCCTGTGGGCCGCGGCCTTCGGCTCCCACCTGTTCTGGGCGTGGCTGTGGCTGACCGCCGCGGCGCCCGCCGCCGACTAGCCTTTTCGCGTCAGCGGAACCGCCAAGCCCGCGGAAGTATTTTCCGGGTCGCGGGCTCGTCCAGCGGCGTGAATCCGTCGGCTCCCCGGCAGAACGGGCGCGCCTCCCCCGCATGGGCGTCCACCTTCGCGCCCGCGGCGCGCCGCATCTCCGCGGTGATCACGCGCGTCGTCACGATGGTCCGGTAGAGCCCGAAGCTGGCGCGCGGCACGCGGCGCAAGCCGTGGGCGCGGTCCACCGCCGCCAGGCCGAACTTCGGACAGTACCCGTCGGTCCACTCCAGGTTGTCCGACAGCGTCCAGTAGATGTAGCCCTCCACCGGCACGCCTTCCGCGCGCGCGCGCGCGACCGCCTGGAGATGCTCGATCATGTACGACGGGCGCAGGATGTCCGTGGAATCGGCGATGCCGTTTTCGGTGATGACGACGGGGAGGGCCGGGAACCGCCGATGGATGTCCTTCAAGAGACGGTAAAGGCCTTCGGGATAGATGGCGCGGCCCGATTCCGAGTACTCGACCCCGGGGTCGATGGCCAGCTTCGTCCCCTCGATCCATTCGGCTCCATAGTAGTTCATGCCGAAGAAGTCCATGCGGCCCCGGACGCGTTCGGGGAAGCGCCAATTCATCAGATCGCCGGAGACATGAGCGACGATCCCGCCGATCAGGCCGTTGCTCGTGTAATAGGCCATGTTCTGGGCCAGCCCCATGCGGATGTCCGGGTACTTCGCGTGCGCCCAATCGTAGAGGTCGTTATGCGCGTCGCTCATCCGGTCCATGGCCCGGACCGTCGCGCCGCGGAATGGCCCCAGCGCGATCAGGGACAGCGGCGAGCGCCGGCCGCCCGGAGGCCAGAATCCCGCCGAGTAGGCCATCGGCGCGAAGACGTTGCCCTCGTTGAACGTGACCCAGTAATCCACGTCGGGGCGGTACTCCTCGATCATGCGCCGGGCGAACTCCCGGAAGTCGTCCTTCATGCCGTCGTCCAGCCAGCCGCCGCGTTCCTGGGCCCACCGCGGCACCGAATGATGCATCAGCGTCAGCATCACCCGCATATGCCGGGCCCGGATCATCCGGAGGATCTCGCGGTAGCGCGCGATCGCCGCCGGATCGAACTCGTGCCGCCGGGGCATCACGCGCCCCCAATCCACGCCCAGGCGGTAGACCTGGACGCCGGTGCGCGCGGCCAGGTCCAGCTCGATCTCCGGCCGGGACCAGAAACGCAGGCGCTCCTCGGGCGCCGTTTGATCGCCGTAGGCCGCGATGCGGCCGGCCCGGCCCCAGTCGGCCCAGATGTCCGGGAGCCGGTCCTCGGACTGGCCCGGGGCCGACGCCAGGCCGAAGAAGAACGGCTCCTCGAAGCGCGCCTGGGACCTGACGGGCGGGACGGCGCCGAAGAGCAGGAGAACGGCCAGCGCCGCGCGGAGCCGTCCCTCTTCGCTCATCCGCCGGATTATATCGAATGTGCGCGACGATGCTCGCTAGGGGCAGGTGCAGGTGTACGTGTCCGTGGCCCCGTAGTTCACGATCACGCCCTTGTTCGCGAGCGTGCAGGCGTTCGTCGGC
>JBIOJO010000024.1:0-59753 GCA_044450965.1 Elusimicrobiota bacterium | reverse complement strand
GGCATCTCCCAATGCATTGAGCCGTTTGAATGATCAAATCCTCGCCGGTCTTGAGGACATTCTTGATGAATCCTTGGTAGGCATCTCTGGCGGCCGTCACGCGCGCGGCAGCGCCGCCGGCCGGGGTTCCGCCAAGGAGATCGGTGCCTTTGTCGAACGCGACATTAACCCCCTTGAGGCATTGATCGGCGTCGCCGTCGGGGTCTTGCAGGCAATGGTTGATGTCCTTCGCCGATTGCTCGACCGCTTTGACCATTTTCCCTGTGTTTTGGAGGTTATCCTTTAATCCCTTTTTTGATTCGACCAGGGCCTCGAAGCCCGAGGATTCCAGAAAGGATGTCGGTACTGGGCCGGATAATCCAGCCGCGGCCCTCAATCCTTCCGCCTCTTTAAGGGCAGCTAGATCGGAGAGGCTGGTTCGCTCCGCTTTCATTAAAACGACCGTCGGTGGCGGGCCTTTCGGATTTTCACGGCTGCTGAGTAAGTGCAGCCAGTCTGAAACAGAATTGCCAGCCGAATTCTGACGCAAGGCTTTATCCGCCCTGGAGGCGGCTTCATCCGTCACGCCAAGACAAACCCCCGCCCCGCAGGGCTTAAGACCGGTGAAATCAAAATACGCCGGGAGTTCTATCGCGGTGCTGCGCAATTCGGAATTGATTTTCGCACCTTCTTGTTTGGCCAGGCTGAGTCCATAATTGAGGTGGCCCATGATGATCGCCTTGGGAAATTCCACCGATTGTGCTCGGAAGCGGTCGAGCGCGGCGCCTTGCTGCTCCAGCAATCTGTCGGCGCAGGAGCCCTGGCAGGTTCCCCCCGCTCCCTGGGGCTCGGCCTCAACGGAAGTGGATCGCCCCGCGAATCGAGCGTCGGGTTCCATGTGAACGTCGGGAGCGGAACCGGCCCGGGCCATTCCTTGCACGATGGGAATTCCGGCAAAGCTTGCCGCCGCCGGGATGCCCGGAGCGGGCGACGCGTCCGTTCCTGCTTGCGCGCTGCGGGACCCCGTCTTTGGCGCGGAAGCTTGCGGTGCGATCTCCTCTGGTGCGGCCGTCTGATGAGCGGCCGCCGGCGTAGCGGCCAAATGCGGCGCGGTCAAATGCGGTGCGGGCGATTCGGCTAAATCGGCCGCGGTGACATCGGCGTTGTGCGCTCCGAAAGCTTCTGTTCCGTGATCGGGCGTTGAAGGCTGTGACGGATTCGAGTCATCTCCGCGAGAGGATTCGATCGGCTTCTCCTCCACCGGAGGAAGAGTCTCCTCGGCGACCGCGGCAGCGTGATGCGCGGGGCGCGGGGCATCATCATCGTCCGATTTGAATGCGAGGCCGCCGGAACCCGATTCGGCATGAGCTTCGGTCCTTGATGAAGAAATTTCCGAACCCGCGGCCGCGCTCCGCGTCGGCATGTGAATTTTTTCGTCGTCGTCCGAGTCGGATTTCATGGCCAGCTTCTGATCGGTCTTCTGAGGAGGTTTCAGCCCCGCCAATTCATCGGTGAAGCCCTTGTATCCTTCCTGCGCCGAAGGGCCACCGCAACGCTCGTCCCAGACCCGCTTCTGGTGATCGTAGCGCAGGACCGTATTCTGATATTGATTCATCGCGTCCGAGATGGGCGGTTCTGGGAACGGGATGCTCATGCGCATCCGGCACCAGACCTCGTCTTTCGTGCCCTTCAGCTTCGCCAGCGCCTTCTCACGCAAGGCGCGCTCCTTCTTGTCCAAATCGCGGAAATGCCTTAGGTTCGCCTCGTATGCGGCGGACGCATCATCGTCGTCGTCTTTGAAGCCCATCCCGCCAGTGTCGGCTCCCCCCATTTCTTTGAGGAGCTTGCTCTTGTTATCGTCGAATTCTTGCTTGCGCTTGCGCTCTCGTTCCTGTTCCTGTCGTCTCTGCTCCTCCGCCCTGGCCGCTTCATCTGCCGCACGCTGGGCTTCCTCGGCGGACTGGGCCTCTTGCGCGGCTTTGTCCCGAGCCGCCTGATTCGGGTCGCCGAACAGCATGTTGTGCAGCGCTTGACCGGCGGCCTGTCCAATGGCCGCGCCAAGTTGTTGTGCCGCAGCATGTTGCCAGTCAGCGCCTCCTCCGCCGCCGCCCCCACCACCGCTGGCAACGCATTGCTCTCCTGACTCAACGTAACCCCTATCGCAAGCGCAATATCCGGAACCATTAGACCCATACTCAACATGCGCGTGTGCGACCCCCTCGCGGCAAACAGAATATGCATAACCCGAACTGGGGAACGCGGCAATGATTGATAGGAGCGCTAAAATCTCAACAGAACCGCGGATATGATCGCGGTAGGACTGCCAACGGGAGGGACGTTTCATGTCGGGCTCATCTTATCAAAATCACACAAATCAACATTAATTTCTTGCGCCGATTTGTCTTGCTTCCCGCGGAAATGGCCAGGCGCTCGTCGCGTCAGAAGCGCAGGCTTCGGGCGATCGCCAAAAAGCGCTCGCGGCCGGCGTCGTTGAAATAGGAGCCGGTCAGGATGAACTCGTGGCCGCGCAAGAAGCGCCCCGACAGGGTGATTCGAATGCGGCTGCCGCCGACGTCGGCCAGGGCGTCCTGGGCGTCGAGTTCGCCTCCGCCGACGCCGATTTTATACGGAGGCCCCTTGGGCTCGACGCGGGCCGGGCCGCGCGTCATCTCTTCGATGGTCTGACTCAGGCAGTCGGCCGAATCCTTCATGCCGTCCTCCGGCGAAACCTTGACGGCGGCGATGGTGACGAAGACCTCGTCGTCGGCCTCGCGCGTCGTGGGAGCGAGATCGAACAGGAGCAGGGCCGCGCGGGCGAATTCCCGCGGCAAGTCCATCTTGGGATCCCGATCGGCCGGGTCGAGAACCGCACGGGCGCCTGTCCGGGCGATTTCCTCGTAGTCTCGCGGTCCCTTGATGATCGCGCCCTTCGGCAGCGGCAAAGTGAAGCCGAAGTAGCCGTTGCGGTAGACTCCGTTCTCGACGCGGCCGGCGTCGGGGGCGAGCGGCCGCAGCAGCGCGCAACTCGAGAGAACGAGCAGAATCGGCGCCGCGAACGCGGGCGACGGCAGGCGCTGCATGGTCGGGCCTCCAGTTCGAAGGAGCTTAACCCCGAAACGGCCCGGTGTCAACGCGAGCGATCGCTCTTCCCGCGCCCGAAATATGTATGATAACGGCGCACGCGAAACGCAACGAGGAACGACGGGAGGAATCACTTGGCCAAGGCGAAAAAGGCGGCGGCGAAAAAAATCACGGTCATCATCGCGGACGACCAGACCCTGTTCCGCGAAGGGATCAAAGACCTTCTCGAGAACGAGAAGAACATCCAGGTCATCGCCGAAGCCGCCGACGGGCGCGAAGCGCTCCGGCTGGTCAAGAAGCTCCGGCCCAACGTCATCCTTCTCGACATCAAGCTCCCCCACATGGACGGCATCGAGGCGACCCGCCAGATCCATAAGGAGTGCCCCACCACCAACGTCCTGATCCTCTCCGGCTACGAGGACGAGGCGCACGTGATGGAAGCCATCCAGGCCGGCGCGAACGGCTACCTCTCCAAGATGCTCCCCGCCGCGGAGCTGGTCAACGCGCTGAAGACCTTCGCGAACCAGGGCGTCATGATTCCCCAGCCCGTGATGAGCAAGCTCATCGACGGCCTGCGCAACATGGGAACGGCGAACGCGGAAGCGTCGTTGGTGGCCTTGACGAAGACGGAGATCAAGGTCTTGGCCCTGCTCGGACGAGGTCAGTCGAACAAAGAAATCGCGGCCTCGTTGACCTGCAGCGTGAAGACCATTAAGAACCATCTCAACAGCATGTTCCAGAAGCTGAGCGTCTCCAACCGCACCGAGGCCGTGGTCAAGGGCATCGACCTGGGCCTGATCTCCGCGGAGAAGTCGGACTGACGTCGTTTCCGGCGAAAAAGGCCCCCCGGGAGAGTCCTCCCGGGGGGCCTTTCTTCTTAATAATCCCGCCATTGACGGCCGTTGCCTCCGGGGGTATGCTGAAACGATGCCGTCCCGTCTAGTAATTCGATTCGCGGCCTTGGCCGCGGCCATGCTTTTGGCATGGCCGCGGACGGCGGACGCGTCGAAGCTGAACGCGCGGCTGGGCGTGGTCCGCGCCCAGGCCGCGCGGCGCATCTCCGTCGCGGGCGTGGCCGCCCCGCCCCCCGTCTTCCGGGTGCTCCTGCGCCTGACTCCGGGCGCCGGCCTCCAGGAGATGCGGGCCGCCTATCCGGGGACCGTCTTCGGCTCCCAATCGGGGCCGATCGTCACCGCCGCCGCCTCCGACGCGGACTTGACCGCCTTCGAGAGCGACCCGCGCGTCGTTTCCGTGGAGGCCGCGCGGACGTTCAAGCCCACGCTGGACGTGGTGCGGTCGAACCAGACGAACGGCGGCAACTATCTGGGCACCACCATCAACGCGGCGTCCGCCGACCTGGCCAACGTGGACGGGACCGGCGTGATCGTCGGCGTCGTGGACACCGGCATCGATTACCGGCACGCGGACTTCATCACCGGCGGCGTCTCCCGGATCAAATACATCTGGGACCAGACCGACGCCGTCGGGCCGGCCCAGTCCCTCGTCACCTGCGCCGCCGACTGCGGCAGCGAATGGACCAACGCGCAGATCACGTCCTCGCTGGCCACCGGGTCGCCGGTGCGCGAGCGCGACACGGCCGGCCACGGCACGCACGTCACCGGCATCGCGGCGGGCAACGGCAACGCCGGCAACGGGACCCTCCCCGCCGGGACGTTCAAGGGCCTGGCGCCGAAGGCCGACATCATCATGGTGAAGACCGACTTCAGCGACGCCGGCATCCTGGACGGGATGAACTACATCGTCGCGCGCGCCGCGGCCTTGGGCCAGAAGGCGGTGATCAACCTGAGCCTCGGCAACCAGATCGATCCCCACGACGGCACGTCGAACTTCGACGTGGGCGTCGGCAACGTGGCGGCGAACACCCCGGTCGTGGTCGCGATGGGCAACGACGGAAACTCCAGCCCGCACGCCCAGGCCGCGTCGATGTCGTTCAATCAGACGATCACCTACGCCGTCAGCGTGGTCGCGGGCACCTCGACGGACGCGGAGGTCGATTTCTGGGGCTCGAACACCGACTCGTATTCGGTGACGGTCACCTTGGGCGGACTTTCGTGTCCGGGGATGACCGAGGCGTCGGGCTCGGCCACCGGGGCCTCGCCCTTCTCGTGCGGCGGGAACACGGTCAACATCAACAACGCGGGCTCGGGCAGCGGCAGCACGTCCGCCTCCGACCGGGAGATGTACGTCGACGTCTCGAACGCCGCGAATCTGTCCATCACGTCGATGATCGTGTCCGTGACCTGCACCCGCGCCGGAGGCTGCGGCCTCCTGGACGGATTCCTTTTCCCGGGATCGGAAGGGACGTCGTTCGGCGCCGGCTCCGGCTATTCGGTCCCCCTCACCCTGACGATGGCGGCGCCGGCCACGGCCAACAACGTGATCGCGGTCGCGTCCTACGCGTCGAAGGTCGGCTGGACCGACCTCGCGGGCAATCCGATCATCTATTCGAACGGACAGGTCGCCGGCCAAATATCGGACTTCAGCTCGACCGGCCCGACGCGCGACGGCCGTCAGAAGCCGGACGTGGCCGCGCCGGGCGAGGGCATCGGTTCGTCGATGTCCTCCAACGCCACGTTCAACGCCGTGCAGATCCTGCAGGACAACCTGCACGTCATCGACCAGGGCACCAGCATGGCGACGCCGGTGGTGACCGGCATCATCGCCGCGCGCCTGCAGACCGTCCCCACCCGCACGGTCGCCCAGCTGCGCGCGATCATCCAGGGCACGGCGCGGTCCGACTCGGCGGTGACCGCCAGCGGAGGGGTTCCGAACTACGTGTTCGGCTACGGCAAGGTCGTCTCCAGCCCCCAGCCGCAGGCCGCGCCCAGCGGGCTGACCGCCGTCTCTTTGGGGATCTCGTCGATCGCCTGGTCGTGGAGCTCCACCACCTTGGGCGCCGACGCGTACGACGCCTATCTGGCGACGAAGACCACGCAGTCCCTGATCCTCGCGGCCCAGTCCCCGTTCAATCAGACGGGACTTCTGGCCAACGCCACCTACCAGATCTTCCTGCGCGGCGAGGGCGGCGGCATCGAGGGGCCCGGCGCGTTCAGCGCGACGACGGCGACTTACGCCGCGGCCCCCGTCAATCCGCCGTCCGCGACCGGGTTCGTCTCCAGCGTGACCGTGAATTACTCGATGTGCACGGCGATCCCCGATCCCCTCTCTTGTTCCGGCTACGTCGTGGAGGCGTCCACCGCGTCCGATTTCTCGGGGACTCTCTTCTCCAGCGCGACGACCAACACCGCCTTGACCCAGCTGAAGATCACGGGGCTGACGGCCAGCACCAATTACGTCGTGCGCGTGGGCGCCCTGAACCAGGCCGGCGGCACGACGTGGGGCGCGGTGCCGGGCTCGTTCAACACCGGGACCTCTTTGGTCGCCCCGTCCTCCCCGTCGTTCGACCAATTCACCACGAGCGCGATCCGGTTCAACTGGGCGCTGGGCGCCAATCCCGGCGGCTTGAGCTACATCGCCCAGACCTCGACGGCCGCGAATTTCACCGGGACCCTGTTCTCCCAGACGGTGGCCGCGCTCAACGCGACCTTCGCCGGCCTCACCCCGGACACCAGCTACTTTTTCCGGGTCCAGGCCGTCGGCGGTCCGTATCTGACGGCCGGGCCGGCGGCGACTCTGGCCTTGGCCCCCGCGGTCTCGACGACCCCGTTCCTGTCCGTCACGGCCGGCGCGCTGACGGCGGCCTGGTCGAACCCCGGCAATCAGCCGGACACGCTCTATCGCGCGGACCTGGCGCCGATCGCCGATTTCACGACCATCGCGCAGACCCAGTACGTGCGTTCCGGCGCCGCGGCGTTCGCGGGCCTGACCCCGAACACGGCCTACTACGTCCGCGCCCAGGCCGTCTCCCGCTCGGGAGCGACGACGGCGTTCGTCGCGACCGGCTCGACCGGGACTATGGTCTACGCGCCCACGCTCCCGGGCGCGCCGATCTCCGCGCAGGCGACGGGCGGCTTTTCCTTCACGTACCTTTCCGGCGGCAATCCCGGGACCGTCCCCTATTACGTGCGCGTTTCGACGGATCCCGCGTTCTCGGTGCTGGCGGCCTCGGCGTCCACGACGGCGCTGACGGCGTCGTTCTCCGGACTGCTGTCGAACCAGCTGTACTACGTCTCCGTCGCGGGCGTGAACCTCTACGGCACCCAGACGGCGTTCGTGGGCGCGTCCACGGCGACGGCGGTGGCCGCCCCCGTCCTCGCGTCGGTCGCCGTCACCACGCGCAACGCGACCGGCTTCGGCTTCGCGTGGACCCCCGGGACTTTGGCTCCCGGCACCGCGTACTCCGCGCAGGTCTCCAGCTCGCCCTCCTTCTCGTTCCTGCTCACCAGTTCGGCCACCGCGAACGCCTTCGCGACGTTCACCGGCCTGCTGACGAACACGACGTATTACGGACGGGTTCAAGCCGTCAGCCTGAGCGCGAATCCGGACGGCCCCTATCTCTCCGCGGCCGCCGGCGCGACTTTGCCCAACGCGCCGAGCGCGGCGGCCCAGGCCTTCATCGGGGTCTCCTTCACCAGCATCACGGTGGCCTGGACCCCCCTTCCCGCTTCGCCGCCGAGCGCGACGGCCGAGGGCTACCGCCTGGAGGTCTCCACGGTCTCCGATTTCCGGTTCATCACGGCGAGCGCGGAGGTCTCCCCCGCCGCCTCCTCCGCGACGGTCGCCGGCCTGCTCATCGCGACCACCTATTACGCGCGCGTGGGAGCGCTCAGCTGGGAAGGCCTGCCGAACTACTATTGGGTGGCGGGCTCGACGATCTCCGGCATCCCGGCGCTGTCGTCCGGGACGCAGACGGGTTCCGGCCTGACCTTGACCGTCGTGCCGACCACGTCGGCCCTGACCTTGATCCGCGTGGACGTTCCGGCGGCGGCGTTCCCGGCGGGAACTCTCCTGAGCGCGGTGACCAGCGTGGGCTTGAGCGTCGTGGGCGCCAGGAGCAACGAGGCGGCGGGGCTGACCCCGTTCGGACCGCCCACGGCGTTCGATCTCTCGGCGGGCGGTCTGCAGCCTTCCTCCCCGGTGCGGGTGACCATCTCCTACGATCCGACGCAGATTCCGGCGGGCCAGGACGAGCGTCATCTGCACCTCTGGCGCTTCGACACGGCCTCGGGACAATGGACCTTGATCCCCTCGCAGACCGACCCGGCGACCCACGCGCTGACCGCCTACGTCCAGCATTTCTCCTCCTTCGCGCCTTTCTTCGTCACGCCGGGCACGGACCTGAGCGCGGTCCAGGTCTTCCCCCAGCCTTGGGAGCTCGGCGACGCGTCCAGCCGCTACTGGGCCAATCAGCTGTCGTTCACGGGCCTGCCCGGCGGCGCGCGGGTCCGGCTGATCACCTTGACGGGCGAGCAGGTCTTCGACGGCCAGGCGTCGGGCGGCGGCGTCTTCACCTGGGACGGCTCGACCCGCTTCGGCCGCCGCGCGGCGTCGGGCACCTATTACGCCGTCGTCGACGCGGGCGGCGCGCGCCTGGTGCGCCGCGTGGTGGTGATCCGATGAGGCCCGCGGTCCTCGCCCTGCTGCTGGCCGCGGCCGCGCCCGCGGGCGCGCTGGTGCAGAACGTCGGCACGTCGTCGTCGGAGTTCCTGCGCCTGGGGGCCGGCGCGCGCTCCCTGGGAATGGGCGAGGCGTCCACCGCCGTCAGCGAGGGCCCCGACGCGGTTTATTGGAATCCGGCCGGGTTGGGACAGATGACCCGACCCGAGGTCCTGTATTCGCGCGCCGAGCTTCCCGCGGGCGTTCATCACGACTACCTCGCCTTCGGCGCCCCGTCCGAATGGCTGCACGGCACGGTCGCCGTGGCGTTGACGCGCCTGTCCCAGGACAACCTGGCCCTCGTCGACGCGTCGAACCAGACTCAAGGGAGCTTCGCCCCCCACTCGGAGGCGTACTCCGTCGCGTACGGCCACCAATTCTCCGACAACGATCCGATGGTGGCGTCGCGCGACTATTTCCGGGAGAACTGGAACCTGCCGCGCGCGGACCGTCCTTATCAGGACGAGCGCGAGCCGTGGACCGGCGAGATCGCGGCGGGCGGCGCGCTGAAGTTCATCAGCGAGAACCTGGGCACGCGCCGGGCCACGTCGTTCGCCGTGGACGGCGGCATGCTCTATCGCCCGTCGAACCTGCACGAATTGATCCTGGCGGGAGCGATCCGCCACCTCGGCCAAAAGATCCGCTTCATCACCGAGAACGAGCCGCTGCCCACGGAGGCGGCCGTCTCGGCCGCGTACGACGCGCGGCTCGACGACTGGCGTCTCCTTCCGGCGGTGGAGCTGTCGGCCCCGTACGCGGGGAATTTCTACGGCAAGTTCGGCTTCGAGGGGACCCACGCCGTGGGCCTGAACATGAGCGCGGCCGGCCGCATCGGCTATTCGACCCGCACGGCTCCGGACCTGGGCGCGCTGTCCGGCCTGTCGTTCGGCGTCGGCCTGGAAGTCGGGGGCTTCCGCTTCGACGCCGCGTTCCAGCCGATGTCCCTGCTGGGCTCCAGCCTGCGCATCGGCGCGGGCTGGAGATTCTGAGGGCGGCCGGCTACTTCAGGGCCGCTTTCTTTCCGCCGGCCTTCACGCGGGTCAAGGCTTCCTGGGCGTGGACGCGGACGCGGGGGTTTCCCGCCTCCTTGGCCAGCCGCTCCAGCGTGGGCAGGGAGCGCTCGTCCTCGGTGGAGCCGAGGGCGGTGACGGCGGTGAGCGTGACGCGCTCGTCCGGATCCTCGACGCGGGCGCACAGCCACGGCACCAGGGTCGAATCGGCCGCGGAGTAGTCGGCGAGCGCGCGCAGGGCGGTCACGCGCGCGCCGTACGGCGACGGAGCCGTCGCGGCGGCCTTCAGCCTCGGGACCATCCGGACGTCGCGGGTTCCGGCCAGGGCCGCGACCGCGGCGCTCGCCAGCACGTCGCGGTAGCTGGGAGTCTTCAGGTTCTTCGCGACGACGCCGAGGTGGCGGCCGCCGCCCAGGGCGCCGAGGGCGCGGGTCGCCTCGACCTGCACGCCCAAGGACGGATGGCGGCGGGCCAGCGCGGCGATCTTGACGTCGGCGCCGGGGCGCGCGCGGCGGGCGACCTCGGAGACGACGGCGCGCAGGACTTTCGGATGCTGGACGGAGGACAGCAGGCCGTTCAGCGCGAGGTCGGCCTCCGAGCCTGGAATGGAGGACAGGGCGCGGGTCATCTCGACGGCGGCGCCCCAGAACTTCTCCCGTTTGATCCGGGCCGTCAGCGCGGCGACGGCCTTGATCCCTCCCCAGCGGGCCAGGTGGTCCGCGGCGACCAGGCGCGAGACGGCCGTGGCGCCGCGGGTCAGCTGGTGGATCCACATGGTCAGAGGCTTCGTCAGGGACAACTTCTTCAGCAGGACGAATTCGGGATCGAATTCGACGTCGAGGGGCTCCCCCGGAAGCTTCCAGCCGAAGCGGTGCTCCTTCTCGGTCACCGTCTCGTGGAAATCGCGCGTCCAGCCCCGTCCGGTCACCCGGACGTGGGCGGTGAAGCGGAAGGCGGGATGGGCGTCGTCGGTCGTCTGCGTCTGCATCAGCCACAGAGAGCCTTTCTTCGAGGACGCGTCATAGGACCATTTGGCGCGAAGCGCCGGATGGCCGGAACGGTACACCCACTGGTCGAAAAAAGACTGCATGTTGCGGCCCGTGGCCTCTTCGATCGCGATCACCAGGTCCTGGGTCTGCACCGAGGAGTCGGCGTGCTTGCGCAGGTAATGGCCGACGGCCTTCCACCACAGCTCGTCTCCGAGGGCGTTCTTCAGCATGTGCAGAACCCACGCGCCCTTCTCGTACAGATGGCGGTCGAAGATCGTGTACGGGTCCATGTAGGTGCGGCACACGATCGCGCGGCGGTAGCGGCGGGAGTCCTCGTCGAAATAGACGCGCGCGTTGCCCAGCAGCTCGTACTGCGCCTCGTCGCGGCCCTTGTCGTGCTCCTGGAAAAGGACCTCGAAATAGGTCGCGAAGCCCTCGTTGAGCCACGCGTGCGGCCACTCCAGGCAGGTGACCAGATCGCCGAACCACTGGTGCGCGAGCTCGTGGGCGACCAGGAGGTCCAGATCGTGGTCCAGGGCCGCGCGCTTGTCGATCAGGCAGGCGTCGGTCTGCGTGGTGCAGGTGGTGTGCTCCATCCCGCCCGGGTATTCGGCGACGGCGATCTGCGCGTAGCGCGGGTACGGATAGCGCACGCCGGTCTTCTCGGAGAAGAACTTCAGCGCCTTGGCGGTCTTGGCGAAGCCGCGGCGGGCGTCCGCCTCGCGTCCCTTCTCGCAGTAGAAGACGACGGGGATGCCGTCCCATTCCTCGACGATCTCGGAGAATTCGCCGACCACCAAGGTGATCAGGTAGATCGAGTGCGGGCGGTCCATCTTCCAGTGCCACGTCTCGCGGCCGCCGAAGCTCTCCTGCTCGACCAGCACGCCGTTGGACACGGCGCGCATTCCGGCCGGCACGCGCGCGCGGATCTCCGACGTGACCTTGGCGTGGGGCGAGTCGTGGCACGGGAACCAGCGCCGCGCGTCCTCGGGCTGGCTCTGGCTCCACATCTGCACGGGCTTCTTGACGAAGTGGAGGCCGGCCTCGGGATCGGTCACGGCGTAGCGGAACTCGATGGAGGTCTCGGCGGCTTCCGGAAGATCCTTCGTCAAAGTCACGACGACCTTCCCATCCTTGAGCCGGAATTTGACGGACTTCCCATCCGCCAGAACCTTCGAGATCTTCAGGTCGACGGCGTCGAACTCAAGACGACGGACTCCCCCGCGACGGGCGCGAACGGACGTCACGCATTTCCCCGACAACGTTTTTCGGCGCATATCGACTTCAAGATCGAGAAATATATGACACGCATCGAACGCCCGATCGGGCGCGTAGGACGCCGGCTTGCCCAGAAGCGCGCCCTGGACCCCGGAATCGGAAGCCCCCAGGACGCCGCGATGCCCGCAGCGCAGGAATTCGCGGTTGTCGGTGGTCATCAGGATTCTTAAGCGGCCGCCGCGTCGGCCTTTTGGGCCGAGGCGTCTTCCTTGATGAGCATCGCGGCGATCTCGTTGCGCTGGATCTGGTTGGTGCCCTCGTAGATCTGCGTGATCTTCGCGTCGCGCATGTACTTCTCCACGGGGAAGTCGGCCATGTAGCCGATGCCGCCGCACATCTGCACGCAGTCGGTGGTGACCTGCATGGCCACGTCGGAGCAGTAGTACTTGGACATCGCCGACTCCTTGGTGTAGCGGCGCACGTCCATCTTCTGCATGACGTCGTAGACGATGGCCTTGTCGGCGATGGCCTTCTCGTAGACGGGCTTCATCGCCTTGTCGATCGAGCGCGACGTGGCGTAGAGCAAGGTGCGGGCGGCCTCGGTGCGCGTCGCGTTGTCGGCCATCATGTGCTGGATGGCCTGGAAGCTGGAGATCGGCTGGCCGAACTGGCGGCGCTGGCGGATGTAGGCGATCGTCTCGTCCTGCGCGCCCTGCGCGATGCCGAGCGCCTGCGCCGCGACGCCGGGGCGCGAGCAGTCGAACGTGGTCTGGGCGGTGAACAGCCCGTAACCCTCCTTGTAAAGGAGGTTCGCCTTCGGGATGCGGCAGTTCTGGAAGGTGATCTCGTAGGTCGGGTTGGCCCGGATGCCCATCTTGTGCTCCTTCTTGCCGAAGCCGAAGCCGGGCGTGCCCTTCTCGACGATGAAGGCCGAGACGCCGCGCGCGCCGCGCGAGGGGTTCGTCGTCGCGAACACGACGTAGGTCTCCGCGACCTCGCCGTTGGAGACGAAGATCTTCGTGCCGTTCAGGACGTAGTGGTCGCCGTCGAGCTTGGCGGTGCACTTCGTCGCCGTGGCGTCGGAGCCGGCGGAGGATTCCGTGATGGAGAAGGCCGCGAGCTTGCGGGCGGCGGCCAGGTCGGGGATGTACTTCTCGCGCTGCTCGGCCGTTCCGAGAAGCATGATGGGCAGGGCGCCCAGGCCGGTCGCCGCGAAGCTCAGGGCGATGCCGCCGCAGATGCGGGAGAGCTGCTCGACGACGAGAACCTGCTCCAGCAGGCCCCCGCCGAGGCCGCCGTAGGCCTCCGGAAGGTACACGCCGAAGAGGTCCGCCGCGGCCATCTTCTTGACGCACTCCCACGGGAAGGTCCCTTCGGCGTCGTGCTTCTCCCGGACGGGCTTGATGTCGCGCACGGCGACCTGGTAGGCGAGATTCTTGATCTCTTCCTGGGTTTCGGTCAGTTCGTAATCCATGATTAGGTTCCCCCTGCCTTCATCCGGCCCAGAGCGTCGAGGGCCGCGGCCTGCTCGGCTTCCTTCTTGTTCTTGCCGGTTCCCCGCCCGAGCTCCCGGGTTCCGATCCGCACCACGATGGAAAAAACCTTGTCGTGGTCGGGACCGGCCGCCGAGGCCAGCTCGTAGTTCGGGGGCGTCTTATAGCGCTTCTGGAGCAGTTCCTGGAGGCGGCTTTTATGGTCGGTTTCCAGGAGGCTGCCGTGCTTCTCCGCGCACCAGGCCCGGATGAAATTGGCCGCCGCGTCGTAGCCTCCGTCCAGGTACATGGCCCCGAGCAGCGCCTCGAGAGCGTTGGCGAGGAGGCTTTGGCGGGTGCGCCCGCCGCTGGTCTCCTCCCCGATGCCGAGGTACAAATATCCGCCCAAGCCGAGGACTTCGGCCCAGGCGGCCAAGCTGGGCCGGGACACGAGCAGCGATTTTTTCTTGGAGAGGGAGCCTTCGGGGTCGTTCGGATACTCGGCGAACAGCTGATGGGCCACGACGGCCGCAAGAATGCTGTCGCCTAGAAATTCCAGACGCTCGTTGTAAATCCCCGACCCGCTCTCGCTGGCGAACGACTTGTGCGACAGCGCCTGCTTGAGCAGGCCGGGGTTTTTGAAACGATACCCGATGACCTCTTCCAGAGGCTCGGCCACGGCCGACCCCTTACTTCTTCGCGTGGGTCGTGATGTAGTCGATCGCCTGGCCGACGGTCTGGATCTTCTCGGCCTGCTCGTCGGGGATCTCGGTGTCGAACTCCTCTTCGAGGGCCATCACGAGCTCGACGGTGTCGAGGGAGTCGGCGCCCAGATCGTTGACGAAGTGCGCGTTCGGGGTGACTTCAGCGGCGTCCACGCCGAGCTGCTCGACGATGATCTGCTTGACGCGGTCCGGGATGTTGGCATCAGCCATGGTGGTCATTCTCCTGAGTTACATGTATCCGCCACCGTTCACGTTCAGAACGTGTCCGGTGATGTACGACGACTCGTCCGACGACAGAAACAAAATCGCGCGGGCCACTTCGGCCGGCTCGCCCATGCGGCCCAGGAGGATCTTGTCGAACAGCTTCTTCTTCGCTTCCTCCGGAATCGCGTCCGTCATGCGGGTGTGGATGAAGCCCGGCGCGACGGCGTTGGCGGTGATGTTGCGCGAGGCGAACTCGCGCGCCACCGACTTCGTCATCGCGATCAGGCCGCCCTTCGACGCCGCGTAGTTGGCCTGTCCGGCGTTTCCTTCCTCGCCGACGATGGAGGCGATGCTCACGATGCGTCCGTAGTGAGCCTTCATCATCGGACGAACGACCGCCTTCGTGAAATTGAACGCGCCCTTCAAATTGACGTTCAGCACCAGGTCCCAATCCGCCTCGGACATCCTCATCATCAGGTTGTCCTTGGTGATGCCCGCGTTGTTCACCAATATATCAATTTTGCCCCACCTTTCCACGACGGCCTTGACCACGGCCTCGCACTGGTCGTACTTGGTCACGTCGCAAGCCATGCCGATGGCGGTGTCCTTGCCGGCGGCCAAGGTCGCGGCGGACTTCTGGGCCATGTCGGCGTTGACGTCCACGATGACGACCTTCGCGCCTTCGGCGGCGAAGACCTCGGCGGTGGCGAAGCCGATGCCCTGGGCGGATCCGGTGATGATGGCGACCTTGTCCTTCAGGCGGAGTCCCGTCGCGGAGGCGGGCTGCGTCGCGGTGTCGGTGCTCATGTGGTTCTCCTTGTCGGATGTGGGACGGTCAAACTTTGACGCCGCCGTCTCGGGCGGCTTCCTCGCGGGCGGCCTCTCTCAGCTGGGCGACGAATCCCGAATCGGCGGCTTTCGCGGCGGCGCGCACCGCGTGCGAAATCGCGCGCGCGTTCGAGGAGCCGTGGCAGACGATGGCGACGCCGTTGACGCCGACCAAAGGCGCGCCGCCGTATTCATCGTAGCTCATTTTCCGCTTCATGCGCGCGAAAGGACCACGCAACAATAAGGCCGGAAGCTTGTAGCGCCAGGAAGAGGTCAGCTCGTTCTTCAGAAGGCCGACGACGGCCGCGGCGGTTCCTTCCATGGTCTTGATCACGACGTTGCCCACGAACCCGTCGCAGACCACCACGTCGGTCTTGCCCGCGGGCACGTCGCGCCCTTCCACCGAGCCGGCGAAATTGAGGCCGGAGTTCTTGAGATGCGGATAGGCTTCCTTCACCAGGTCGTTGCCTTTCCCCTCTTCCTCGCCGATCGTGAGCAGTCCGACGGTGGGCTGGGCGATGCCGTACAGGTGGCGCGCCAGCAGGGTCCCCATCGTGGCGAACTGCACCAGATGCCAGGGCTTGCAGTCCACGTTGGCGCCGGCGTCCAGCAGGACGGTCACGCCCTTCGGGGTCGGGATGGGGACGGCGATGGCGGGGCGCAGGACCCCGGGCACGCGCTTCAGGTGCCACAGCGCCGCGACCATGGTGGCTCCGGAATTGCCCGCGGACACCATTCCGGCCGCGTGGCCCGACGCGACCAGCTGCGCGCAGACCATGATCGAGGAGTTCGGTTTGGCGCGGCAGGCGGCGGCGGGCTCCTCGGTCATCTCGACGATCTCGGGGGCTTCCACGACCTCGAAGCGGGGGTCTCCGGCGCCGACGCCCCGGGCGGAAAGCTCCGCGGCGATCTTCTCCGCGGGGCCCACCAAAACGAGCTCGACGCCGAAGGCGTTCGCGGCCAGAACCGCCCCGTCGATGTTCGGGGTCAATCCGTGGTCGCCGCCGACGGCGTCGAGCGCGATTTTCAAACGGAGGGTTTTACTTCTGTTCGCCTTCGGGCCCGGAGCCGGCCTTCTTCTTCGTCTTGGGCGGGCGGACCAGCACGCCGTTGTAGAAGCCGTCGGGGCTGATGGTGTGCGGGCGGTGCCAGCGGCCGTCCTTGTCCTTGCTCAACGGAATGCCGTCGAGCCTCCAGTTGGCGGAGCGGCGGCTGTCGCGGCGGGAGCGTGTGTGCTTACGTTTCGGATTGGGCATTGTATTCCTCTATTTTGTGGAGAAGGTTGATCTTAGCCTTTATCGGGGCGAGGGGTCAATCGGGGACGCGTGGACGACTCGGCGCCGCCCTGGGCGTGGCCGCAGTCTCCGAGGTTGCGGTTCTTGCGGCAGACGGAGCAGAAGCCCTTGCAATCGGGCTTGCAGTACGTCTTCATCGGCTGGGCCAGGACGATGGACTGGCGCACCTCGTCGCTGATGTCCATGGGGCCGCCGTCGATGGAGGAGCGCTGTTCGACCGCCGCGTCGTAATTCCCCTCCACCGGCGTCAGGCAGCGGGTGCACTCGACGCGCCAGCGTCCGCGGGCGGAGCCCTCGAAGACGGCCTCGTCGTCCTGCTGGCTGAGGGAGCCCTTGACGGCGATGTCCCCCACCAGCTCGCCTTCCGGCAGCGTGTCCGGGAAGTCGGCGGACGGGACGGAGACGTCCACGGGGACGAAGCCCTTCTCCTTCACTTCCGTCAGCGGGAATACCAGCGAGGCGCTCATGGAGGTATGGTACAAAACTCGCGCGCGGGCGCGGGCCTAACGCCGGAAGTATGTCTGAAGGAAGACGGCGCCGACGACGAAGCCGCCGACGGCCAGGGCGAGCACCGCCTGCTGCCGGGCGGAGCCGTAATCCTCGTCGAGGGCGATGCAGGAGGAGCAGCCGGGGATGAAGTGGATCGCCACGCGCGAATTCTCCGCGACGGCGGCGTAGGCCGCGTCGTTGACCTTCAGCTCGGGGCGTGGCGCGTAGTCGGGAGAATATTGATAGTTGAGGGAGAGGTAGTTTCCGGAGGTCCTGCGTCCGGTGGACACGCGCTTGGAACTGACCAGGGCGGTGGTCGGCGTGCCGAACTCCAGGGCGAAGGGCCGGATCATGGGGTCGAGCAGGTCGAAGCGCAGCACCAGCAGCGCCATCATCGCGGCCGCGAGAAACGGCGCCGCGTAGAACCAGGCGCGGACGGCTTTGATGTCGACGGGCGCGTCCTGCGGCGGCGCCTGGGGATCGATATCCATGGCTGGGTCAGGCCGCCGTTTCGGGCTTTTTCTTCTTCCCGAGGAAAAGCGCGCCGACGGCGATGCCGATGTAGACCAGATCGATGAGGCCGAACTGAAGGGCCGAGCCGTAATCCTCGTCGAGCACGATGCAGCTCGGGCAGCCGGGGATGTAGTGCATCGAAACGACGACGTCCTTCGGGAGCGTCTCGTAGGCGACGCCGTTGACCTTGAGGTGGTAGGCTTGGGCGTCGGGGGGCGCGTCCGAAAAGACGACCCCCAGATAATATCCGCTGTCGTATTTGCCCCTGCGCTCGCTCTTCGTCACGATGCGCACGGCGCCCGCCTGGCCGTACTTCATCGCGTAGGGACGAATCAGGATGTCGGCCAGGTCCAGGCGGATGAACAGGAAGACGGCGAACAGGACCAGGACGGTCACGGAGAGGAATTTCTCGTTCCGGTAGAACGGCGGAGTGACGGTCACCGGATCGAAAGGGATGTCCCCCATCGCCGGGCTCAGAACCCCGCGGTTTCGCGCACGAAGTACGGCCTCATGTCCTTGAGGTCGTAGTAGATGCGGACCAGGATCTCGGCCAGGAGGCCGATGAGCACCATCTGGAAGCCGATCAGCAGGCAGAAGATGGCGACCTGGAACAAGGGCTGGTCCTTGACGAAGATGCCCAGGTAGAACTTCTTGTAGAGGGTGTCCAGCATGAAGGCCACGCCGACCAGCCCCATGCCCACGCCGCCGCCGCCGAAAAGGTAGATGGGCTTGCCCAGGTAGCTGTCCATGAACTTCACCGTCATCAGGTCGAGCAGGACCTTGAAGGTGCGCGAGATGCCGTACTTCGACACGCCACGCGTGCGCGCGCGGTGGTTGACGGGAACCTCGGCCACGCGCGCGCCCAGGAAGCCCACCAAGGCGGGCACGAAGCGGTGCATTTCCCCGTAGAGGCGCAGCGGCTTGAGGTACTGCGCCTTGTACAGCTTCAACGTGCAGCCGTAATCGTGCAGGCGCACGCCGGTGACGCGGGAGATGAAGCCGTTGGCGATCATGGACGGGAGCTTGCGGTCCAGGAAGCGGTCCTGGCGGTCTCGGCGCCAGCCGCTGACGCAGTCGTAGCCCTCGTTCATCTTCTCGATGAGCTTGGGCACGTCGCGCGCGTCGTTCTGCATGTCCGCGTCCAGGCACACGATCAATTCGCCGGTGGAGTGCTGGATGCCGGCCAGCATGGCGGCGGTCTGCCCGGCGTTGCGGCCCAGGCGCACGGCGCGGAAGCGGGGATATTTGCGGATCAGCTTCTGGATCTCGTCCCAGGAGCGGTCCTTCGATCCGTCGTCCACGAGGATGACCTCGTAGGACTTGCCCAGGGCGTCCAGCGCCGCGGAGACTTCCTCCCCCAAGGCGGGCAGGTTCTCTTCCTCGTTATAGACGGGGATCAGCGCCGACAGGTAGAGCTTCTCAGTCACGTGAGGCCGATTCTAGCATTCTACCCGACGACCACCGCCAGCGCGAAACCGTCGTAGCCCTTCGCCCCCACGGTCTGGATGGCGGTGGCGCTGACCCGGGATTCCGCGGCCAGCATGTCGTAGAAGCGGCGCACGCCCTTCACGTTGGCATCCTCGGACGCGGCGTCCAGTATCTTCCCCCCGCGCACCACGTTGTCCACCACGATCAGGCTGCCCTTTCGCCCCAGCTTCAGCGCCCACTGGAAGTACTCCGGAATCATGTCCTTGTTCGCGTCGATGAAGAACATGTCGAACGGCGGAACGTCCTCGTCGTAGAGCTGCGGCAAGGTCTCCAGCGCCTTGCCCACGCGCACGTCGACGGATTTTTCCAGCCCGGCGCGCTTGATGTTGGCGCGCGCGACCTCGGCGTGTTTGGGGTCGGCCTCGAGCGTCGTGATATGGCCGCCGAGGGGCAGCGCCCAGCCCAGCCACAAGGTGCTGTACCCGCCGAGCGTTCCGATCTCCAGGATGCGCTTGGCGCCGATCATGGTCGCGTACAGCGACAGCATCTTGCCCTGCGCCGCCGACACGCTGATGGCGGGCAGTCCCGCGTCCGCGGCGGCCTTCTGCGCCGCCTCCAGGTCCTCGTCGCGCGGGGCCAGGCGGCCGGTGATGTAGGTGTCGACGTCGTTGAAGAGGGTTTGGTCCATGAGGTGATGATAGCGAATATGGCGCGCGCGCTGCCTTCGGCATGGAACTATTTCCGCGGTTGGATCGTATACCAGTGGAGGTGCGAACACGATGAGAGACATCAGCCCAATCCTTGAATTCAACTGGGAGCCCTGTTACACTCACAGCATGGGCCTTTCCGCTTATATCGCCGCCGCCTTGGCCAGCGCCCGCCTGAAGAAGCTGGAGGACAAGACCTGCTTCGCGGAGATTCCCGGTTTCCCGGGGGTCTGGGCCAGCGCGAAGACGGCGACGAAATGCCGCGCGACCTTGCGCGAAGTTCTCGAGGATTGGATCGTCCTCAAGCTGAGAAGCGGCGACGTTCTTCCGTCGGTTCGGGGCAAGCGTCTCACGCTTCCCGAATTGATGCGCGTTTAGCCCGAGGACATCCGGCGGTCATTCGCGTTTCCGTTAATTTTACTGTCTCCGGCGACAGCCATATTCATGGAAACGCAATTCCGCCGCGTACGGACGCGGCGCGCCGAAAAAAAGACGGCGCCGCTTTTGGCGGCGCCGTCTCCTTTGGTTTCGTTAAGTCTTAAGCGGCGACGGCGACTCCGTCCATGTTCTTGACGATCGCGGCGCCGAACTCGGAGCACTTGATCTTCGTGGCGCCGGTCATCTGGCGCTCGAAGTCGTAGGTCACGGTCTTGGCGGCGATGGTCGCCTCCAGTCCCTTGATGATCAGGTCCGCCGCTTCCTGCCAGCCCATGTGCTCCAGCATCATGACGCCGGAGAGGATCAGCGAGCCCGGGTTGACCATGTCCTTATTGGTGTACTTCGGGGCGGTGCCGTGCGTCGCCTCGAAGATCGCCACGCCGTCGCCGATGTTGGCGCCCGGCCCGATGCCCAAGCCGCCGACCTGCGCGACGGCCGCGTCGGACAGATAGTCGCCGTTCAGGTTCGGGGTCGCGATGACCGAGTACTCGTCCGGGCGCAGCAGCAGCTGCTGGAAGGTCTGGTCGGCGATGCGGTCCTTGATGAGGATCTTGCCGGCCGGCATCTTCCCGTTCAGGTCGTCCCACAGCTCGGCTTCCGTGACGATCTGGTCGCGGAACTCGGCCTTGGCCACTTCGTAGCCCCAGTCGCGGAAGGCGCCTTCGGTGAACTTCTGGATGTTCCCCTTGTGGACGATGGTGACCGACGGGCGCTTGTGGGAGATCGCGTACTTGATCGCCATGCGGATCAGGCGCTGCGAGCCGGTCTTAGACATCGGCTTGATGCCGATGCCCGAGTCGGGGAACGGGATCTTGACCTTCATCTCGTTGGTCAGGAAGTCGTAGACCTTCTTGCACTCGGGCGTGCCCTGCTGGAACTCGATGCCGGCGTAGATGTCCTCGGTGTTCTCCCGGAAGATCACGATGTCCAGCTTCTCGGGATTCTTCACGGGGCACGGGACGCCCTTGAACCAGCGCACGGGGCGCACGCACGCGTACAAATCGAGCTTCTGACGAAGACCGACGTTCACGGACCGGAACCTCGGCGTGATCCATTCGCTCTTGCACTTCGGGCAGTTCGCCGGGCGGTCCATCAGCTCCGCGGCGCAGTCCAGGCAGACGAACTTGAAGGAGCCGGCGGGCGTGGTGAGCGGTCCCTTGAGGCCGACGCGGAATTCCTTGAAGGCGGCGACCGTCTCCTCGGGGAGCACGGTGTCCTTGTCGTAGTGCTTGAGGGCGGTCAGGCCGGCGTACACTTCCATCCAGGCGATCTTCTTCTTTCCCTTATAAGCCTTGACCACGGCGCCGTCCAGGACGATCTTCGTGGCCTTCCAGAGATCCAGCCCCGTGCCGTCGCCGGGAAAGAAAGGGATGATGGGATTGTCCGGCACGGCCAGCTTGCCGTTCGCGTAGCCGATCTTCGCGCCGTCCTTCGGAACCGTGTACTTCGCCATGAGTGAGCCTCCTGAGGAAATCTGCGTCCACTGTATCTAAAATACGCGGCCGCGGTAAAGATGCACGCAACGTTCCAGCCGAACGGGCCTTTCGGCCCAGACGCGGCGGGACCATAAGGCCCAATTATTAAAAAAATGATGTAGAATGGGCCGGTCGCGACATCTTCCTCAGGAGGCTCACCGATCATGCGAATCGTTCTCGCCGCGTCGTTGCTGCTGCTGGCGTCGGGCGCCCGCGCCGTTTCGTCCGAAGGTCTGCCGTCCTTCGGCACGATCAGCTTCGCGCAGATCCGCGCGATCAAGTCCGATCTGAAGGCCCCCCGCGCCGCCTCGGGCGACGAGATCTCCGACTATCACATGCTCGCGCAGGCCGGCAAGGATTCGCTCTACGGCTACGCGCAGACCCCCGAGCAGGCCGCCGAAGCCACCGCGTACTGGTCCAAGGCCCTGGCCGGCGCCGGAGTCCAGCCCGGCGCGGCGACCTTCGCGGACGGCATGTACCGGATTCCGTACAAGACCGCCGACGGCCGCGTGATCCGCGACTTCCTGGCCGACCCCCGCCAGTTCCCCCCGAAGGACGAGAACGGCCTGCGCGCGAACATGGCCCTGGCCCAGACCGCGCTGACGAAGGCGGGCCTGACCGTGGTGACCGCCCGCGTGATCAACGTCGACGCCCTGCTGCCGACCTACTCCGTCCTTTATCTGACGAAGTCCGACGAGAATCCCGACCACGAGACGCGCCTGCGCGTCCTCAAGCCGGGCGACGACCTGGACGTCGACGTCTACCGCCGCGCGGGCGTGAACGTCGTCCAGACCCCGGAGACGTGGATGATGGTCTACATCGGACCGGAGCTGGGCTACGTCACCGTGATCGGCAAGACTCAGGACGAGATCGCCGAGAAGCTGGCCAAGCGCAAGGAGTACCTGCTCTCGGTCGGCAAGACCCTGATCGCCGACAAGATCGTTCCCCTGGACGACGCGGACTACAAGTTCGCGGCCGCGATCTACTTCTTCCAGTAAAGTCCGCGCCGCAGGAAACGAAGCCCGCCTCGCGTCGAGGCGGGCTTTCGTTTCGGCGGATCAGAAGTTCCGTTCGAACAGGAACAGGCGATCTTCCTCTTCGTACGGCGCCGGAACCCCCGCGGGCGAGTCCGCGTAGACGGGCAGCTCGGCGGAATCGGTCACGCGGACGCCTCCCGCGTAGCGGTAGCGGCGCGCCAGCATCGCGCGCATGCCGGCGGCGTAGTCCAGGCCGTGCGTCGAGGCCGTCATCGTGGACAGCGGTTGCGTCGAGTACACGATGAAGCGCGGAGGCGCGGCTTCCAGCGCCGACATCTCGTCGCGCCAGCCCCGCGCGTCCTCCGGGAACAAGGTCAACGCGTAGCACAGCGTGTGGCGCGTGGCCGGCATCAGGCCCGAATAGGCGAACAGCGCCCCTTCCGATCCGAAAACGTGCAGGAAGTCCCCCGGCGCGGCGCGGCGCGCGATCTCCTCTCCCATGACCTTCGTTTCGAACAGCGGATTCGGGTAGAGCAGGGCCAGCCCCCTTTGCCGCGCGCTGGAGGCGAAGAACGCGCGCGGCGCGATCAGCGCGGGCCACAGCGCCAGCGCGGCGGCGGCGGCCGGCGCGAACCGGACGCGGCGGGCCGACAGCTTCTCGACGCCGCAGGCCGCGCCCAAGGCCAGGCCCGGGGCCGCCTGCACGAAGTAATGCGGAAAGAGGAACAGCCCCGTCAGCGCTCCGGCGACGGCCGTGGCGAACCACACCACGGCCAGGGTCTCCACGGGCCGCTTCGCTCCCGCGCGCAGTCCTTTGAGGGACCATCCGGCGAGAACCGCCGCCGGGAGAGAGAAAAGGAAGAGCCGCGGGAGGAGCATGGAAAAAAACCAGCTCAGCTGGCTGTTCAGCATGCCGCTTCGCGCCAGCACCGCGGCGTAGCGCGCGTTCCCGGCCCAGGCGGAGGACCAGTAGACGCCCAGCGCCCCGTGCGCGCCGAAGTAAAGCCCCCACGCGGCCGGAACCAGCGCGGCGCCGGCCGCGAAGCGCGCGGCGCGCGGCGCGGAAAAACCCCGCGGCGTCGCGCCCGAAAGCGCGCCGAAGCCCACCACGGTCCAGAGCGCGGTCTGCTTCGTGGTCAGCGCCGTGCCCGCCGCCAGGCCCGCGAGCAGGGGCGAGCCGCGCAGCAGAGCCGCGGCCGAGAGCGACGCGAACAAGTTGAGGAAGATCTCGGTGTTCGCCGGGAAGCCGAAGTCGCCGACGGGAATGGACGAGAGCGCGGCGTAGGCCGCGGGACCGGCCAGGCGGCCGGCCGCGCTCCAGGAGGTCGGGGCGCAGGCGAAGAGCGCCAGCATGGTGAGGACGACGGCGAGCGCGGCGAGGGCCCGCGGCGCCGTGGGCGCGGGAGACAGCGCCGCGGCCAAGCGGTAGATGAGGAAGGTGGTCGGCGGCTTCTGGCTGAACGCGTCGCGGTACGGCAGTCCGCCCTCGGACCAGACGCGCGCCGCGACCGCGTACTCCCCCTCGTCGGTGATCAGCGGGACTCCCCGCCCCTGTCCGCGCAGGACCAGATGCCAGGCGCCCAGGAGCGCGAGGGCGGCCGCCAGTCCGAGGGCCGCCCGCGCCTTCGTCATGCGGCGCGGTGCCGTTCGGGGGCGGCCAGGAACGCGCGCGCGTCCTCGGCCCCGCGCGCCAGGAGGTCCTTGACCCCCGCGGCGCGGAAATCCAGGATCAGCGGCTCCAACCTCCGCGACGGAGCCACCCGGTAGACGCGCGGCGGACGCTCGCCGCGCGCGAGCCCCGCCGCTCCCTCGTCGACGAGCTCGCGGCCGGCCTCGCGGCTGCGCTGGTCGATCGCGCCCCAGGGGGTGAACGTCCGCCGGCCGAATTCGTCGGCGCGGACCATCTCCAGGACCAGGACGTTCGCGCAGCGGGCCAGCGGCGAGAAGTCGAGAGGCCGGGGCATGGGCACGCCTCCGTCGTAAAGACGGAGACGGCGGCCGCGGTAGTCCAGGTCCACCGGCGGGAAGACCCACGGGACCGCGCAGCTGGCGGCGGCGTGCTCGATCAGCGGGCCGTCCCAGCCGTCGCGTGCGCCGGGCGTGAAGCGCGCGTTGACCGGCGCGCCCAGGCCCGGGCAGGCCGTCACGACCGTGAGCTCCATTTTGAGGGCGCCCTTCGCCGCCTCGTCGTCCCGCGCGTCGTCGAAGAAGGAGCGCAGGGGCTGCGCGGAAAAAAGCGAGAACGGCTTGAGGCGAGGGCTCAAGGTCATGGCGCGGCCGTCCATGCGCCGCCAATGCGCCAGGGCTTCGCTCAGCCGCCCGAAGGCCAGCGCGGTCCCGTTGACCACGCCGATGCTGTAGCCCATCACCGCGTCGAACCTCAGGCCGGCCGCGTCCAGCACCTCCAGCGCGCCGATCTGCCACGCGCCGAGCGCTCCGCCGCCCTGCAGGAAAAGGCCGAGCGGGCGTTCGAAGGGCTCAGCCACGGCGTTCCGCCAGCAGGCGTTCGTAGAGGGCTTCCTGGGAACTTACCATGCCGTCGATGTCGAATTCGGGTCCGATCGATCCGGCGGCCGCCGCCCCCAGCCGGCGGCGCAGCGGTTCGTCGGTCAGAAGTTCGATCAAGCGCTCGGCGAACGCGTCCACGTCGCCGGGGGCCACCAGCCGTCCGTTCTCGCCGTCGCGCAGGACGTCCACGACGCCGTCGGTCGCGTAGCACACGGAGGGCAGTCCGGTCTTCATCGCTTCGACCAACGCCCGGGGCAGTCCTTCCCACAGCGACGTCAGCGCGAAGACGTCGGCGGCGGCCAGCCATTGCGCGCCGTCGCGGCGCCAGCCCAGAAAGCTGATCTTGTCGCCGACGCCCAGCGCGAAGGCGCGGGCCTCCAGCGCGCGGCGCTGCGGACCGTCGCCGAGGAACACGAAGCGGGCCTCGGGGACGCGCGCCGCGACCTTCGCGGCGGCCGCGACGAAATCGGCGGCGTTCTTCTGCGGCTTCAGGTTGCCGATGGAGAGCACGACCGGCTTGTGCATGCCGATGCCGGCGGACATCTTGAGCTTCGCCGCGTCCGTCTTCGCCGGGAAATCCGCCAGGCGGATGCCGGACCGGATGATCTCCGCCGAGGCCGCGCTTCCGAGCCCGTGCCGCTCGGCGTACGCCGCGTTCGCGCGCGAGACATAGACCAGCCGCGTCGTGAACCGCGCGCAGAGCTTCTCCAGGAGGACGTAGGCGCCTTTGACGAAGGGATTTTGCCGGTCGTGAAAACCGAAGCCGTGGTAGGTATGGATCACGACGGGCACGCCGGCCAGCGCGGCCGCCAGGCGGCCGAGGATGCCCGCCTTCGAGCTGTGCGTGTGGACCACGTCGGGACGCTCGGATTGGAACAGCTTCCAGAGTTCCAGCACGGCGAGGAGATCGCGCAGCGGCGAAACCTCCCGGACCAGCGAATCCAGGAAGATCGCGCGGAGGCCCCGGTCGGCGCGGACCTCGGCGTCGAAGTATCCCCCCTCGCCGCAGACGAGGAGGACGTCGAAGCGGGCGGGGTCCAGGAGGCGCACGGTGTGCAGAGTGTTCTGCTGGGCGCCGCCCAGGTCCAGCCGGGTGACCACGTGCGCGACTTTGATCCGCACCGGTCGATTCTACTTCTTTTGGTCCGGCGCGGCCGTCGGCGCGCCCTTGCGCCGGAAATTCAAAGTCCGCTTGTACGGACCCAGGCCGCCCTTGACCGGCGGCGCCGGCGGCGCGGGCGGGTGGTTGAGATCGCGGATCTCGAATTTCGGGAAGTAGTGCTTCACGATGACGCGCCAATCCCGTCCCAGCGCGGCCTGTCCGATCGCTCCGATGCGGGAGAAGCCCAGGCCGGAGCCCGTGCCCGCGCCCCAGACGACCAGGCGCGAGAGGTTCTTCCCGTCGTAGACGGGCTGGAGGGTGAACAAGGTCGAGCGCAGGCTCCCGGGCGACAGGAAGCGCTGGATCGCGGCGAAGCCGGTGAACGTGACCGTCCCGTCGGCTCCGGTCACCTCCAAGGCCTTCACCCGGCCGGTCGAGGTCCGGCCCGCGACGCGGACCTCGCGCAGGCGTCCGATCTTCTTGTCCGCGTCGGCGCGCTCGCGCAGGTCGCGCGCGTCGAGCAGGCGCATCCAGCGCGCGGCGGACGCGGGCTGCCCGGACGCGGCCTCGCTGTAGAGTCCGGTCGGCGGCGCGTCGTGGACGAAGCGCTCCAGGTCGAGAGGCGTGGTCCATTCGGCGAGGGGCTGGGCCGCGTCGACGACGGAAACGATGGAGTCCATTCCCGGCTCGCCGGACTCCCGGCCGTCCTCGGTGCGTCCGCCGCTGTCGTCGTGCTGCGGCGCCCGCGCGACCATCCCCCCCTCCGCCAGGACCATCCCCTCCGTCGCGGCGACGGCTTCCGCGGCCGCGTGCATCTCGCCGCTGACGCCGATCGTGGCCTGGGTGGTCCGGTCGTCGAGCAAGTCCATCCGTTCGATCGTCTGGGCGCGGTGTCCGACCGCCCACATCGCCGCCGTCCGGGAAACCACGGCCTGGGCCCGGAACGCCTCGGGCGGGCTGCCGTCGGGGAGGGCCAGCGACACGACGCCGTAGAGGTACAGCTCCAGCGGGACTTCCTGGACCAGCTCGAAGCCCCAGGGATTCGGGACGACCTCCACCGCGCCGCGGACCTCCCGGTCGCCGATGTCCACGCCGACGATGTCGGTGATCCGGGGGCTCTTGATGAGAACCGAGCCGCGCTTTCCGGAAGGAACGAATTTGAACGGCTGCTTCGAGACGAAGAGAAGGTTGCGCGCGGAGTCGCGAACCTCGATCACCCCGGTCTCGGGCCGCATCTCGATCTCCCATTGATCGAACGCGTTGCCGTTGTCGCGCATGACGCCGTAGGCGGCCGCGGTCACCTTGAACGAGGAATTCATCATCAGGTAGCACCGCGTCATGGTCGCGGGCTTGCCGTTGGGCGCGCCGTACAGCCCGACGCGGATCGGGCGGGGCGCCGCCGGTAGAGGAAGGTCGTCGCCGTCCGGGTTGAGCACCGGGCGGGCGATGCGGCGGACCCCGGACGCTTCGTCGGGGTCGCCGATGATGAAGCCGGCGTTGCGCTTGAGCGTGCGGATCGCCTCGGAATCCGTCGGATCGAGGGCGAGGGCGCGGCGCGCCGCGAGCCAGGCGCCCTTGTTGTCCCCGATCTTGTCGAGAAGCCGCGCCAGTCCGCGCAGGGCCTCCCGGTCGTACGGATCGACGTCCAGGGCCTGCCGGAGGTAGCTCAAGGTCGACTGGCGGTCGCCCAGCCGCGTGGAGATCTCGGCCGTCAGCAGGGCCGCCGCGGAGATCGCGTAGGGGCCGGCGATGGCGGCGCGGCGCAGGGGTTCGAGCGCGGCCTTGGGCTGATCGTTGATCAGCGCGGCCAAACCCTGCCCCAGGTTCGCCTCGGCCTGGGTCGCGGTCGTCGAGGAGCGGTCCACGGCTTTCTCGAACGATTCCTTCGCTTCGCGCGTGCGTCCCAGGGCGAGGGACGACCAAGCGCGCTGGTTCCAGATGAAGCCGTCCGCGTCGGCGGTCAACGACGCCTTGATCCACATCGGCAGCGCCGATTCGGGCTTCCCGGCGTCGCGCAGGGAGATGGCTTCGTTGGCCTCGGGGTGCGGCGCGACGACGCCGAGTCCGGCCAGATAGCGCCATCCGCTGGCGGAATCGTCGTAGCGTCCCTGCAGGAACGCGCCGTAGGAGTCGCGCGTGGTCTGTTCGGCGTCGGCGCCGTAGGACGGCAGGGCCAGCAGAAGCATCAGTCCCGCGCCGCGGATGTTCATCGGGCGGCGGCGCGCGGCGCCTTGGCCGGCTTCGGCGCGTCGGGAATATCGGACGGGTCGTCGTTCTCGCTGGCGGGACGGAACTGCTCGCTCGCCTGCGGGATGACCATTCGGAGATGATTGAGCCGCTCGATGGCGGCGGGACGGAAGCGCGGCGTGTCGAGGGCCAGGGCCTTGTCGGCGATGGCCTGAAGCCGGGAGACGTTGAAGCTTTTCGCCTGGGCCGCGGCGATCTCGTCGCTCACGGTGCGGTGGAGAGCCTTGAGCCGCGCCGACTCCCGCGCCTCCAGATCCTGGGAAATGGACGCGCCCAGAGGGGAGAGTCCCCTCTCGCGGGCGTTCATCTTCCTTTCATACCAGCCGCGAGGGTACTCCTGAAAGCGGTCCGCGAGCACGATGGCCGCGACGATCCCCCCCGCGATGAGGAAGGTCCGCAAATTCAGGAAGCGGAGGATGAGCTCCATGCGTCTTCAGGGTTTGGCGGGCGGCGGAGCGGGCGGGGCCGCCGGAGCGGGTGCGGGCGCGACGGCCGGCGCGGCCAACGGCGCGGCCGCGGCCGGAGCGACGGCCGCCGGAGCCGCGGGCGGAGCCGCCGCAGGAGCGGTCGCGGGAGCGGCCGCCGGCGCGGTGGCCATGACGATTTTGTTGGCCACCGTGGGCAGCCCCTGCCCTCGCGTCACCAACTCCTCGATTTCCTGCGCCAGATACCAGGCCTCGATCTTGAGGTCGGCGGCGCGGATGTGTTGGTGCGCGAGAAGGGACATGTCGTGGAGCCCGCGCAGGGCCTGCGACAGGCGCGAGGCCAGGCGCATGACCGAGGAGGCGAACTTCGCGGCCCGGTCGTCGGGGACGGCGTTGGTCGCGATGGAGCCCAGCAGCACGGGCAAGCCGGAAATATCGTTGGAGAAAGAGCGCACGTCGCGGCGGAATTTCTGGAGGTCGTAGCCGTACATGGTGTCGTTGTTCGGCATCCCGTTCTTCTGGGCGTTGGAGATGCGCTGGGCCCGGAACAGGAGATCCTCGACTTTCGCCTTCAGCGTGTTCACCTTGTCGCAGGTCGTGGACAGGGTGGCTTCCATCTGTTTGAGGCCGGCGAGGGCTTCCATGTTTACTCCTTCAGCAGGTCGTCGAGCAGGGCCTCGTCCGCGGCCTTGCCTCCGGGTGCGGCTTTCTTAGAAGATTTCGCCGAGGCCTTGGCGGCGCGCTTGGCCGCCGTCGACTTGGCGGGCTTCGCGGGAGCCTCTTGCGGGGTCTCGCCGGCGGGTTCATCCAGCGAAGGCGCGTCGTCGTTCGGCGCGGCCGCGGCCTTGGGAGCGGGCGACGCCGCGGGAGCGGACGGGCTTTCCCCCGAGTCGCCGCCCAGCAAGGAATCCAGGTTCTCGGCGGGCTTCGGCGCGGGCTTGGCCTTCTTGGGTTTGACGGTGACCTTCTTCGCCTTCGGCGGGGCCGGCGGCGCCGCCGCTTTGCCCGACAGGACGGCTTTCGCCGCGGCGTTGCGGCCGGTCACGCTTTTCGCGGCCAGGTCCACCTCGAATTCGTAAGCGACGGTCGGAGCTCCCGGAGCGCCGTGCGCGAAATAGTTGACCATCGCGCGGTTGTTCGGCAGGGTCTCCGCCATCCAGGGAGACAGGTTCCCGCTGGGAGGCGACACCGTCTCCAGGGCCATGCCCAAGGTCCGTCCGTCCGCGAGCAGCCAGTCGCGCGCGGCGTCGATCGCCAATTGGCGCGGGTCGGGCGGCGGCGGCGCCGGAGCGACGGGAACCACCGGCGCCGGGGTCGGGAGCGGCGCGGTGTCGGCGACGGCGGCGGGCATCGACGGCTTGCGCTTGGTCAGGCGGCCCGAGTAGACGGCGAGCGCGGCGAGCACGAACAATCCGGCGACGACGCCGAGCAGCAGGGCTTTCTTGCCCCCGCCTTTCGCGGGAACGGGCGCCGCGGGCGCGTCCGCGACGGGACCGGCGGCGTCCGGAGCGGGCCCGGCCGCGACCGGGATCGGCGCGGGTCCGCCGAATCCGGGCATCGGAACCGGAGACTCATTTCCGGGGCCGGTCGAACCGAACGCGGGTAGCGGAGCGGACTCGAACGCGGACAACGGGATCGGCGCGGGAGCCGAGGGCATCGGAAGCGGGGCTTCGGACGGAGACGGGATCGGCGCGATGGACGGCAGCGGCGCGTCCATCGGGACCGGCGTCGGCGCGATCGACGGGAAGCTGAAGTCTCCCGACGCGGGCGGCGGCGCGATGTTCGGCATGGGCGGGACGCTCGGCGCCGGCGCGACGTCCGGCAGGGGCGCGATGTTCGGCATGGGCGCGATATCGGGCATCGGAGCCATGGCCGACGGCGCCGGCCATTCGGGCTGCGAAGGGGCGGGCATCGGAGCGGCGGGCGCCGAGGGCGCCGGCAGGGGCGCGAGCGAAGGAGCGGCGGACGGCGGCGCCGCGGCGGCGGCGGACGCGGACGACAGGCGCTCGTGCAGCTGGGTGCGGAGAGCCTCCATTTCCTTGGTGAGCTCGGCCAAGGTGGCGCCCTGCGCCTCGACGTCGTGCTCGACGTGCTTCTCGGCCTCGACGGCCTTGTCGATGGTGTCGCTGAGACGGCCGACGGCGCCCAGGCGTTCCTCCAGCTCCGAGATCTTCTGCTTGAACTCGTCGGTCTCGGCCTTCAGGATGGAGGCCTCGCGGCGCTGGGCCTCGGTCTGCATCTTGAGCTTGTCGGCGTCGCGCTTGATCTCCGTCGACTCGCGGCGCATCTCGTCGGACTGCTTGTCCTTGCCGGCCAGTTCCTCGTGAAGCGCGGCCAGCTCGGCGTCCTTGGTGCGGAGTCCTTCCTGCAGCTGGAGGACGACGTCCTCGAGCAGGGCCATCTTTTCCTGGAGGCTGCCCAGAACGGCGAGATCCTTGAGGGTGGGTTCGGGCGGCAGGCCCGCGAGCGTGGCCACGGAGCTTCTCACGCTGTGGGACTGGGAGGCCTTCACGAGCGCGACGGACAGATCGGGCACCATGCCCGCCCTCTGCCAGTCTCCCATGCTGGTTCCCCTTCTTCCCTCGGGGCAGACCAGGCTCTCCGCGGTGAAGGAGGGGTGCTGACTCATGTCGTTGGGCTCGAACGGGCCCAGCACTTGGTTGTTCTGGAATATCCAGTATTTCATGGCATCGAGATTATATAGGAGGAACGAAGGCTTCCGATGTCGTAATTGTTAAAGGCCCTCATCTCCCGAAGAATAGCCCCCCGGGCGCGGGTTCGTCAAGGGCGGATCAAAACAGGAAAAAACTCGCGAGGGTGAGTCCCGCGCCGATGAGCATCTTCTGCACGTCGTTCTGTTTCTTTCCTGATGCGAGGTAGTACATTCCCAAGAGGCCGAGGATGGAACTGAGGCCGAATTTCCAGAGGGTGGAGCCGGTGTCGTGGCCCAAGCTCAGCGGCGTCCCGGTCGTGGCAGCCGTGGAAAGGTTCTGGTCGAGCGTCGGGATGCTGTTCTCGTTCTGGAGCAGGACGTCTTTGATATCCACGCGGACAGTGTAGCCGTAAGGCGCGAATAATCAATGGGTGGAACGATTCTTGAGACGTTTGAGAAGACGGTCCTCCCACTGCATTCTGGACACGTCCCATCGAACGTAGTCCACGTCGTCGGCGCTTTCCTTCGGGCGGCACGGGATGGTTTCAGTCATTGCGAGTATTTGAATAAGGTCTTTGGCTTCATATTCTCCGGAAGGGCGGTTGTTTTTCTCGATGTCCTGCAAGACGGCGGCATGCACCCGCTTTTTGTCGCATAAATACGCCATTGAACGAACGGCGGTGCCAGCGCTGGAACTCCCGCCAGCCACCCCGATCAAGTGCATGATCCCCGGGATGAAGTCATAGTCAATGAGCGAGTATAATTCGAATTCGTCCACGCCCATATCGTCGTCCTTCGCCCCCATTAGCTCGGCGTTTAATTGGAGATAACGACGCCTTGAAGCGCCCTCGTCCCTAGGCAAAAGTTCGATTTCGGCCGTTATGGTGGCCGTCTTGACTGGTGGATTCGCGTTTATCTGGCTCCATATGGGTACTGTCGAAGTGATGGGCGTAAGGACGGCGTCCAGCAAGAAATGATAGCTACCGGGCCGATCCAGGATGAAGCGGCTGTTTAATTGTTCGGTTTCAAATCCGTCGTGACTCGCATCGGTGACCCCTGGTAGGTTCTGTCCTCCGATCGCGAAGAGCCCTCCTCTGTAAAGCGTGTATACCGGCACGTTGATTTGCGTCTTGCTCCCGTCCCGTTCGATACGCTCCGCGAGGAGAATTCGGTGAGTGTAGCCTGAAATATATTTCCCGGGGCCTTCGACATTGATGCGGAAGTCTAGTTCGGCATCATCGCCGACATGAGTCGGTTCCTTCCGCGGCACGAAACTGATGTGCACGTTTTGTGTGAAAGCGATGTCCTCCTCCGATCTAAGAGTCCGCGTGCTGACCTCCGGTATCAGCGGGATATGTCTTCCGTTGACGGCGGGCATAGCGACGCCCTCGATGCGGGCAATGGCCTCGTCCACATGTCGAGTATCGAGGACATCGCTCTTTTTGAGGGACCGCAGTGTTTTGACAGCCGGAGCGGCGGCCGAGCCCAGATAGGCAAGATCCTTGAGGGCCTCGTACTGGCGGTTCGCATCGGGAGATCGAAGCTGATCGAGCAAGAAGGGGATGATTTCTTGTCGAATAGATTTTTCCGGAAATTCAGAGTACAGGTAGGCGTCTCGCGTTCTCCGCGGATCAAGGGCGGAATTCGACCGCGCAGCTGTGGCGAGTAAGAAGAGGGCGATCGTCCCGATTGAAATTCGCATCGTCTGGAATCGCCGCATTCGCCTAGTGTACCCCCTCATCGCTGAGAATCAAGCCCTATGATCGCGGATCAACACGATTGATCGAATAGGTCTTCTGACAAGTCATTTCGGGACGTTCGGCCCAGGAACCCGTTCCATCCTGGCGTTAAACTGACGTCGATGCGTTCCCTCTTCCTTATCATGGTCGCGGCGTTGCCCGCGCACGCGCAGACGCGTGTGGAGTTGAACGCCGTACTTCCGCGCGTACAATCGCCCCCCGCCGCCGTTCTTTCTTCGGTCGCGCCGTCCTTGAACCCGGCCGACATGGTCGCCCCCGTTCTTTCCCCTCTCGCGGCGACTTCCGCCGCCGTTCCCATCGCCCCGAGGGCCGTTCCCCCCGCAGCCGCTCCCGCGTTGAGTCCCGCCCAGCAGATCTCGGCCATGGGCGCCCAGGTCGGAAAGGCGTTGGAGCATGCCGGAAACCTGAGAGCTGCGTCCATCGGCGATTCACATGATGCGGGCCGGGCGCTGGAAAACATTCTGAGCGGCGCCGTGGAACCCGCCGGCGCCGCGGCTTCCGCGGAGGAGTTGGATTTCGTTGCGGGCGCACCGTCCCGATTGGCTGGAAGCACTGACGATTTGGCGGGCGAGCGCGGTCTCAAGGCGCGCGCGATGAGCGGCGAACAATTCCTGGGCTTGGTGACGGAAGCCCGCGTCCGCGCCGATGCCGAGGAGAAGGCCCCGACTTCCGCGGCGGAGCTAGCCGCTCGCGACGTTCGCGCCGCGGTGGAGCGCGTGGCGCGCGCGCTGATCCCCGCCGACAAGCCCGTGATCGAATCCTTGGCCCGCGCGATGTCGGTGTGGCAGGTGATGGGCCAGGAGATGTCGGAGGCCGCGAAGAAAGGGGTGCTGTCCGCGGTCACCGACGACGCTCGATTATTCGCCGAGCAGGTGGAGGCGTCGGTCGCTCCGGCCCCGGCCGCGCCGCGCACGGGCCTTTTGCCCTCCGCGCATCCGGAGGACGCCGAAGGCTACGCCGAGCTCTCCGAGCCGGGCTCCGTGTTCGGCTGGCAGCCCATCGAAAAATCTCCCGGCCATGGTTTTCCCCCGCTCGACGCCTTGATCCGCCGCGCGCTCGCGGAGCCGGCGGTGCCCGCGTTCGACCGCGGCTTCGAACTGTCCGGCGCTCTGCGCCGCGAGGACGCCCGCGTGTATTTCTACGGCGAACGCCATACGGACGGCGGACTGATCGCCGAGAACATGCGGCGACTGGTGGAAGACGCGCGTCCCGGAAAGCCCGTGATCATTTTGGTGGAAGGCTACACCGGTTGGGCCATGCGCGGCCACGACGCGCTCAAGTACCTGGCGGCGCGCGGCCTGGACGCCGACGCGCTGGCCGCCAAGGGCGTGGGCGGCTCGATGGTCGAGGTCCGCGGCTGGGACACCATCGATGGATATAACGCGTCGAAGCATCCGCTCCTCCAGCACCACATGAACCTTCTCGAGCTCAACCGTCTGTCCCACTCCGACCTGCGCGGCTGGCGCTACTACCGCGACTTCGCGCGCGCGGCGCTCACCGCGTGGCGCAGCCGCGAGGACCTTCAGAAGATCGCGATCCACGACCGCAACCGCGACCTGGACGACGCCGTCGCGCGGGCCGCGGACGACGCCGATGCGATCGGCGCGACCGTGCACGTGATCGCCGGCGCCGACCATCTTCAGGAAAACCCGCGGCTCAACGCGGCGCTGGGACGACTCCTTCGCCCGACTTTCCGCGCGTCGCTTCGCGCCGCGCTGGCGGGCCGCGCGTTCTGGGCGAGCATGCCTGCGTCGTCGCGCCCGTAAAAAACGGCGGCTTGCGCCGGACGGCGGATTTTGCTATAAATTCCTACCGACGGGCAATTAGCTCAACTGGTTAGAGCAGGACCCTCTTAAGGTCAAGGTTCTCGGTTCGAGTCCGAGATTGCCCAGACGATTTAGAATGACTCACGGAGGACCGAGCCAAACTCGGTCCTTTTTGATTTAGGGCGGGTGGCGGAACGGCAGACGCGCGCGGCTTAGGACCGCGTGCCGAAAGGCTTAGGGGTTCAAGTCCCCTCCCGCCCACTCGACACCGGAGGAAACCATGGGCCTCTTCACCGCGACGAAGTCGGACAAGGCGAAATTCAAGAAGGTCAAGGAGGAGGGCTGCGTCCTCACCCTCTCCGTCGAAATCCCGCAGGAGGAAGTGGCCAACCAGACGCAGACCGCGTTGGTCCGCCTGCAGAACCGCGCGCGCATTCCCGGCTTCCGCGCCGGCAAGGCCCCGCTGGACGTCGTCAAGCAGCACTTCACCGGCCACGCGAAGGAAGAGGCCCTGGACCAGCTGATCCGCAAGCACGTCCCCGTCGTTCTGGAGGAGATGAAGCTGCGCGTCGTGGAGACCCCGTCCGTCGAGGACGTGAAGTGGAAGGACGGCGAGCCCCTCGTCCTCCAGGTCCGCGTCGAAGTGGCGCCCACCCCCACCGCGAAGGACTACGTCAAGATCCCCGTCAACCGCAAGCCCGTCGCCGCCGACACGGCCGCGCTGGACAAGCGCATCGAGGACCTGCGCGAGTCGCACGCGCGCCTGGAGGCGTCCAAGGAAGAGACCGTCGGCGACAAGGGCTTCGTCGTCATCGACTACGTCGCCTCGCAGAACGGCAAGCCCATGGCCAACGCCAAGGGGACCGGCGAGCTGGTGGACATGTCGTCCGAGCAGTCCGTGGAAGGCCTCACCGCCGGCCTCAAGGGCCTGAAGCGCGGCGAGTCCAAGACCATCAAGGTCAAGCTGGGCGGCAAGGACGCCGACCTGGCCGTGACCGTCACCGAGATCAAGACCAAGATTCTTCCCCCCGTGGACGCCGAATTCGCCAAGGACCTGGGCTTCGAGACGCTGGACGAGCTCAAGGCCAAGCTGAAGGAAGTCCTGGACCGCGAGGTCTCCCAGGAATCCGAGGCCGACGCCACGCGCCAGATCGAGGAAGCCTTGGTCAAGGCCAACCAGTTCCCGCTGCCCCCGTCCATGGTGGAGCGCCAGCTGGAAGGCATGATGGAGCGCATGAAGCGCCAGCTCCAGGGCGCCGGCAACCTGCCCGCCAACGTCATGGCCGACCTGACCGCCAAGATGCAGCCCAAGGCCGAAGACGAGGTCCGCCTCGCGTTCGTGCTCAGCGCCATCGCGGAGAAGGAGAAGATCGAGGCGTCCGAGGCCGAGCTGGCCGCCGAGCTGGAAGAGGGCCTGAAGGACGCGGAGACCGAGGAGAAGAAGAAGGAGCTCCGCGAGGTCTACGCGAAGCGCAAGGACCAGATCGCCCACATGATCCGCGAGCGCAAGACCATGAAGTTCTTGAAGGAGAAGGCCGCCTACAAAAACGCGTAAGCGTTTCATGGGCGGACGAGAGAGGCTCCGGTTCCGACCGGAGCCTCTCTTCATTTTCGGCAAATGACGAAGATGACCGTCGGGGCGCGGCGGACGCGCCGCGCGACTTGAGGGCGCGAAGACAAAGAGCTAGACTCTCCCCATGCCCAGCATACTCCCGACGGTTCTCGAGCGTTGGACGCATGGTTCGGCCGCCAGCACCGACATCTTCTCGCGCCTGCTTCAGGAGCGCATCATTTTCTTCGGAGGCGACGGCGGCGTCGTCACCACCGACTCGGCGAACCTCCTGATCACCCAGCTGCTGTACCTGGATTCCCAGGACCACGAGAAGGACATCCATCTCTACATCAACTCGCCCGGCGGCATGGTGACCGCGGGCCTGGCCGTGTACGACACGATGCAGTTCGTGCGCGCGCCCATCTCCACCATGTGCATGGGCATGGCCATGTCGTTCGGCGCGGTCCTGCTGACGGCCGGCACCAAGGGCAAGCGCCACATCCTGCCCCACGCGCGCGTGATGATCCATCAGCCGCTGATCCGCGGCGGCGGGATGGGCGGCCAGGAAACCGACATCGGCATCGAGGCCAAGGAGATGGCCATGAACCGCAAGCGCCTCTCCGAGATCATCGCCCTCCATTCCGGCCAGTCCTTCGCGAAGGTGGACAAGGACGTGGAGCGAAACTACTACCTCTCCGCCGACGAGGCGGTCGCCTACGGCCTGGTGGACAAGGTCGTTCCGATGAGCAAGCTTTGAGCGAACCGAAAAAAGCCGCCCTTCCCCGCCCCGCGCGCCTGCCCCTCCTGGCGGTGCGCGACGTGGTGATGTTCCCCCACATGGTCCTGCCTCTGTCCGTGGGGCGCCCGAAGTCGGTGAAGGCCATCGAGGCCGCGATGGCCAAGCACGGCAAGCTGCTGGTGGTGGCCGCGCAGAAGGACGTGGCCGTCGAGGATCCCAAGGCCGACGACGTCTACAAGATGGGCGTGCTGGTGGAGGTCGTCCAGTACCTGAAGATGCCCGACGGCACCTTGAAGGTTTTCCTGCAGGGGCACGCGCGCGCGGCGCTGACCGCGATGGATTACTCCGCCGACGAAGGCCACTGGACCGCGGACCTGATCTATCCCGAGACGCCGGTCAAGCTCACCGCCGAGGTCCGGGCGCTGATGCGCCACGCGCTGGAGATCTGCGAGGAGCAGGGCAAGATCTCCCGCCGCGCCCCCGCCGAGCTGGCCGCCTTGCCGCAGGCCGAGGATCCCTCCGAGCTGGCCGACAAGGCCGCCGCCGCGATCATCGCCAAGGCCGGCGACCGCCAGGCGCTTCTGGAGCTGGCCGACCCGAAGGCCCGCCTCGAGAAGCTGGTCGTCATGGTCAAGGCCGACATCGAGATTCTGAACCTTGAGAGAAAGATACACACCCGGGTCAAGGGGCAGATCGAGAAGACCCAGAAGGAGTACTACCTCAACGAGCAGATGAAGGCGATCCAGAAGGAACTGCGCCAGAAGGACGACTTCGCGCAGGAAATCGAGGATCTGAAGAAAGCGGTCAAGGACGCGAAGATGCCCGAAGCCGCGGACACCGCGGCGACGAAGGAAATCGGCCGGCTCGAGAAGATGATGCCCTTCTCCCCCGAGTCCACCGTCTCGCGCACCTATCTGGACTGGATGGTCCACCTTCCGTGGTCCGTCCGCACCCGCGACACCATCGACTTGGACAAGGCCCAGAAAATTTTGGACGAGGACCACGCCGGCCTTCCGAAGGCCAAGGAGCGCATCCTCGAGTATCTGGCCGTCACCAAGCTGACCAAGGGCCTGCGCGGCCCGATCCTGTGCTTCGCCGGGCCTCCCGGCGTGGGCAAGACGTCGCTGGCGCGCTCGGTCGCTCGATCCCTGGGCCGCAAGTTCGTTCGCATGTCCTTGGGCGGCGTGCGCGACGAGGCCGAGATCCGCGGCCACCGCCGCACCTACATCGGCTCCCTGCCGGGCCGCCTGATCCAGTCCCTGAAGAAGGCCGGCTCGCGCAACCCCGTCTTCCTTCTCGACGAGGTGGACAAGATGGGCAGCGACTGGCGCGGCGATCCCGCGGCCGCCCTGCTCGAGGTCCTGGACCCCGAGCAGAATTCGACATTCATGGACCACTACCTGGACGTGGAGTTCGACCTTTCCCAGGTGATGTTCATCTGCACGGCCAACGATCTGGGCAGCATCCCCGTCACTTTGCGCGACCGCCTGGAGGTCCTGACCTTCGGCGGCTACACGCAGTCCGAGAAGAAGGCCATCGCGCGCACGCACCTGCTCACCAAGGCGATCGAGAACCACGGCCTGAAGAAGGGCCAGTTCGAGATCACCGAGGCCGCGCTGGACCGCGTCATCGAGGAATACACCCGCGAGGCCGGCGTGCGCCATTTGGAGCGCGAGCTGGCGGCGCTGTGCCGCAAGGCCGCCCGCATCGTCCTTTCCGAAAAGAAGGAGAAGGTGACGGTGGACGAAGCCGACGTGGCCAAGATGCTGGGGCCGGCCAAATACCCCCGCGAGAAGAATTCGTACAACGGCGTGGGCGTCTCGACCGGCCTGGCGTGGACCGAGGTCGGCGGAGCCACCTTGGCCATCGAGGCCGTGTCCGTGCCCGGACGCGGCGAGGTCAAGATCACCGGCCGCCTGGGCGAGGTGATGACCGAGTCCGCGCAGACGGCCCTGTCCCACGTGAAGGCCGTCGCCGAGGAACTGGGCATCGCCGCGGAGGCGTTCCGCCGCCGCGATTTCCACCTGCACATCCCCGAGGGCGCGACGCCCAAGGACGGGCCGTCCGCGGGCATCGCGATCGCGACCGCCCTGGCCAGCCTGATGTCCGGCCGTCCCGTGGCCGAAGGGCTGGCGATGACCGGCGAGATCACCTTGCGCGGACGCGTCCTGCCCATCGGCGGCCTCAAGGAGAAGGTCCTGGCCGCCGACCGCGAAGGTCTGAAGACCATCCTCTTCCCCGACGGCAACGTGAAGGATTTGGAGGAGATCCCCGCCGAGGTCCGCGCGCGGGTCAAGATGATCCCCGTGAAGCATTTCCGCGAAGTCGCGGCGCTGGCCCTGGGGGCCGTCGCCGCGCCCGCCCAGAGCAAGCCCGCGTGGCTGGCTCCGAGCGCGACGCCGGCGCCTAAGAATCAGCCTCCGCACAGCGGAGGCGTCGCTTAACAACCATGGCCAATAAGAACATCATGCTCACGCCGGGCCCCACGCCGCTTCCTCCCCAGGTTCTGGAAGCGATGTCCCGTCCCCTGATCCATCACCGCACCGAGGAGTTCGGAAGATTATTCGCGGGCGTGATCGAGGACATGAAGTGGGTGTACCGCACGAAGCAGACCGTTCTGATGATGACCTGCTCCGGCACCGGAGCGATGGAGTCCGCGGTCGTCAACCTTCTCTCTCCGGGTGACCTTTCGATCGTCTGCACGACCGGCGCTTTCGGAGACCGCTTCGTCGCGATCCAGAAGGCGTTCGGGCTGAGCCCCGTCGTCGTCCCGTTCGAGTGGGGCCGTTCCGTGGAGCCCGAGACGCTGCGCAAGGCGCTGAAGGCCAATCCCGGCGCGAAGGCGGTGTTCCTCCAGCACACCGACACCTCCACCGGCATCGTCAACGACCTGAAGACGCTCTCCAAGATCGTCCATGACGAATCCGACGCCCTGGTCGTGATCGACTCCGTCTCCGGCCTGGCGTGCGAGCCGCTGGAAACCGACGGGTGGGGCCTGGACGCCGTCGTCTCCGGCTCCCAGAAGGGCCTGATGAACGCTCCCGGCCTGGGCTTCGTGGCGCTCAGCGAGCGCGCGTGGAAGGCCGTCGAGGGCGCGAAGCTTCCGCGCTACAATTTCGACTACCGGATCATGAAGAAGTCCCTGGCCGACCGCGAGACGCCGTGGACTCCGGCAATCTCCGTGGTCGTGGGCCAGGCCGCCGCTCTCAAGCTCCTGCGTGCCGAGGGCATGGAAGCCGTGTGGAAGCGCCACTTCGACCTGGCCGATTACGCGCGCCGGGAATTGACCGCGAAGCTGGGCCTGCCCTTTTACGCGAAGAATCCCGCCAATATCCTCACGGGGGTCGTGCTTCCCGAGGGCGTGGACGGGAATAAACTCCTGGCGGATATTCTCAAGGAAGAAGGGATCTCCATCGCCGGCGGCCAGCTGCATCTAAAGGGCAAGATCTTCCGGCTGGCGCACATGGCGTACATTTCCAAATCCGACGTCGACGCGGGCGTCGCGGCGCTGGCCCATCGGCTCACGAAGGCGAAGGTTTAACATCATGGCGAAACTGAAAGTCCTGGTCACCGACAAGATCGATCCCGCGGGCCTCAAGCCGCTGGCGGACCATCCCGGCATCGACCTGCGCTTCGAGGTCGCGCCGAAGCCCGACGTCCTGGAGAAGGCCCTGATCGGCACCGACGTCTGGCTGGTGCGCTCCGAAACCAAGATCACCTCCGACTGGATCGGCAAGGCGCCGGACCTGCGTCTGATCGGCCGCGCCGGGGTCGGCGTGGACAACATCGACCTGACGGCCGCCACCCTGCGCGGCGTCGCCGTCATCAACGCCCCCGCCGCCAACACCTTGGCCGCCGCCGAGCACACGCTGGCGCTGATGCTGGCCGTGGCGCGCTTCGTTCCGCAGGCCGACGCCTCGGTGAAGGCCGGAAAGTGGGAGCGCTCCAAGTTCATGGGCGTGGAGCTGTTCGGCAAGACGCTCGGCGTCGTCGGCCTGGGCCGCATCGGCCGCGAGGTCGCCAAGCGCGCTCAATCCTTCGGGATGAAGATCGTCGGGTTCGATCCGTTTGTATCGGAAGCCCAGGCCCGGGAATTGGGGATCGAACCGGCGTCCCTGGCCGACCTGCTCAAGACGGCCGACTTCGTGACGCTCCACGTCCCGGGCGGAGATAAAACGAAGCATCTGATTTCGGCGGAATCGCTGAAGACCGTCAAGAAAGGCCTCCGCTTGGTCAATTGCGCTCGCGGCGAGTTGATCGACGAGGCCGCTTTGGCCGAAGCGCTGAAGGATGGACGCGTGGCCGCCGCCGGACTGGATGTTTTCTCCGCCGAGCCGCTGCCCGCCGATTCTCCTCTTCGTTCCGCGCCCAACGTCGTTTTGACCCCGCACCTCGGAGCTTCGACCTCGGAGGCCCAGAGCCGCGTCGCCACCGAGCTGGCCCAGGCCGTCGTGGATTTCCATGAAAAGGGAATCGCTCCGAACGCTCTCAACCTTCCGGGTTTTGACGCGTCCACGGTGGCCGCCCTCGGCGAATGGCTGCCCCTGGCCGAATCCCTGGGCCGCTTCCTGGCTCAGACGCTGGAAGGCGGCGTGCGCGAGTTCTCCTGCCAGTTCGAGGGCGAGTTCAAGGCTTCGGAGCGCCGTCCTCTGGGCGTCTGCGCGCTGAAGGGCCTGCTGACGCCCATCATGGGCGCGTCGGTCAGCTGGATCTCGGCTCCGGCCGTGGCGGCCGAGCGCGGCATCAAGGTTTCCGAGTCCGTGGACCCGAAGGTTTCCGAGGGCGTGAAGCGCCTGCTGACCGTGTCGGCCGTCACGGACGCCGGGACGGTGTCGGTGTCCGGCGCGGTGCTGGCTCCCGGCGAGCCGCGCCTGCTCCGCTTCGGCGCGCTGCGCGTGGATGTCCGCCCCGCGGGCAAGATGATCGTGCTGACGAACACCGACGCGCCCGGCGTCATCGGCCGCGTGGGGACTTTGCTGGGCAAGTCCGGCGTGAACATCGCGGACATGCGCGTGGGCCGGCGTTCGGCGCACGGCGAGGCCGTGATGGTCCTCAACGTGGACGACGCGGTCTCTCCCGCGGTCCGCGAGGAGCTGTCCCGGCTGGACGGCATCCGGCGCGTGCACTGGGTGGAACTCTAGAATGCCGACGCCCCCTTACTGCCCGAGTTGCTTCGTCAAGCTCGAGCCGGATATGCGGGCGTGCCCGAACTGTCCCATGTCGTTCCCCGAGGACGACGATCTTCCCAAGGCGGCCGGCAACCCGCTGAAGCAGTCCCCCTACTACCAGTTCGTGATGCCGGCGCTGTTCTTCCTCGGTCTGGGCGGCCTTATCTGGTGGCTGGCCTCCGGGCTGTTCCGCTTGGGCGAGGAAAACGCGAACACCCCCCAGATCAACGTGATGGCCGAACGCCCGGCGGGCGAGCGGGAAATTGCCGCGGGTCTGGCTTCGACCGCGGCGGTCTCGGGCGGGGTTCGCGCCTACGAGGGCTCCGGCACGATCTCGGTCGCTCCGGTCGAGGACGCCCCTCCGGCGGTCGTCCCCGATGTTCCGGCCAAGCCGGTGAAGGTCGTCAAGGAATGGAAGCTGCGGGGCATGGTGTACGACCTGACCACTCTGAAGCCGCTGTCCGGCTGCCAGCTGACCTTCACCGACCTGGAGACGAACCGCAACATCACGACCCGCACCAATTCCGAAGGCCGCTACCGGGCGCTGGTTCCGTCGCTCCCCGAGCGCGGCTACACCGTCAAGGCGGAGAAGAGCGGCTACTCGCCGAACTATCTGGATCCCGCCACGGAAGGCGTCCGCTCGATGAGCGCGGCCCAACGCAAGGAACTGGCGAAGGGCTTGTCCGACACTCTGAGCGAGACCCCGGCGGCGCTTCAGGCCTCGGGCGCGGAGCCTTTGATCACCGACTTTTTTCTCGCGCCGCGGCGCTGAGCGCCTGGCGGACTTCCTTCACGAACTGGGACTTCGCCGACTCGCGTCCGGTCCTGGCGGCCGATTCCATCGTGTAGACGGCGCGGTCCTCCTCGGGGTGGAGGTTGGAAATCCCGCCCAGCACGCCGCCGATGCCCAGCCGGACGGGCCCACCGTCGTCCAAGCGCTTCCAATGGCTGGATTCCTCGACCAGCCGCGACATTTCCCCGTCGAAGGCCGCCACGCCGTGCCCTTTGGAATCGCTCAACCATTCCTGGGTGGCCATCAAGGGCGACGGCAAGGCGGCGAAGACGGTCGGCTGCTTGCGGCGCTTGAACACCAGGGCGTTCTCCAGGGGAATGGACTGTCCCGCGAACGTGACGAAATCGGTCGGCTCGGCCAGATCGGAGACGTCCAGCTTGTCGTCGATCACGGCCGCGGGGCCGCCGTAGAAGATCCCCTTCGCGCCGCGGCGGACCAGCGGCCCCATCGAGGCGGCGAGGATCTCCCCGAAGTTCGTGTGCCGGGCCTGCACCGTGGCGACGATTCCGGCCTCGTTCTGATAGAAGGCGAGCCGCCAATAGTCGTTCTCGTAGACGCCGAGAAGCGAGTCCTTCCATTCGCGGGCGAACAGATCGTCGTAGCCGACGACGACCTGGTCCGCGGTGTACGGCACGGTGGCGAGCAGGGAGTTCATCGCCTTGACCCCGGGGAGCACCCAGCGGCAATCGGGGCAGGTCAAGGTCCGGACCGACGGTCCTTGTCCCTTCGCGGCCTTGGTCAGCTCGGCCCACTGGGCGCGCGTATGCAGGAAAAGATCCTGGCCGTAGAACGCGCAGTACACCATGCGCGGGCGCAGGCCGGGCTCGGGAGCCAGCACGTAAGCGCTGCGTCCGAAGCTCATGTAGGCGGCGCGCAAGCGGTACAGGCGCCGGTAGCCGAGGGCGCGGTAGTGCGGGATCAGGTCGTTGAACGAGCCGAGGTAGAAATCCAGGTTCCACTTGCGGCGGCGCAGGAAGGGGCCGGACGTGCCGAAGCGGCGCTCGGCGTAGGCGACGGGCTCGTCCATGACCGGCGTGCCTTTCAGCGCGGAGACGACGTCCGCGCCGGGGCCGTCCTCCTCCATGAGCGAGGGGCCGTCGCCGCTGCCCGGGGGCAGGGGGATGCGCTCCAGGGGCGGGCCCGGGCGGAGGTCGTGGTAGCGGCGGATCTCCGCGACGAGCTTCTCCGCCTCGGGGGCGTTGCTCGGGCTCATGTTCTCGATCAGGAGCTTGTAGTCCTCGATCACGTCCGAGTCCACGGTCAGCCCGGCGCGGACCTGGGCCTCGAACTCCGGCATCTTCTCCGGGAGCACGGCGCGCATCGCGCCCAGGTTGAGCCAGTCGGCCTGCCGGAGCATCTCCTCGCGGATGAGGTCCAGGCTTTGCTGTTGGACGTTCAGCAGGAGAAGCGCGACCTCGGGATCGTAGACGCGGCCGCGCGCGCGCGCGGGAATCGCGGCGGCGAGCAGGAGGCCGGCGAGGACGGCGCTAGACCAAGGTCGCAAGTTCGACGGGCTTCTCCCCGACGGACTGGGCGACGGCGGCGTAGGTCACCTTGCCGCGGTACACGTTGACGCCCTTGCGCAGGGCCTCGTCGCGGCGCACGGCCTCCTCCAGCCCGAAGCGCGCGATGTCGCGGGCGTACTTGAGGGTCACGTTCGTCAGGGCGTACGTGGAGGTGTGGCTGACCGCTCCCGGGATGTTGGGAACGGCGTAGTGCAGGACTCCGTGCTTGACGAGGACCGGCTTGTCGTGGGAGGTGACCTCGGCGGTCTCGATGCAGCCGCCCTGGTCCACCGCCACGTCGACGACGACGGAGCCGGGCTTCATCTTCTTGATCATGTCCTCGGTGACGAGGTTGGGGGCCTTCGCGCCGGGGATCAGCACCGCGCCGATGACCAGGTCGGAGCGCACGACGGAGTTCTGGATGTTCTCCTCGTGGCTCATCAAGGTGGAGACGGAGTTGCCGAACACGTCGTCCAGGTACGCGAGGCGCTGGGCCGAGATGTCCAGGATGTTCACGCGCGCGCCCATGCCGATGGCGATCTTCGCGGCGTTGATGCCGACGACGCCGCCGCCGATGATGCTGACCACGCCGCGGGCCACGCCCGGGACGCCGCCGAGCAGGACGCCTCGTCCGCCGTGGTGCTTCTCCAGGAACTGGGCGCCCAGCTGGACCGACATCTTGCCGGCGACCTCGCTCATGGGGGTCAGCAGGGGCAATGCGCCGTCGCGGGTCTGGATGGTCTCGTAGGCCACGGCCTTGACCTTGGCCTTCATCAGGGCCTTGGTCAGCGCGGGCGCGGGAGCGAGGTGGAGGTAGGTGTAAAGAATCTGGTCCTCGTGGAAAAGGGAGTATTCCTCCTCGAGCGGCTCCTTGACCTTGATGATCATCTCGGAGTCCGCGAACAGGCGCTTCTTGTCCACGATGGCCGCGCCGGCGGTCTTGTACTCCTCGTCGGTGATTCCGGAGCCGAGTCCGGCGCCCTTCTCGATCATGACCTTGTGGCCGTCCTTGACGAGGGCGCGCACGCCGCCGGGCACCAGGCCCACGCGATGCTCCCGGTTCTTGATCTCCTTCGGAACTCCGATTTTCATGGTCATTTCTCCTGAAGCAGAATTAAATCAAATCGAGGTAGCGCGCGAGCTCATCCGGGCCGGCGCCGCTGGGAAATCCGTTGACGGCCTTCAGAATCCGTCCCTTGCGGTCGGTGACCAGGAAGGCCGGCACGCCGCGCGAGCGCAGGGCGCCGCCGTCGTCCAGCAGGGCGTCGGGGCCGAACTCGGCGGCGAACTTCCTGATGGCGGGCAGGTCGTCGGACGAGCCCACGACGATGCGGCTGGCGACTCCGGCGCGGTCCAAGGCCTTGCGCAGGGCGATGATGACCGGGGTCTCGCGGCGGCAGATCGCGCACCACGGCGCGACCAGGACGGTCAGGCATTTGTCGGTGGGGCAGGTGGCCAACGACGGCCCGGGGATTCCGGCGAGCGTGGACAAGCGCGCGTCCGGAAGCCTCCGGACGTAGGCGTCGCTGCCCCCGCCCGAGGAACAGGCGGAAAGCGCGGCGGCGAGGGCCAGCACGGCGGCGAGAGGCCTCACAGGCGGATTCTAGCAAATAGAAACGAAAAGCCCCTCAGCGGTCGGCTGAAGGGCTTTTCATCAAACTGGCTCCGGGCCAAGGATTCGAACCTTGAACCTTGCCGTTAACAGCGGCCTGCTCCACCATTGAGCTAGCCCGGAATGTCCGATCATTGTAGCAAAGCGCGGCCCACGGAGCAAAGGAGGCGACATCGGCGCGGTATTTGCGACACTCATGGTCATGATCAATCTCCTGCTCGCGGCCGGCCTGGCCGTCCCCGCCTTCGCCGGCGGCGTCGCGTTCCGTTCCGGTCCCGCGCGGGTTCATTTGATCGAACTGTACAGTTCCGAGGGGTGCTCCAGTTGTCCCCCGGCCGACGCGTGGGTCGGGCCGCTGAAAGCCGACGCGCGCGTCTGGAAAGATTTCGTGCCGGTCGTGTTCCACGTGGATTACTGGGACTATCTGGGGTGGAAGGACCGAATGGCGTCGCCGGAATTCACGGCTCGCCAGCGCGAATACGCCGCCGCCTGGGGAAGCAGGTCGACATACACGCCCGGCTTCGTGCTCGATGGAAAGGAATGGCGGGACTGGGGCGGTGCCGCGCCGAAGGCCGGCGAGAACGCCGGACTGCTAACGGCGTCGTTCACGGCGGGCAAATGGAAGGTGACGTTCGCCCCGGTCGAGGATGCCGGGAAGTACGACGTGTTTGTCGCACGACTCGGCTTCGGGATCGTCACGCCCGTGACCAGCGGAGAAAACGCGGGACGGACGCTTCATCATGAGTTCATCGCGCGGGAATTGATCCATGCCCGCATGAAAAAAATCAAAGGCGCGTGGACCGCCGAGTTGCCCGGGTTCTCGAACGGCGCGGACGGAGACGCCTCCACCGGCGCGGCGATCTGGGTGGCCGGACCCGGCGGGCGACCCGAGCAGGCGACCGGCGGTTATCTCCCTTAGACGGCGTTACCGGAATTTAACCTTGGTGGGCTTGATTTTTCTCTACATCATGTCTATCCTTGCGAGCGTATGGCAGATACCATGGACCTTTCCACTTTACTGGCCGACGTGGTCTCACGCGGAGGCTCGGACCTCCACCTGATCCACGGCATTCCCCCGATCGCGCGCATCGCCGGCGAGATCGGCGCGCTTCCTTATCCCGCCATGACCACCGAGGTCATCTTCCGCATCTTGGAACCGTACCTGCTCGACACCCACAAGGCCACCTTCAAGAGCGAGCTGCGCGTCAATTTCTCCCAGACCATCAACGACGTCGGCCGCTTCCGCTTCAACCTGTACATGTCGCTGGGCACCGTCGGCGCCGTGATCCGCGTCATCCCCACGAAGACCTACCCCCTGTCGTCGCTGGGCCTTCCCCCCGTCGTCGGAAACCTGGCCCACCGCCGCTCCGGAATCATTTTCGTGACCGGCTCCACCGGCTCCGGCAAGAGCACCACCATGGCCGCCATGCTGGAGTGGATCAACCAGACCGGACGTCCCGGCAAGGTCATCACCATCGAGGATCCCATCGAGACCCTCTTCAAGCCCTGCCGCTCCATCTTCGTCCAGCGCGAGGTCGGAGTGGACACCCCCAGCTACGACATCGGCATCATGGACTCCCTGCGCCAGGATCCGGACATCCTGTGCATCGGCGAGATGCGCGACGCGAATTCCATCCGCGCGGCCCTGCTCGCCGCCGAGACCGGCCACCTGGTGCTGACCACTTTGCACACCCGCGACGCGTCGAAGACCGCCCAGCGCATCATCTCCGCCGTGCCCAACAGCGACCAGGACGCCATGCGCGACCAATTGGCGTCCACCTTGGAGGCCGTGATCTCCCAGGAGCTCCTGCCGCGCGCCGACGGGAAGGGCCTGGTCATCGCGTGCGAGATCCTCATCGCGACCTCGGCCACCCGCCAGCTGATCCGCGAGAACAAGATCGAGGCCATGAACGACGCCATCCAGGCCGGCGCGCAGACCGGCATGATCTCCAAGGACGCGTCCGTCAAGAACCTCTACATGAAGAAGTTGATCACCAAGGAAGTGGCGCTGGAGCACGTCCGCAATCCCGAGGTTCTGCGCTGACGATGGCTTCCGCCTCCCCACAGCGCCTGCCGGTGGACGAAGCCACCGCCGAAGCCGTCTGCGCGGCCTTCCGTCTCGGCGAATTCTTCCCCGAGTTCACCGCCGAGCTGTGCGCGAAGATGTTTCCGCGCAGCGGCGTGCAGCAATTCCGGACCGGCGAGAGGCTCATCGAACAGGGCGAAACCGGCCGCGACCTGTTCCTGGTCCTGGCCGGCGACGTGGCCGTCCAATACGTCATCGACCAGATGTCGGCCGAAGTCGGACGCATGGGCCACGGCTCGGTCATCGGCGAGATGGCGCTCCTGTCCGACGGCGTGCGTTCCGCCACGGTCGCCGCGGCCAGCCCCGCGTTCGTCTTCCGCCTGGCGTTCGAGGACGTGGGCTACATTCTCAAGAACAACCCGGCGCTGGCCGAGCACCTTCAGGCGCTCGCCCGCGCCCGGACGGCGCGATGATCGCCGCGCTGCTGGCGGCGGCGCTGGCCGCCGTTCCCGCGCGGGCCGCGCTGGAGGCCGCCGAGTGCCCGGCGGGCACCCACCGCATCAGCACGGACAATCCCTACAACCCGTTCAAATGCGTGAAGGGCGGCGAGGACACCAAGAGCGGCTTCGAATCCGTCACCGGGCCCAAGGGGTTCGCCACCCGCCCGCGGTGCCCGCACGGCACGCGGCCCGTGGCCTCCCCGGACAACGCCCTGCAGCCCTATCACTGCGTGCGCGTGACGGCCGGCGATTCGGACCCGGAACTGGCGCCGATCCGCGGCGAGGACGACGCCCCCCCGCCGGAAGCGGCCGACGTGGAGGACGACCCGCTCACGCACGGCTGTCCCGCCGGCAAGCGGAAGATTCGCACCAACGATCCGCTGCGCCCGTTCGAGTGCGTCGTTCAGGCCTCGCGCATGCACGTCGTCGACGAGGGCTCCTACACGCGATTCTCGATCCCGCATCAGCTGTCGTTCGAGTACGCCCGGGTGTTCCGCGTCCAGGACGAATGGAAGGAGGACGTGCCCACGCTCTACCTCAAGCTGGACGAGCCCTCCGCCGGCAAGCCCGTCACGATCACCGTGACCCGCTACGATCAGGGACAGACCACCTATCAGGAGATGGACGCGGCCATCGCGCGCGACGTGGAATGGCAGGGCGCCAAGGACGGCGGCAAGATGCCGCTGGCGGGCGCCACGGCCCGGATCACCTACGTGCCGGGCGACACTCGTTCGATCTACCTCCCGGTCTCGAAAGAATCCTATTATTCCTTCGTGTACAGCGCCCCTTCCGACACCTACGAGAACTATCTGCCCGCGTTCACTCGCCTGCTGAAGACCCTGAGGCTCGACCGGACGCGGCGGTGAGCGGACTCAGCGTCCGCGACGAGGGATCGGTCCGCGTTCTCACGTTCGGCCGCCCCCCCGGCAATACCCTCGACCTGGCCACGCTGGCCGACGTGCGCGTCGCGGCGCAGGACGCCGCGCGCGACGATAAGGTCCGAGCTTTGGTTCTGGAGTCGTCCGTGGAAGGCTATTTCTCCAGCGGCCTGGACCTCGAGGAGATGCTGGAGCTTCCGGAGGATCGCCGTCGCGAGCCGTTCGAGGGATTGCTGGCGGCCTACCGGGCCCTGCTCGCGTGCCCGAAGCCGACGGTCGCCGCGCTGTCGGGCTCCGCCATCCTCGGCGGCTGGATCGTCGCGATGGCCTGCGACTGGCGCTTGGCTTCCCCGGGCGCGAAGATCGCCCTGTCCGAGGTCCGCGCGGCGCTCACGCCGACCTCGGCGCTGATCGCGCGCCTGGCCTCCTTGTCGTCGGACCCGCGGACCGTCAAGGAGATGGTCCTCCGCGGGAAATCCGTCGCCGCCGAGGACGCGTTCGCCGCGGCGCTGATCGACGAGATCGTCCCCGAGGCGGACGTGAAGTCCTCCGCGCTGGCCTTGGCCCGGCGCCTTTCAAAATCCCCGCCGAAGGCCTTCGCCGAGATCAAGCGCGCGCTGAACGCTCAGGCCTCCGACGAAGCCTTGTGGCGCGGCGCGCTGGAGGAGTTCTCGTCGGTGTTCTCCGGCGCCGAGGCGCAGGAAGGCGTGGCGGCGCTGCGCGCGAAGCGCCGGCCCCGTTGGGAGGGCGCGTGAACACATTCTCCAAGGATCTTCTGAAGGGAAAAGTCGCGGTCGTGACCGGCGGCGGCACCGGCATCGGACTGGTGGTGGCGAGAGAATTGGCCGCCCACGGCTGCGACGTCGTTCTCGCCTCGCGGGACGGCGCGCGCCTGGACGCCGCGGCCAAATCCGTCGCCGCGGAGACGGGCCGGCGCGTCGTCGGGATTTCGACGGACGTGTCCGACATGGACTCAGTGAAGGCGCTCTTCGCCCGCGTCGATTCCGAATTCGGCCGCGTGGATATCCTCGTCAACGGCGCCGCCGCGAATTTCGTGCGTCCCTCGGAGGCTCTGACCTCCGTGCGCTGGCGCAAGGTCATCGACATCGTCCTCAACGGGACCTTCCACTGCTCCAGCGAGGCGGGCCGGCGGATGCTGGCCCGCGGCGAGGGCGCGATCATCAGCCTCATCGCCTCGTACGCGTGGACCGGCGCGCCCGGCTTCGCCCCTTCCGCGTCGGCGAAGGCCGGCGTGCTGGCGCTGACGCGGACCTTGGGCGTCGAGTGGGCCCCGCGCGGCGTGCGCGTCAACGCGGTCTGCCCGGGCCTGATCGACACGCCGCAGTCGCGCGAGCGCCTGTGGCCCGAGGAATGGATGCGCGAGGCCCTGCTGGAAGGCGTCCCGTCGCGGAAGTTCGGGACCGAGGCCGACGTGGCCAGCGCCGTGCTCTATCTGGCGGCCCCGGAAACGCGCTACATCTCAGGCGAGGTCCTGACCGTGGACGGCGGTTCGTCCGTCGGCGGCGTTCCCTATCTGCGCTTCGTCGAGAAGGCCGGCAAGGTCCGGCGCGCGCGCCCCGCCAAAGAGTGAGGGCCCCCCTTTCGGGGAGCCCTCGGCACGGCCGTCGCCGGTATTAAGCCCCGACGCCGTCGTGGTGCTTGACGTTGGTTTCGCGGTAAGCGTCCTTCGCGGCGCGAGCGGCGGCCACGAGCGCTTCCTTCTTGATGAGCGACTCGTCCTTCACCTTGTGCAGGAGCTCGGAGCCCTTTTCCTTGCGCTCCTTCAGCCAGTCGCCGACCGCTTCGCGCGTCTCGCTGCCCGCGCGGGGAGCGAACAGCACGCCGAGCGCCGCGCCGACCGCGGTGCCCGCGAGAAAATAGAAAAGTCCGTTGCCTCTGTCTTCGTTGCTCATGCGACCTCCGTGCGGCGTTGATCTCGGAGCCCAGAGCGAGTCTGGGTCGATAGGCCTATAATGACACTTGGACCTGGGCGTGTCAAGAGGCCGCCCGTCGGAGAAGTCAGGCCGCCGGAGGCGGCGTGCGGCGGGGATCGGAGGCGCGGCGGACGTCGGCCAGGCGGGCGGCTTCTTCCTCGAGACGGCGCTCGCGGTCGTCGAGCGCGCGGATGCGCTCCGCGGCGGATTCGTCCAGCGCGCGGCGGCGCGCGGTCAGGGCCCGCTCCATTTCGCTGGCCCGCTCCGCGCTCGAGGCGGAGTACTGGATCTCGGTCTCCTCGACCGCCTTGGCCAGTTCTCCGGCCGCGATGAGCCGGCATTCCTCGAGGACGCGCGCCCGGTCGGACTCGCGCAGGCGGTCGCGCTCGGAGACCTGGAAGCGCATGGCCGAGAGCTCGCGCTCGCGCACGGTCAGGGCCTCGGACAGGGAGCGCCGGTCCTGGTCGGCGGCCGCCAGGCGCGAGTCCATGTCCTTGATGCGCGAGGCGTCGACGGACGCCTTGCGCTCCGCCTCGGCGTGAAGGGCGTGGACGCGCTCCTGCAGGCGGTCGATCTCCTCCCGCATGCGGGTCTTCTCGCGCGCCAGCTCCTCGAAGGACTTCTCGCGGGCGAGCTGGAGGGCGGCGTCGTGGTGCGACCGCATCTCGACCAGGCGCGCCTCGTGCGCGGCCGAGGACGCGGCCAGGTCCCGGGAGTGCGCGTCGCGCAGTTCGGCCAGGCCGCGGTCGTACTCGGCGCGCATCGCCTGCTCGCGCCGCACGACGTCGGCCTCGGCGCGGCGGCGCTGCATCTCGTTCTGGTCGCGCAACGAGGACGTTTCCGAAGCGAAGGCGCGGCGCTGCTCCTCCATCGCGGTCTCGTGCTTGCGGACCAGCTCCCCCTCCCGCGCCGACCAGCGCGCGTCCAGGTCCTTCTCCTTGCGCATGTAATCGTCGCGGAGGGAGGCCTTCCAGCCCTCGTGCTGCTCGACGACCGCGCGGACGGCGCGCTCGGATTCGGCGACCTTCGCCCGGTACTCTTCGTCGAGCGCGTGCTGACGCTGCTCGTATTGAGCCGAGAGCGACGCGCTCTCCGCCGCGGTCGCGCGGCGGTGCTCCTCCAGCAGCTCCACGCGCCGGACTTCGTGCTCCTCGGCCAGCGCGGTCTGCCGCGTCAGGAAGTCGGCCTGGCGCCGCTCCTCGCGCGCCCGGGCTTCCTCCTCGACGACGCGCCGGCGGTCGGCCAGGTCCGCGAGCTTCTCGGCGTGGAGCTTCTCGAGCTCGGCGGTTTTGAGCGCGACGAATTCATCCTGCGCGCGCACGCGTTCGCCGTCCTTGCGCGCCGATTCCTCCAGAAGGCGCTGGGCGCGGTGCTTGAGGTCGCGCTCGATCTCGGCGGCGCGCGCGTCGGCCTGACGGAGGCGCTCGGCGTGCTCGGCTTCCAGCGCGCGGCCGCGCGCCAGCCATTCCTCGCGTAGCGCGCCGCGTTCGCCCTCCAGCTCCCCCTCGATCCGGGCGACCAGCTTCTTTTCCTTGTCGGCCCAACCGTCGATCAGGCGCCGTTCGTTCTCGGCGTAGCGCGCCTCGGCTTCGGAGCAGCGCCGCGTGAAGTCCTCGTCCATCTCCGCCTTGCGCGAGACCAGCAGCGCCTCGATTTCCTTGGCGCGATCGGCCAGCTGGCGGCCGCGTTCCTCGAACTGCTTCTGCACGGCCGCGTCCAGGTGGGCGCGCGACTCCTTCGCCTTGGCCCAGAGCCCCTGCTCCAGCTCCGACCACTGGGCCTGGAGCTCGGTCTCGCGCCGCTGATAGCGTTCGACCAGGTCTTTTTCCTTCTGCGCCCACGACTTGGCGAGAAGCTCTTCCCGGGCCTTGAGCCGGAGCTCATGGTCCTGGGCGACGGCGGCCAAGGTCTTCTGGGCCTCGTCGTTGGCGCGCTTGAGCGCCTGAATCTCGTTTTCGCGGTCCTGAAGCTCGAGCTCGCGGGAGCGGACCGACGCGGAGATCTCCCGGTCGCGGGCGGCGCGCAGGGCTTCCACCATGTCCAGCTCGTGGCGCGCGCGATCGAGGGTTTCCTCCTTCTCGCGGCGCAGGGCCGCGATCTGCCTATCGCGCGATTCGAGCTCCTCGCGCAGGCGCGCCCAGGCCTCCTCCTTCTCCTTCTGGCCCTTGGCCATCGCCGTCATGTCGGCGCGCAGGTGGGCCAGGCTTTCCTCGGTCAGCCGGCGCTCCTCTTCGATGCGGGCGCGTTCCTCGGCGCGCACTTCGACGCGCGCCTCGACCTTCCACGACTCCATCATCCGCTCGCGGTCGGCCCGGTCCTTCTCCCAGGCCTCGGATTTCTTCTGCCAGTCGGCGACGCGCTCGTCGAGCTGGGAAAGGCGGGTTTCCAGGTGCTTGCGCTTGGCGATCTCGTCCTGGGCCTGGCCCTTCAGCCCGGCGTTCGCGTCCTGCAGGTCGCGAATGGTCGCCAGCGCGCCGCGGATGGCCAGGCGCGCGGCGTCGAGATTGTTGATCTCGCGTAGGGCTGCTTCGTCCCATTGCTCCATGCCCGACTAATATAAGGGAAGCGTATTACAGAAAAATTTCCCCCCGTCCGAGGCCGGCCCGACTGGACGGAGCCGGGAGAATCAGCTACACTGATGGCGTCGTCGATAACGCCGCCACTAGACCACTCAGGGAGAAACTCTTGAAATCCGAGACCCAGCCTTCGAAGCTCGAGGTGACGTCCGTCGCCGACGGCGTCGTTCGCGTCAAGGTTCCGAACGGGAAAGGTTTCTTCAAAGTCGCCATCGAGAAGCGCCACGGCGAGGCGAACTCCCTGTTCCTGGAGATCAACGGCGCGCGCAAGTTCGAGGTCGGCAACGACTGCGACACCTGCCACTTCTGGTTCAAGATGCTGCAGGAGCCGCGCCTGCCCACCTCGCGGAAGATCGCCAATCTGCCCAAGACCATCCAGCTCCCCCGTCCCGTGGACGAGGCGCTGGTGCAGGAGCTCGCGCCCATGCTGGATTTGATGGAAAAGGGCGAGTACCTGGTGTTCGAGACCTCGGTCAACCTGGCCGGGCCTTACGATTCCGACGACGAGGCCTCGTATTTCTTCCAGAGCGAATTCATGGAGCTGTGGGACATCGAGGACCCGAAGGAGGAAGGCCTGCTGTCGGGCTGGGAGCATTACGAGTCCCAGCGCCCGAAGGTCTTCCGCCACCCCGAGAGCAACGTGATCGAGAAGCAGTTCGATTTCGTGGTGCCGCTGGTGCCGCGCGCGGCCCTCAAGGAAGAGTACGTGAAGCTGTACCAGCAGATGATCCAGAACGGCGACCGCCCCCGCGTCCTGATGCTCGGCATGTACCAGCGCGGCATCCCGGAAGCCGTGAAGAAGGGAACCACGAAGACGCTTCACTCGTTCATGGCCGGATTCCTCCTGGACGGACACCACAAGGTCGCCGCCTACCGGCGCGCCGGCGTTCCCGCGAAGTTCCTCGTCATCCTGTCGCCGAAGGCCAGCAAGTACCACCTCCTTAAAGAGGAAGGCACCAAGGCCCAGGCGCGGTTCGAGGAGCGTCTCTCGTCCCTCAAGCCGTCATAAAAAAGGCCTTGCGGACCGCCGTCGCGGGGGGTATGCTCCATTGACCCCTCGTACGGGACTAGGACTTTAGTCCTAGGAGCGGGTGGGTCCTGGGCCCCTGACGGAGTGGGCCCAAAAGGAATACTCTGGTTGCTATGAGGACCCGCCGAGCGACGTGGTTGCTGTTGGCCTCCGCCCTTGCCTGCGCGGTCCTGCGCGCGTCGGCGGGCGACGTCTCGGTCCCTCCCTCTTCCTCTTCCACGCCGCGCCCCGCCTCCGCCGTCGTCATCGCGAGCGCGCCCGGCCTCAAGATCCAGAAGGACCTGGCGGCGCACGAGGAGAACGTCCTTTTCCACGTGACGGGCCGCCGCACGACGACGTTCGCCGACCTCAAGCGGAGGCACCGCGAGATCTCCGACGCGATGGAGGCGGCGAAGGATCTTCCGCAGGGCGAGCGCGACGCCCTGACGGAGCGCCTGCAGAAGGTCGGAAAGCTGCTGTTCATGACCGAGCCCCTGGCCCGCGGTCAGAACCAGCTGGACCCCAAGCTGGCCCAGGTCCTGCGGGACGCCGCGCAGGGCGACGCGAAGGGCCAGGTCGACGCCTTGATGCGGGTGTCGGGCCAGCTGCTGAAGCTGGCGTCCCCCCAGGCCGCCCGCGACCCGGGCTACGCGTCCCGCATCTTCGACGCGCTGGCGAACAACCGGAGCCTGGGAGGCTCCCCCGCCGGGAAGGCCAAGCTCGACGCGGTGCGCGCGGACATCGGCGCCAAGCCTCCGATCGAATTCTCGGACCCCATGGCGCCGCACACGCTGAAAGCGATCATGGCGCCGGCGCCGCAGCCCCCGGCCCCGCTCCCGGCTCCGCGGCAGGCCCCCGCTCCCCAGGTCCTGGCGGGATCCTCCGGCTTTCTCTCCGGAGCTCCGGCCGCCCTGCGCGCCGCGCTGAAGCCTTTCCGCGACAAGCTGCCGGACGGCGCGGAAAAGAAATTCGTCGACGACCGTCAGCAGATGCTCTCCGACCTGCGCTCCCTGGCCGAGAAGGCGGAGCGCAGCCTGGGCGGCGACCCCTCGACCTACCGCAGCTTCGACGAACTGGTGGACCGCCTGATGAAGCAGGAAGGCCTGGTCGCCAAGAACATCGGCGTGGGCGGCGAAGTGACGGATTGGTCGAAGCTCCCGGACCGCATCGCGAAGGTCCGCCTGGCCCGGCCGGAGCTGGGCGCTTTCGCCGAGCAGCTGTGGGCCTACCGCAGCTTCCTCCAGCAGAATCTGGCGGCCAAGGAAGTGGCCATACCCATCGGGACGCACTTCCGGCCTTGGGAGATTTATCCGGAGGGCAAGGGCTCCCGCGGCGCGACCCTGGAAGGATACACCCGCGGCGGAATCGGCTACGTCGCTCTCGCCTACGACATGGGCGGCGGCGTCGAGACTTTCCAAGGCGTCAACCGCGCGGCCCACAAGGCCCTGATCATCCAAAAGAAAGGCGGCGACCTGTCCGTCGCCGAGATCGATTTCGACGGCGCGGGCAAGGCGACCAACAGCACGACGGACCGGTTCGCGAAGGGCGCGCTGACGGAGCGCGAGGTGCACGACGCCTCGAAGAATCTCCACGAGATCCGGCGCTACGCCGACGGCAAGGAGATCGCCGTCGAATCCATGGACCCCTCGACGGGGGTGCGCCGCATCCACGACCTCCTCCGCGACACCGTCACGACGGTGGATCAGAACCGCGTCGAGATCAAAGGCAAGCCCGCGCCCGCCGGCACCCCCCCCGCCGTGACGCTGACCGTCGGGATGATCGACGCCTACGGGCATTTCTCGCTCCAGAAGATGGTCATGCAGGACGGCCAGCAGATCGTCGTCAAATCCGCGAACGTCAACCAGCTGCTCGACGACAAGAACGGCAACCTGGGCTGGAACGTCGAGGTCATGGACCTGGTCGGCCTCTCGGATCCGGCGGCGCGCCAGCGGAAGGCGGATTCCATCGCGGCTCAGACCATCAAGGCCGTGTTCGGCGACGCGGACGCCGAACGGATCAAGGAGCTGTCCGGCTTCCTGATGGACAAGGCCCTCGCCCCCGCCGACGCGGATGCGAAGAACGGCCCCGCCGTGCGTCTGTCCGTCAACAAGCACAACGAGTTTTCCCTCATCTTCTCGCACAGCAACGGCACGAAGAACATCCTGACCGCCGTTTTCCAGAAGGCGCCGGTCTACCGGGACGTCGCCCAGGGCCGGTTCGCCTTCGGCGTCCTGCACTCGGCCAAGATGGGGACCGACGGCCATATCGTCCCTTACGATTCGTCGGTGGAGTGGCAGTATCTGTTCGACGGCTCCAAGGTCCAGTGGACCACCGCGCAGGACAACCCCAACGACACCGCCGCGCCGTGGTACAAGCCCTGGAAGGACGACGAGATCGTCACCCACGCCTTCATGCGCCGCTGGACGCGCTCCGGCGGCGGCTGGCAGGGAGAAAACGGAGCGGGCTGGGAGTCGAAGAAGGACCTGCTCGTCGAGAAGAAGGGCTCCGCCTTGGGCCGCCTGGCCAGTTCGAAGCCGATCGAGATCGTGGGCGGCGCGCTGAACTCGGTCTCGATGTACGCTCACGCCGGCTGGGACGCCGGCCTTGGCGCCGTCACCGGCTCGGACGCCATCAAGCTGGAAGCGCGCACGCTTTGGAACAACAATCCCGCCAACCGCCTCTTCATGAAGGACCCGGAAAAGTCCCTCCTCGGCGGGCTTCCCGAGGCTCAGCGGGCCATGCTGGCGGAGACCGCCGTCAAGAACCGGATCAAGAACCTGGAATCCAACGGCGTCACCGAGTCGCGCCGTCCGGTGGACCTGCGGCTGGCCAGCGAGGCCGCGGTCAGCAACAACGAGATGATGGGCGCCGCGGCGAACTTCAGCGCGGGCGAGTACCTGGGCTCCCACGGCCATCCGGTGGCCGGCTTCTTCGTCTCCGCCAGCGGCCAGGTGGTGGAGATCGCCGCCGGCGTGGCGGTGACGGGCGGAGTCGCTTCCTTGGCGGGCAAGGCCACGGTGGGCGCCGTCGCCCGCTTGGCCCCGCGCCTGCTGCCGACGGTCGTGAAGGTGGGCGGCGCGGCGGTGAAGCTGTTCGACTACTCGATGATGGCGGCCGGCGGCGCGATGGTGATCAACGACGGCGTCAGCCTGGTCCAGAACTGGGGCGACGAGGGCGCGCGCTACTCGAACCTGGGCAAGGTCACGGCCGACATGGGTTTCGTCGCCTTCTTCGCCGCTCAGCGCTTCAAGGCCAAAGGGCCTAAGGGTCCCGAAGGGACCGACGGCGCCGCGCCGATCAACCCGGAGACCCTGAAAGTCCAGCCGGTGACGCCGGACGCGCCCGTCGCGCCCAATTCGTCGAACCTGGAGATCAAGGTTCCCGCCGGAGAGCCCGGCGCGGAACTTCCCGTGCGCATGCCGGACGCGCCCGCGTCGGTGGACCCGTTGGCTCCGCGCGAACCGATCGTGCCCGCCGAACCCGCCGCGCCGCGAGAGCCCGCCGCGCCCCGTGAGGGCGGCCCCGAGCCGAAACTGGACGCGCCGTCGCATCCGGAAGGAGCTCCCCGCACCGAATCCATGCTGCGGACCCTGCGTGCCGACGCGGAGACCTTGACCGCCCCGCGCGCGGGCGAGGAATTGAAAGTCACCGACCCGAACACCGGCGTGAAGGTCACGGCCAACGCGGCCGGCGCCGAGGGCGGCGCGCCCAAGCCCGCCGCCGACGGCGGCGCGAAGATGAAAACGGTGGAGCCGACGGTCTCCGTCAAGGCCGCGGACGTCGCCGAAGCCCCCCGCGCGGCAGAGCATCCGACGGCGCCGGAAAACGGCGGCAAGGGCGCTCCGAAGGAGAACGTTCGCGGCGCGGAGGAACGCTCCGGCCGGACCGGCGAGGCCGCGGAGAAGGCCGGGGAGCCCGACGAGAACCGGACGGTCGCCCGAAACGAGCCGTCGCCGCGCGGCGAACCCGCCGCCGAGGAACCGAACGGCCGGGCCCCGAAGGCGGAAGAGGATGAATCCGCTTCACGCCGGACGCTTAAGTCCGACGAGGAGCCGGCGGCCAAGCCGAAGGCCAAAGGCGACGAGACCGTCGCGAAGGGCGAGGAAGAGCCCGCCGCCAAGGCGGAGCCCGAGCCCAAGCCGAAGGGCGAGGAAGAGCCCGCCCCCAAAACGGAGCCCGAGCCCAAGCCGAAGGGCGAGGAGAAGGGCGTGCTGCGGCGCGTCAACGACTGGATCGCCGACCGCGAAGGCCAGTTCCGCCGCTTCGCCGGAGGGAGCAAGTCCGATCATCCGATGCCTGACGCCGTGCGCGAGCCCGGCGATCCGAAGACGAACGTCGTCCCGGTCGACGCCGCCTCCGCGGACCCGGTCGCCGACGGCAGGGACCGGCGCCCGGCTCCGGAGCCCGCCGAGGAGACTCACGACGACCTGACTCAGGACACCGGCGACGGGTCCAACACGAACACGAATCCTCGCGGCAAACCCAATCCGAATCAGGTCGCGTCCAATAATCATGATCGCCGTTCCGGCGGTTCCACCGGCGGCGCCGCGGCCGGAGCCGGAAAAGGCGATGCCGCCGGCGGCGGCCCCAAGGCG
>JBIOJO010000023.1:0-59865 GCA_044450965.1 Elusimicrobiota bacterium | reverse complement strand
TATGAGACCGCGGCTGGCCCTGTCATGGGGGCCCGGTTATCATCGGGGCGGGGGGGCCTTTCGTTCGTTCGGCCCCAATAACCTGGGACGGCCGGCCCGCGTGGGCCGGCCTTCCCGCGTGATATTTGGCGCTGCGGCGTCAGTGCAGCAGTTTGGAGACCAGGAACCCGATGGCGAAACCCGCGACGGCTCCGATGGCGGCGCCCAGAAGGCCGCCGAACAGCCAGCCGACGGTGCCGCCCAAAACGGCGCCGCCGCCTCCCATCATCAGGCTCCGGGAGCTGAAAAATCCTTCTTTTTCCGACCCTTTATCCGGGGCCGGCACCGCGGCCGGCCGGAGCACGTCGTGGGCCGAAACCGCGGCCGTCGGGGTCTTGGGAATCGTCAATTCGCCGGTCGCCAGGGCGCCGCCGACCTCGCCGTGAACGGCGGCGCGGGCGGTGCCGCCGTCATAGGCCGTGTTCGCCGGCTTTCCGGCCGCCAAATCGGACGCTTCATTGTAGGTGGGGCTGGAGAACGGGGCGGCGAAGGCCGCCGAAGAGGCCAGTCCCAGCACGAACGCCGCGGCGATGGTTCGACGAATCATGAAATCAGTATAGTGAGGACGGGGCCGTGACGCCTGAGGCGGAACACCCAGGCTCGTCTAGGCCTAAAGACCTATCAACGCGATGACGCCCAAAACCCTCCTGCTGACAGGCGCGACGGGCTTCCTGGGCCGGCGCCTGGCGCCGGGCCTGGCTCCGTTCGGCCGCGTGGTGCGCGCCTCCCGGACGGTCGAAGGGGAGGATTCGGTCCGCCTGGACCTGGAAGACCCGGATTCCGTGCGCCGCGCGTTCGATCAGATCCGTCCCGACGCCGTGGTCCACTCCGGCGCGGTGGCGGGTCCCGACGAGTGCGAGCGCGAGCCCGAACGCGCGCGGCGCGTGAACGCCGACGCGGCCCGGCTGCTCGCGCGGCTGTGCGGCGGCGCGCGCGCGCGGCTGGTGCATCTGTCCACGGATCTGGTCTTCGACGGGGAGAAGGGCTGGTACTCCGAGGACGACGCCCCGAACCCGATTTCCGTCTACGGCCGCGTGAAGCTGGAGGCCGAGGAGGCGGTGCTCAACGAAGCGCCCGGGGCCTGCGCCCTGCGCGTGGCCAGCGTGTACGGCCGCCCGCTGGGAACGCGCCTCTGCTTCGTCGACGAGCTGCGCGCCGCGCTGTCCCAGGGACGGCCGGTCGGCGCCTTCGCGGACCAATGGCGCACGCCCACGGCCGGGGACCGGCTGGCCGAGGTGATCCTGCGCCTCCTGGCCGATCCCGATCTGGAGGGCGTCTATCATTGGGGGGGCGCCGAGCGCGCGACGCGCTTCGAGTCCGCCCTTCTCCTGTGCCGCGCGTTCGGCTACGACGAGCGCCTGGTCCGCCCGTCCCGCGCCGCGGACAAGCGCGCGCCGGCGCCGCGCCCGCGCGACTCCTCCCTGGACTCGACGCGCCTGGCGGCCGCGCTGGGCCTGGCGCCGACGCCGCTGGCCGAGGGCTTCGCCGCGCTCAAGGCCGCCGCGTGAGCGAGGGCCGGGCCCGGGCCGCGCTGGGCGTTTTTTTCTTCGGCTGGGCCCTGCTCGCCGTGTTCCGGGCGCCGACCTACCATCTGTGGCTGTTCGCGCTGGTCGCGACCGAATGGGGGCATTGGCTGGCCTTCCCCGCCCTGCTGACCTGGGCGCCGGGCTGGCATCGCACGCGTGGCGGTCAAGCCGGAGCGGTCCTAGGGCTGTGTGCCGCGCTGCTGTTCGTCTCCCCGGTGGCCCGCGCGGCGCGCGCGTTCGGCCTGTCCGCGTCGCGGCCGGCGCCCCTGGTTTTCGCCGACCTGTGGCTGGGCGTGCATTCCCCGCCCGTGCGCGAAAGCGCGGAGCTGTACGCGCGCGGGTGCGGCGAAAATCTCTATCTCCAGCTGTACCGTCCCGTCGCCGCCGCGGGGCCGCTGCCGGTGGTGCTGGTCGTCCACGGCGGCTCCTGGCAGAGCGGCTCGCGCCTGGAGATGCCGGAGCTGTCTCGGTACCTGGCCGCGCGCGGCTACGCGGTCGCCTCCATCGACTACGGCCTGGCCCCGCGCACCGTCTTCCCGGGCCCCGTGGACGACCTGCGCGACGCGGCGGATTTCCTCCGCGCGCACGCGGCGGAATGGTCGCTGGACATGAGCCGCGTCGTCCTGCTCGGCCGTTCGGCCGGAGCGCAGATCGTGCTGGCGGCGGCCGCCTCCGACGACCCCATCCCCGGCGTGCGCGGCGTCGTGGATTTCTACGGGCCCAACGACATGCGCCTGGCCTGGACCGTCCCGGGAAGCCCCTGGATCCTGGACTCGCGGCAGCTGCTGCTCCAGTACCTGGGGGGCTCGCCGTCGGAAGTTCCGGGGCGCTACGACGAGGCCTCGGCCCTCCTGCGCGCCGGGCCGAAATTCCCTCCGACCCTGATGATCCACGGCTCCCGGGACGAGCTGGTGTGGCCGCTGCACGAACTGCGCCTGTCGGCGCGCCTGACCGCGCTGGGCGTGCCTCACGAGTATCTGGAGATTCCCTGGGGCACGCACGGCTGCGACTACGCCTTTTCCGGGCCGTGCGGGCAGGTGACGACGTACACCGTCGAGCGCTTTCTCGGGCGCGTTCTTCGCTGATCAGTCGTCCCAGGTCTGCTTGTAGTCGGGCCGTCCCAGGTACCGATCGGCGAGAACGTCGCTTGGGCGTTTGCGCGGCCGGGGCAGGACGAGAAGATCGCAGAACATCGTGTCGAAGAGCCGGCGCAACGTCGAAAGGCGCGGGTCGAGAGCTCCGGCCTCCAAACGAGCGATGTGAGCCTGCGGAACGCCCACGCGCCGCGCCAGTTGCGCCTGGCTCATGCGCAGGGCGGAACGGAGCGCGCGGAGAAAAAGTATGGGGTCATGGAACGCCTGCGGCGGGGCGTGCTTCGTGTAGAGCATCGTCTGGTTCAGCGCCCGTTGATGCCGAATCGGGACCCGGGTCGTTCTTCCCATGATAGACATACGATCCGCCGGGCCGAAAAGTTCCATTTTCATACTCGTATACAATCAATGCGTCAAAACGCATCGATTATATACGGGAAGAAAGGGGGCGTAGGAACGGCGGCGGTTCGGTATAATCCGCCCATGCGTCGCTTCGCCGTTCTCGCTTGCGTCGTGCTTCTCGCGGCGGCCCCCGCCGTTCGACTTCATCTCGGCGCCCGCGCGCGCAAACACATACTTTCCGAGCACTTCCCCGGCGGAGGACGGACCAACGGCAAGAGCGTGTTCAATGGAAGCGAAGACCTCGATGAGTTGATCAAACGAGCCGAGGGTGTCGCGCCCAAGCGCGAGCGCAATGGCCGGGACAAGCGCGTCGTGCGTGCGGGGCGAGCCGTCGGTGTGAATGACCGCACCGGCAAGCCCGAGACGACGTATGTCGTGATCGCGGAGCCCGACGGAGAGGTCGTCACGGCGTATCCGGGGAGATGACATGGGACTGGACGTCTATCTAGAAGACGAGTTCGGCGAGGAGTTGGACTCCTCGTTGGATGAAGGCGGCGTCCTGGCGGCCGCGTGGCCGACGGGCAATTCGGCCTACCCGATGCTGCGCTACGTGGATTCCGAGGGCGCGACGACATTTAATCGGCTCCAGTTGGAGGCCGTGCTGCCGGAGTTGGAATCGTTCGAGAAGGCTTCGGCGCCCGCCGTTAAGCCGTTCGCCGCCCGCGCCGTCCGGCTGGCGCGCAAGGCCGCCGCCGAACCGCACCTGTACCTGAGATTCCTGGGGGATTGATGATCCGACTGCTCCTGCTGGTTCTGGCCGCGCCCGTCCTGGCGGCCGACGCGCCGGACCCGCGCGCGTGGCTGGAGGAGATCGAATCCCCGCGCGCGCTCGAGTGGGTCAAGGCGCACGACGACAAGGCGCTGGCGGAGCTGAAGTCCGATCCGCGCTTCAAGCAGGTGGAGGCCGACGCGCGCGCCGTGGTGCTGGCGACCGACCGCATTCCCATGCCGGAGCTGCGCGGGCGCTGGATCTACAATTACTGGCAGGACCCGAAGGCGGTGCGCGGGATCTGGCGGCGGACCACGCCGGAGGAGTACCGCAAGCCGGAGCCGCGCTGGGAGACGGTGCTGGACCTGGACGCGCTGTCGGATAAGGAAAAGGAGAACTGGGTGTGGAAGGGCGCGGACTGCCTGGCCCCCGAGGAGACGCGCTGCCTGCTGAGGCTGTCGCGCGGCGGCAAGGACGCCTCCGTGATGCGGGAGTTCGACGCGGGGAAGAAGGAATTCGTCGCCGGAGGCTTCGCGCTGCCGGAGGCGAAGTCGGACTACTCCTGGTACGACGCCGACGATTTGTTCGTGGGCACGGATTTCGGGCCGGGAAGCCTGACCAAGTCCGGCTACCCGCGCGTGCTGAAGCTGTGGAAGCGCGGCACGCCTCTGGCCGCGGCGAAGACGATTTATGAAGGCGGCGAAGCCGACGTGTCCGTGTCGCCGTGGGTGGCTCGGCGCGCGGAGGGACGGCTGGCCTTGGTGGATCAGGCGCTGACGTTTTTCACCGCGCGCCGTTTCGCCTACGGCGACGACGGGAGGCTGACCGAGATTCCGCTTCCGGCGAGCGCGGAGACGCGCGGCTACTTCGACGGCCGGCTACTCGTCAGCCTGCGCGACCCGTGGTTCGTCAACGGCAGCACGCTTCCGGCGGGCGCCTTGGTCGCCTGGCCCGCGGGCGGCAAGGACGCGTCCGCCTTGGAGACGGTGTGGCTGCCGACCGACAGTTCCTCCTTGCAGGGAACGGCCTCCGCGCGGGCGGCGTTGTACCTGTCGGTCCTGGAGAACGTGCAGGGCGCGCTTTTGCGGGCTAAGCGCGAGGGGAAGACCTGGACCGTCGAAAGACTTCCGTTCCCCGCCGGGGCGTCGCTCGGCATCGCGGGCGCGGACGATGACTCCGACCTGCTGTTGGTGAACGCGGAGACCTTCCTCCAGCCGACGTCCATCGTCGCGTGGGACGGCGCGGCCGGGTCTCCGCGTCCGGACACGTGGCGCAGCCTCCCCGCGCGCTTCGACGCGAAGGGGCTCTCCTCCGAGCAGCGCTGGGCGACCAGCAAGGACGGGACGAAGGTTCCATACTTCCTGATCCGCCGCGCGGACGCGCCGTTCGACGGCACGACGCCGACCATCCTGTACGGCTACGGCGGGTTCGAGATCTCCATGGATCCATATTATCTGGCCACCGTGGGCCGCCTGTGGCTGACCCGCGGCGGCGCGTACGCGCTGGCCAACATCCGGGGCGGCGGTGAATTCGGGCCGCGCTGGCACTCCGCGGCGTTGAAGGAGAACCGCCAGAAGGCCTTCGACGACTTCGAGGCCGTGGCCGAGGACCTGGCCAGGACCAAGGCCACCTCTCCGCGGAAGATCGCGATCCAAGGCGGCAGCAACGGCGGCCTGCTGGTGTCCACCGTGCTGACCCAGCGCCCGGAGCTGTTCGGCGCGGTGGTGTGCGAGGTGCCGCTGACCGACATGCTGCGCTTCAATCATCTGCTGGCCGGAGACTCGTGGGTGGGGGAATACGGCAATCCCGACGTGCCCGCCGAGGCGGCGTTCCTGCGCCGCTACTCCCCGTACCAGAACGTCCACGACGCGCCGCGCTACCCGAGGACCTTGGTGTACACCTCCACGAAGGACGACCGCGTCCATCCCGGCCACGCGCGCAAATTCACCGCGCGCCTGGAGGAGGCGGGCCAGCCCGTGATGTACTACGAGAACACGGAGGGCGGCCACAGCGCCGCGGCCAACCTGGAGCAGCGGGTGAAGCGCTACGCGATCGAGTACACGTTCCTATTGCGCGAATTATTCGGCCCGGCGCGGTAGCGGGGGCTTGACGGATCGCTGCGGACGATGTATAATACCGCTGGTCACAATTTGACCAATAGTCATGACAGTGCTCGATCGAAAAGAACGGGAGTTCAAGCGCCGCGAGGAGGACATCCTCGCCGCGGCCCTCTCTCTGTTCAACCGCGACGACTGGCAGACGGTGACCATCGACCAGATCGCGGCGAAGGCCGAGATCGGCAAGGGCACGGTCTACAAGCATTTCACCACCAAGGACGAGATCTACGCGAAGCTGGTCGTTGAATTTCACCGCGAGATCCTGTCGGAGCTGCGCAAGATCGACTTCTCCCGGCCGCCGCTGGACGTGATCGGCGCCACGATGGACGTGTTCTGGCGCAGCCATCAGGGAGCTTCCGAGTATAAGCGTCTGATCCGCTATTGCCGCCGGGAGGATTTCCTCAACGTGATCGGCGACAAGCTGAGCCGTGAGCTGGAGGAGTTGGACGAGCAGTTCATGGCGCTGCTGGTGGCGCCCATCGAGCGCGGCATCCGCGAGGGCGTTCTTGTCGATAAGCCCGTGCCCAGCCTTTTGCTGGGCATCCATGCGGCCATGGTCGGCCTGATGGAGATGGAAGGCATCGAGTGCGTGGAGACCGGCATGACGCCGGAACAGCAGTACAAGGAAGTCCGCGAATTCGCGCTGCGCGGGATCTCGCGCCGCTGAGGAGATGGGATGATTTTTTTTGACAAGAACGTGACCGTCAGTCACATCGCGAATTTCAGTCGGGCCGTTGTGGTCCTGGCCGTCGCGGCGGCGGCTCCCGCCTTCGCCGCCGAAGCGCCGCTGGTGCTGACCTTGGATCAGGCCGTCCGGATCGGCCTGGAGCGCAACATCGACGTGGAGCTGGCGCGCCGCGATCTGGCCATCTTCGAGAGCCGCTACCGCCAGGCGTTCGGTTCCGCCGTTCCGTCGCTGACCTTGACCGGCAACTACACCCGCAACTTCCTGGGGCCGTACGCGTTCTTCGGAGGCAACAAGATCATCGCCGGCCAGCCCAACGCGCTCGCGGCCGGGGTCGAGGTGGACCAGGCGTTGTATTCCGGCGGCAAGGTCACGGCCGCCGTGCGCGGCGGGCGCGCGGGACGCCTGCAAAGCGCGCTCGAGCTCCAGCAGAAGCGCGACGACGCGGCCTTCGAGGTCCGCCGCCTGTTCTACTCCGTCCTGCTGGCGAGCGCGACCGCGTCCATCCAGCGCGACAACCTGGCCTCGGCCGAGGAGCACCTGCGCACCATCCAGGAGCGCTACAAGATGGGACTCGACAGCGACCTGACCGTGCTGCGCCAGCAGGTCGAGGTGGCCAACGCTAAGCCCGCGTTGATCCAAGCGAGCAATCAGGTGGAGCTGGGCCTGACGCAGCTCAAGGAAACGCTCGCGCTGGACGTGGACAGTCCCGTCGTGCTGGCGGGGGAATTGGGCGCGCCGAACGCGGCGCTGCCGTCCTACGAGAAGGCGGCGCAGCTGGCGCTGTCGCGCCGGCCGGAAATCCTGGCGGCGCATCAGGCCTCGCTCCTCTCGAAGGAGACCATTCAGTACACGGCGGCCGACGGCAAGCCGCAGTTGAACGCGTTCTGGGACTACCAGTGGCAGGGCCAGGGCCCGAATTTGAACCTGGGCCCGCAGGAGCGCGCCTATAGTTCCGCCGCGGGCGTGAACCTGCGCTTCCCCGTTTTCTCCGGCGGCCAGGCGCACGAGCGCACCGCCCAGGCCGAGCTGGCGTACGAGAAATCCGTCGAGACCGAAGCTCAGGTCCGGCGCGCGGTGCGCGTGGACGTCAAGCGCCAGTGGCTGGACGCGCGCGAGGCGCTGGAGCGCGCCCAGTCGCAGGAGACCGCCATCGACCAGGCGCGCCGCGCGCTCGAGTCCATCGAGATCCGGTACAAGGCTGGGCAGTCCGGACAGCTCGACCTGACCGACGCGACTTTGGCCCTCAACCGCGCCCGGACCACCTACGTCCAGGCGCTCAACGATTACTGGGTCGGACTGGCCGCGCTGCAGCGCGCCGTCGGAGCCGACGTCAAGGAGATGATGCCATGAGCACCCGCCGAAACGCGTTCGCCGTCCTGACCCTCGTTTTTCTCGCCGCTGGCTGCGGACATAAGAAGGAGGAAGCCGCGAAGCTCGACGCCTTCCCCGTGCGCACCGCGGTCGTCGCGCGGCGCGACGTGGAGGACGCGCTCAGCGTCGTGGGATCGCTCAAGGCCCGCGACGAGGCCACGCTCTACTCCCGCATCGCGGGCAAGCTGGTGGAGAACCTGGTAAAGGAAGGCGACCCGGTCGCCAAGGATCAGCCCGTGGCGACCGTTCAGAAGGACGAAGTCGGCGTGAAGTACGAGCCCGCGCCCGTCCCGTCCACGTTGAACGGTATCGTCGGCCGCGTCTACCTGGACCGCGGCGCCGACGTGACGCTGGGCACTCCCGTCGCGTTGGTGGTGGACGTCAGTTCCGTGCGCGCGCGCGCCGACGTGCCGGAGCGCTACGCCGGCCGCGTGAGGCTGGGCCAGGACGTGCGCGTCGAGGTCGAGGCCTATCCGGGCCGCATCTTCCGCGGCCGCGTGTCGAAGGAAAGCCCGGTGGTGGACCCGGACACGCGCAGCGCGCCGATCGAGGTGAACCTGGACAACGCCGACGGCCGCCTGCGCTCGGGCATGTTCGCGAAGATGACCATCGTCGTGGCCAGCCGCTCCGGCGTCGTCGCCGCGCCGAAGGAAGCGCTGATCGAGGGACCCGTTCCGGCCGTGTTCGTGATCAAGGACGGCAAGGCCGTCCGCCGCGAGCTGAAGCTGGGCCTGGTCAACGATTCGCAGGCCGAGGTCCTGGACGGCCTGAGGGCCGGAGAGGCGGTCGCGGTGTTCGGTCTTTACGGCCTGAAGGACGGCAGTCCGGTGGAAGTCTTGGCCCCGGCGGAGGCCGCGCAATGAATTTGGCCGACGTCAGCATCAAGCGGCCCGTCTTCGCCACCATGATGGTGATGGCCCTGGTCGTGCTGGGGGCGTTCTCCTATTTCCGCCTGGGCGTGGACCTGTATCCGAACGTGGATTTCCCCATCGTCACGGTCAACACCAAGCTGCGCGGCGCCAGTCCCGAGGAGATCGAGACCTCGATCACCAAACCCGTCGAGGAGGCGGTCAACACCATCTCCGGCATCGACGAGGTGAACTCGACCAGCTTCGAGGGCATCAGCCAGGTCATCGTGACCTTCAAGCTGGAGAAGGACGTGGACGTGGCCGCGCAGGAGGTCCGCGACAAGGTCAACGGCGTGATCAGCGAGCTGCCGCAGGGGACCGACACGCCCGTCGTGCAGAAGTTCGACCCCGGCGCCACGCCCGTGATGTCGGTGGTGGTCAGCGGGCGCGCGCCGCTGCGCGAGATCACCGAGATCGCCAAGAAGAAGATCAAGGAGCCGCTGGAGACGCTCAGCGGCGTGGGCCGCATCGTGATGATCGGCGGCCGCGAGCGCGAGATCCATGTGGTGATCAACCCGCAGAAGCTGGCGTCGTACAAGCTGGCGATCAAGCAGGTCAAGGACGCCCTCGCGGAGCAGAACATCGAGATTCCCGGCGGGCGCGTGGACCAGGGCTCGCGCGAGCTGGTGCTGCGCACGATGGGACGCATCGAGCGGCCCCAGGATTTCGAGAAGGTCGTCATCGCCAACGTGGGCGGCGTGCCGGTGCGGGTGCGCGACATCGGCCGCGTGGAAGACACCGAAGTGGAAGCGCGCACGCTGGCGCGCTTGGACGGCGTGCAGTCCGTGGCTTTCTCCGTGCAGAAGCAGTCCGGCTCCAACACCGTCGCGGTGATCAAGCGGGTCAAGGAGGAGCTCGACGAACTCCGCAAGGGCCTGCCGCCCGGCTTCGACGTGCGCGTGACGCGCGACCAGTCCGACTTTATTTTGGGATCCGTCAACACGGTGCAGGAACATCTGGTCCTGGGCTCCCTGTTGGCCGCGCTGGTCGTCCTCCTCTTCATGGGCAGCGTGCGCAGCACCATCATCGCGTCGCTGGCCATCCCGATTTCCGTCATCTCGACCTACACCTTGATGGACTACGCGGGCTTCACGATGAACACGATGACCTTGCTGGGCCTGGCGCTGGCCGTCGGCGTGGTCATCGACGACGCGATCGTGGTGCTGGAGAACATCTTCCGCCACATGGAGGAGCACAACCTGACCGCGATGCAGGCGGCCAGCGAGGGCACCGCCGAGATCGCGCAGGCGGTCATGGCCACGACGATCTCCTTGGTCATCATCTTCCTGCCGTTGGCCTACATGCCGGGCATCGTCGGCCGCTTCCTCAAAAGCTACGGCCTGACGGTCGCGTTCTCCATCATGATCTCCCTGTTCGTCAGCTTCACGCTCACGCCGATGCTGAGCTCGCGCTTTTTGAAGCTGGACCACGGCCCGAAGAACCGCCTGCAGAAGTGGGTGGACGATTTCAACGACCGGCTGAAGCATTACTACGGGTTCATGGTCGAGTGGGCGATGGCGCACAAGGGCGTCATCGTCGCCGCGGCCGTGGTCACCGTGCTGTCGAGCGCCGTGATCATCCGCTACGTCGGCAAGGGCTTCATCCCGCCGGACGACGCCAGCGAGATGCAGGTGGACATCAAGGCGCCCGAGGGCACGTCGCTGAAGGCGACCGACGAGATCCTCAAGCAGCTGGAGGCGGAACTGAAGCGCCTGCCGGGCGTGGAGTCCCTGCTCACCACCATCGCCGCCAACGACGGCGACGGCGTCAACGACGGGTCCATCTATGTCCATCTGGTCCCGGAACAGAAGCGAAAGCTGAATCAATTCCAGATCATGGCGCTGGCGCGCCGGGCGTTCGCGAAGTACTCGGGCCTGCGGCTGACGGTCAGCGTCGTGCCGCAGATCTCCGGCGGCGGTTTCAAGAGCAGCGAGTTCCAGTACATCATCGCGGGTCCCGAGCTGGAGACCTTGCGCCAGGTCTCCGGCGCGATGATCGATAAGCTGCACAAGGACGTGAAGGGCCTGGTGGACCTGGACACCTCCCTGATCTTCGCCAAGCCCGAGATCAAGGTGAAGATCGACCGCGACCGCGCGCAGGACCTGGGCGTGAAGGTCGAGGACATCGCCAACGCGCTGCGCACCATGATCGGCGGCGAGGAGGACATCACCAAATACAAGGAGGGCGACGACCTGTACCAGGTGCGCCTGCGCGTGGACAAGCCCTACCGCGACAAGCTGGAGACCATCCGCGGCCTGTACGTGCCGTCGTCGAAGGTGGGTCTGGTGCGGCTCGACAGCGTGGCGACGCCGTACGAGGATCGCGGCCCGTCGCAGATCGACCGCCACAACCGCCAGCGTCAGGTGACCTTGACCGGCAACCTGCAGGACTTGGCGTTGGGCGAGGCGGTGGCCAAGACCGACGAGGCCTTCAAGAGCCTGCGCCTGCCGCCGGAGTACCAGCCCAGCCTTCAGGGCCAGGCGAAGGAGATGGGCAAGATGGTCGCCGGCTTCGTGATGGCCTTCGTGCTCTCGCTGATCTTCATGTACATGGTGCTGGCCTCCCAGTTCGAAAGCTTCCTGCACCCGATCACCATCATGCTGTCTTTGCCGCTCTCGATCCCGTTCGCGCTGCTGTCCCTGCTGTTGATGCACCAGATGCTGACGATCTTCTCCATCATGGGCATCTTCATGCTGTTCGGCATCGTGAAGAAGAACTCGATCCTGATCGTGGATTACACGAACTCCCTGCGCGCGAAGGGCATGGAACGCGACGCGGCCATTCTGGAAGCCAACAAAACCCGTCTGCGCCCCATTTTGATGACCACCATCGTGCTGGTGGCCGCCATGCTCCCGGTGGCGTTCGGCGGCGGCCCCGGCTCGGCCAGCCGCGCGACGATGGCCGTCGTGATCATCGGCGGCCAGACCATGTGCCTGCTGATCACGTTGCTCATCACGCCGGTGGCCTACGCCTTGTTCGACGACGCGACGGTGTGGCTGGAGAAGCGGTTCCGGCCGTGAACGCGAGCCCCCATTTCGACGGCGAGCGCTTCCACAACCTCGATCGCGCGAAGACCATCCGCAAAGGTTTCCTGGACGTCCTGAAGTGGCGCTTCTCCCCGCGCCCGATGGGACATTGGCCGTCGAGCGCGAGCAACGAGTTCGTTCCCGAGCTGCCGCGCGCCTTGGACCGCGGCGAGGTCGCCGTCACCGGGATCAACCACGCCACCGACCTGATCCAGTTCTCGGGGCTGAATATCCTCACCGATCCGGTCTTCTCGGAGCGCGTCAGCCCCGTCTCCTGGGCGGGGCCGCGCCGGGTCCGGCCGCCGGGAATCGCCTTCGACGCCTTGCCCAAGATCGATGTCGTGCTGGTCAGCCACAACCATTACGATCACATGGATCTGCCGTCCCTGATCCGGCTTCACGGCCGCGACAAGCCGCGCTTCGTCGTGCCGCTGGGCAACGCGCGCACGCTCTTGAGCGCGGGCATCCCCGGCGCCGTGGAGCTGGATTGGTGGCAGGAGATCCCGCTCGGCGACGAGGCGTCCGCCGTCCTGGTCCCGGTCCAGCATTGGTCGGGACGCGGCCTGTTCGACCGCCGCCGCGCGCTGTGGGGGGGATTCTTTATCCGCCGCGGTTCGGCGTCGGCGTTCTTCGCCGGCGACACGGGGTACGGCGAACATTTTAAACTCATCCGCGAGCGCCTGGGTTCTCCGGATCTGAGCCTATTGCCGATCGGCGCGTACGAGCCGCGCTGGTTCATGAAGGACCAGCACGTGAATCCCGACGAGGCCGTGCTCGCGCATCTGGACCTGGGCTCGCGCCTGAGCGTCGGCATGCACTTCGGGACCTTCCGTCTGACCGACGAGGGGATGGACGATCCGGTGCGGGCGCTGGAATCAAGTCGCCGCGAACGCGGCGTGGCCGATGCCGCGTTTCCCGCGCTGCACAACGGGCTGACGGTCCGCGCGGCCGCGCGGTGACGCCTTAAGCGGCTTCGACCGACGCGTCCAGGGATACCGGCGTCTTCAGCGCGTTGGCGACGATGCAGTATTTCTTCGCCGTCTCCAACTGCTTGCGCGCCTCGTCGACGCGCTCGGCCGGAACCTTCAGGTTGATCTTAAGGCGGAACTCGGTGAAGATCAGCCCCTCCTGGGTCTTGTCGAGCGTGCTTGCGCCCGTCGCTTCCCAACCCTTGAGCGGAATCGCGGCGCGCTTGTTGAGGGAGATCCAGGTGAGCAGCAGGCACTGCGACAGCGCCGCCAGGATCAGGTGCTCCGGGCTCCAACGCGTCGGGTCGGTGCCGTCGAATTCGGGCGGAGAGCCGCCGCCGATGGACGGGCGCGCGCCGGCCGTGATCGCGCTTTGATCGCCCTGCTCCCAGGACAACGCGACTTCGTAATGGTGGGGAAAAGGGTGGGGCATGGATCTCCTGTCCGTTCTACGGCGCGTCTTCGAGCCAGAAGCGGGGCGGCATCATCCCCAGCCAGATCAGCGCGAACTGGCTGACGGCGAACGCCAGCAGCCAGTAGAACGCCTGGTCCATGAAGCCGTACGAGTGGAGCCCGATGCCCAGCATGTTGACGCCGAACCACGACAGGCTGGTCACGATGTTGCCGAACACGGTCATCACCATCACGCCGCGCTCGCGCGCGTAGCCCGCGAAGCGCGCGTGCAGGATGAAGGCGTTCCACAGGACGATGAGCAAGGCGCCGTTCTCCTTCGGGTCCCAGCCCCAGAAGCGGCCCCAGCTTTGGTCGGCCCAGATGCCGCCCAGCGTGGTGCCGATGAAGCTGAACAGCAGGCTGAACGCCACCACGCCGTAGGCCAAGGACACCAGCGCCTTCGTGGTCTCCGGATCGGGATCGGCGACAAGATGCCGGCGTAGGACCCAGGTGACGCCCAGCGCCCCGGCCAGGAAGGTGGCGCCGTAGCCGATGGTCACCGTGACCACGTGCGTGCCCAGCCAGAAATTGGAGTCCAGCACCGCGCGCATCATCTCCATGGTGTCGCCCGACGCGCCGAGATGCTGGGCGATCAGCAAGGTGCAGAAGCCCAGCAGCGCCCCGCCCGCGACGGCGAAGCCCTTCTTGTGCACGCGCTCGGCGAACAGGCCCAGCAGGGCGGCCACCCAGCCCACGAACACCGCGGAGGAGTAGAGGTTGGTGACCGGCGGGCGGCCTTGCAGGACGATGCGCGCGAAAAGGCCGACGGTGTGGACCACGACGGCGCCCAGGAACAGTCCGCCCGCGACGGCCTGCGCCTGCGGCTTGCGCGTCGCCCACCAGACGAACACGGCCAGCAGGGCCGCGATGTAGAGCGCCATGCCGGAGATGAACGGCTGGGCGGTGTTGAAGCGGACTTCCCAAAGCGCCAGGCCGGTCTCGTTCGGGCGCTCGCGCGCGAGCCACTGGGAGTATTCGTCGAGCGCGTTCCGGAAGCCCACGGGGACGGATTTGCGGTAGGACTGGGCCATCAGCGCGTACGCGGCCAGGCCGGGGTGGGGATCGCGGCCCGTCGAGGGGCGGAGCATGGCCTCGCCGAACGAGGTCCAGGCGTCGGCGGATTCTCCGCCGCGCGGGGCCATGGGCCGGAAGGCGGCGGCGCGGGCGAGGAAGCGGTAGCGCTCCAACAGATCGGCCAGCGCCTTCATCGAGGCCTTGTCCTTCGCGGTGGCGGACTTCATGTTGTGGGCGGCGCGCAGGGCGCCGGGAATGACCGAGGCGAACACCGCCATCTCCATGGTCGGGTCGTCGGAGCCGGAGATCATGACGGTGTTCTTGATCTGCTCGTACAGGTCCAGGCGGTGGGACAGCGCGATCACGGCGGATTGGAAACGGGAGCGGCGCCCGGCCTCGATCTGCTCCGCGCGCTGGGCCTGGACGCCGACCTCGTCGCGCTTCGGCTCCACCTGCCAGTACGCGAAGCGGCGCTCCTTCTGCTCCAGGCCGAGGAGGCCCAGCACGTCCGGGTCGTCGATCAGGAAGATCTTGCGGGTGTCGGCGGCCTCGGGACGGAAGAGGACGTCCAGCAGCCACTCGACGGCGGACATGTTCTTCCCGTCGACGGGCAGGCTCTGCGTTCCGCGGATGATCAGCAGGGAGTTGCGCGCGAAGGAGTCGATGGGCTTCACGCGTCCGCCTTCCAGGACGGGCAGGGCGGCGAAGCCGTCCAGCGGTATGTCGGACTTCGGGCGGGGCGCCAGCAGGGGCCACGCGGCGATCAGGAGCGCGGCGGCGAACGAGAGCCAATAAATCGATCGCGCCTTTTTCATCGGACGGCCCTCAGCGAGGCGGAGAGCTTGAGGCCGAAGTGCATGAGAAGCCCTAGCGCCACCAGGAAGCACGACAGATACGGGATCAGCCAGCCGGGATTGCGCACGACCTGAAAAATGGAGAGGCGGTCTTCCTTGCCGAAGCTGGCCTGGTAGAAGGTCTTGCCGCCGTAGCGCAGCGGGTGGTTCATGTAGATCAGCGCGTCGCGGTCCTCGCCGGTCGCCGCGTCCTTCAGCCGCACCAGGCTGGAGAAGTTCTTGGGAATGTCGGTGCCCGGGTAGATGTCGTGCTTGAATTCTTTCAACGTCATCGAGAAGGGGAGGTAGTAACGCCGTGGACGGAGAGATAATTTCCAGGAGCGGCCTTCCAAAACGAATCCTTGGGGCGCTCCCAGCGCGTTCGAGACCCAGAAGGTGCCGAGGCTGGGCCCGCCGGGACGGCCGACGTCGATCAGCGCCGCGGCCGAGTTTTGCGCGTCGTCGGCGGTGACCGGGGGCTCCTCGCGAACGGTCAGATTCGCGCCGATGCCGCCGGTGGCTTCGGACGGGGCGTCCTTGGGCTGGCGCATCCCCAGGGCCGCGTTCTCGTAGTAGTGCTTGACCAGGACGGTGAACGGCAGGGACGCGTGGGTCAGCTCCTTGCCCGGAGTCAACAACGAGTCGGGAATGGACGTCACCGTGTCCGACGCCGGATCGGTCCCGTCGATCACCGCCAGCTCCATGCGGCGCGAATCCTCGGAGTAGTCGCGGGTGGCGCCCACCTCGATGGGCATCTGGCTCTCGACCTGGAACAGCGCGGTGGCGAACTCGCCGACGAAGAGCAGGGCCAGGCCCAGGTGCGCCAGCCACAGGCCCGCCTTGCGGCGGCTGCGCTCCAGCTTCAGGAACTGCGCGAACAGGAGATTCAGCAGGAGCACGCCGCCGACCAGCCCGCCGCCGGGGAAAACGGGGATTTTGACGGAACTTCCTTCCGGCGTCCACCAGACCAGGAAGGAGCGGATCGTGCGCTCGACGGCGATGTGCGTGCCCAGCGGCACCTGAAGAAGGGTGCAGGCGACCACCAGGACCATCAGCAGGGCCAGGCAGACCAAGGTGAGCTTCATGGAGCTCAAGGCCTCGAGGAGGCGTCCGGCGGGGGTGGCGCTACGACGCATCGGTCTTGAGCGTCGCGAGAAATTTCAGGAAGGCGGGCTTGGCCGCTTCCACGGCCGCGTCGTCGCCCATCAGCTTGAAGAACCACATGGTGCCGGACGCCGAGATCATGCCGGCCAGCATGCGCGTCTTCTTCGCTCCGCCGCCGGTGAAATCGTAGACCAGTATTTCGCCCGCCGGGGAGCGGACGGTTCGGCGCAGGCCGGGCAGCTGGGTCTCGTCGATGGGGGGGAGCGCCAGCTGGCCGCGCCAGCGGTTGACGTTGGCCAGCTCGCCGCCGACGTCGCCGGGCAAAGCGACGACCGTCACCTCGGCCTTGCCCGGGCCTTTGGGCAGTTCGAACGTCGCGACGCGCATGCCGTTGCCCGCGAGCTCGTTCCAGCCGGCCGGAGTTTTCCAGCGCAGGCCGCGCGGCCGGGCGCCTTCGCCGGGCGCCTGCATGGCGGCGGGCAGGTCTTCCTTGGGAGTCCGGCGGACCTCGATTTGATCCTTTTGGCAGGCGGCCAAAGCCAGAATCGCTATAAAAGGAAAGAAGAGAGCCTTCACGAAGGCATCCTAGCATTTTGCCCTAAAGCGCTTCCGGCCCGGAATCGGGTGGGAACTCTGGCCTGGGCGCGCGGCCCGGAGGACCCATCCCAAGGGGAGGGGCTTCGGGATAGAATCGGGTTATGATCTTCGGCGCGCGGCCTTTGGCCGCGGGTTTGGCCGTCCTGCTCGCGGTTCCGTCCGTTCCGGCGCTGGGGCAGATGCATTGGGCGCGCCCGGCGGCCATGCCGCCGTCGGCGCCCGTCTCCGTCATACCGATCTTGAACGCCGCCCCTTTGAGCAACAACATCATGAATATAACCCCTTCTCTTCCGGTCTTGACGGCGCTCCCCGCGGCTTCGCTTCCCTCGCCCGTTCTCTCTCCGTTGCCGTTGGCGGCCGCTTCCGTCGCGGTGACCCAGGCCGCCGTAGCGCCTGTTCCGACGGCGGCGCGCCCGGCTTTGGAGGGTTTGTCCGCGCGTTTGACGGACGCCCCGGCCGCGGCCCGCTCCGCGTTGGATTTCCAATTCGACGCGGCGTCCGGTCATGAATGCGCCGCCTGCGCCGGGGAAGAGATTCCGGCCTCCGGCGTTCCGTCCGCCGCCGCGCCCGCCGCGCCGTCGGGCCGGCTGCCGAATGGCGTCGCGCCGCGCCGCTACGATTTGTCCCTGTCGCTGGAGCCGGAGGCCGGGACTTTCCGCGGCCGGGTGAAGATCGCGCTGACTCTGTCCGCCGCGACGGACCGGATCGTGTTGAACGCGCTGGACTTGAACTTGAACGAGGTGACCGTGGCCGGGCGCCTGATCGATCCGTCCAAGGTTCTCCTCGACGCGAAGGCGGAGACGGCGACGATCATGCTGGATTCGCCCCTTCCCAAAGGCGCGGCGTCGGTGGAGATATCCTACGACGGCAAGATGAACGAACTGATGCGCGGCCTGTTCAAGGCCCGCGGCCGGGACGAGGCGAAGAAGGAGGAGGCGTGGTCGTTCACGCACCTGGAGCCGACGCACGCGCGCCGCGTCCTGCCCTCGTTCGACGAGCCGGAGTTCAAGGCGCCGTTCGCGCTGACCTTGGACGTGCCCGAGCATCTGACGCCGATCTCCAACATGCCCGCGGTCTCGGAGACGAAGGCCAACGGCCGCAAGGTCGTGACCTTCGCCGAGACGCCGAAGATGTCGTCGTATCTTCTGGCCGTCTTCGCGGCACGCCTGGTTCCCAAGAGCCGCAAGGTCGGCAAGACCGTGATCACGGTGTGGGCGCCGGCCGACCAGATCGGGCAGGCGGACTTCGCGCTGGAGACCGCGGTCAACGCGCTGAAAAATCTGAACTCGTATTTTGGTCTGCCGTACCAGTTGCCCAAGCTGGACCTGGTGGTCTCGCCGGACTTCGCGTCGGGCGCCATGGAGAACTGGGGCGCGATCCTGTTCCGCGACGCGTCCTTGCTGATCGACCCGAAGTTGTCGTCGGACGCCGCGCGCCGCCGCGTGGCCGAGGTCGTCACGCACGAGATCGTCCACCAGTGGTTCGGCAACCTGGTCACGATGAAGTGGTGGAACGACCTGTGGCTCAACGAGGCCTTCGCGACGTGGCTGGCGGCCAAGATCGTGGACCAGTGGAAGCCCGCGTGGAAGGTGTGGGACGATTTCGATCAGGGTAAACGTTCTCCATTGTCCATCGACGCGTTGCCCGGTACGCGGCCCGTGCGTTCCGACGCGGCGACCCCGGCCGAAATCCAGGCCATGTTCGATCCCATGAGTTATCAGAAGGGCGGGGCGCTGTTGCGGATGATTGAAGTGTATTTGGGAGAAACGGCGTTCAGAAACGGCGTTCGAGCCTACATCAAGCGCTACCAATATAAAAATGCCGAAGCCGCCGATCTATCTCGGGAGCTCGAGGGGGCTTCGGGCAAGCCCGTGAAGAAAATGATGGACGGCTGGCTGAGGCAGGGCGGGGTGCCCATCGTGTCTGTCTCCGCTTCGGGCCGGACCTTGAACCTGAGCCAGGAGCGATTCTCCGCCTTTAATCTTAAGGCCGACACGCGTTGGTCGGTGCCGGTGTCCGTGACGTACCGCTTGAAAGGCGAAAGGAAACCGCGCTTCGCGCGGATACTTCTCGACAAAGCCCAAACGACGATCACACTTCCGGGGAAAGGGGAGCTCCTGTGGGTGTATCCTAATTCCGGCGAGACCGGCTACTATCGTTTGGCGCTGGACGAACATCTCTTGTCTTTGGCGCTCAACCACCGCGCCGAATTGTCTCCGATCGAGCGCTCCGGTCTGCTCAACCAGTTGTGGGCGCAGGTCCGCGCCGGAAATCTCCCGGTCGCGCGGTTCTTGGACGCGTTATCCTCGTTCCGCGGCGATCAGGCGCGGCCCGTTCTGGAAGACGCCGCGGCTTACCTGAAAACGATCCGCCAGGAATTGGCGACCAACGACGCCGAACGCGCGGCGGTGGGCATGTTCGCGGCGGACTTCTTTAAACCTGCCCTCGATCGTCTGGGTTGGGACAAGAAGAAGGGCGAAAATCCGGAAGCGACTTTGACCCGTCCGACGGTCCTCGGCGTGTATGCCCTGATGTCGCCCGAGTCCGTTTCGACCGAGATCGATGCCCGTCTCAAGTCGTATCTGACCGATCCGGCGTCGGTCGATCCGTCCTTGGCGCCGGTGGTTCTGACCGCGGCGGCCCGCCGTAACGATCCGGCGCTGTTCGATGCCTTACGCCAACGGCTGCTCACCCCGAAAACTCCCGAGCAGAAGGATCTGGCTCTGCGTGCCTTGGGCGAATTCACCGCGCCCGCGCTGCTCGACCGATCGCTGGCCATGACCTTGACCGACGACGTCCGGCCCCAGGATGCCTGGAAGCCGTTTGTTTGGCTTTTGGCGAATCCGTTGACGCAGGCGCGCGCCTGGGAATTCGTCCAGGCGAATTGGACCGCGTTGGTCGCGAAGGTCGGCCCGCGGGGGGCGACCCGCGTCGTCGGCGCGGCGGGCGGATTGATCTCGGCGGACTGGAAGACCGGGGTGGACGACTTCTTCCGCGCGCCGAATCACGAAGTCGAAATGGCGCGCAAGACCTTGGACCAGGCGGTGCAATCCATCGCCTTGGGCCTGCGCCTGCGCGAGACGCAGGGCGCGTCGTTCGCGCAGTGGGCGCGCCTGGCGAACCTGGGACCGGAGAAGGCGGCCGTCGGTTTGAAGGCCTACGGTCGTCTGGCCGATCTCTGGAAATTATCCGTCGTCGAGCGCGCCGCGCTTCTCGGCGCGACCACGAGCGAGTACAAATCGTGGCTCCAGGGTCGGCCGATGCCGATCGGCGCGATCGAACGGCTGTCATTGACGATCCGCGCCTACCGGCGGATCAATGAGATCCTGTCGGCGCCCGCGGCGAACGACTGGATCAAGCGCCCGAACAAGGCGTTCGGGGGAAGGTCGGCGCTGGAATTGATGACATCGCCCCGCGTCGCGGATCTTCGTTCCGTGACCGATTATCTGGACGGCGTCGGGGGCGGATGGCTGTAGGCTCGGGTCACTGACTCTGGAGTGAGTCGACTTTTTTGGTCGGGATTGATCGAAAAAGGCATAGGACTTATGCCGTAAATAGGCTTCCCCGTTGGTCCTGCTGTGCGGCGTCCGGGACCGTTAAAATGAAGGCATGAGGTCACTCGCCGTCCGTTTCGCGGCGGTCTTGCCCATTTTTTGCGCTCCCGCGAGCGCGGCCATCCTCTCCGCGCCTGTCGCCGTCGAGTTGTCTCCCGTGGCGGCGGTTCCCGCCGCGATCCTGGCGCCGTCGGCCCTGCCCGCGCCGCTTCCGTCCCTCTCCGTCGTCCCGTCGATTTCCGCCGCCCTGGCCGCTCCCGCGCCTCTGGCCGCGGCCGCGATTCCCGTCGCCGCTCCGTCGGCGGCCGCCGCTTTGCCGCTCCTGCCGGCCGCAGCGTCCGCGGCGGAGCCCTCCCGCCCTGATGATGCCGCTTCCGCCTCCGCCGAAGCCGCGCGATTGTGGGACGGCGCCTCGGCCCGCGCCGAGTCCTCCGGCCCGGCCGATGATCTGATCTCCGGCGGCGCCAGTCCGGGCTTCGTGGCGGCGGTGCGGGGTCATATCGAACGCTCTTATCCGCCCGCCGTGCTGAGCGCGCTGCGCTCGGCCGGCTATCGCGTGGAAGTGGACGCGCACGTGCGCCAGAACCACCCGGAACTGCCGGAGAAGAATGATCTGATCAGCGGCTATCACGCGCACGGCCGCGACGGGAAATCCATCATCATCGGCGAGACGGTGCGCGGCGGCAAGGCCGACACATGGGAGAAGAGCCGCAACTGGGAGAACGCCGTCAACCATGAGTTCGGGCTGGCGCTGAACCGGACCTTGGGTGACGCGGCGGCCGCGGAGGCGACGGGGGAGCAGGCGGGGTGGTACCGGGAGCACGGCGTCACCGAGTCGCCCGAATTCCGCGCGGCCTGGCGCAAGGATTTCGACGCGATGCCGCCCGAGCTGAAGAACGAGAAGGACGGCGACGGCGAGTTCAACGATTTTTATTATTTCCTGACCCCCGACAAGGAGAAGACGTTCCACGAGGCGCGCGCGCGGACCTTCGGCGAGGGCCTGGACGTGGTGATGCGCGGGCCGGCCTCCGCGTACAACTACGACGATTTCTCGCTCCACTTCCCGAACACGCTCGCGCAGATCCGCCGCGAAATGGAGACGCGCCTGGGCTGGAGCGTTCCGAAGCCCGCGCCGGCCCCGGAACGCCGCGGCGCGTGGCTGAATCCCTCCGCGACGTCCGAACAGTTGGCCGCGATGCTGGTCTCCGGCGCCGCGCGTCCGGAGTTCGTCGCGAAGGTCCGCTCTCTCGTCGCCCGCACCTTCCCGCCCGACCTGATCCGCGACCTTCTCCAGGGCGGCTACCGGATCGCCGCCGACCGCTCGGTGCGTCAGGGCCGCGAGGGCCTGCACGCCGACAACGACACGCGCGGCGGCTTCCATTCGCACGGCGCCAGCGGCAACCTGATCGTCGTCGCCGAAAAAGTGAAGCTGATCGGTCCGGACCGGTGGGTGGACAGCGAATATTGGGAGAATGCGGTCATCCACGAGATCGGCCACGCGTTGGCGTATATCCACGGCGAGGACGAAGCGCTGCGAACGGCGGATTGGGATTCCCGGCAGGCCCGTTGGTATCGCCGCAAGGGGCTGTCCGAGTCGCCCGCGTTCCGCGAGGCGTGGAAGCAGGACTTCGAGGCCATGCCCGCGGAAATGAAGGCGCGGTGGACCGCGGACAAGCTCGAGAACAAGTTCTACTACTACGTGCACCCCGATCCGGGCGGTTGGTACCAGCGCGCGCGCCAGGAGACGTACGCGGAGGGCTTCGACGTACTTCTGCGCGGCGAGCGCTCCACGTACAACTACGCGAACTTCACGCGCTACTTCCCGCGTACGCTGGCCGAGCTGCGCCGCGAGCTGGGAAGCCGCTACTCCGGGCTATTTCGATAAGTTGCTAAAATCGCCGCATGGCGACATTCATCGAGAAGCCCACGGTCATCCCGGCCGAGGGCAATAAGCCCAAGATCATTCGTGAGTATGTGGGTCGCGTGAACTCCAAGACCTCCGCGGCCTCCGTCGCGCGGATGTCCAGCCCCGAAGGGTGGGTGGAACCCGGTCAGACGCCGCAGTTCGACGAATTCACGCTGGTCCTTTCCGGGCGGCTCCAGGTGGAGACCAAGACCGGAATACATGACGTCAAGGAAGGCCAGGCCGTCATCACGCCCAAAGGTGAATGGGTGCGCTACTCGACGCCGCACGGCCCGTGCGAGTACGTGGCCGTGTGCGTGCCGGCGTTTTCGCCCGACACCGTCAAGCGCGACGACGCTTAGCGCGCGCCTTTCGCTTTCGGGAGCGCGGCTTCCAGCGCGTCGTAGCGCTCGGACACGGCGTTGACGAAGCGGCGCTTCTCGGCGAAGGAGCCGTGGAAGAACGCGCCCTTGAAGCCGGCGACCACCAGGCGCTTGAGCTCGCCGCGGGTGACCTTGGCGCCGGCGACGACCAGCTCCATCTCGCGCGAGACCGTGGTGTTGGACATCAGGCGGTTGTCGGTGCACAGACTGACCGACAGTCCGTAGTCCAGCATCTTGCGGATCGGATGCTGGGCGATGGTCTTGATGGACGGGATGGTCTGCATGTTGCTGGTGACGCAGACCTCCACGCCGATGCGCTGGCTGGCCAGGTAGTTCGCCAGGTCTTCCACATACTTCTTGCGGTCCTCGATCTTCGGGTCCTGGATTAGCTCGTGGGCGAACAGGAAGGTGCCGTGGCCGACGCGGTTGGCGTGGCACTGGGTGATGGCCTGCCAGATGGACTCCGGGCCGTACGCCTCGCCGGCGTGGACGGTCTTGCGGATGAAGTGGTTGTGCGCGTACTGGTAGGCGGCCCAGTGGTCGGCGGGCGGGAAACCCGCTTCCTCGCCGGCCAGGTCGAAGCCCACGACGGGCAGGCCTTCCTGCGCCAGCTCCACGCCCGCGCGCGCCAGCTCCAGCGACGCGGCCGCGAAAACCTCGTCCTTGGGCGCGTGCTCCATCAGGCGCAGCATGTCGGCGTAGTACGGGGACATGCCCTTCTTGAACCGGCGCATCGCGCACAGGATCATGCCGAAGTGGAACGGGAGGTCGTCGCCGGACTTCACGGCCTTCGAATTGTTATGCGCCTTCGCGCCGGCGGCCAAGCCCGCGGCGACCGCGCGCACCACGTCGCGCACGCCGACGTCGGCGGAGACGTGGAGCTGGGGGGCGAAGCGCACCTCGATGTAGCGCACGCCCTCGGCGACGTTGTCCTCGACCAGCTCCTGGGCCACGCGCGTCAGGTTGTCCAGGTCGGTGAGCACGGCGCAGGTATACATGAAGCCGTGCAGATATTCCGGCAGGTCTTTGTACGTGTCTTTGAATACCAGCTTGCGCATCCCCGCTTCGCTGTATGAAGGCAGCTTGACCTTGGCCTCGCGGGCCAGCTCGATCAAGGTCTTGAGGCGGAGTGAGCCGTCCAAGTGCAGGTGCAGGTCGGACTTCGGCAGGGCGCGGATAAATTCGGGGGTGATTCGGTCTTTCATGCGCGACAGCCTATCAATTTTAGACCTGTCCCTTCCGGACCGACCAAACGAACCCGTCGTACCAAAAGTGCATGAGGCTCACCACCAAGGTCGCGCTGAGGGCGATCGAGGACAGCTCGCCAAGCACGCTGCCCAGCGCGCCGTACAGGAACGCGACGCCGGTCATCGCGGCGAAGGCCGCGATCCCTTCCTTGACGCGGAGAACGCGCGCGGCGGTGCCGCCCTCGTAATGCCAGACCAGCGCGAAATATTGCCAGGCGTGGAAGAAGTTCATGATGAACAGGCCCATGCCCAGCGGGTTGAAGCCCCAGGCCCAAATCGAACAAACGGCGGTGGATATATACAGCGCTACTTTTCGCCGGTCGATCTTGTAGCCGTGATGGATCAGGAACGCGTAGTAAACGGCGTAACACACCAGGAAGGGCACTCCCACGGCGAGAAGTATCAAACGGATCCGTCCCTGAAGCGCCAATATCTTCGCGGGCATGGCCCCGAAAAAAAGAACCCCGAGATCCGACAACTCATAAAAAGAAGAAGCGTGATACATCAAGAGAGCCCCGCCTAATACCGGCCCCATATAAAGAAATAGATTCAGCAACAGATCCATGGTGCGGCCTTCTTCCGGGTCGTTGCCCGACTTCATGTCGAATATTCGGCCTATGCCGAAGGTCTGCAGGCTGGAGTGGTATACATCCCACCAGATCGCCAGCACCGCGCCCGCCGCTCTCGCTAAGGGCCAAACGGCGAACAGAATAAATAACACCGGGGGCACGACGAGAAATCGGAACGGATGAAGCCTTCGAATATCCCGGTTTCCGTGGCTTCGGAAAAAAACCAGGAATAAATGCGCCAGGATGAAGCAGCTGATGAATCCGTCCGCCGGGGAGCCGGCCTGCCCGAACGCCGGAATCTTCATGGACCCCAACGGCGTCAGACCCAGGATCAGTCCCAATCCCAGCGCCAGCAGCGGCGCGAAAGAGAGGTTGACCCAATCGGCACGGGGTCCGATCACCCAGTTGGTTTCCATCTTCATCGCCCCGAAGTATAACCGGGACTCGTTCCGATGTCCACCGAGGAGCTTGGTGTCTTTGTGGTCACCAAAATCGCGCCGGCCCGAGTCGATGTGTCGCCGGCGACACCGAACTTATTCCAGAGTAAGTCGATTCGACGGGGGATTCGTCAGGCCGTCGCGGCGAGAAGGCGTTCGGCGAGCGCGGGATCGGCCGCGGCGCGGGGCGGGTCCAGGAAGAACAGGCTGAACACGGCGTAGGAGCCCCACGAGAGGACGAGAGTGGCCGAGGTGAGCAGGAAGTAGAAGTACTGGTAGCCGAAGCTGGCGAACAGGCCGAACTGCATGGTCAGACTGGACAGCTGGTAGCAATGCATCATCGTGGAGTGGCTGATCACGCCCGCGCGGCGCATCTTGTTGATCGCGGGGATCAGCGGCCCGCCGGAGATCATGCCCTGGATGATGTTCACGAAGATCAGGGCCATGCCGTGCCAGGTGTACACCAGCGGATTTTCGCCGAGAGGGCCGAGCACCAGGCGGTTGAGGAACTCGAAGAAGCAGAGCTGGAAATAGACGAACGAGAAATCGCCCAGCCAGATGGGGCCGACGCGGAGCATCCCGGTCATGCGGCCCAGGAATTTCATGTACGTCTGGCCGAACACCGTGAAGATCGTGTCCTGGAACTGGTACCAGGTGAGCGAGGCGACGGCGCGCAGGACCGGCAGGCCGCCGGTGCGGACGGCCTTGATCGTGAAGAACAGGCGCACGACCAGGTTCAGGCCGAAGGTTTTCGTGGCCAGGTACATGTAGTCCTGGCGGTTGGGCGTGGTCCAGTTCTCCTTCAGGAGCTCGGGCACGCGGCGCAGCATGTCGGGATGGAACTCGAAGAAGGCGCGCGGGCCGCCGTGCTCGTCGCCTTTCTCGCCGTGGGCCAGGACGCAGGACGCCGTGCCGCCGTAGCGGGCCGCCAGCGCGCGCCAGAAGGCGCGGTCCTCCGGGGAGCGCTCGGAACCGCCGCCGCCCATGCCCTCGGAGTACGTCTTCGTGGGCGTGATCAGGAAAAGAACGGAGGGCGCGTCGGGCGCGTCCGCGGGAGACAGCAGGCGTTTCGGCGCGCCGCCGTTGCCGCACGCGAAATAGGCGCGGACGGGGGATCCGTTGACGTCAAGGTCGCGCGCGAGGACGACGAGGTCGGCGGCGGTCATATTGGTCTCAGAGCGTGATGAGCGCCTGGTCGTAGATACTAGGAAGTTCTGAGGTCCTTGCGCCGGGCGCGGAGAAGCTCCAGTCCGCCTTCTCCGCGATCAGGTCGCGCAGGTCGCCCAGATAGCCGTCCCAGGTGGTGATCAGCACCTTCGTGCCCGCCATCGTGCGCAGGCCGTCGAACACCCGGTCCGAGAACGTGAATGTCACCGTCTTCCTGCGCACGTCCGCGGACTGCTCGATCTCGCCCAGCAGCGGAGAGCCGTAGGCGTCGGGCGCGGAGTCCTTCGCCGCGAAGGAGCGCGCGCCCCAGCCGTACAGCAGGAAGCCCGCGTTGAACTTGAAGTCCGCGCGCGCCGCGTTGAGCTTGGGGAGGAAATGGCGCCCCTTCTGGCCCGGAAAGTCGAAGAAGACGTGGAAGTAGACGTGGTCGTAGCCGTGCGGCGGATTCCACTCGGCGGTCACGTTCGCCATGGTCAGCTCCAGGCGCAGGTCGCGCCCGCTGGTGAGCGCGCGGACGCGGCGCATGGACAATTGTCCGGCGTAGCTCGCCTCGGCCGGCGGCAGGATCGCGCCGCCCGGGCCGCCCTTGGAATCCTCCGGAACGGGGAAGTCGGTGATGAGTTTATACGGATTACGGACCGTCAGCGGGTGCTCGCCGAGGAGCTTCAAGGCGCCCGACTTCGCGCGGGAAAGAAGAGCGAGCCGGTGCGGGCCGTTGCCGAGTTCTCTCGCCCCCAAACGAAACTCTCCGGAAGAAGGTTCCGGGATGTGTATTTTTTTGTCGTAGTTCCCGTCGGGCAAAACGTAAAGATCATTCGCCGCGCTTCGCGCGGCGGGAACGAAACGGACGGTGATCTCGTCACGCAGCACGCCGCTCGGGAACGGCTTTAACAACGAAGATGCCGCGCTTCGCGCGGCGAGGGGCGACCGTTGGAAGATGAAATACGAGTCGGGCGGCAGAATCATGACGGACCCGCGGCGGTCCGGCTTCGAGGAGGCCAATAACGGCGTCATCTTATCCGGGCCCAAATCGTATGCCATTCGGTCCGGCGCGGTGTTGAAGACGACCAGGTAATTCGCGCCTTCGGACATAACGGAATACGACAAAATCCCCGCCGCGTGCGCGGCGGTTTCCACGGAGACCTTGCCCGTCGCCAGTCCGGGATGTTTCTTGCGGAACCGGATCAGTTTCTTCAGCAGCATCGAGGCGCGGGACTTCTCGTCGAAATGTTTTTCCTCGAACATGTTCTGCCGCGCGCGCGTGAAGCCCGCCTCGGTCCCGTAGTACACGCAGGGAAGTCCGGGCAAGGTGAATAAGGCCACCAGCGACTGCCGCACGGCCGGCCACGCGGCGCGGGAATGCATCCGTTCCACATCGTGATTATCGAGAAAATTGACCCAAAGATCATGATGGCGTCGCCGCGCGCCCAACGCCGCGCGCATGGTTTCGGTCGGAGCTTTCCGGTAGAAGACCTGGGTCAAAGCCTCGTTCAGTGGAAGATCGACGGCGGAGTCCAGTCGCGACGTTTTGCCCTGCTTGAGGTACTTCCCGATGGCCTTGTAGTCGTAGCTCCACACCTCGCCGAAGACGAGAAAATCCTTGATCCCGCGCCGCTCGGCGAAGCGCTTGAGGCCGGGGCTTTTCGGGTCCTCGTCGTACAGGAACTTCTCGTAGAAGTCCTCCGGCGTGTAATAGACCGTATCCACGCGGAAGGCGTCCACGCCCGCTTCCTCGATCCAGTAGCGGTAGATCTCTTTCATACGTTCGACGGCGAGGGGGCTCTTGAGGTTGATATCGTCCAAGTCGCCCATCGCGTACGTCAACGTCTGCTCGCGGCTGCGGAAGTCGGAGATGTTCGGCGTGAAGTTATACACCCCCGCTTGTTTGTGCTCGGGGATATTCGGATTGTTCATCCGAAACACGGGATCGTTCGGCGCTTTTCCCAGACCTTTCCAATTCAACTCCGGACGCGCCGGATCGAATCCTTCCGGCGCGACCGTGAAAAAATTGCCGGTGTGATTGACCACTATGTCCTGAATGACCTTGATCCCCAACGCGTGCGCGTCGGCCACCAGCGCCTTGTAGTCCTCCAAGGTCCCGAAATGCGGATCGATCTTCGTGAAGTCGTACGCCCAGTAGCCGTGATAGCCGCGCGTGCGGATGTAGGGATTCACCCATTGATTGTGGATGGGGGGTGTGATCCACAACGCGTCGAAACCCAGGCGCTTAAGGTAGGGGAGCTTGGCCCGAAGGCCGGCCAGATCGCCTCCCTGGAAGCTTTCATCGTCCGTCGCCGAGTACTCCTCTTGGCCCTGGTCGTCGTTGGCCTTGTCCCCGTTTTGAAAACGGTCGATCATCGCGAAGTAGATGACCTTGCCCTGCCAGGAAGGAAGGCTCACTTGGCGGGAGCGGCCGGGGCCGCGAGGCGGCGGAACAGCGCCTCGTACTGGTCGAGCGCGTGTCCCCAGGAGGAGTCCTTCGCCATCGCCGAGCGGCGCGCGGCGGCCAGCGCCGAGGGGTCGCGGTAGCCGGCGTACGCGTCGTTGATCGTCTCCCAGATGCCGCCGTCCTGCGCGGGCAGCACGAACAGGCCGTCGCCGTTCTCCGGGTCGTCGCGCAGGTCGCGGACGGTATCGGCCAGGCCGCCGGTGCGCGCCACGATGGGCAAGGTGCCGAAGCGCTGGGCGATCAGCTGGGACAGGCCGCACGGCTCGAAGCGCGACGGCATCAGCAGGAAGTCGGCGGACGCGTACACCGCGTGCACGAAGGCCTCGTCGAAGGTGTGGAAGGCCACGCGGCCGTAGTAGGAGTAGAACTTCACGATCTCGGCCACGCGCTCCTCCAGCTCCTTGTCCCCGGCGCCGGAGATGACCAGCTGGCCGCCGCGGCCCACGATGGAGTGCACCGCGTCCAGCACGATGTCGATGCCCTTCTGGTGGCTGAGGCGCGAGGCGACGGCGAAGATCGGCGCGTTGGGGTCTTCCTGCAGGCCCATCCGGCGCTGGAGATCGGCCTTGTTGGCGGCCTTGCCGGCGGCCGCGTCGTCGATGCCGAAGCGCCGCGCGATCAGCGGATCGGTCGTCGGCCCCCACAGCTCGGGGTCCACGCCGTTGACGATTCCCGTCACGTCCTTCGAGCGGGCGCTCAGGATATTCTCCATCCCCATTCCGAACTCGGGGCCCGACTGTATCTCCTGGGCGTAGGTGCGGCTGACCGTGGTGATCGCGTCGGCGCTGACCAATCCGGCCTTCAGGTAGTTGGCGCCGCCCTCGTACTCCAGCACGCCGCCGGGCAAGGCCGCCGCCTGGTCGAAGCCGATCTTGGGCGCGACGCTCAGGTCGTACCGGCCCTGGAAGGCCATGTTGTGGATGGTGACCACCGTGGCGGCCCCGACGCCCTGCGCTTTCGCGTAAGCGGGGACCAGCGAGGCGTGCCAGTCGTGGACATGGATGATATCGGGCGCGAAGTGGAGGGCGCGCGCGGCCTCCAGGACGGCGCGGGAGAAGAACGCGTAGCGCGACTCGTTGGCGTCCTCTCCGTAAACGCTGCCCGCGTCGTACGGTCCCTTGGTGCTCTGGAACATGCCGGGATGGTCGATCAGGACGACCTTCACGCCCGCGTGCTCCGTGGTCCAGAGTTTGGCGGTCTCGAGCTTCCCGTTCATCGGGATCGCGACGTGGCCGGCTTCTTTCAGGGTGAAGCCCTCGGTCTTCAACTGCAGGTGCTTGGGCAGGACCAGGACCACCTCGTGGCCGCGCGCGGCCAGGCCGCGCGACACGTCGTTGACCACGTCGGCGAGTCCCCCGGTCTTGATGAACGGAACCGATTCGGCGGCGGCCATCAGAACGTGGAGCTTGCGGCCGCCGTCGAAGGCCAGCCCGGCGGATTCCGGGGCGGGCTTGGCGCCGTCGTGATCGCCGTGAACGATGGTCGACGCGGCCGAGAGCGCGGGAGCCTGTGGCGCCGCGGGCGCAGGCGCGGCGAGAGCGGGGGCCGCAACGGGCGCGGCGGCCGGAACGGCGGCGGGGGCCGCGGCGGCGGGCAGCGAGGCCGGCGAAGGCAGCCCTATCATTAGGGACGAGCCTAACGGCGAGACGGAAAGGACGGATGGAGCGGCCGGGAGGGAGACCGACGGAGCCAGGCGGACCTCGGACGGCGCGATGCGTATCTGCGCCGCGGCGGGCGAGCCGATGAGCACCGCGGTCAGAAGCGCGCGGGATATTTTCATTTCGCCGCCGCCTTCCGCACGAATACGCGCACGCCGAGCGGGGGAACATCGACGGCGATCTTGGAGCCGGCCGTCTCCGCTTCATGCGCGGTCACATGGTAAGAATCGTCGAGGGCGTCCACCAGCTCGGTGCCGGCGGGGGTGATGCCGTGGTCCACCCACATGTCGGCCTTCTGGACCTGCGTGGAGAAATTCAGCGCGACGACGACCTCCTGGCCTTCATAGATGCGGCTGAACGCGTAGAGGCCGGGAGTGTTCGCGTCGGACCAGCGCGGGTACTGCTCGCCGCGGCGCAGGGCCGGGTACTTCGCGCGCAGCGCGTTGAGGCGGGCCATGAACTTGTACGTCGGCGACGACGGGTCGAACTTGTCGCCGGCCGAGCTTTCCGATTTGAATTGGCCGCCGGCGAACATGTCCTCGCGGTTGAACGGGTCGGCCGGGAACTGCGGGCCCTCCGGCTCCAGGCGGTCGGTGCCCTGGCGCATGGCCTGCTCGGTGCCGGCGTAGATGATTGGGATGCCGATGGAGAGCATCACGTAGGACAACGCCGCGTGCAGAATCTCGACCGGCTCGCCGACGCGCAGGAAGCGGTAGGTGTCGTGGTTGTCGAAGAAGCGCAGAAGCCGGCCCATGGCCGCGCCCAGCAGCTGCAGGCCGCCCTTGAAGCTTTCTTCCAGGACCGAGGTCGGCGCCGCGCCGTGCAGGGCCTTGTTGTCGCGGCGGAAGGCGGGGTAGTTGAACAGGCTGTTCATGCCGCCGTCCAGGAACGGGACCAGGTCCTTCTCGTAGCCCGTCGAGTTCTCGCCGACGAAGAAGAAGTTGGCTTTGTTCAGCGTCCCGGCGTAGTCGCGCACGCGCTGCTGGAACACGGGGAGGAAGGCCTTGGGCACGTGGCGCACGGCGTCCAGGCGGAAGCCGTCGATGTCGGTCTCCTTGATCCACCAATTCGCGACGTCGACGAGGTGGTCGGCGGTCTCGGGGCGGAGGGAATCGTAGTGCCGGTAGTTCGGCGGGAAGTCGCCGTTGACGGACTGCTCCGGGTCGTTCCAGTCGTCGATGACGCCGTGGCGCGTGAAGTTCTCCGGCCGCGCCAGCTCGACGGGCTTGAACGCCTGCGTCCACTCGCCGATCTCCTTGGCGGGGTTCGCCATGTCGGTCCACTTGCTGCCGACCTTGTACTCGAACACCGGCCCCGCGTGGTTGAGCACCCAGTCCAGCACCACGCGGATGCCGCGCTTGTGCGCCTCGGCGACGAGCTCCTTCATGTCGTCCATCGTGCCCAGGTGCGGATCCACGGCCATCACGTGAACCGGCGCGTAGCCGTGGTACGCTTCCGGCAAAGTCTGCGTCACCGGCGAGATCATCAGGGTCGTCACGCCCGCGCCCTTCAAATAGTCCAGCTGCTCGATCACGCCGCGCAGGTTGCCGCCGTGGCGCGAGCCGCCGTCCTTCGGCTCGCCGACGGGACGGCCGGGGCCGGAGCGGGCGAAGCGGTCCAGCAAGGCGAAGTAGAAGCTCTCGTCGCGCCAGTCCGCGGGCGACGCGTGGTAGGTCCGTCCGGGCTCGGGCGTGAGCGAGACGTCGGAGATCGAATCGGGGGCGTCGGGGACGGGTTCGACCAGCGCCTTGACGGTGCGCCACGCGCCGCGCAGCGCCCCGGCTTCGCGGGGAGCCAGGCCCTCGGTTCCGGCGGGCGCGGCGGCGGCTTCGGAGCGCTTCGGAGCGGGTCCGTCGGACGCGGCGGCATGGAAGGCCGGTATCGCGGCGGGAGGGAGAAGGGCGGGGGCAAGCGGGGCGGCGGCGGGTTGAGCGGGAGCGGCGGCGACCGGCGCGGCGGTCAGCGGCGCGGGTGCCGCGTGCGGGGCGAAGGCCGCGGCCGTCGGCGCCGCGTCGAACGTGAAGGCCGACAGGGCCGCGGGATTCAGCGCCGACGGCGCGGACGTGATCGGGCGGATGGCGCCGGCGAGGCCGGCGGACTCGGCGGCTCCGGAGTTGAAGACCTGGGCGAACGCCGCGTTCGGAAGGAGGAGGGCGGCCAGCAGAAGGGACAAGCCGGAAGAGAGGCTTTTCCGGAGGAATCCCCAGGCGTTTGCGTCTCGCCTATCCATAGTTCAATTGTAACCCCGGGCCCGGAGCGGGCCCAGGGACGATCGGTACCCCGGGAAGGACAATGGGCCTAGTCCGGGGTGGGCCCTATATAGGAAGACCGTTTATTTCGAGCGGGGCTTGAGGCGTCCGGCGGCCCATTTGAAGGGCGCGATGACCAGCTTCACCAGCGGATTGCCGACGACGCCGCCCCAGGCCTGCTTCAGCGGGGAGATCTCGGGGATGCCGAAGGCGGCGGGGTACTTCGCCTTGAATTCGGGGGACGCCGCCAGCTCCTCGTCGGCGACGTAGAGCACGGTGCGGGTCTGCGCGCGCCAAGCCAGCAGGGCGATCGCCAGATCCAAGGACTGCTGGAAGATGAACAGCGCCCAGAAGGCGTGCATGGAGCCGGTCGCGAAGAACGGGCCGGCGAGGAGGAACATCACGTCGCGGATCTGCTGGATGCCGGAGCGCTGCCAGCGCTTGAGGCGGCCCTTCGCGTACAAAGTGTTCAGGCCGTTGTAGCCCAAGGTTCCGAAGAAGGTGCCGACCACGCTCATGACCAGCACGTCCTGCCAGTAGAACGGGCTCCACGGGGGGATGGTCTTGTGCGGGTTCGCCGACCAGGACAGCGCGCGGTACAGCGCGCCGAAGCCCTGCATGTAGATCAGGTTGAAGTACATCTGGTACGAGAAGCCGCGCAGTCGGCTCAGGTTGTCCTGGAAGTTGTTCCAGGTGTTGAGGAAGATCCCGTGGAAGGTCTCCTGGAACAGGCTCAGCGCCATCAGGCCGGCCATCGCGAACGGGTGCGCCATGCCGACGGTGGCCCAGTACACGCCGATGGAGGTGGCCAGCGGGAAGCTCTTCGTCGCGATGCCGCCGATCACCTCGCTGGTCAGCGGGCGCGTCATCGAGTCCTTGAAGGTCCGGCCCAGGAAGCGGAGCTCGCGGACCACGCGGACGGGAAGGGAGGCGCGCGCCGCCGGGACTTCGGCGGCCGAGCCGGCCGCCGGCGCGGGGCGCGCCGCCTCGACGGTGAGCTTTTCCGGGGTGACCTGGGCGGAGACGCCGCGCTCGCGCAGGATCTGGGTCAGGCGCGGGACGTCCTCGGCGCGGACGTCGCCGGAGGCGGCGCCCTTGCCGAGCACGAGGCGGATGGTGCCGTTCTTGTTGAGGCTGAGAGCCAGGCCGGGCTCGGCCCTCAGGATCGCGTCCAGCGAGCCCAGCGTCGCGGCGATCGGCTCCCGGCCGTGGCGGACCAGGAAAATCTTGACCGCGTCGGGGTCCAGGGCCTTCTGACCGTCGAACAAGGCGCCGAGCTTCGGCGCTTCGGAGCCGGCTTCGCCGGCGGAATCGGATGTACGTCCCGGGCCGTCGGCGCGGGCGCGGACGGAGGCGGCGCCGGTCAAAGCGGACGCGGCGGCCGGGGCGGCGGCGGCCAGCGGGGCCGGCAGCGCGGCGGGATGCGCGGCCGGGACGGCGGAAGCGGGCAACGAAGCGGCGCGGTCAGGAGCGGAGGCCGCGGCCAGCGGCGTGAACGCCGCGGCGGGCGCGGCGCCCACGCCGACCGACGGCGCGGCCACCGTCGGGGCCGCGGTGAAGGACATCGGGGTCAAAGAAAGGGGGACGGGAGCGGCGACGGACGCGCCGGCGGCGTTGACGGCGGCGCCGGCGTTGGCGCCGGCTCCGGTCCCGCCGCGAAGGGCGCCGAGGTCGGCGGCGTTGAACTGCGCGGCGGCGGAGACGACGAAGGGGTTATTGGGGAATATGAGGGCGGCGGCCAGCAAAACGGGAAGGACGCGCGTTTTCGGCGATCCTCCCCGGCGTTCGCCCGGCTGCGGCATCATGTCCCCCGTTCGGTCCGTCATCCGCCCGCGACTACGAATGTCATGAAGAGTTTAGCCGTGGAATGCTTTTATACACAGGGGCGAACAGACCCACGGCCGAGAGTAAGAGACCTAATGCGGGCTGGGTCCTTCGGCCATGACAAATATCAGGTCCGTTCGCCGCACACGAGGACGCCGATGAAAGCCGCGCCGGCCGCTTATTTCCACGATTTCCGCCCTCTCCCCGTCGGCGCGCCGCTGAGCCAGAATGAGGTCATCTCCTGGCTGAAGCGGGCGCTCGCGCGGACGCGCGGCGGGCGCCTGGCCCCGCAGGACCGGCGCGCGCTGACCTTGTACGACCGCCTGGGCCGGGGCGGGTCCATCGAAAAGCGCGCCAGCGCCTTGGCCGACTACGGCCGCCGCGACTGGCGGCGCATGGAGCTGTTCCGCGACCGCGCGGGACAGCGCTGGTTCAAGCCCACGCTCCAGGCGCGCATGGCCGTCTATGAGGACAAGGTCCTGAAGCTGGCGTCGCGCGCCTTCCCGGCGGGGGAACGCGCTCCGGACTACGCGGTCCAGGTGTCCTGCACCGGCTACGCGTCGCCGCACGCGCTCCAGCGCGTCGTCGCGCGGCGCGGCTGGGACTCGCGTTTTCTTCACATCGGCCATATGGGCTGCTACGCGTCGGTCCCGGCGGCCGCCATGGCGGCCAATCTGGTGCGCGGAGAGGCCGCGTCCGGGAATCCGGCCGCGCGGGCCGCGCTGTTCTTCGCGGAGCTGTGCACCTTGCACCTGAAGCCCGGCGCGAACGCCGATGGTCAGGTCGTCGTCAACACCCTGTTCGCCGACGGCGCGATCCGTTTCGACGTGAGCGCGAAACCCCGGACGCGTTCGCTGGAGCTTCTGGTTTCCCGCGAGGAAATACTGCCCGGCTCGGAGCGCGACATGACCTGGCGCCTGGAGGACTCCGCGTTCGACATGGGCTTGACCCGCGCGGTCCCCGCCCTGATCTCCGGCGCGGTGGGCGGCTTCGTGACGCGGACATTAAAAAACGCCGGGGTCGGATTTTCCGAAATATCCCATTTCGCGATCCATCCCGGCGGGCCCCGCGTCATCGATTCGGTGCTGAGGGCCTTGGGGCTGCCGCCCGAGGCCTCGCGCCACAGCCGTGATCTTCTGCGCCGCCGCGGCAACATGTCCTCGGCCACCTTGCCGCATGTGTGGGGCGAGATGCTGGACGATCCCGCGGTCCGGCACGGCGACCTGATCCTCTCGCTCGCGTTCGGGCCCGGGCTGACCATGGCCGCCAATATACTCCGTAAGCGCCGATGAGCATATCTTCCGGGATTCCGGTCTCCCTAGCGGTCGCCCTGGTCGGGGCGCAAGGCGCTTTGATGATCCTGGACGAGGGCATCTTCCATCGGGTCCGGCGTCTCGGCGAATGGGAAAGCTGGGGCCACGCGGTAGACTCCGCATTCTTCGCCATGACTTTGGCGCTTCCGGCATACTTCATTCCGGCGCAGGCGTTGATTTATTTGTACGTAGTGGCCGCGGTCTTCTCGACGCTGCTGGTCATGAAGGACGAATGGATCCACGCGCGCGAGTGCGGCGGCGCCGAACAGTGGGTCCATGCCGCGTTGTTCGCTTTGCATCCGTGCGTGTTGTTCTCCGTCGGGTCGCTGTGGGCTCGCGCCGAAGGCGCTCTCCTTCGCGCGGCCCTTCCGCCGGCCGTTCTGACTTTGACCTTCTACCAATGGGCGTACTGGATCGGAGGCCGGCGCTACCGCGCGGAAACCGGGCCGCGGGTGGATAACGAGTTCTACGACGAATTGGGGGAGCGCTGGCATGAGGGCGACGTCCACGCCGTCGCGCTCCTGCGCGCCGAAACCCCGACGCGCCTGGCCTACATCCGCGCCGCTTTGGAAAAAGACGGAATCGGGACCGGCGCGCGCGTGCTGGACGTGGGCTGCGGCGGCGGCCTGATCTCCAATCCGCTGGCCGCGGCGGGCTTCCGCGTGACGGGCTTGGACCGCTCGGCGCCGTCCTTGGCCGTGGCCCGCGCCCACGCGCCCGCGGGAGCCGACGTCCGCTACGCGTCCGGCGACGCGTTGAAGCTGGACGAACCCGACGGCTCGTACGACGCCGTTCTTCTGATGGACCTGCTCGAGCATCTGGACGAACCCGCGCGGGCCGTCGCCGAGGCCGCGCGCGTGCTCAAACCCGGCGGCTTCTTATTTTTTCACACCTTCAACCGCACGCCCGAGGCGTGGCTGCTGGCGGTAAAGGGGATCGGCTTCGTCACGCACGAAGGACCGGACAACGTTCATTCCTACGCGATGTTCGTCACGCCCGCGGAGCTGGAGGCCGCGGGCCGCGCTCACGGCCTGGAGCTCCGCGATCTGCGCGGCATCCGCCCGGTCCTGGGGCGCGCCTTCGCCTGGTCGCTTCTTCATCGCCGCGTCCATCCCGACTTCACGTTCACCCTGACGCGCTCCACGCGCGTCGGCTACCTGGGCCGCTTCGTCAAAAAATAGGACGGCGGTAGGCGGGCGGGGGTGCTACAATAGAGTATTCCTCGTCGGAGAAAATGAAAACCCCTCTCGTTCGATTCAGCGTCACCGCCTTCATGCTCGCGGCCGCGGCCGTGGGCGTCCTGGCCTACGGGCTGGGCGCGCCGCAGGCGACCTTGCTGGGGCCCGCGGTCATCCGCCAGGCCGGAGCCGACGAGGTCGCGCTGACCTTCGACGACGGCCCGTCCCCTTATACCGCCCAGGTGCTCGATGTCTTGAAGAAGAATCGCGTCCGCGCGACCTTCTTCCTATGCGGCGAAAACGCCTTGCGCTATCCGGAATTGGTGCGCCGCATCCGCGCCGAGGGCCACCAGATCGGCAACCACACGTATTCGCACCCGTACCTGTACCTGATGAGCGAGGCGGCCATCGCCTCGGAGATCGACCGCACCCAGGACGTCCTCCAAAAAATCACCGGCGCGCGGCCCACCTTGTTCCGCCCGCCGTTCGGCGTGCGCTGGTTCACGCTGTGGCCCTTGCTGCGCGAGCGCGGCCTGACCATGGTGATGTGGTCCGACCGCGGCTACGACGGCAAGCTGGACTCCGACGGCATCGCGAAGACCACGCTCGAACAGTTGACGCCCGGCGCGATCATCCTCCTCCACGACGGCTTCGAGACTCACGCCCCCTCCGAAGTGGACCGCGCGGCCACCGTGCGGGCGCTTCCCTCCATCATCTCGGGCGTCCGCAAGGCCGGCTACACCTTCGCCCGACTTCGTGGCTGAGCGGCTTCCTTACTTAGCCGCCGTCTTCCTGGCCTCCTTCCTGACGTTCGTCCTGGAATTGGCGGCGGCGAAGATGCTTCTTCCTCGCTTCGGGGGAAGCGCCTATGTCTGGACCACCTGCGTCATCTTCTTCCAAGGACTTCTGCTGGCGGCCTATGTCGGCAGTCACGCCGCGCTGAGCCGTTGGGACGCGCGTCGTCATGCGCAAGCCCACCGGATTCTTCTGATCGTGCCGTTCTTCTTTTTCCCATTGCGCCTCCCGGCGGCGCTTCCGTCGGCGGGCCCTCTGGCCGATCTGCTGTGGGCGCTGTCGCTCTCGGTCGGCGTTCCGTTCCTGATCCTGTCCACGACGGTCCCGGTCGTGTCCGGCTGGCTGATGCGTTCATCCTTGCCCGAACGCGAGGATGTCTCTTTTCTGTTCGGCGCTTCGAACTTGGGCGCTCTCTGCGCGCTTCTCGCCTATCCATTCCTGATCGAGCCGTTTCTTCCGTTGAAATCCCAATCACTCGCGTGGTTCGCCCTCTACGCCGTTTACGCGGGGGTATATCTTCGGTGCTGTCCGCGAAGCTTCGCCGTCAAGGCCGCGGCGGAGGCTCCGCGCGAAACCCCGACGGCTCTTCGCCGCGCGCAGTGGCTCCTGCTCAGCGCTGCTCCGTGCGCCGCGATGCTGGCCACCACGAACCTGCTGACCTTCGACTTCGCCGCGGTGCCCCTGCTGTGGGTGGCGCCGCTGGCCGTGTATCTCTTCACCTTCGTGCTGAACTTCAAACGGAAGCCGTGGTATCCGGGCCGACTTAATTCCGCGCTCCTTCCGTTGCTCGGCGTTTGGACGGCGGCGTGCCTAAGTTTGGCCGCCCTGGCGGTTCTTCACGCCGGGAACTCCACGCCCATCCAAACCTTGCGGCGTTTGGCCGACATCGGCCAGTTCGGCTACATGACCGCGGCGCTGTTCGTGGTGGGCATGATCTGCCATAAGTCCCTGGCGGCCTCCCGGCCGTCGAGCGAGCGCGGCACGACCGAATTCTACGCGTGGGTGGCGTTCGGCGGATTCCTGGGAAGCGCCTGCGTGGGAATCCTGGTGCCGTGGCTGGGCCGCGGAACGGGAGCTCTGGCGCTGGACTGGATCGCGGCGGGGGCGCTGGCGCTGGCGGCGCTGATCGCGCGGGATTGGGACGGCGTGTCGGGGTTCGCGCGGCGCCGCCCGGCGCTGGCCGCCGCGCTGCTGGCGGCGACGGCCGCCGCCGGCTTGGGCGCGCGCTTGCGCTCCGGCCCGGCGGACGGCGTCGTTTTCTCGCTGCGCAATTTCTACGGCGTTTACCGCGTCGTGGACCATGACGGCGTCCGCATGTTCTATCACGGCAACACCGATCACGGGATGCAGTCCTTGGACCCGCCCCAAGGCGCGGTTCCGATGTCCTACTACAACCTGCGCTCACCGCTGTTCGAGGTCTACGACGCGCTGGGGAAGAATTGGCGCCGCGTGGGCGTGGTGGGGCTGGGGGCGGGGACCTTGGCGGCGTACGGCCGTCCCGGGACGGCGATGGATTTCTACGAGTTGGACCCCGATGTGGCTTTGATCGCGGAGCGCTGGTTCACCTATCTGAAGCTGAGCCGTTCCGAAAACCGGATCATCCTGGGGGACGCGCGGCTCTCCCTGGAGCGCGCCGACGGAACCGTCTACGACCTGCTGGTCCTGGACGCGTTCAACAGCGGGGCCATCCCGATCCATCTGGTCACGAAGGAGGCGCTGGAGCTGTATCTCCGGCGGATCTCCCCGGACGGGGTGATTCTCCTTCACGTTTCCAACCGCTATCTGGACTTGAGGCCGATGCTGGCCGCCGCCGCGCGGGAACTGGGGCTGGCCGGGGCGTCGAAGCGCCTGGCGCAGAACGGGCGCGTGACGGACGGGCGCGTGCCGTCCTCGTGGGTGGCGCTGAGCCGCGACGCGGGAAAAATGAACGTGCTCACGCGCGCGCGGGGCTGGGCGCCGCTGCAGGACTCCGCCTCGACGATGAAGCCTTGGAGCGACCAGCACGCCAGTCTGCTTCCCGTTCTGTCGTTCTAGCGCGCGGGGGCGTCAGGCTTCCGGCGGGTTGGCGTCGAACGCGGCGGCCGGCGCGGGCGGGCCCTGCCAGGCGGCGTTGACCGTGGTTTCCTGGCCGTCGGCCCAGTTGTAGATGAACAGCCAGTGCAGGAACGCTCCCGCCATCACCAGGAGATGGAACAGCTCGTGGGGGCCGACGACGCCGGGGATGATCACGGGGCGGTCGATGAAGTCGATGACCGCGCCCGTCGAGTACGCGATCCCGCCCAGCATCAGCAAAGTCGCCTCCTTCCAGCCGTACAGCGTGGTGATGTGTGAAAAAGAGATCAGGCCGAGCGAGCCCAGGCCGATGTACGCCGACACGATGGCCCAGTAGGGCAGGCGGGTGAAGTAAACCTCCAGGAGCACCAGGCAGGTGATGGCGCAGCCCCAGAACAGGGCGGTCATGCTCCAGCGCCAATGGCCCCGGAGGAGGAGGGTGTGCACGGGGGTGGCGGAGCCGGCGATGACGATCCAGATCGCGGCGTAATCGAGCCTCCGGAAAAGGGCGCGCCAGGGGCCCGGGGCGAGGCCGTGGTAGATGCCGCTCATGGTGAAGAGAAACAACAGCGACGCGCTGAAGACGAAGAGGGAGGTGCTGCGGGCGGTGTCGCCGCGGCCTTTCTTATACAGGAAATACGACGCGGTGAGCACGGCGACGGCGGCCGTCAGATGGCTGAGGCTGGAGAACGGATCGTGGAGGCCTAAGAATGGGTAGAGCGTCATGGGAGGAGTCCGGGTCCGCCGCCGGACGCTTCTTCAGCATAGCCCCGCGGGGGAGCGAGCGTCAAGGGCGGACGCGTGCCGGATTATTACCAGCGCACGCCGAGGGTGAAGCGATGCGTGGATCCCAGTTCGCCCATCGGCACCGCGGCGTAGTCCAGGAACCAGCGGTCGCGCTTGAGGCCCAGGCCGAGGGTCAGGCCGCGGGCGGCGTCGAAACCGGTCCCGCCGGTGATGGCCGACTGGGTGGTGTAGCCGCCGCGTAGATATATATTTTTGACCGCCTGGAATTCTCCGCCGAAGCCGACATCGGTGCCCGCGCCGCGGGGGCCGTTCGTCAATTCCGCGGTGACGGCGTGCCCGCCCGTGAATTTGTAGGCCGCTCCGAAGGCCAGGCGCAGCGGTAAATTATCCTGTCCACTTAATCTGCAACACGGTTTGGCGTAGAGATCTGTTAACACTTTTAACCGCAGGGACCTTCTGTCGGTGAAGCTCCCGCTCCGCACGCGCCCCTTTGCTTCCCCCCGCGAGGAAGCTACAATGACAGCGTGCCGACCTTGCCGATCCAATACCGCTTCCACTTCGCCGACGGCCAGCAGGAATCCTTCGACGTCAATCTGGACGCGGACACCCTATCCTACCAGCCGGACGCGTCCGCCGCGTCCCCGGAGTGGGCCCGTCTGGACAATCACAAATGCCAGAACTGCCCGCTGAAGACGGAGGAAAGCCCGTACTGCCCCGTCGCGCGGAACCTGGCCCCGGTGATCGACCGTTTCGTTGATCACATCTCTTTCGAGGAAGTGGACGTGGTGGTGTCCGTCCCGGCGCGCGAGTACCGCAAGCGCACCTCGCTCCAAAAAGGCATCGGAGCCATCTTCGGCCTGATCATGGCCACCAGCGGCTGCCCGCACCTGGACAAGCTCCGCCCCATGGCTTTTTCGCACCTCCCCTTCGCCGAATTGGCCGAGACCCGCTACCGCGCGATCGCCATGTACCTCACGGCCCAATATGTCCGCGCCCGCAAGGGCTTGCCGCCCGACTGGGACCTGAAAGGCCTGGAGCGCGTTTACGAGGACATCGGCCAGCTGAACCGCGACTTCGTCGACCGCCTCCGCACCGTCGCCATGCAGGACGCCAATTTCAACGCCATCGTCGGCCTGGACTGCTTCTGCCTGAGCAGCGACGCCGTCGTCTCCCGCTCGCTCGATAAGCTGGAGATGATCTTCTCGTCCTACCTTTGATGCCCCGAACCGACCCCCACTCGTATTTCGACGACGCCCAGCCCCGCACCCGCGCCTGGCGCCTGAAGCTGCGCGTGGATTTCGACCGCAAGGTCCTTTCCGGCGAGGTCGAGCTGTCCTTCGCCTCCGAGGCGGCCGGCGACTTCGACCTGGACACCAAGGCCCTGGACATCCGCCGCGTCACCGCCGGCGGCGCGGACATTCCGTTCGAGCTGGGCCCCGAGCAGCCCATCCTGGGCCGCCGCCTGCGCCTCAAGCTTCCGCCCAAGACCCGCGCCGTCAGCGTTTTCTACGAGACCAGCCCGGAGTCCGTCGGCCTCCAATGGCTCTCGCCCGCGCAGACGGAAGGAAAGCGCCTCCCGTTCCTGTTCAGCCAATGCCAGGCCATCCACGCCCGCAGCGTCCTACCCTGCCAGGACAGCGCCGCGGCCCGCGTGTCGTACGAGGCCGAGCTGATCGTCCCCGAGGGCCTGTCCGCCGTCATGAGCGCCGGCCCCGACGGCGACGCCTCCGCCGGCCCGGGCTGGCGCACTTTTAAATTCAAGATGCCCCAGCCCATCCCCAGCTACCTGTTCGCCCTGGCCGTGGGGGAACTGGCCAGCCGCGACCTCTCGCACCGCTGCCGCGTCTGGGCCGAGCCCGCCACCATCGAGAAGGCCGCCTGGGAGTTCGCCGACACCGAGTCCATGATCGCCCGCGCCGAGGCCCTGTTCGGCCCCTACGACTGGGACCGCTACGACATGCTGGTCCTGCCCCCGTCCTTCCCGTACGGCGGCATGGAAAATCCCCGCATGACCTTCCTCACGCCCACCTTGCTGGCCGGGGACCGCAGCCTGGTGGATGTCGTCGCCCACGAGCTGGCCCACAGCTGGACCGGCAACTTGGTGACCAACGCCACCGCCGAGCACTTCTGGCTCAACGAGGGCTTCACCGTCTGGGCCGAGCGCCGCATTCTTAAGGCCTTGCGCGGCGACGAGGCCGCCGCGCTGTCCTGGGCCGTCGGCCAGAAGGATCTGGACGACGCGTTGGAGCGCTTCCGGACCCAGCCGGAGCTGACCTTGCTGCGCACCCGCCTGACCGGCGTGGATCCCGACGACGCCTTCAGCAGCGTCGCGTACGAAAAGGGAGCCCGCTTCGTCGTGGCCCTGGAGCGCGCCGCGGGCGAGGCCGAGTTCGATCGTTTCGTGAAGGCCTACATGAAGCGCTTCCGCTTCCAGAGCATCACCACCGAACAATTCTGTGCGTTCGTGGAGGAATCGTTTCCCGGGTTATTGTCGCGAGTCGGCGCGGACGCGTGGCTGACCCAGCCGGGGATGCCCGAGGGAGCGCCGCGATTCGTTTCAGCCAAGCTGGTGGAGCTCGAGGCCTTGGCGTCGGCCTGGGCGAAGGGAATTCGTCCCGACGCCGGTTCTTTGATGAAGCGGCCTCCCACCGAGCTTCTCATCTTCCTGCAGAAGCTGCCCCGGAAGCTGACCGCGGAGGATTGCACCTGGCTGGACGGGAAGTTGGGGCTGACCGCGCGCGGCAACCATGAAATACTGGTTCAGTGGCTGTGCATCGCCGCGGCTAGCGGTTACGAGCCGGTGTTTAACCGCATCCGCGTCCTACTGTCCACCGTGGGCCGCATGAAATACGTGCGGCCGCTGTACCAAGCCCTCGGCGCGACCCCGGCGGGGCGGACTATGGCCCGCGAGGTCTTCGCCGCCGCCGCCCCGTCCTACCACTCCCTCACCCGCCGCGCGGCCGAGTCCGTGATGGCCGACTACCCCGCCGCCTGACCCTCAAAAAAGATCGCCCCCCTCGCCGCGAGCGGCGAGGGGGGCTTTCTCAGGCGGTGTTCGTCAGCTGATTAGAGCTTGCGAACGTTCGCGGCGCGCGGTCCCTTGTCGGACTGCTGCACGTCGAACTCGACGGCCTGATTCTCGGCCAAAGTCTTGAAGCCATCGCCCGTGATGGACGAGTGGTGAACGAAGAGGTCCTTAGACCCGTCGTCCGGCGTGATGAATCCGAAGCCCTTCTGATCGTTGAACCACTTCACTTTTCCGGTAGCCATGTTCTTGTATGTCCTCTTTCTTACGTCTTGCTCACGTACGTCTTATGTGGCGCGGGAAAGCGTCTTCCCTTACTTACATTGTACCACGCCTCGTCGTGAAAAGGGAGTTTATTTTGAACCGAGTACCGAGATGATTTTGGCGGGGGAATGGGCCCCTTTGACGACGCGCAGACGCTTGGCCGGGAGTCCCAGCTCGGCGGCCAGCAAGGACAGCGCCGCCGCGTTCGCCAATCCGCGCTCGGCGGGCGCCTTCACCCAGACCTCGAAAGCGTCGGCGCCCTTGCGCGCGAGGCGGTTCTCCCGCGCGCCGGCGTGGACCTTCAGTTTGTAGAGGTCGGGCATGGACGAAATGTTAGCATCTGAGCCCGCCATGAAACGCCTCGCGCTGACCCACCGCCTGTTTTTCCTCTCGGGCTTCGCGGCGCTGGTCTACGAAACGGTCTGGACCCGGCGGCTGGTCCTGGCGTTCGGGGCGACGCTGACTTCCGCCAGCACCGTTTTGGCGGGCTTCATGGCGGGGATGGCCCTGGGCGCGCTGTGGGGGGCCCGCCATTCGCGCCGCACCCCCGATCCGCTGCGCCTGTACGCCAAGCTGGAGCTGGGCATCGCGGCCTACGCCGCGGCGTTTCCCTGGATCGTCAAGGCGATCGGCGCCTTCCTGGAGACGACGAACCTGCCCGCCGCTCCGGTCCGGTTTGCCCTGATATTCGCCGCCCTCCTGCCCGCGACCACCTTGATGGGGGTCACCTTCCCGGTTTTAAGCCAGTTGGGCGACGAGACGGACGCGGGCCGCAAGGTCGGCCATCTCTACGCCGCCAACCTGGCGGGCTCCTGCCTGGGCGTGCTGACCACCGCGTTCCTGCTTCTTCCTTTCATAGGGCTGTCGGGCAGCCACCTCCTGGCGGTCCTGATCAATCTGACCGTCGGCCTGGCCGCGTGGAACGCCCCGCTGGGAAAAAAACCGACGGCGGTCCGCCGCTCCGTCGAAACGGCGTGCCCCTGGCAGGCGTCGGCCTGCCTGTTCGTCGCGGGCCTCTGCGGCATGGCCTTCGAGATCGTCTGGCTGAGAATCCTCACCCCGTCCTTCAACAACTCGGCGTACGGCTTCGCCTGCGTGGTTTTCGTGTTCCTTCTGGGCCTGGGGGGCGGCAGCTTCGCGGCCGCGGAATTCCCGGGGCTGGGCTTCGCCGGACTGGGCGCGATCCAGATCCTGGCGGGATTGTTCGCGTACATCGGCTACCGCCTATTCGAGATCACCCAGCTCCTGCAGATCCGCTTCGGCGCGATGGGGGCTTCCGGAATCAGCCCCGTGGTTTTCGCGCCGGTCGCCGAGGCCCTGGTGATCCTGCTGCCGCTGGCCGTGCTTCAGGGCGCTTTGCTGCCGGCCGCTTTGCGCCTCACCGTGGGCAAGGACGAAGCGGGACCCGCGGCCGGACGCCTTTACTTCTGGAACACCGCCGGAGGCATCCTGGGAGCGCTGGTCGCGGGCTTCTGGTGGATTCCGGTGGCCGGCGTGCAGAACTCCCTGCTCATCACCATCGCGGTCAGCGCCGCGTGCGGCGCGGGCCTGGTCGGCTGGGCCGCGCCGGAGCGGCGGCTGCGTCTGGCCGGCCCGCTGCTGGCCGCCGCGGGTCTGGGCGCGATGTGTTTCGCCCTGCGCGGAAAAAATCTGCCGGAGTCGGTCCTGCTCGACTGGCTGAACCGCTCCCCGGACAGCCGGAATCGATTCCTATTTTACGCCGACGACATGGAGGCCTCGGTGGCGGTTCCCACGCAGGGCCCGGACCGGCGCTTGATCATCAACGGCGTCGGCGTCACCGGCTACACCAACGCCACCAAGATGCTGGCGCACATCCCGCTGCTGCTGCATCCCAAGCCCGAGCGGACCTTGATCATCTGCTTCGGCATGGGAACCACCTACCGCTCCGCGCTGCGGCATCCCGGACGGGTGGAGGTGGTGGACATCGTGCCCTCGGTGTTCAAGACTTTCCCGATCTTCTACGCCGACGCGGAACGCTGGACCTCCGACCCGCGCTCCCAGCGGTTCGTCAACGACGGGCGCAACCATCTGCTCCGGTCCCGCGGCGGCTACGACGTGATCATCGCCGATCCGTCGCCGCCGCTGTACGCCGCGGGCACGGTCAACCTTTACAGCCGGGACTTCTTCGAGCTGGCGCGGCGCCGCCTGCGGCCCGGGGGGATCCTGGCGGTGTGGCTTCCGGAATATTCCGAGGGCGATTTCAAAATGGTCATGAAAAGCTTCGTCGCGGCGCTTCCCTACACCCAAATGTGGCTGGGCACCGCGGACAAAGGCGGGATCGTGATGCTGGGGAGCGACTCGCCTATCCCCCAGGATCATGCGCGCGTGCGCGCGGGCCTCAAGGACGCCGGCGTGAACGCGGACATGCGCGAGCTCAACAAGGAATTCGCCGGCGGCGAAAAGGCGTTCTGGGATCTTTATCTGGGGCCGGGGGAGCTGTACAAGGATTATCTCGCCGGCGTGCCCGAGATCACCGACGAATTCCCGCGCCTGGAGTATCCTTACTTCCGGTCCAAGTCGCGCGAGTACTTCCGGCACCCGGCGATTCTTCTGGGGCCGGTCACGGCGCGATAGCCGCGAACGCGCGCCGCGCGTGCGCGGTGTCCATGAACGTATTCCGGACCAGCCCGGTGCGCGCGTTCTCCACGGCGAGAAGAATGGCGCCCTGGTCGATGCCGACGGCGTCCGGCGAGCGCCACAGGCCCTCGGCGTTGAAGCGTTCCTTCCAGCGCGGGTCGGCGTTGAAGGCGTCGGAAAATCCGTAGCGACCCCAGATCCGGTCGCCGTACTGCTCCTTCATAAACTTGAGAGCCGCGATGGACAGCCCGGGCGTGAACGCGGCGGAGCCTCCCGCCGCCGCCGGCGCGATGGTGCCGTCGTCCTCCGCTCCCTTGGGATAGAGGCCGTAGGCCCGGTAGCCGTCGGGGCCGTCGCACGCGGTCAGGCCCCAGCAGTTCGGCCCGTACGCGGCGTGCTCGCCCTGCGCGGCGACCGCGGCGTCGCGGTGGGCGAGGGTCGTCTTCACCGAGCGGTCGAAGTAATCCTGGTCGCCGTCCTTCCAGCCGCGCAGGTCCAGCCACAGCTGGGAGTATTGGTGGGTGAACAGCGGGCCCGACGCCTGGGTCAGCGCGCCCTCCGGGCGCTTCCACGCGCGCCAGGACGCGGCGGGCAGCGGATGCGCGGGCGAGCCCAGCCCCAGCATGTAGAGAATCTGATGCTCGCTGTAGGCGTTCCAGCGCGCCGCGATGAAGCCCTTCGGAGTCCAGCCCATGGACAAGGTGCGCTCGTCGGGTTTGGCGCCGCCGTCGGTCATCATCCAGGGGAAGTCCACGCGCGCGTATATGTCCTGGGCCAAGGTCTCGGCCTCGGTGCCGGCGAAATGCCGTCCGACAGTCAGCGCGCCGGCCAGCAGAAGCGCCGTGTCGATGGACGAGACCTCCGAGCCCGGCAGGGGTTCGCCGGTGGACGCGTCCACGAAATGATGGAACCAACCTTGAACGTGCGCTTGACGGAATCTCAACTGGCGCAAGGTCGTCAGCGCGCGGGCGTACGCCTGATCCCGGGTGATCCAGCCGCGGCTTTCGCCGATGGTCAGCGCGGTGAGGCCGAAGCCGGTGGCCGCCATGGACGCGGTCCCGCGGTCGCCGTCGGCGAAGTTGCCCGCGCGGTCCTTGGTCAGGCCGGTGTTCGGGTCGGTCTCGTTCCAGAAATAAAGGAACGCCTTGTGCTGGAGCTCGTCGAGAAACCGGCCGTCGTCGGCGCTGATGGCGGCGCCCGACGGCGGCCGCGACGCCGGAACCGCGGCGGCGGGAGCGGCCGCCGGCGCGGCGGCGGGCGCGAGCGCGGGCGCCGCGGAGAAGGAAGGGACCAGGCCCGGAGCCGGAAGGGCGAGGCTTGGGAGACCGACTCCCGTCATGGCGCCGGCGGAGGCGGACGCTCCCAGGCCTCCGACGGGCGACGAGAAGGCGGAGACCGGCGCGACCTGCGCCGCCGCCCCCATCGCGAATCCCGCCAGAATGAGAAACGTCATAAACGTCATCGATTTGAGTATAACCTCCATGCGAAGAACGCCCCTGGGCAGTATGGGGCCGGCGTGTTCAGGCATAAGGCCTAGTGCCGTGCTGGCTATTTCGTTGCGAATCAAAGACGTCGAGCGGGGGTTGTCATGAGCGTCGTGAGTGTTTTAACCGAGGAGCACGTGCTGCTTCTTCGCTTCGTCGGGTATCTCGGCTGGGACGAGCCCGAGGGCGCCGAGACTCCCAAGCGCGTGCGCGGGGACTTGCTGGCGTTTTTCTGCGCGCTCGACCGCCACGAGGAGTTCGAGGAGACGATCTTTGGCGGACCGGCGGGTGAAGCGGGCGTGCTCGGGCGGCTGACGGGAGTTCTCTCCGAGGAACATCGGCGCTTGGCCGGCATCCGGGTCGAAATCCTGGAAATACTGAGAAGCGCGCGCGAAAACACCTCGCCCCGGCTGAAGCCCTTGGTGGAACGCCTCGCCGCGCATCTGCACGCCCATTTCGCGTGGGAAGAAAAGAGCCTGTGGCCGCGCCGTCCTCCGTCTCATAGCGTGGACGAGGAGGTCGACCTGGAAAATCGGGCCCGCGCCGACCTCTTGCTGCTTTCGGCGGAAGTCGCCTCGTGCGGAATCCATCTTGCGGACTCCGCGGGCCGAGGCCCCGAAGTCCGCGATTCCCGCTGAGGCGCTCCCTACCCCGCCGCGCCGAAAACCTGTTAAACTTTCGGGGACGCCCCCTTAGCTCAGTGGCAGAGCCGCAGTTTTGTAAACTGCTGACCTCAGTTCGATTCTGGGAGGGGGCTGACTCTTTCCCGGCTCAGCAGCCGATCGCGCGGCTGATCACCAGGCGCTGGATCTCCGACGTGCCCTCGCCGATCTGCAGCAGCCGTTGATCCCGGTAGAACCGCTCCACGTCGAACTCCTTCATCAGCCCGTAGCCGCCGTGGATCTGCACGGCCTCGTTGGCCACTTCCTGGGCGACCTCGGAGCAGTACAACTTGGCCATGGCGGACTCGGTGCCGAACGGCTGCTTGGTGTCGCGCAGCCAGCAGGCCTTATAAAGGAAAGTCCGGGCGTGGTCGATCTTCATGGCCATGTCGGCCAGCTTGAACGAGATCGCCTGGAAACGGGACAGCGGCTTGCCGAACTGCTTGCGCTGGCGGGCGTAGGACAGCGCCGCCTCGTACGCGCCCTGCGCGCAGCCCAGGCCCATGGCCGCGATGGACAGCCGGCCGGAGTCCAAGGTCTTGAGCATCTGCTTGGAGCCGGCGCCGCGCTTGCCCAGCATGGCGGAGGCGGGAACCTTCACGTCGGTGAAATAAAGCTCCGCGGTGTTGGACGCGCGCCACATCAGCTTCTTGTGCATGGTCTTGGTGGTGAAGCCCTTGGCGCCCTTCTCCACGATGAAGCAGGTGAACTCCGGCGCGTCGGGCGTCCCGCCGCTGACGGTCTGCACGATGATGCCGTCGGTGAGCTCGCAGGAGCCGTTGGTGATGAAGATCTTCGAGCCGTTGATGGTCCACGAGCCGTCGGGATTCTCCACGGACTTCGTCTTGGAGCCGCGGGAGTCCGATCCCGCGCCCGGCTCCGTCAGGCCGAACGCGAACAGCCCCTGCCCGGCGGCCAGGCGGGGCAGATATTTCTTCTTCTGCTCGTCGCTGCCGAAATAGAGGAGCGGAGCGATGCCCAGGGACACGCCGGCGGCGACGGTCGCCGCGTGCGAGCCGTCCACGCGCGCCAGTTCTTCCACCGCGATCACATAGGACAGATAATCCAATCCCTGCCCGCCGAACTCCTCCGGGACGATGATGCCGAAGATGCCCATGTCGCCCATTTCCTTCGTGAGCTCGGGGGAGAACTCCTCCTTCTCGTCCAGCTCGTGGGCCTTCGGCTTGATCCGGGTCTCCGCGAACTTGCGCACGCTCTCGCGGATGGTTTTTTGATCGTCGCTCAGGTTGAAATCCATGTTCGTCCTCCGGGGCGTCCATTGTAGCGAATCCGCGGCTTCCCGTATTGGTAGAATAGCGCCGCATGAAGTCACGCGACGGCCTGCCCCACGAAAAGCCGCACCACCCGCATTGGCCGTTGGCCGCCTTGCTGTTCGCGTTCGTCTTCGCCCTGGGCATGCTGTCCGTCCACGATCCGTCCGCGTGGATCCGGGTCAAGGTCGGCGCGAAGATCCTGTCCGACGGCGCCCTGCCGCGCGTCGAGCCGTTTTCCTACGGCGCGGCCGGAGCTCCTTGGACCACGCATTCGTGGCTGAGCGACGTCCTGTTCGCGAAGCTGGACGCGCTGGGCGGCCCCGTCCTGCTGACGGCGTTCAAGAGCCTGGCCGTCGCCGCCGCGTTCGCCCTGCTGCTGCCCATCAACCACGGCAGCCCGATGGTCGCCGCGACCTTGCTCTCCCTGGCGGCGTGCGCCGCGTGGGCCGGCTTCGCCGAGACGCCGATGGCGTTCGACTTCCTGTTCTTCTCCCTGTTCGTCCGCCTGTTGAGGCCGCGGCACCGCTTCCGCTGGACCGACGCGGCCGCGGCCGCGGGCCTGACCATGCTGTGGGCGAACCTGCACGGCTCCACCGCGCCGCTGGCGCTGTGGCTGGTCGGCATGAAGGTGTTCAAGACCACCATGCGCACCGCGGCCCGGGAGCGCTTCGGCTATTGGGCGATGATGGTCACCTGCGTGATCGCCTTCTCCTGGAACCCCCACGGCTACGGCATCCTGGCGCACGTCTTCTCCGACGCGGCGGCCGGGGCGGGCGCGTGGCGCCTGTCGCTGGCGTCGCCCGGCGGCCTGTTCCTGATCGGCGGCGCGGTCGCGTGCTGGTTCACGCTCCAGCAGGAGTTCGTGACGACGCTCTCGGCGGCGGCGGTCCTGGCGCTGGCGATCATGCTGCCGGGCCTGCGGCCCCTCGGCGTGCTGGCGGCCTGCCCCGTCGCGGCGCTGGCCCTGGGCCACGCGCTGAAGCCGCGCGACGATACCTGGCCGCGCGTCCTGCGCTGGAGCGCGCTGGCCGCCCTTCTGCTGGCCGCGTACGTCCAAGGCGTGACGCGACCGCTGGCCGCCTCGGGCGGCTACGGCGCTCCGGCCCTCGCGGGCGCGGTCCATTTCCTGAACACCAGCGGCGTGCGCGGGCGCATGTTCAACGAGCCGGAAACCGGGGCCGAGCTGATCGGCTTGAGCGACCGGCCCGTGTTCTCCGACCGCCGGCAGGCGCTGTACCCGGAGTCGTTCCGGCGCGACGCCGCGGAGTGGCCGCGCGACTTCCCGCAGCTGGACGCGGTCTACCGGTTCGACTACGCGGTCGTGCGCAACCGGCGCGCGGGCGCGGCGGCGCGCGTGCTGGACGAGGACCCGGATTGGCGCCTGGCCTACGCCGACGACCGCGCCTTGGTCTATCTGAAGCGCTCCGGCGCCAATGGCTGGCTGGTGCCTCAGTCTCCGTTCCAGCGCCTGACGCCGAACCGGCTGTGGCCGGACACGTTGGACGCGGCCCTGGCCGACCCGCGCCAGGCGCCGTCGGTGTTGGGGGAGCTGGACCGGTGGGCGGTTTCCGCTCCGGACTGCTCCCAAGCCCTTCTTTGGAAGGCCTACGCGCTCGACCGGCTTAAAATGGGCGAGAAAGCCGACCGTCTGATCGAATTGTCCCGCGAGCGTCCGGCGTTCGCCTGGGATCCCGAGCTGCGCGCCCTCCTGGCCGCCGTTCTGGCCGCCCGGGGCCGGACCGCCGAGGCGGCGCCGCTTTACCATTCCGCGAAGCGCGCCGCGTGGCGTCTGGGCGACCGCGCGCTGGCCGCCGAAATCACGGCGCGCCTGAACGCCGCGGCCCCGGTCCGGTAGGCGTTATGGACAAAGCCTCCCATGCCTGTTATACTCAGGCTCCCAAGATGAGAACGCGCGCCCTCGGAATTTTCGTGTTGTTCGCGGCCTTCCTGGCCGCCTGCAGCCCGCCCAAATACGCCCGGTACCATTCCGTCTCCGGGGACTTCTCGGTGGAGGTTCCCTGGGGCTGGAACGTGATCGCCGAGGCCGACCACGACTCGTTCTCCGAGGTCAAGTTCATAGGCCCGTTCGACGCGGACTTCTTCATGGGCGCTCCCAGCCTGAGCGTGCGCTGGTTCAAGCGCTACCGCGCGCACGCCCTGCGCACCGGGGCCATCGAGATGTATTCCGACAGCGACGATTTCATCAACCAGATGCTGCGCCAGGTCTACGGCCCGGGCTCCATCATTCTGGTCGGCGGAAAGCTGCTGGATAAGACCCGCCCGATTCCGGAAGTGACCCTCCGGGAGTCCGGCCTTCCGGCCAAGTATTTCGCCGTGCTGTCGCCCGCGCCCGCCGCCGCCGGTACGGTGGGCGCCGTGAGGGACACGGAAGGCAACTGGCACAACATCCGCTATCACGAGTACGTGGTGATCCCGATGGCGGGCGGCTTCTACGTGCTGACCTACCCGGCGACCCAGCGGGCCCACGACAAGGCCGTGGACCGGTTCAACGCCATGGCCGCCTCGTTCCATCCCTATACCAACGGCCCCGGCGGAGAGAAGATCACCCTTCGCCCGGCCGCCGCCGCCAAACCCTGACCCCTGGTCCCGCCGCAAGGCCTCTGCTACACTCCCAATCATGCCCGCCGCCGTTTCCCGCCGCCACCGACTGAAGACCCGCGACGTCCGCTTCGCCGTGAAGCTGCGCGCCGAACCCGCGGCTGTGTACCGGGCGCTGACCTCGGCGCGCGAGCTGACCCGCTGGTGGCTGCTGGGCGCGGAAACCGACGCGCGCAACGCGGGCCGGGTGCGCATGGTCTGGCCGCGCGTGCGGCGCGGAGACGGGACGCGCTGCGACGGCCTGGGCGAGCGCGAGGGGATGTTCGTGGACCTCGAGCCCGGGAAGAAAGTCGCCTGGATGTTCAAGCCGGCGCGCGGCGACCGCCGCGCCCCTCCGCTGATCAGCGTGTTCATCGATAAGCGCCGCGGCGGCTGCGAAGTGACCTTGCTTCACGCGGGCTTCAAGTCCGCCCCTTCCTTCGACGAGCTGTATCAGGGCTACGCGTGCGCGTGGGAAGACGGCCTGGCGAAGCTGAAGCTGTATCTGGAAACCGGCCGCACCTGCAAGATGGAGTCCATGGATTTGGAAGCCGCCCGCATCCTGACGAGGACGCGCAAGTGAACGCCCTCACGGCGCTGTTCGCCATGATCGCCGGGGCGGCGGTGTCCGGCGTCGTCTTCTATCTGGTCTTCTTCTCCTCGCGCAAGAACGACGACGCGTCGCGCCTGCAGATGCGCGAGGATTTCCGGCAGCTGCTGGATCTGGCCGAACAGAAGTTCGAGGTGGAGCGCGCGCGGCAGAAGGGCGAGCTGGAGGAAAAGAAGAACGCCGTGGAGACCGCGGTGGCCGGCCTGGCCGACCGCCTGAAGTCCTACGAGGAGCTGGTCCATAAATTCGAGGCCGACCGGGCGACGAAGTACGGGTCGCTGGAAAAGGGCTTGAAGGACGCCGCCGAGCAGACCGCGAAGCTGGCCTCATCGACGGAGGGGTTGCGCTCTTTGCTGGACAACTCCCGCGCCCGCGGCCAGTGGGGCGAGCGCATGGCCGACGACATCCTGCGCGCCTCGGGGCTCCAGGAGGGCGTCCAGTACCGGAAGAACAAGGCGTTGGAGACTTCCGCCTCGCGCCCCGACTTCACCTTCCTCCTTCCCGACGGCAAGACTTTGAACATGGACGTGAAGTTCCCGCTCGACAACTGGCTGCGGTTTTCCCACGCGGCGACCGACGAGGAGCGGGCGCGGCTGAAAAAGGATTTCGAGCGCGACGTGAAGGCGCGCGTCAAGGAATTGCAGAAGCGCGACTACGTCAATCCGGGAGAGGGCACGCTCGACTACGTGCTCCTCTTCATCCCCAACGAGCAGGTGTACGCCTTCATCCAGGAGGCCTTCCCCGGGCTGGTGGACGAGGCTTTGTCCCAGAAGGTCGTCATGTGCTCGCCCTTCACGCTCTACGCGGTGCTGGGCGTGGTGCGCCAGGCCTTCGACCACTTCCACTTCAACCAGGCCACGCAGGAAGTCCTCAAGCTCATCGAACAGTTCGGGGCCACCTACGAGACCTTCAAGACGCGCTTCACCGACTTCGGCGACAAGCTGGCCAAGCTGAGCGAGCTGTACGCCGACATCGAGCAGAAGTCGTTCAAGCGCCTGGATTCCTCCGTCGCGAAGATCGACCGCGTGCGCAAGGGCGACAAGACCGACGCCGAGTCCCTGATCTCCAGCCTCCCCGATTCCGACCAAACCCGGTGAGCCACGACACCCCGGCTCCCGAGGCGAAGGTCTCCGCCGACATCTACGACGACCAGTATTTCCTGCAGTCCTGCGGCGGGATCGAGTTCTACAAGCTGTACGGCCCGAAGATCCTCAAGCCGATGATGCAGCTGTGCTGGAAGCTGGCGAAGGTGGACAAGGACATGAACGTGGCCGACGTGGGCTGCGGCCGCGGCGAGATCCTGTACCACCTGGTGAAGGCCGGCGCGCGGGCCCACGGCCTGGATTACGCGAAGGCGTCCGTCGCCATCGCCCGCTCGCACAGCCCCACGGCCGACATCCGCGTGGCCGAGACCGAGCGGCTTCCGTATCCCGACGGTTCCCTGGACCTGGTGTTCTTCCTGGGCGTCTTCGAGCACCTGTACCCGCGCCAGCAGCGCGCCGCCTACAACGAGTTCTGGCGCGTGCTCAAGCCCGGCGGGCGGGTGATCATGGCGACCTGTACGAATAGGCTTTATCACAAAAACCTGACCTATGCGCTGCGCCGCCGTTTATCTTCCGCCCTGCGGGCCGCGGGCTTGAATATTCCCGATCCGAAGCTTCCCCGTTCCGAGGAAGATCTCAGCATGCACGTGGATGAGCAGAGTTATTTCAGCCTGAAGCGTTTCTTCCACGAGTCGGACTGGGACGCGGAGATCTCGGCCGTTCCCAACGTGAAGTACCTGGTGGACGAGCTCTACGGCCCCGACATTCCCGCCGACCTGCCCATGGGCGCCATCCGGGGCCGGAAGCGGGCGCTGTTCCTGAACCTTCTGTTCGTTCCGCCGCTGCGCTGGTTCCTGGCCCGGGCGCACGTCGTGGTCGCGGCCAAGCCCGCATGAGGCCTCTTTGGGCGGGCGCGCTCGTCGCGACGCTGGCGGTTCCCGCGTTCGCTCAGGAGCATGGCGCAGGCTTCGCGGCGCTGTTGGGCCGGGCCGAGCCGGGCGTGGAGACCCGGGCGACCGTCCTGCCCGGCGCCGCCGGCGGCACGCCGAGCATGGTCTCCGAGGAGGCCCGCGCGTCCTACGTGGTCGCGCGCAGCAGCGCGGACGAGTGGACCGTCCTGGGCAAGGCCGGCGCCACGGAGCTGGGGCGCGCGCCCGTCGTCATCCCGCAAAGCGGCTTCGGCGTCCCGACCAAGCTGTGGAACGTCCAGGCGGGCGCGAACTACTCCCGGCGCCTGGGCGACCGCCGCGGCTGGGGCGTCGGCGCGGGCGCGGGCTCGGCCAGCGACGTCCTCTTCCACTCCATTCACGAGACCGACCTCTCTCTCGCCGCGCGCTACGAGCTTCCCAGCCGCGAGCGCAACTCCTGGGTGCTCCTGCTCAACTACTCCAACAACCGCACCTTCCTCAACAACGTGCCGCTGCCGGGGTTCGCCTACGTGATGCGCGATCCGGACCGGGGGCTGACCGCCGTCGTCGGTTTCCCGTTCGCTTTGGCCCGCTGGAAGCCCGACGAGAACTGGAGCCTGTCCGCGTCGGTGTTCGGCGGCTCCAGCTACAACCTGGAGGCGGCGCGGCGCGTGCGGCCCGCGACGCTTTACGCGCGCCTTCAGCGCGAGCCGCAGCAGTGGCTGCGCGCCGGCCGCGCCGACAACGCCGCCCGCCTGATCTACGACGAAAAAGACGTCCGCGCCGGCGTCCGCGCGCCGCTGGGCGCCGGCCTGTCCCTGGACGCTTCGGCGGGCTGGAGCTTCGACCGCCGCTTCTCCGAGGCGCGCGACGCGAACCGCTCCGCGCTGCGCGCCCCCCTGCGCAACGCGGCCGTCATCGGCGCGGCGTTGTCCTGGCGCCCTTAAAGATGACGAGGAAGCGAAGCGCCAGATGCTCGGCAAGAAGCTCATCGAGAGGATCGAGAAGAACGGCGACGCCCCGGCCCATCCCTCGATCCCCGAGTTCGCCGAGCGGCGGGTGAGCTTCTTTTGGACGCTGGCCTCGGCGGTCGTCTTCCTCACGGCCCCCGTCTCAGCGGCGACACCGGGCGGAGTTCACCGGATCGTCTTCTTCTCGAGCGATTCCAAGCACGACCGCTGGCCGCGCGAGTTGGAAGGGGTTCTCGCCGACCGCGAGCACGCGGGGTTGTACGTCGTCGTCCCGGTTCCGGACGCCGGCGATGACGCGGCCCTCCTGAAGGCCCGCCTCGACCGGTACGAGCCGCAGATGATCCTGTCGCGCCGCGCGCCGTCCTCCGCGCTGAGCGCGGAGGCCTCCTTGCGCGGCGCGCCGCTCATGCGGGCGCCCGAGTCCGTCACGGAAGCGGCAAGCGTCGTTCTGGAGCGCGCGGGCGACGGAACTTCAGCCGCCGCGCCCGCCGCGGGGGTTTATCGGCGGCTGGCGCTCGCGCATCTCGAGTTCGCGGACGACCAAGGGGCGATGCTGAATCTCCTCCGCGCGCTGGAGCGGGACGCGGCCGACGGCGAGGCCGCCCTCCTGCTTGTCGACCTCCAGCGGCGCGCCGGCATTCTCCGGCAGGCGCTGCACACCGCGGAGCGACTCCAATCCATTCCGGGGCTCTCGGGGCTCCGGCTTTCGGAGGCGCTGCGCAAGGGCGCAGGGATCCGGACGATCCTCGGAGACGTCGCGGGCGCCGAGCGCGATTATAAGCGCGCGCTCGAGCTCGATCCGAGCGACGCCGAGGCCGGGTTTCGCCTGGCCCAACTGCTGCGCGACCGGCCGCGCGAGGCGCTCGAATACGCCGAGCCGGCCGGGCGGGCGGCCTTGCCCGTCAAGGTCCGGGCCGCCGCCTTTCGTCTCGCCGGCGAGAGCCGGCTCGATCTCGGCGAAATCGCCGAAGGCAGGGCGAGCCTGATCCGCGCGCTGGAGCTCTCTCCCGACGACCTGGACGCGCTGCAGGACATGGTCCGGCTCGAGCGGGCCCGGCCTCAAGAGGCCGCGTCGTATGCCGAGCGCGCGCAGCGCGCGGCGGAGGCGGCTCCGCCGTGGCTGCGCCGCGCCGCGTATCGCGCCAGCGCTCGCGTCTGGCTCGAGATAAAGGATCATCGCAGGGCCGCCGCGAACCTCCGGAGCGCTCTGGCCCTCGATCCGGACGACCTCGATGTCTTGGAGGCGCTGGCGCAGATCAAGCGCGAGAGGCCCGACGCGCTGTCGGCCGTCGCGGGAAGCCCCGTGAGCGCGGAGCCGTGGACGCGAGACGCGCTGCTGGCCGCGCTCAAGTCCGATCCCCAGGATCTCGCGGCCCTGAGCCGGCTCATCTCGATGGAGATCGCGCGCAGGCGGCCGGCCCAGGCGGCCGTCTTGGCCGGCCGATTCGAGGACGCCATCGCCGATGCCCCGGCGTGGCAGCAGGCGGCCGCCTATCGGCGGATTCCGTTGATCTGGCTCGAGCTCGGCGACGCCGGCCGTGCCCGGAACAGCCTGCAGGCGGGAAGGGAATGGGATCAGCGATCCGTCGAGACGGAGTTGGTGATCCTGAAGGTCCTGGGCCCGGAGGGGAGCCGGCCGGATCCGCGTACGGCGGGTTCCCTCGGCTTTTTCCCGGCCGAAGCCTATGTCGCCGTCGCCCGTGCGCACGCCGAACTGGGAGATCACGAGCAGGCGCGGCTGGCTTTGCGGCGGGCGCTCGAATTCGATCCCGCCTATGCGGACGCGCGCCGGATGCTGGAAACGCTGCGCTGAGCTCAGCGGGCGGGCCGGAACCCCAGGTCGTTGCCGCGGTCGTGAGCGTCGGCGATGTCGCGACCGGCCGACCGCGCGTAGGCCGCGACGTTGCTCCAGGAGCCGCCGCGAAACACCCCGACTAACCCCGCGTTTTCCCATGCGCTGCCGCCGCTCGGCGCTTCGCTGGAAGAGCCGCGATGCCAGTCCTCCAGCCACTCCCACGCATTGCCCGCCATGTCGCACAAGCCCTGCTCCGTGTTGCCGGCGGGCTTCGAACACACCGGTGCCGTCGCGTTGCCGCAGCCGGAGATGACGGCCCGTTTGCAGGTGGCGTCCTCATTGCCCCATGGATATTTCCAATCCTTGCCGGCGCTTCGCGCGGCGTACTCCCACTCGGCCTCGCTGGGAAGCCTGCCGCCGACCCATATTGAAAAGGCCTGGGCCTGATTCCAATCGACGCCGACGACCGGCTGATCGTCGCCGTCGTAGATTGAACCCTGGCCCGTCGCGGCCGTGCAGGCTCCGGCGTCCACGCAAGCCTTGTATTGCTTGTTCGTCACGAGGGTTTTGGCCATCTGAAACGACTTCACGGTCACTTGATGCGTCGGATGCGAGGAGGTGAGGTCCGAGTCGGCGGAACCCATCGCGAACGTTCCGCCCGGAATCTTGACCCACTGAATGGCGGCCTTGCCGGCGCTTGAGCGGGACGGTCTCGCCGCGCTCCCCGAAGCTTCTTGGCTCCAACCGGGAGAACCGGCCGCGAACGCCAGCATCAAGACCAAACCGCCTCTTGAATAGAAGGTCATGGGCACCCCCGTTCCTCGTTTATTGCCATAGGACGCCGGAACCTCTATTCCTACTTCGTAAGACCTGAGTAGTTCGCGCCGGTGAGCTTCTCCGAGACTTCCCAGAGGCGCGCGGCCGCGGCCGGGTCCTTGGACTGAGGCATGGAGTCCACCCGGACCGGGAAGCCGGTCATCTCCCGGAAGCCGTCGGGTCCGTAGTAGCCTCCCGGAGCGACGCCGGGCATGGTCGCCGCGTACAGGGAGGGGAGAGCGCCCGCCTCCTCCGAATGGCTGAACAGGGGGGCGAAAAGCCCCAGCACCTTCGTGAGGATGGTCGATTTCCCGCCGCCCAGGCCGTTCTCGATGATTTTCGTCATCGCGACGCCGGGATGGGCGGCGACGCTGAGCAGCTTGGCTCCGGATTTGTCGATGCGGCGCTGGAATTCGAAGGCGAACAGCAGGTTGGCCAGCTTGGTGGAAGCATAAGCGGACCACGGGACATAGCGGCGCTCGCTCATCATGTCGTCGAAGTCGATCTTCCCGCGGCGGTGGGCGATGGAGGCGACCGTGACCACGCGGGGGGCCGGCGCCCGCTTCAGCGCGGGGAGGAGCAGCGAGGTCAGCAGGAAATGCCCCAGATGGTTGGTGGCCATCTGTATTTCGAAGCCGTCCGGGCTGATTTTTCGGGTCAGCGGCGCCATGATGCCCGCGTTGTTGACCAAAATATCCAGCGGGACGCCCCGGGAGGCGAATTCGGCGCCGAAGGCGCGCACGGACTTGAGATCGGAGAGGTCCAAGGCCGCCAATTCGGCCTTCGCGCCGGGAACTTCGGTTTTTAAACGCTTGAGAGCGTCCTGCGCCTTGGCCGGGTTGCGGCAGGCCAGGATCACGGAGGCGCCTTTTCGGGCCAGTTCCAGGGCGGTGTGGTAGCCGATGCCGCTATTAGCGCCGGTCACCAAAGCTGTTTTCCCGGCTAAGGCGGGAATGTCGTCCGCGGTCCAGTTCTTCATCCGCGCATTGTAGCGCATTAGAAAAGAGAAACCCCCGCCCGGTCCAGCCGGGCGGGGGTCTTTGGGGGCCTTGTCAGCTCTTAGAGCTTGACGACGTTGGCGGCCTTGGGGCCCTTATCGGTCTGAGTGAGATCGAAATGGACCGTCTGGTTCTCGGAGAGGGTGCGGAAGCCGTTGCCCTGGATCACCGAGTGGTGAACGAACACGTCCGGGGTGCCGTCATCCGGGGTGATAAAACCATAACCCTTCTGATCGTTGAACCACTTCACCTTGCCTTGAATGCTCATGTGTCGTATGACCTCTGATTTGCGACTTGTCCTGGCCCTTCGGCGGGGCCCTCCTCGTCGGAGCTGTCCGAATTATATCACGGGGTTTCGTCCGTCAAGTGCCATTTATTAGCGTTAGGGGGCGATATTTTGCCACCCCCTCCCCGGCCTATTTTGGCGGGCGGAAGCGGGGGGTGGGGG
>JBIOJO010000022.1:0-61262 GCA_044450965.1 Elusimicrobiota bacterium | reverse complement strand
GAACAAATCCGGGGCATCACGGCCGCGATCTCGTCGGGTTCGCTCGAGCGCACGATGATGGCTTTGGTCGAGAAATCCGTTCCCGATCCGGTCCTGCGCGCGAAGGTGATCGCGCAGGTGATGAAGCTTCTGGAGACCGACATCGCCCGGCGCGTCGATGAAGTGACGACGCCGCTCAAGCGCGAGAAGAAGGTCGTCGAGAACGAGTCCGCGCGCACGACCAGCGTCATGCAGAACATGGTCGAGGGCGTCGTCGTCGTCGACGATCAGGGCAAGATTTTGATGATGAACCCCGCGGCCGAGCAGATATACGGCGAGACCTTGGCGAAGACCGCGGGCAAGGGCATCAACGAAAAAGAGAGCGACCAATTCGTCGTGACCATGGCGTCCGAGATCTCGACGCCCGCCGACCGGGACATCAATCGCGAGGTGAAGAGCTCGGGCGCGGACGACACGAAGAAGACCCTGCGCGCCTCCAGCGCGATCGTCCAAACCGAGCAGGGCAAGGTCGTCGGCGTCGTCACCTCCCTCCCCGACGCGACGAAGCATCGCGAGCTGCAGAAAATCCAGCGCGATTTCATCGCCCACGTGACCCACGAGCTGCGCGCTCCGCTGTCCTCCATCCGGGCGGCGCTCGAGATCATCCAGAGCGAGTTCGGCGGCGCCAAGGACGGCGACGAGGCGCGCATGCTGACGACCGCGCTGAAGAACTCCGACCGTCTGGCCGACATGATCAACGGCATCCTGGATTTCTCCAAGATCGAGTCGGGGCAGATGACGGTGTTTCCCAAGCCGGTCGAGCCGGAGAAGATCGCCCGCGAGGCGGTGGACAGCCTTCAGCCGTGGGCGCAGAAGAAACGCATCGAGCTGACGATGTCCGCTCCCGGAGGCCTGCCGCTGGTGGACTCGGACGCGCCGCGCACGGTGCAGGTGATCGTCAACCTTCTGTCCAACGCGATCAAGTTCACGCCGGCCGGCGGCAAAATCACGGTCAAGCTCTCTCGCCGCACCGAGGAATCCTCGACCTTCGTCGAGTTCGCGGTCTCGGACACCGGGCCGGGAATCCCCAAGGAAGAGCAGCAGCGGGTGTTCGAGAAATTCGCGCAGATCGCCTCCGGGGAGTCCCACGTCGGCGGCACGGGGCTGGGCCTGTCGATCGCGAAGGCCCTCGTCCACCTGCAGAAGGGCCGCATGTGGATCGAAAGCGAGCCCGGCTCGGGAGCGACCTTCCTGTTCACCCTGCCCGTGTTCGCCGCCCAGGCCGTCGAAGCGACCTCCGTGCGCACCAAGGCCATCGCCGTCGACGCGCGGCCTTGGTGGAAGAAGCTGCTCGGCCTCAGCTGAAGCGGCCGGCGCGCGCGAAGACGCAGGCGGCGACGTCGGCCGCGCCGGCGCGGCGCAGGGCCAGGGCGCATTCCTCCAAAGTCGTCGCGCTGGCGCACACGTCGTCGACGAGCAACAGGCGCTTTCCGGCGGCCGCGCCGCCTCCCGGGCCGAGCGAGAAGGCTCCGGATAATTCGATCCGGCGCGCGGAACGCCGCAGGCGCCAGGAGGGCGCGGCGCCGCGACGGCGCTCCAGGAGGCTGATCAGGGGAAGCCCCGTCGCCGCGCCCAATTCACGCGCCAATATTTCCGCCTGGTTGTAGCCTCGCTCGCGCTCGCGGCGCGGGTGCAGGGGCACGGGGACCAAGGCGTCGAAGCCGGCCAGCTCGGGGCGGAGGGCGAAGTCCCGGGCCATCAGCCGGCCGGCGGCGCGCGCGGCCGACGGCGAGCCGCGGAACTTGAACGCGTGCACCAAAGACGCCGCCGGGCCCCGGTGCGCGGCGGCCGCGCGGATCAGGCGGCAGGCGAACAAACGCCCGGTGCACGCGCCGCAGAAGTCGCGCCGCGCGCCGAGCGACGCGGCGCAGCGGACGCAGGCGGGCCGCGGCGGCGGGGGCAGGGCGGCGGCGCAGGAACCGCACAGCGGCCCCCCGTCCCGGAACGGGAGATCTCCGCGGCAGTGCGCGCAGGCGCGGGGGAGAAGAACGTGCAGGACGGCCTCCAGGCAAAGGTTCATCTCATCATACGGAGCGCCCCGGTCGAAAGTTCCCGCGAAACGCCCGGGTAAGGTCCGCGGGGCCGCTTTGGTATCATGGAGGCATGCGACGATCCGGGTTCGCGACGCTGGCTTTGGTCGGTTTCGCGGCTTTGGGCGCCGCGGCGCTGGCCGCCGCCGCGCTGGGAACGATGATCTTCGCCGGATGGTGGCGCTACCACGGCAACGAGCACAAGATCGTCGAGCAGATGGATCAGTACTACCTGAACCTGACCGTGCCCGGCCGGGAGGAGTACCTGCTCGACAGCGACGAGGTGTTCGAGGTTCCCTACATGGCCTCGAAGCTGTCGGTGGCGGCGACGCCGACGCGGATTGTGGACGCGAAGGACCGCCTCATCGCGGAATTCTCCGTGGAGAAGGGGCAGTACGTCCGTTCCCCGGACGACGTCCCCGCCTACCTCAAGAAGGCTCTCGTGGCCAGCGAGGACGCTCATTTCTACTCCCACCACGGGGTCGATTGGAAGGCGACGGCGCGCGCGGTCGCGGTGACCTTGCTGAAGGTGCGCCGCCAGCAGGGCGGGAGCACTCTGACTCAGCAGCTCGCCAAGCAGATGTTCACGACGCGCAAGAAGTCCATCGGACGCAAGATCTTCGAGTTCTTCTGCGCGCGCAAGCTGGAGGAGAAGTACACGAAGGATCAGATCCTCCTCATGTACCTCAATTTCGCGTATTTCGGTCACGCCTGCTTCGGGGTGGAGTCCGCGGCGCGTTATTACTTCGGCAAGCCCGCCTCGGCGCTGGACGTGGGCGAGTCCGCCATGCTGGTGGCCATCATCCCGAATCCCAAGAAATACTCCCCGCTGGACGACCCGGAGCTGGCCAGGGCGCGGCTGCGCACCGTACTCAAGCGCATGGTCAAGAACGGCTATCTGGCGGACACGGGCGTGGACCGCATCGAACGCGATTTCTGGGACTCGTTCCATCGCCGGATGCTCACGCCCGAGGTCTCGTTCTGGCGCACGCGCGTCAACGAGGCGCCGTACGTGGTGGAGTTCGTCCGCCGCCAGATGCTCAAGAGCATCACGAAGGAGCGCCTGCTGCGCAGCGGACTCACCATCCGCACGACCTTCGACCTCGACGCGCAGAAGGCCGCCCAGGACGCGCTGGCCGAGCGCCTGGCCAAGGAGAACGCTCCCGACGCCCAGGCCGACGAGGACGGCGATCCCGCGGGCAAGGACGAGCCGGTCGAGGGCGCGCTCGTCGCCTTGCGCCCGGCCGACGGGTCCCTGGCGGCGCTGGTCGGAGGCTCGGGGTTTTCTTTTCAGAACCAGCTGGACCGCGCCACCGACGGCCGCCGTCTGATGGGTTCCTCCGTGAAGCCCTTCGTCTACGCGGTCGCCTTTCAAAGCGGGAAGGCGGCGCCGGACACGAAGTACCTGGACGCGCCCATCACCTTCCCGATCGCCGGGGGCAAGCGGTGGTCGCCGCACAACTACGGGAATAAATATTTCGGCGAGGTCCGGCTCGACTTCGCGCTTTGGAAATCCCTGAACTCCGTCGCGATCAAGCTCCTGAGGGACATCGACATCGACGCGGTGCGTGAATCCCTGTCGCTGGCGACGGGCATTCCCTTGGACCGCTGGCCCCGTAACCTCACGCTGGCGCTGGGCACCGCGGACCTGGCGCCGGTGCAGATGGCGCAGGCCTACGCGGTGTTCGCCAACGGCGGGCACGCGGTGCGTCCCTGGTGGTTGCGCGCCGTCGAGGACCGCGACGGCAAGGTTCTGATCCCCGGCACGCCTCCCAAGGACCCCGGCCCGGTCGTGTTCAGTTCCGCGACGTGCCGGACCATGATCGAGGTCATGAAGGGAGTCCTGGGGCCGGAAGGCTCCGCCGGCGCCCAGGCGAGAAAAATGGGCTTCAACATGCCCGCGGCGGGTAAATCCGGCACCACCAACGAATACCGCGACGCCTGGTTCTCCGGCGTCACGCCCGACCTGGCTGCCACCGTCTGGATCGGCCACGACGACGGCGTCCCCATGTCCCCCGGCAAGGCAGGCGGCGCCATCTCCGCGCCGGTCTGGATGCGGTTCCTAAAGACGGTCTATTTGTCCCGACCGACCAGGAACTTCGACTCGCCGCCGCCGCCCCCGTCGGGCAAGTAAGGCTTTCGGGACGAATGTGGTATTCTAGGCGGACCAGACTTGAATATTTACGATTTGGTCCCTGAAATGGCCTCCTCCCGCCGAATAGCCGCCGTGACCGTCGGCCTGACCCTCCTCTTGGGAGCTTGCGGCCCCGCGCGGGAAGTCGAGCCGAACGACTCCTATCAGCAGGCGACGCCGTTGAAGCCGGGGCGGACGGCGGTCGGAACGATTTCAAACCCGAAGGATGTGGACTGGTACCGTCTGGACGTCGTTTCCGAGGGGGTGCTGTCCGTGAAGCTCGGGGGAATTCGGGACGTGGACTTCGTGATCTCCGCTTACGACAAGGACCGGCGCGAGCTGGTGCGCGTGGACGAGACCACGGTCGGCGGCGACGAGCAGCTGATGAGCCTGGGCGTCTCCCCCGGGATCTACTATCTCGTCGTGTCGAACAAGAATCCGACGGCGAACAATCCGAAGCAGGAGTACCGGCTCGAGACCAAGCTGGCGCCCGCCGCGGGACGGGAACGGCAACCGAATTTCACCGCGCTGACCGCCCAGCCCATCGAGGCGGGGGGCGTGGTGCGCGGCTGGTACTGGCCGACGCGCAATCTTCTCGTCGACGACCCGCAGGCGCAGGGCGTGGACCACTGGTTCTCCGTGGAGGTGCAGAAGCAGGGCCTGTTTCTTCTGAACGTGGACGTCAGCGAGGTCCGCAAGGTCGACCCGATCCTTGAGGTGTACGACACGAACGGCTACAAGCTGACCACCGTCGACCAGGGCGGAATCGGGGAAGGCGAAAGCCTGCGCAGCTTCGGCGTGCGTGGACCGGCCAAGTACCTGCTGCGCCTGCGTTCGAAGTACGACAACGTGGGCAACTCCGAGGATCCCTTCGACCTGATGACGGAGCTTCTTCCTTACCAGGGCCGCACCGAGTTCGAGCCGAACAACCAGCGCTCGGACGCGACGCCGCTGGAGCTGGATTCCATCCAGGGCACTATCGCTCCGGCGGGCGACGCGGACTGGTACAAGATCTCGGTCTCGACCGAGGCCAAGCAGATCCTGCGCGCCGACCTGACCGGGGTCCCGGGCATGGACCTGGTGCTGACGCTCAAGGACACCTTGGGCAACGATCTTCTCGTCGTGGACAACGCGGGCAAGGAGCAGCCCGAGGTCCTGACCGGCTACGGCGTGACCAAGGGGGACTACTACCTGGTCGTGACGGAGAAAACCGGAAAGAAATCCGACAGCCGGAGCAGCTACACGCTGTCGAAGAAGTTGATCCCGTGGCAGTCCGGCCTGGAATGGGAGCCCAACGATTCCACGGCGACCGTCCAGGCGTTGAAGGTCGGCGACTCCGTGGACGGCTACTTCGCGCCCAAGGGAGACCAGGACTGGTACGAGTTCAACGCGTACCAGAAGGGTCCCGTCGAACTGGACCTGACCGGCGTGATCAACGTCGCGCCGAAGATCACTTTGTACGACCAGGAATATAAGGAACTGGCTTCGGCCTCCGCCGCCAAGCCGGGGGATCCCGTCACGCTCACGCGCGATCTGGACCGCGGCACGTACTCCGTGCGCCTGCAGCCCTCCGACCCGGCGCAGAACAACGTGCGGGATAAATACTCGTTCCGCGTCATCGCTAAATGAAGCGCGTTCTCGTCCTGGCCGTCTTGATGTTCCCGGCCGCGTGCGCGACCGCGCCCCGCGCGATCGTCGCGTCCGTCCCCGTTCCGGTCCGGCGCCCCGCGCCGGAGCCGCCCGAGGTGAAGGACCCCAATTTCATCCTCGTCGTCTCCGAAAGCGTGCCGAACCCGGACGACGACGGCATCTCGTTCACGAAGGTCTTCGTCGACGGCAAGGAGGCCGGCAAGACCGCCATCGGGCGCAAGGTCGACGAGAGGACCTTGAAGCTCAAGCTGCCCGTCGGCAACCAGCCGATCCGGCTGGAGCACTGGACCTTGCCCGGCGTGGGCGAGTGGACGCGCCTGGACGACGCGCTGCAGCCGCGCGAGCGCTTCGTGCGGATCGAGGAGGGGACCGTCGCCCGCCTCGAGCTGCGCTTTTCCAGCGAAGAAGCCTCGAATACCCTGACGTTGTCCCGCGAAAACTCTCCGCGCTGACCGTCAGCGCGACTTCGGCTTGAGCGCCAGGCCCTTGCGGCCGTTCCGGCGGCGGGCGCCGTCCTGCTCCGCGAGTTTCCGCTCCATCAGCGCGTTGGCGGCCATTTGGGTCTGGACCGCGGCGTCCTCGGGGGAAATCGCGAGGGCGCGTTCGACGGCGCGCCGGGCGGCGGCGAAATCTCCGGCGGCGCGAGCGGCTTCGGCCCAGGCGGTCAGGTTCGCGATGTCCGCCGGCTTCAGGTCGGCCTCGCGCTGGCGTTCCCGCGCGGCCGCGGCCCAGTCCCCGACGAGCGCGTAGACCTCGGCCTTCCGCGCGTGGAGGCTTAGGAAGTCCGGAGCGACGCCGTCCAGGCGGGCGTAGGCGTCGAGCGCCTCTTGGGGCTTTCCTTGATCCATCAGCACGCGGCCGCGCAGATAGAGCGCGGACGGATACACGCCGCTTCCGGGCCAGACGCGCCCGGCGTCGGCCAGAGCGTCGGCGGAGCGTCCGGCGCGGGCTTCGGCGACGGCGCGATTGAAGTTGACGTCCGACGCCAGCCACAATCCGGGCCAGACGAGCGCGCCCAGACCCAGCATCAGCGCCGGACCCTGCATGAGCCGGCGGACGTCCTCGCCGAAGGGCAGAGGCATGGTCCGCACCGTGCCGCGCGCGCGGGACAGCGGGGCCATGCCCGCGGCGACGCCGGCGGCGGCCCACGCCAGCCACGCGGCGGGGCCCGACGAAGGCGCGAAACCGGCGGCGGCGCTCAGCGCCCAGGCGATGAACAGGGAGGAAAACGCGGCGGCATAGCCGGCTTCGGCCAAGGCGCCCCGGCGGTGCAGGTCCCAGGCGGAGCGCAGCCCGTACGCCGACACGGCCAGGAGCGTCCAGGCGAGCAGGCCCGTGCCGATCCGGTCGGTCACGACATGGGCGCGGAACGGGGCGGAGACGTAAGCGGCCGCGCTCAACGATCCGACGGCGGCCAGCGCCGCGCAGCCCAGCGCTCCCGCGGCGGCGCGCCGCGCGGCGGGGCCGCGCAGAACCAAGGCGGCGACGGCGGCGAAGACCGACGACGAAAGAATGAAGAAGAACAGGCCCGCCGCCGATCCGGACCAGGCGACGGCGGCCGCCAGCGCGACGGAGGTGGACCAGGACAGAACGCGGCGCGTCGGTCCGGCCTCCGGGTCCAAAGTCAAGGAGAGGGCGACGGGCAGGGCCGCCGCGGCGAACGCGGCGGACTGTTCGGGGGTCATCAGGACCGGCCCGAATCCGAAGTGGCGCGCGGCGGCGCCCGCCGCGGCCAGCGCGGCGGCGGCCGCGGTCCAGAAGGACAGGCGCGCGGCGTGGCGCGCGCCGCCGAATTCCAGCTGTGCGACGGCGAACACGATCCAGCCGGCGGCCGTCAAGGTCAACTCCGGAAGAGCCGCGCTCTTAAAGGGAGCGAGCGCGAAGCGGCCGATCGACCACGCGGCGAGCAGAGCGAGAGGCGCCAAGGTCGTCCCCGCGCCGGACGCCGCCTCCCAGCGGCCGCGCGCCAGGCCTTTCATCAGCCACGCGACGCCCATCGTCACCGCCACGGCCTGGAAAAGGGCCGTGCGCAGGGCCGACGGATCCCAGGTCCGGCCGTGGGCGGCCAGGGGGGCCAGGAAGATCAGGGAGAGCAGCGCCGTTTCACCGACGCGGCTCCACGTTCCGGCGGTGTCGCGATTCATGGTACCTCCACGGAGGCCAACGGCTCTCCGGAAGACTGCGACGGAGCGCCGGCGGCGGCGATGAGCAGCCCGACGACGGCCAGCGCCGCGGCCGCCAGCGCGATGCCGCGCGCTTCGCGGGGCCACAACGAGGGGCCGGGACGCGCGGGCGGCGCCGGATTTTTCGGCGCGGCCTTCGCGGCGGCGGCGATTTTGTCCCGGAGCGACAGCGGCGCGCGCGCTCCCGACGGCGCGGCGGCGGGAGCGGCTTTCGCGCGGCACGCGGCGCAGGACGCCAGGTGCGCGTCGGCGGCGGCGGCGCGGCGCGGCGACAGGCGGCCCTCCCCGTGAAGATCCCGGATGTTGGCGAAGCTGTGGCAGTTCATGACAGGAGCTCCTTGAGCTTTTGCCGTCCTCGGTGCAGACGGACGTCCAGGGCCGACAACGAACAACCCAAAGCGGCCGCCGCTTCCTCGCGCGGCGCGCCTTCCAGATCCACCATGGCCACCGCCAGGCGCAGCGGCGGCGTCAGGCGCGACAGCGCGTACTGGACGCGGTCCGTGTTTTCGCGCGCCTCGGCCCAGCGTTCGGGCCCGGGGCCGAGGTCCGCCAAAGCGTCTTCCAGCGAGGCCGAATCCTCGTCGGCTTTCGCCGACAGCGACACGGAGCGGCGCGCCGCCTCCTGGCGCAGGCTCGTGAGATAGACGTTCCGGAGGATCTGGTTGAGCCAGGCCTCGAACGGGAGCGTCGGATCGTACGTCGCGAAGTATTTCATGGCTCGGAGGAAGGATTCCTGGACCACGTCCCCGGCGACCGTCGGGTCTCCCGTGATGCGCAAAGCCACGGCGTAGGCCTTATCGGCGTGCAAGGCGATCAGGCGGTCGATCTCGGCGTCCACCTTATTTATCCTTCTCTTTTCATTACTCGGGGGGGTGTCCGGAACTTACATCCGGGAGTGACAAGGATTATACACCGCCCGCATAGGTCCTTCGCACTCCCTCTATGGGCCTTAAGGAGGTGGCGACATTTGGACACGTCACCTATAATCCTTACGTGATCGGGAAAGCGAAGAAACTCCTGGCGAGTTTTATCTGCGCGGCTCTCGTAATCCTGGCCCCCGGGGCCGAAGCCCAGCGCGCTTTCGCCGCCGTCATCGAGTCCGATCCGGTCCCCGGCGTCCCTTCCGCTGGCGCCCCCGCCGCCCCGGCGGTTCCTGCGTTCAACCTCGCTTTGGCCCCGTCCGGGCTGACCTCGTACTCCGCCGGATACTCCGCACCGGCCGCGGCGCTCCCGATGATCGCGGCGCCCGCCGCCCTGCCGACGGCCGGCGTCACGCTCGCGGCGCCCGTCATGCGCGCGGCGCTTCCCGACTCGGCCCTCGTTCCGGCCGCGCTCCCGACCCTTTTGCCGGCCGCGGCCGCGGGCGCGCCCGCCGATAAGCCGGGATCCGCCGCCCAGCCCGCCGGCGCCGTCGCCGGAAAGACCGACGGGGACAAGACCGACGGACCCGCCGCCATCGATTCAACGGTCCGCTACCGCGCACACGGCCTCCTGTTGCGCATGGTCGCGGCGCTGACCGGGGAAGTCCACTCCCTGCGTCCCGCCGGCGACGACCTGACCGGCCGCTCCATCGCCGCGGCCGCCGACCGCCGCGCCGTGTTCTCCGATTTCGACGAGACTTTGGCTGACTCCAACGCCTCCTTCGACAACAAGCTGTCGCCGGAGATGGTGCAGGCGATCCAGTCCGTCCACGCCGCCGGCAAGACCGTGGACGTGATCAGCGATCGCCCTGAATCCGTTTTCGAGTCCATGTCCAGCCTGCCGGTCGCGGATCGTGTCGGCATGTACGTGGCCGTGGACGCGGGCGGCCGCGTCTACCGCTACGACGAGGCCGGGAAGCCGGTCCTGGCGTACGAGGCACCCGCGATGTCGGACGCGGTCAAGTCCGTCATCGCCGAGGCCGCGGCGGCCACGACTTCCCGTCTCGAACCCGGGACCGAGACCGTCGCCCGTCCGTACACCTACACGATCAAGCTGAAGGTCGGGTCCACTTGGGAGCAGGTCCGCGCCGCCGGCGCGACGTTCCAGGAAGAACTGGCCAAGCGCGGCAGCGCCCTGACGGTCAAGGCGCGCATGGCCAAGGACCCGGCGAACAATCCCTACCTGGTCGTCTCCGTCAACACCAAGGCCAACGCCTCCCGCTTTATCGCGAACGCGCGCGGCCTGGCGCCGAAGGACGTGGTCATCCTGGGCGACGGGATGTACGCGCCGCGCGCGGCGGACAAGTCTTCCTGGATCAGCCGCCTGGGCGGCCGCGTCAGCGGCCGCGAGCTCCCGGATCAGGGCAACGGCAACGACGCCGAGATGGAGAAGGGCGTCCCCGGCGCGCAGACCTTCTCCGTCGGCGGCACCGGCGATCCGCGGCGCCGCGGCCTGGTCGTCCTGGGTAAATCGGGTCCTGCGGCGTCCCGCGAGGTTCTGCTCTCCGTCGCGTCGAAGCCGGCGGCGCTTTCCGCCGAAGTCCCGCCGCCGTCGCGCCTGCGCGTCTTCTTTCATGAGCTCCGGCTCGGGATCGAGTCCTTCAAGCATTACTTCGTGGACGTGAACGTCGAGAATTGGCGCGAATACAAGGAAGCCCGCACCGCCTCGGCGATCGTGCAGGACGGGCGCTCCCCGGTGTCCGACGCACGGGGCTTCTTCATCGACACGCGCATGATGGGCATGGTCGGCGGCCCGCACATCGTCGGTTCGCGCTCGGGCTCCAATCAATACATCACGGACGCGGCGCTGGACATCTTCGACCGCTACTTCGACCATTCCGCCGTGACCCCCGCGACGCGCGCGGCTTTCGCGGACTTCGTCGGCCGCGCGGCGGAGTACAACCCCCTGCGCAGCGGCAGCAATCTCCGCAAGCAGATCCGCAAGGTCCTGCACTCCGCCTCGCTGCTCCCGGCCGACCGGCTCCAGGAGCACTTCGAGAACGCGATGCCGGCCGGCATGGCCGACGCGAGCAAGAAATTCCAGGAGGAGCGCCAAGAGCAGATCCTGGCGGCATTCCACGCCGCGGTGGCCGACGCCGTGGCCGCGGAGACGCCGGCGGCCGCGGACCGGGTTGTGGGCGTGGTCTTGTTGGGCAGCTTCGCGACCGGCTCCGCCACGGCCGGCAGCGATTTCGACCTGCACGTCCTGACCAACAACGGAAGCTCCCGGCGCGTCACGGCCTTCCTGGCCAACCTGGAGAAGCGTTGGAGCGCCGACCCCAATTCCGCCGCGCATCCCATCAACGGCGCGGATTTCGGCTTCCTGCCCTCGCGCGACATGTTGCTGCGCATCCATCCCGACCCGTATATCGTCATGGGCGCCGATCAGCGGCTGGAGCGGAATCTGAGCCCGCCCGCCGGCTACTACGATCACCGCACCCGCCCGTCCGACAGCGCGTTCCAGTCGGCGGCGTGGAAGGCCTCCAACGCCGTGCTCCAGGCCGCGACGCGCGTGGACGACGCGAAAACGGCGGCGGCGGGCAAGCCGGTCGAATCCTTGGACGAAGGCGTCCGCAAGCGCGCCATCGCGGGCTGGCTGGTGGCCCGCAGCCTGTACCTCGCGGGCTACATCCTGGCCGGCGCCATCGCCTACCCGATGCTGGCGCAGGCCCTGGTCGGTTCCCAGGGCTACACCGACCTGATGTCCCTGGGCGCCGTCGTCGCGATCCTGCTGGCGCCCATCAGCGGCCTGATCGCGGACAAGCTCAGCTTCCGCAACACTTTCGCGCTGAATAACGTCATCCGCATCGGCGTGACCTTGGCGGTGCCGGCCTTGGTGCTGATGCACGCGGCGACCTTCTGGCCCCTCTTGGCCGTCGCTTTGGTCACCAGCTGGAACGTCGCCAGCTCCATGGTGGCCGAGGACAAGATGATGCCGGCTCTGGCGGGCGCGGACCCCAAGCGCCTCCCCGTGCTCAACGCCGCGGCGAACATCAACTTCATCGGCCTGAACGTCCTGATGGGAATCTTCCTTCTCTCCGGACGCTGGGTGGATCATTTCGTCGCCTCGTTCGGCCTTCTCCCCGGGCTTTCCACCGTGTTCGCCATCAGCGCGGGGCTGGGCGCCGTGGCGACCGTGATCCAGTGGCTCACGATCCCGAACGTGGCGCTGAAAAAGTCGGCGCCGGCCGCCGCGGCCGAGAAGGCGCCCGAAGGCCGCCGAAACTTCGCGATCTGGAGCGGCCTGCTGGCCGCCGGCGCGGGAATGTACGCGCTGCTGCATCCGATCTTCCCGCAGTTCGCGGCGCTCCCGCTGGTGGGCGCGGCTTTGATCGGCCTGGCCGCCACGTCCGACGGCCTGCGCCGCCTATGGAACAACCCGGTCCTGCGCACGGGGTCCTTGCTCAGCATGGCGTACGCGTTCGTGGTGTACCCGGTGGGCTCCATCCTGATCCCGTTCGCCGCCCGCGAGCTGAAGGGCGGCGGCGCGCTCCAGGGCCAGCTGCAGGGCGCGCTGTTCTTCGGCCAACTGCTGGCCGGCTCCACGATGCTGAACCTGCCGGGGAAGTGGAATACCGTGGTCCGCGCGACTTTGCTGGGCGCCTTGGGCGCGTGGATGGGTCTGTACCTCTTCCCGGCGAACCTGGCCATGGCGGCCATCGGCATGGCGATCGCCAGCGGCCTGTACGCGGTCTCCACCCGCCTGACCGACCGCGGCTGGATGAAGTACTCCTTCATCGGCCTCACCTCCTTGGCCCTGCCGCTCGCGTTCTGGGGCAACATCCCGGCGCTGCTGCTGGGCATCCTGATCCTGGGCCTGGTCAACGCGCCGAACAAGATCACCATCGACACCGTCGTCCAGCGCGAGGCCAAGCTGGATTCCGCCAACACCGGCCGCCTGCTGGGCGTGCGCTCGGCGCTGTCGTCCATCGCCTCGGCCTTCGGTTACGCGTCCTTCGGCGCGATCACCGCCGCCTTCCACCCGGCCTTCCCCTCGGCGCTGTGGCCGATGCTGGCGATGTTCGCGGGAATCGGCGCGCTGCTGTGGATGGCTCCGAAGTGGCTGGGCAAGAAGCTTTCCGCCACGAACTTCACGGTCGCCGCGCCGCGCGAGTACTCCCGCGAGGAGCTGGCCCAGGCCGTGGCCAAGCGCGTGCGCGAGGGTGGCGTCCGCGCCATCATCACCGATTACGACGGCACCTTGATGGACAAGACTCCCGACGACAAGGCCGTTCCCGCGTCCGAGGAGCTGGCGTCCATCATCGCCAACCTGCGCCGCCACGGCGTGACCGTGGTGGTGTCCACGAACCACTTCTTCACCGGCGACCACAACGGGATGACCAACCTGCTGGGCGACCGCCTGGACGCCAAGACCCGCGCCGGCATGTACTACGCGGTGCAGTCCGGCGCCCGGATCTACCGCTACAACGACGACGGCTCCATCCCGGCCGAGCCGGTCTGGAAGGAGACCTCCTTCGACGACGCCGAGCGCGCCAAGATCACCCCCATCTTCGAGGCCGCGGCCGCCAAGATCGGCCTGGCGCCCGAGGACTACAAGATCTTCCACGAGGACAGCCGCACCTTGATCGAGATCCGCAACCATATGGACCGCGACGAGGCCCTGTACCACGCGTTGGCCGACGCGAACAAAGCCAACGGCTTCGGCTACCTGGTCCAGCTCAAGCCCATGCCGACGATGCGCCACGTGCCTTACGTCCAGTACTTCAAGGCGCACAAGGGCACCGGCGCCCGCAAGGCCGTGGAGATATTGAAGTCCGAGGGATTGCTTGATGACGAGTCTCAAGCGCTCGTTCTGGGCGATGATTTCAAGGCCGAGGGCAACGATCTGTACATGGCCCAGGCCCTCCCGGGCGCGCTGGCCGTCTCCGTCGGCAAGACCGCGGACTCCCGGGTGCCCAACGTCATGCAGTCATCCATCCGAGGCGCCGCCGAGACCCGCGAACTGCTGACCCGCCTGAACCAGATTCTCGACGAGAAGGCCGTCGCGAAGTGACGTTCTTCCATCGCACGGCGTTAAGCGCTCTGATCGCTTCTCTCGTCGTTTCGCCGTGTTTAGCCGCCGGTCTGTCCTGTCCTGCCGATGGGTTGGACAAAGACGGTCATGGTTCGGTGTTGTTGTTCTCCGCTTTGCCGTTAGGCAAAACGAAGTTCGCTAAACAGTGGACCAAGGCGCAGAAAGAACTGGCCAAGACGTTTCCCGGTCTGCGCTTTGAGAAACCCGAGAATCTGCACATCACATTGTCGTTCGACGGCCCCGGCTGGGACCCGGCGAAGATCGAAGTCCGCGAGAAGTACGGCCTCGATGGGCCGGACCTCTCCAGCGGCCCGCTCAAGATGAAGGGCGTTCCGGATTTGTTCGGCGGCAAGAAGGAAGTCGTCGCTCTTCACATGACGCCGGTCCCCGACGAATGGGCGAACCGCCTGATGAAGGACCGCCAGACCATGACCGACCTGGGCCTGCGCAAACACGACCGTTTCGACGACGTGTTCACCGCGCACGTCTCCCTGGCGTCCGCTCCGAAGCCGGACGAGCAGCGCGAGGAGCTGGCGCGCTTCGAGAAGTGGATGTCCGATCACGCGTCGCGCTTCGGCGGGCTGAACATCCCCATCGGCCGTTCCATCAAGCCCGCCTACTTCGTGGTCCTCGGCAAGGCCGAGACGACCCGCTTCGTTCCGCTGCGCGAGTACTGCGCGGTCCCGCCCGCGACGCGCTGAGGCCGCTGGGGCGGTCTCTCAGCCGCCGTATTTCGTCATGCGATCAAGGATGAGCGCCGTTTCCGCCTTGCTGGCGTACTTGATGTCGGTCATCGGCGGGAAGCCTTGGTCGCGGCCGGCCGCGATATCGGCCAGGAACAGGCGCGTGACGCGGCACGCGTCGTAATCCGGTCCCGCGCTCGCCTTCGCGTCGCAGATCGCCTTGTCCGCGGGGGCGAGGGAGCGGGAGAGAAGCGCGTTCTGGTAGGCGACGTGCGGGTTGCTCTGCGCGAACGCCGACGCGGCGGTGAAGAGCAGCCCGGCGAACAGGAACGGAGCGATGGCGGCTTTCATCAGGGCACCTCGCCTCACGAGCGGTCGACTTCAGTTTAGAGGCCGCCGCTTGCTCTGTCAAGGGCCCTTCTCTCCAAGTTCGCGCGATATCCCATGAACAACGAGATGGGTCTTTGGACCCCTGCGGCGGCGCATGTCAACCGCTATCCTGATGAAGTGAGGAGTTCGCTCGCCGCCGTGAGCGTGATCGGCCTGCTCGGAGCTTCCTGCTTCGTCGCCTGGTCGGTCCTGTCCCGCCCGGACGCTACCCTTATCACGTCCGAACAGGCAAATTCATTCGATTTGAAGAGCGCGCCGCCGCAGGAACGTCCAATGGCCGCGCTCGTCCCCGTCGAGGAGATGCGCGACGCGGTCGCTTCTCCCGTTTCGCCGCGGCCCATCGCGATGGACGGGATGGTCGTTCCGGCGGCCGCGCCCGCGCCGCCTTCCAAGCCGGCGTTCCGCTCGTTCTTGACGCCGCAACTGGAGAACGGCGTCCTGAAAAGCCGCTTTTTCGCGGCGATGTTGGGCGCGCCGGCGCGGTTCCTGGCCGGATCCGGACCGTTGAAGAGCCCGCGCGCGCTCCGGGCCTTCCTGGACGACAAAGGGGCGGTGGACGTTTACATGAACTCGACCGTGGTCCGCGTCGTCCTCAATAGTCCGGCGGCGGCCAAAGCCGTCCTGGAAAGCCCGTTGCTGGTGAAGGCCTTCCTGGGCAGTCCGGCTTTGCGCGATCCCGGCGTCGTGCGCGCCCTCGTGACGAGCCCCATGGTCCTGAAGATGCTGGACTGCCCCGGCGTCCAAGAGGCCCTCGCCGATCCGGCGGTGATCCGGAGCATGACCGCCGACCCGGAGACCTTGCGCTGGCTGGGCGAGAACCCGGATGCGGTCCGCGCGATGGCGTCCGTCGCTCCGGCGCTGGCCGGCTCGCTCCGCGCCTCTGGGCGCTAACCCGCCACCGCTACTGGCAGAACCCGCCGCTGCAGGTCGATGTACCGCAGCATTGGGACGACGCATTGCAGGCCGTTCCCCTCGACGAGCAGGAACCATCCGTGCAGACCGAGCCGTTGCAGGTGAGCGTCCCGCAGCATTGAGAGGAGGAACCGCATGCCCCGCCGCTGTTCGTGCAGGCGTTGAGGCCGGTGCAGACGCCGTTGGAACACGTCAGGCTGCCGCAGCAGTCGGCGCCGCTCGAGCAACGGGTTCCGGCGGGCTGGCAGGAGCCGCCGCTGCAGATCTTGTTGCCGTTGCAGGTGAGCACGCCGCAGCAGTCGCCGCTGGTGTTGCATGTCTGATTGGCGGACTGACAAGGGCCGGTTTGGGAGCCGCCGGGAATGGAATTGGTGTCCACGCCCTTGGGACAGGCGCACAATGCCAAGGCGGAGCCGAGCAGAACCGACCAGGCCAGGACGCGGGATCGGGGGGGCACTCAGTGAGTTTAGCGCGGCCGGAGCGGTCGCGCAAGACCCCCTTCTTGACAACGGGCGGACGGGGCTTTACACTGAGCGGACCGCCATGAAATCGACCGCGGGCCTGATGGCTTTGCTCCTGTTGGGGGCGGCGTCCGCCGCCGCGGCTCCGGCCCCGGGCGATACCGACACGACCGCGCAGGATCAGGCCCGTTTCGACCTGCTCAAGAAGCGCTTTCTCCAGCAGCAGGGGATACCGCCCAGCGCGGCCGGGGGAGTGGTCGCGCCTCCGCCCGTCGCGGGCCAGGCGCCCCCGCCGCCCGCTCCTTCGTGGGAGCAGCAGGAGCGCGAGCGGTCCATGGAGTTCAACAAGCAGTTTGGGGCGGGCTCCTATGAAGGAATCATCGGTTTCTCGAAGCGGTGCCTGTCCGCCGACGGCTGCGACAAGCTGGCGACGGCGGACGTCATCGACGGGGCCTACAAGTTCGTCGATCTGCAAAAGGACGTGGAGAAAAAAGTCGTCGCCCCGGACTCGAGCGCCTATCGCGAGCGCCACGGCGAGATCAAGGGCGGGATGCGCGCCGCGATGGAAGAATTCCGCCCGCGCCCCGGAGCCCGCACCGCCTATGAGAACGACTTCATCAAGTTCTCCGATCCGATCGTCAAGAAGATATTCACGAAGGACGAGCTCCTGCAGTACGCTCAGCAGAACGCGGCTTCCGCGGATTCCTCGCCGTTCTATACTTACCTGGGCCAGACGCTGAACGCCGGATCGGGCTCGCCGGGTAAGGCGCGCCAGGCCTTCGACGCGGCGCTGGAACGTGATCCGAAGAACGAGGAGGCGTTGAGCGGCCGAGCTCAGGCGCGCCTCGGAATGAGCGATTTCCCGGGCGCGGTTGCCGATGCGCGCGCCGCGCTGAGGTTGGATCCCGGCGATCAGCGCGCTCTCGCCGCGCTCAAGTTCTCGGAGGGCCGCCTCGCCGGCGGCACAGGAAGCGCCGCGCCGCCGGCTGGGAGCGCGGCGTCGGCGCCGACCGCCGCTTCGGGAGCGGAGCCCGACGCTTCGTGGCCCGCGCGCGGGAGTGCGCAGGCCGGACTGATTCATCCGGGTGACTCCGCGACGACCGACGCCGCGCGCCGGTCCGCCGCCCTCGTCGCCGAAGCCAAGCGCAGCCTGGGATTGGGCGACGCCGGCTCAGCCGCCCGCTCTCTTCGCCAAGCGCTGGAGCTCAATCCGCGCAGTGCGGAAGTGCTTTCGCTTTCCGCGATGGCCGCGATCCGGCTGGGAAAATACTCCGACGCGTTGGCCGCCGCCGAGGCGGGCTTGGCGCTCGCGCCCCGGAGCGCGGCGCTCCTGGACGCGGAGGCCAGCGCCCTGCTGGGGATGAAGGATTATCGCGCGGCTTTGGTCGCGTCCGAAATGGCCATCGCCGCGAACCCCCAGGACGCGATGGGCTATTTCAACAGATCGTGGGCGCTGGCCGGATTGAACGATGCTCCCGGATCGATCGCGTCCTTGGCGACGGCCGCCGGACTCAACCCGCAATTCGCTTCGATGGCGGAATCGGCGCGGTTACTGCCCCCGGACGACGACCTCCTGACGCTCTTTTCCGAGCGGAGATCGGCGCCGGGCCCGGAACCGGTGGAGGCGGTCCCGGGGCACTCGTTGCCGCCGTGGGCGCTTTTGTGGGGAAAGATCGCCTTGGGCGGCCTGACGCTCGGGGCGCTCTTCGTTCTGCTGCGTCGGGACCGCGCCGCGGCGCCGGAAGTCGTTTCATCACCGCCCGCTTTGCTGGCGGGAAAATACCAGCTGGGGCGGGAACTGGGTTCCGGAGGTATGGGGGTCGTCTACAAGGGACGAGATCTTTCCTTGGATCGCGTCGTGGCGATCAAGCGCATGCGCGAGGAGGTCCGTTGGGACCCCAAGGAGCGCGCGCGGTTCGTAGCCGAAGCGCAACTCGTCGCCAAGCTCAAGCATCCGCACATCGTCGAAATACACACCATCGTCGAACAGGACGGCGAGGTTTACCTGATCTTCGAGTATGTCGCGGGTCGGACTTTGCGCGAGGCGCTCGACCGCGAAAAAAAGATCCCGTTCAGGGCCGCGCGCGACCTGCTTCGCGGCGCGGCCGCGGGCCTGGACTACGCGCACTCGTTCGGCGTGGTCCATCGCGACCTGAAGCCGGCCAACATCATGATCGACGCCGACGGCCGCGTGCGCTTGATGGATTTCGGAATCGCCCGTTTGACCGAGGAGGCGCTGACCCGGCACACGCGCACGAGCGTGGTGGTGGGAACGCCGCTGTACATGGCGCCGGAGCAGGAGCAGGGAGTTGCCCGCAAGGAATCCGACGTCTATTCGACGGCTTTGTGTCTGTATGAGGCGCTGACCGGACGGCGGCCGTTCTCCGGTTCCGGCGCGGGGCTGTTGATGAATAAGCTCAAAAGCGTCTATGAGCCCCCATCCAAGCTCGACCCCGGATTGCCTCGCGGCTTGGACGACGTCTTCGCGAAGGCTTTCGATCCCGACCCGGACAAGCGCTACGCGACGGCCGGCGCCTTCCTGCGCGCCCTGGAAAGCCTGGACATCCCGCCTCGCGCGCAATAAGGGAGCCCCCCGGGCCGAGACCGGGAGGCTCCCAAACTTCACGCCACCTCCTCTACTGCTGGCTGGTCTTCACCGGCGGCAGGAGACCCCTCACCCGCTCCAAGCCTCCGGTCAGCTCGGCCTTCAGGACCGGCTCCGTCTCCGTCTGGAGCCGGCTGGCGAGCATCGTCTCGCCCGTCTGGGCGTCGACGACCTTGGCGACGACCGCCTTCTTCACGGCGGCCACCGCGACCTTGCGCGTCTCCGCGTCCGGGCTGTCCAAGGCCGTCTTCAGGTGCTCGATCTTGACCAGGCCCGGCCGGGCCGCCATCGCCATGACGCCGCGGCGGAAGCCCGCCTTGTCGGCCGTCTTCATGTAGGCGTCCAGCACCGGCGCGCTGATCCAGGGCATCTTGCCGGCGGAGTCCAATCGGCCGACCTGCTCCAAGCGGGCCAGGATGTCGCCCATCAGCTCCGGATCGCGGTAGTCCTGCAGGGCCACCGCGCAGCCGTTGACCAGCTTGGCGCTGTCGGTGGAGTTCATGATCGCCGTCAGCACGTCGCGGGCCTTCATCCCGCCGGTGCGGCGCAGGGCCTGCGGCAGGAGCTCGTCGGGGATGAGCCCTTTGTCGCCCAGCTCGCGCACCTTCGCGTACACCGAGGGGCCGCGCACGCCGCGCGGTGAGCCCACGCGGGCGACGGCCTCCTCGCGCAGCTCCTGCGGGCCCTCGTCCATGACCTTGAGCACGTACGCCTTCGAGGTCGCGGAGGGAACGCGCGACGCCAGGAGAGCGACCGCGCGGCGGCGGAGCTCCGTGCCCTCCTTCGAGTTGTCGGGATTCTTGTCCAGGATCGCGACGATGTTCTTGGACAGGGACTCCGCGGTCTCCGAATCGAAATCGTCCGCGGTGAGGTCGGGGCCGTCCATCGCGGCGATCAGCTCGCCGAGATGGACCAGCCGGTCGGCGTCGGCCGCGCTTTCCGTGTTGGCCAGGAACGCGTGGACGGCGGAGTCGAGCGTCGAGACGGGGCGGAGCTCGGAGGCGATCTCCGGCTTGCTGAACTTCGAGGGATCGGGAGTCTGCGCCAGGCGGCGCAGCTCGAAATACTTCTGTCCGATCCCGGCGGCGGCGAGGGCGATGACGCTGATTCCGGCGGCGGCTTCGAGGCGGTTCATAAAATGTGTTCTCCGGGCGGTGGAGGAGCCTCTTCTGCGGATCGGGCTCCGCGCCCAAGAACACTACGCGGCGGGGGGCGGAAAACTTACTTCGCGGGGGGAGCGGCGCCGCCGTTCGTCTCGACCCAGGACCAGAAGTCCGGGTTCAGCGCGCGGTAATCCGACGCGTGCGCCGGATTGGCCAGCAAGAGGAACAGGCGGGAGAAGTCCGCGACCGCCGCTTTTTGCGTGGGGCCCAGCGGGCGGCCGGCCCAGTACAGCGCGGCGACGTTCTCCGTGGCCGCGGAGAGGGCGTGCCCTTGCGAATCGATCTGATCCAAAGTCATGCCGGCGATCGTCAGCGAGGAGCCGGGGATGTCTGTCGTGGCGCCGGGAGACCGGAGACACTCGTTGACCGTCCCGTCGGTTCCGAAGACGGCGGTTCCTCCGGGCTTCAGGGCGCGAAAGCCGGATTTCATATCCCCCGTTCTTCCCGAGAAGAACACCCGGTAGAGTCCCCGCCGATCGGCCGTTCCCGGGACGGGAAACGACGGCGACCACTCCTGCGGGATCAGCTTCGAGCATTGAGGCGACGCCAGCAGTTCGCGGGTGGCCGCATCCAGCGCGCCGATGACCGTGGGTGCCTGCGGTGCCGGCTTGGAGCAGGCGGCAACGACGAACAACGACAAAAGAAGAATCTTCCTCAACGGACCTCCGCGTACGCGCGCGTGTGATTATCCCAAGCTTTCTGGAACTGTGCCACAGGAACGAAGCGTCCGCGACCGGGCGGGTCGTCGCCGCTGTCGTTGATATAGTACCCGACGGTCTTCCCGCTGAAGCGATCGACCTCAGCGCCGGTGATCACGATCGCGTGGCCGAGGGGGCGGGTGGCCGGGATGTCCCACAGGTAGCGCGCGTCGACGGTGGCGATCACCATGCCGCCGCGGCGTACCGCCGCGTCGAGCGCGCTCAGCGGGGCGGAAACCTGCTTCGAGACGAGCACCCCGCGGTCCACCAGCAGATCGGCATTGAAGTTCGTCGGCGTGCCCTCATCGTAAAAGCCGCGAGCCAGCGCCTCTTCGCGGAGCTTGTCCTCCTGCTTGAGCGGGTCCCCGGTGGGCAGGAGATGGAGCGCCGTCAGGACTTCCTGTTGGCTGACGATCGCGCAGGTGTCCTTGTACTTCTGTTCGTGGACGAGCGCGGCCCGGCCGGAGGGATCGCCTACGGTCGAGCTCAGCCCGACGCGCCGCCTCGCGTCCGCGCGCTTGAGCGGATCATCGGACGACAGGTTCTTCAGCAGTTGGATCGGACCCGGAGCCTGCGCCAGGATTGGGGGGGCCTTGCCGTCGCGCGGAGCAGGGCCGGGAATGGTGCGGCGGTCCAGCAAGGGCAGGGATTCGTCGCCGGGGGCCCGCGCCGTGAACATGGCGCGGAGCTTGGCCGAAGGGGCCGAAGGAGAAGCCCCGGCGACCGCGGTTCCATCGGCGACCGCCGCGCCCGCAAGGCCGCGCGCGGTTTCCATGGCCAGCAGGCGCGAGCGGGAGGCCGCGAGGTGAGACGCGGCCTCGTTGATCTTGTCCCGCGTTCCGGAGATTTTCGCGTCATCATGAAGGAATTGGGCGACACGGTCCTGACCGATGGACGCTTCGCGATAAAGGCCGCCGAGGCGGCCGACGTCCGCCTCGAAACCGTCGGCGCTGCCCCGGCCCAATTTGAAGGCGTCGAGGTTTTTGTCCAGCACGCTCAGGCCGCCGTTGAGCGCCGCGAGGCTGGCGGCGGAGTTCTTGGCCATTAGTCCCGCCAGGCGCGCGTTGGCGTCGCTGACGACGGAGAAGAGCGTGAGCGTGCTGATGTCCCCGGCGTGAATCGTCATGAAGCGGTTGAGCGTCGCCTCGGCCATCACCGCCGCCGCGTCGAGCTGATCGAAGGCGCACGGCTTGTCCGCGCATGCGGCGACGCGTTCGTTCAAGGCCTTCGTTTCGGCGAGCACGGCGCGCGCGTCCGCGCAGAAGGCCGCGGCGCCGAGACAGACCGCCTCGACCGCGCGCGGCGCGTCCACTTCGGGATCGAACCGGAAAGGGGGAGTGGCCTTGGGATCCGCCGCCGCCAGCGCGGCCGCGGCACGGCGGGCGACCAGGAGGCTCAGCCGCAGCAGCGGGCGTCCGGTACCGTCGGAGCGGGCGGCGTCGGGCAGTTTGCTCTCGAACTCGTCGAGCTTCTGGACGGTCCTGAAGATCGGCAGGATCGCCGTGACCGGGCAGGGCTTGGCGAGGCACTGCTCGGCGGCCTTGAGCTCCGCGGCGTAGGCGGCGACGACCTCGAGGGTCTGACGGCAGGCGTCGGCGGGGAGTCCCGCCTGCTTCGCGCAGGCGACGGCCTGGGCCTGGGCCTGGGCGGCGGCGACCTCCGGCGCGGGAGGCGTAACGGCTTTGACCTGCGCGGTGGCGGACCGCGCGGCGAGAAGGCAGGTCAAAACGGTCAGACGCAGGAGACGGGGCATGGGGGGTTCTCCGACTGAAGAATAGCCCCGGAACCGCGGTTGCGCAAGGGCGATTTCCGTCGGAAAATGCGATAATGTCCCCAGCCGTGTCAGCCCCCGCCTTCCGAATCGATCCCCGCTTCCTGCCCATGTCCCGCGCCGAAATGGAGGCGCGCGGCTGGGACGCCGTGGACATCGTCTTCGTCACCGGCGACGCCTACATCGACCATTACTCGTTCGCGATGGCGATCCTGGGACGCGTCCTGGAAAAGGCCGGTTTCCGCGTCGCCATCCTCTCCCAGCCCGATTGGAAGTCCGCCGAGCCGTGGAAGCGCTTCGGCCGTCCCCGCCTGTTCTTCGCGATCTCCGCGGGGAACATGGACTCGATGATCAATCATTACACCGCGAACAAAAAGGTGCGCAACGACGACGCGTATTCTCCCGGCGGCAAGATCGGTCTTCGTCCCGATCGCGCCACCATCCCGTACTGCCAGCGTGCCCGCGAAGCTTTCCCGGGCGTGCCCGTGATCGCCGGCGGGGTGGAGGCGAGTCTTCGCCGCATGGCGCATTACGACTACTGGTCCGACAAGGTCCGCCCGTCCATCCTGATGGACTCCAAGGCCGACCTGGTCTGCTACGGCATGGGAGAGGAGACGATCGTCGAGATCGCTCGCCGTCTTCAGGCGGGCAAGACCGTCAAGGAATGCCGCGACCTGCGCGGCGTCGCCTACGCGCTGGGCGCCAGCGAAACGGTCCCCTCCGGCCCGGAGATCGTGGAGCTTCCCAGCTACGAGGAGGTTTTGGCCGACAAGGACAAGTTTCTGAAAGCCGCGCACTTGATCCACCGCGAGACCAGCCCCTTCAACGCCAAGACCGTGGTCCAGCGCCACGGCGCGCGCGCCGTCGTGGTCACCCCGCCGCAGCTGCCGCTGACGCAGGAGAAGATGGACGAGTTCTACGGCCTGCCCTACACCCGCCGCGCGCATCCGGCGTACACGGCCCCGATCCCGGCGTGGGAGATGATCAAGGACTCGGTCACCATCATGCGCGGCTGCTTCGGCGGCTGCACCTTCTGCTCCATCACCGCGCATCAGGGCCGCACCATCCAGTCCCGCTCGGAGGAGAGCGTTCTGAAGGAGCTCAAGACCTTGGGAGCCGACCCCCAATTCAAGGGCGTGGTCTCCGACCTGGGCGGCCCCACGGCGAACATGTACAAGATGCGCTGCACCAAGCCCGAGATCGAGAAGATCTGCAAGCGCCTCTCCTGCGTGAGTCCGACCATCTGCAAATGCCTGGGCACCGACCACGATCCCCTCGTGAAGCTTCTACAGGACGCGACCCATGTTCCCGGCGTCAACAAGGTGCTGGTGGCGTCCGGCATCCGTATGGACCTGGCGCGCCTGTCGCCCGCCTACATGAAGGAGTTGACCCAGCACCACGTCGGCGGACGGCTGAAAGTCGCGCCCGAGCACGTGAACAAGGGCGTGCTGGCGCTGATGAAAAAGCCGTCGCACGACACCTTCGAGGATTTCGCCGCCAAATTCGCCGACGAGAACAAGAAGGCGGGAAAGAAGCAATTCCTGGTTCCCTACTTCATCGCCAGCCACCCCGGCTCCGACCTGAAGGCCATGATCGAGCTGGCCGTGTTCCTGAAGCGCAACGGCTACAAGCCGGACCAGGTCCAGGATTTCATTCCGACCCCGCACGACTTGGCGACCGCGATGTATTACACCGGGAAAAATCCCGACACGGGCCTGCCCGTGCCCATCGCGCGCGGCATGAAGGACCGCCGCCTCCAGCGCGCGCTACTGCAGTTCTTCAAGCCGGAGAACTACTTCGAGGTCCGCGACGCCTTGCTCAAGGCCGGCCGCCGCGACCTGATCGGCAGCGGCTGCGACGCGCTGATCGCGTCCGAGCCGCCGCGCGAGGCGATCCTGGCCCGCCGCGAACGCGCCGACAAGGATTTTCACGAGCACACGCATATGAAGAAGGACGCGCCCAAAGCGCCGAAGGCGGGGTACCGCCCGGGGCGTACCAATTGGGGGCGAAGAGAGGGCAAGCGATGATCGGAAAGCCGCGGCTGGTCCGGTTCGGAGGGCTCGACGCGATCGAGTACCCGTCTCAAGATCCGAAGGCGCTGACGGCGGTGTGCCTGCACGGCTACGGCGCCGACATGCGCGATCTGGCGCCGCTGGCGCCGGAGATCCCGGCGGAGCGCCCGATCCGGTGGATCTTCCCCGACGGCCCGGAGGTCCTGGATTGGGGCGGCCGCGCGTGGTTTCCCATCGACGTGTCGTCTTTCGAGGAAGCCCAGCGCACGGGCAAGCCCCGGGACCTGTCCGGCGGCGAGCCGGTCGGCATGGCCGAGGCGCGTGTGGAAATCCAGATGCTCATCGAGGAACTGTCGGTCCCTCCGGAGAATCTGGTTCTGATGGGATTTTCACAGGGCGCGATGATGGCGGTGGATATGTCCTTGCGCTTACGGGGAATTTGCGCCGGCGTGGGTATTCTGTCCGGAACGTTGGTTGACCGAAAGAATCTCACGGCGCTGGCCCCGAGCAAGAAGGGAATTCCGTTCTTTCAGAGCCACGGTTCCGTCGATCCCATCCTGGGCTTCGCCCAGGCGCTGGAGCTGGAAAAGGCGCTCAAGGCCGCGGGCTGGAAGGGAGCGCTCCAGCGCTTCGAAGGCGGCCACGCCATCCCGCCCGAGGTCATCGCGGAATTGGGCGCGTGGCTTCAGTCCCTATGAGCCGCGATTGGACCAAGTCGTTCTTCCGGAAGGAGATCTTCACCCCCGGCTCGCCCGAAGCCGTGTCCGCCGCGCCCGACGAGGTGAAGTTTCTTTGGAAGGTCCTCGGTCTTAAGAAAGGCTCGCGCGTGCTGGACATCCCGTGCGGCACCGGCCGTCACGCGATCCGGCTGGCCCGGCGCGGCGCGTCGGTGCTGGGCGTCGACGTCACGCCCGAGTATATCCGGGAGGCGCGCCGGGCGGCCAAAGGCCGCCCTAACGTCCGCTTCGTGCGCGGCGACATGCGCCGCATACCCCTGGAGAACGAGTTCGACGCCGCGATCAACCTTTGGACCAGCTTCGGCTACTTCGCCGATCCCGCGGACGACGCGAAAACCCTCCGGGCGGTCGCCCGCGCGCTGAAGCCCGGCGGCCTGTTCCTGATCGACATGGCGGACATCACGGCGATCCGCAAGCGCCTGCAGTCGCGCAGCTGGAGCCGGCGCGCGGACGGGGCCTACGTCCTGGAGGACGCCATCTACGTCGGCGGCTTCGATCCGAAGGTCGTCAACGAGTGGACCGTGCTGAAGTCCGGGCGGCCGGTCAAGCGCTCCCGCTTCGTCGTGCGCGCCTACGACAAGGCGCGCCTGTTCGCGGCGCTGCGCAAGGCGGGCCTGAAGCCCGTGAAGACCTGGGGCGGGCTCAGCGAGGACTACGGCTCGTCGGGGCCCGCGGGCGCGCGGTTGACCGTGCTGTCCCGGAAAGTCAGCGGCGGCGGCGGCGCGGCGTCCCGGTAGGTCTTGATCCAGCCCCGGACGACGGGGTCGGTCTCCAGCGTCGCCAGGCGGTCGAGCAGCGCGTTGACGCGCGCCACCGCCGCCGGATTTCCCAGCGAGTGCCGGTGCCGCGCCGACGACCACAGGCAGGCGAGGACCAGCGCCCGCGAGCCGGGCGCGGCGCGCGGGTCGGAGACGAAGCCCGCGGGGTTCGCTTCGACGGGGGCGAGCAGGCGGTCGTCCAGCTGGGCGATGAGCGCGGGCGCGCGCGTGACCAAGTCGTCGCGCGTGGAGACGAACGCGTAGAGCGCCAGCAGCGCCGTCTGGCGCTCCTCGCCGGCGACGGGGCCGTCGAGAAGATCCAGCAGGGCTCCCTGCAGCAGGGCGTCGTCGGCCAGCGGCAGGCCGTGGCAGGCCGGACCCAGGCCGCGCAGCGCGTAGAGGCGGTAGGCCGGGCTCTTGAGCGCGTCGAGAAGGACCTTCAGCCCGCGCGTGCGCGCGGCGTCGTCGGGCACCTGCGGCATGGAATAGCCCAGGTAGGCGAGGGCCTTCGCGCGGACCTCCGGGGGCTGGGAGTCGGCGACGGCCGCGGCGGCCAGAGCGTCGAGCGCGGCGATCTGGCGTGCCTTGGGTTCGCCGGGAATGCGGTCGTGCAGCGCGTCGATCGCGGCCAGCTTGCCGGCGACCGGCCCCGCGCCCGAGAGCGTCGCCGGCGGCGAGGCCGGGGGACGGGCGGCGGCGCGCGCCAGAACGAAGGCGGCTTCCAGGGACGGCGCGGAGTCGGAAACGACGGCGACGGCCGCCGGGGGAACCGGGACGATCATGGGATAATTGTACTACGACTTCGACGAAGGATGTCCGGCGTCGAGGCCGATTTTCCGGCTCATCTTGGAGGGCTCGACGGGGCGCGTCCCGTGGTCCTGGGGCGAACGCGCGGTCAGCACGATTCCGTCCTCGGCCGCGACGGCGCGCGTCATCGCCTGGGTCTGCTCGGAGGTCAGCATCAGCTGCACGGTGGACCATTCCTCGTTGCCCTCGGCGGCGCGCACGCCCAGGACGGTCACGTCCTGGAACAAGGTCACCGCCGTCAGCTCCGACTTGCCGGAGGCCTTTCCGCCCCGGCGCGTGGCGATCACGTCGACGCGGTCGCCGGGCTGGAGGAATTCCTGCTGGTCCGGATAGACCAGGACCGCCAGGCCGCGGCTGCCCGGCGCCAGCGCCGGCTTGGCCGGCGCCGAGTCTCCCTCCAGCTTCAGACCTTCGGCGACCTTGTTGAGGAAGAGCCGGTCCTCCCGGTCGGCCGCCAGCGCGGCGAACTGGGCCTCCTCCGGAGTCAGCGCCAGCTGGATCAGGCCCGTGGACTCGCCCCAGTCGCGCTCCACGCGCAGGACCTCGGCGCGCGGGGAGAGGACTTCCGAGCGCGACTCCGAGGTCCCGTCCGAGCGCGGGGTCTCGATCATCATCACGATTTCCGCGGCGTCGCCGGGGGAGAGGAACTGGGTTTGGCTCTTGTCGATGGAGAGGCTGAAGGCGCGCTTGCCGGCCGGAGGCTCGAACTCGGGTTCGGCGTCCCCGGAACGGTCGATGGGTTTGGCCCGGCACGCGACCAGCGCGGCGGCCAACGCGAGCAACGGCAACAGGTTTCTGGTTGTCATGGTGTTTAGAATTGGAACGTCATGGTCGTTCCGAACGCGTACGACAGGAAGCTTTCCTCGGGCAGGTAGAGATGCCACAGGCGCTGGACCGAGCCGTTGAGCGTCATGCGCAGGTTCTTGGCCAGCTCGTAGTCGGCGCTGGTGTTGAGCGAGGCCAGCCGCGAATTGTCGGCGACGGTGACCGGGGATTTGCGCAGGGCGAGCGACCCCGTCGTCGTCCAGATGATGCGGTTGGTGAACAGCAGGGGGCGCGAGGAGCCGGGCAGGCGCAGGCCGGCGGGCAAAGACAGATCGGCGCGCATCAGGACGCTGGGGGTGATCACGGTGATGTTCGCGCTCTGAACGCCGGTGCCCAGGGCCGTCACGTCCTTCGAGTAGTCGAGCTTCGGCGTGAAGCGGAACTTGCGCACGTCGAACGTGACCTGGCCGGAGGCGTCCTCGTGGTTCGTGTTCTGGGTGTTCGCGTCGACGAGGAGATCCTTGTTGTTGGTCCGGCGCAGGTTGTACGCCAGGGAGGTGTCGTAGCGCTTGAGCACCAGCGCGCGCAGGCTGGTGCCGAACGCGTTCTCCGTGTTCAAGGTGGTGCCGACGTTCTCGGTGGTGCGCCGCGAGTAGCGGAAGTCCATCTGGGTGTTGGTCATCCAGCGCTCGGTGTGCCACAGCTTCTCGAGCTGGGAGATGCTGGCGACCGCGTCCGGCAAAGTGCGCGTGATCGTCTTCGAGGCCGTGCCCGTGACCTCGGAACGCTGGATGTTGAGCACGTAGTTGTTCGAGATCGAGAGCGTCCGGAAGGCGCTCCAACGTCCGGGGAGCTGGTAGGCTTCCAGCGGCGTCCAGCGCTGCGTTGAGTTGTAGGTATCGCGCAGCGTCAGGTTCTGGCGCTGCGCGGCGGGGCTGTTCGGGCGCAGCGGCTGGCGCACGAAGAACGTCCGCGAGCTGTCGAGGCCCTTCTCGACGTTGTTCCAGACGTCGCCGTCCTGCAGCTGATAGCCGGAGACGATGTTCATCGAATGGAACAGCCGCGAGCGCGGCGCGAGGTCGGCGATCGCCAGCGGCAGGCTGATCGAGCCGTTCGCCGAGCGGTTGACCGTCTTGATCTCGCCGGGAAGGAAGGAGAACGTGGACGTATTGACGACGATGGAGGAGACGGTCAGCACGTTGTTCTCGATGGTGTCGACCTGGTAGTTGATCTGCGGGTTGAGCCAGGGGCGCAGGCGGAAATTCGACGAGAAGCCCATGGACTGGTTCAGCGCCTTGGGGTACGCCGAGTCCACCGGCGCGCCGCTGGTGAAGTCGACGCGCTTCTCGGTGGTCTTCGTGCGGGTGAACGTGGGGTTGAACGCGGAGCCCGTCCACGGCGTGAAGGTCAGGCGGCCGCCGTAGGTGGCGCCGCGCTCGCTGGTGTTGTAGTCGCCGGGCTGGGCGCGGGCGAAGTCGGACTGGAAGGTCACGTCGTACATCGAGCGGCCGACGTTCGCGTCCACGGTGCGCGGCATCCACCAGTGCTGGATCGGCACGCCGTACTGCAAAGTCCCGGTGTAGTTCTGCTTGTCGTCCCGGCGCGTGAGCAGGTCGTACTCGATCCGGTTGCGCGTGTAGCCGGCGTTCAGGCGCGGGTAGGCGCCGTAGGCCAGGTTCGCCTGCGCGGCGCCGTTCCACGTGGTGACCTTGCCGGCCTGGAGCAGGTTGACCAGGTTCGAGAGGTTCCCGGTCTGGATGGTGTTCGGCGTGTCGGTCATCGTGCGCGAGATGCTCATCGTCACCGGCATCCAGCTCAGGCGCGTGAGGTTCAGATAGGCGTTGTCGTTCTGCTGGTCCTGGTTCGAGACGACCGACGTCGGCGTCTGAAAATTACGGTCGATCGCCTTTTGCTTGAACCCGAACGAGCCCCAGCCCTGGTATTCGAAATCGGCCTGCACCTTGTGCGCGGTGCCCACGCGCGTGACGGGCTGCGAGACGTGGATTTCGTTGAGGTAGACGGCCCCCTGCGTCTTCGTGTTTCCGCGCCCGGCGTACAGCCCGGCGACGATCTCGCTGACCTGCTGCAGCGACGGGCTTCCGCTGGAGACGACGACCGTGCCGGGGATGTTCGCGGTCCAGTTGTTCATCACGCCGTTGCCGGGATCGGTCTGATGGACGGAGATCTTGCGCCAGCCCTGGAATTTGATCGGGACCTGGACCTCGAAGTAGTTCTGGTCGGAGCCGACGCGCAGGAAGAACGTGGTGTTGCCGGTCAAATCGGGAGGCGAGACGTCCGCGTTCCCGAAAAGAAGGAAGTTGAAAAAGCGGTGCTGGCTGACGTCCAGGGCCGAGGAGAACACGCGCCGCGTGTAGACCGTCGCGCCGGGCACCAGCCCGGTGTAGGAGAGCTGGAGCGCCTGCTCGGAGATGTTGTGGGTGTTGTTGAGCTTCTGCAGGTTGGCGATGCTGCCGTACAGGTCGTTGAAGACCGCCGACGCGTCCCCGCCGGCGTTGTAGATGGGGGTGTAGACGTTGTCCACGTTGTTGACCGGCGTCACCGTCAGGACTTCCTGCGCGAAGGGGGGCGCGGCGGTGGCGGGATCTCCTCCCTGGCCCCGCTGCCAGGAATTGCCGACGACCGCGACGCGCGCGAACTTGAATACGCCCGAGGCCGCGCCGCCGCCGGCGTGCGAGACCGTGATCCGGATCTGCTTGATGTTCGTCCAGTTGCTGGCCGTGATCGAGGAGATATTCAGCGGGATCTGGAAGGTGTGCCATTGCGACGAATCGAAATCGACGGCGGTGCGCGTGCTGCCCGTGGTCGCGTCGAACAGGAACGGGTTGTTGGTGGGGCCCGCCAGGATGGAGCCGAAGTCGTCGCCGGTGAAGTCCGCCTGGTCCAGGCGCCCGTTCTTGTTGAGGTCCTCGCCGTCGAGCAGGCCGTTGCCGGCCCCGTAGCGCGCGGCGCAGGCGTTGCCGCCGTACGCGTAGCACCAGCCGATGTCCTTGGCGGGCGACAGGATGCCGGTGCAGTCCGTGTCCTCGGTTTTCGGCGCGCCGAAGAGCACCCGCCCGTCCGCGCAGTTCAGCGTAGTGCCGCCGGTGCCGTCGGCGTCCTCGTTGATGCCGCCCAGGTGGAAGTTGATCTTGTTGTTGCTGGCGTCGCCCAGCATGACGACCTCCAGGAGGGTGCGTTGGGACATGTCCACGCCCGAGACCGAGAACGGATACACGATGGACATTTCCTGGCTGGCCGCGTTCGAGAAATCGTAGTTCAGGTCCAGGACCTTCTGCGTGTCGCTGACATTGGCCTGGGCGTTGGGGTTGATCGCCAGGACGTTGACGTCCTGGGAGGTGAAGGTGATCTTCGAGGGGTCGCTGGCGACGCCGCCCGGGTTCGAGGCGATGCCCCAGCCCGTCGCCAGCAAGGTCGCCGAGTCCTCCTGCTTGATGCCCTCCATGTTGTCGATCAGGGCGAAGTCGTTGAGGTTCGGATTCTGGCGGCTCTGCGCGAACTCGCCCTGCAAAGTCACCGTCAATTTTTTTCCGATCTTGATCTTCTTCACTTGGGAGTCGAATTCGTAGACGAGCAGGCTCCGGGCGATCTCCGTGATCTGCGGGACCGTCTGGGCCTTCGCTCCGGCCTGGTACAGCAGGGTCGTGCCCACGGCGAAATGCTCGTTGAAGTCGTGCGAGACGCGGCCGCCCAGAAGCGTGTCGTTCGTCGCGCCGACGAACGGGGCGACCTCGTAGGTGATGTCGATCTCGGAGGTCCCCAGGATGCGGTCGGGGTTGAAGAAGGTGACGAAGCCCGCCTCGTAGTCGATGAAATAGTCCACGTTGCGGTTGAGCTTCTGGCCGTCGAGAATCACCAGTTCCGACTGGACGACCAGGTTGGGCTCCAGGTTGAAGGTCTTGAACCGGTAGTTGTACTCGACGTGGATCGCGCGCAACGTGATCGGCGTCTGCGCGTAGACGTTCGGATCGGGGACGTTCGGCGTGGCCGTGGACGCGGAGAACGGGCTGAGGAGCTGGAAGATGCCGTTCTCGAAGTCGACGTTGATCGTGGCCGGGTACGTCTGCGGCGGGTTCAGGGCCGAGCCGACCTCGGCGCGCGTGTTCGGGTCCAGGACCTTGAGGATGAAGTTGCCGCGGCCGTTGTCGCGGATGATGGAGGTCTGGCCGATGGAGTAGAACGTCTTCATCTCCCGGTTGTAGCCCGCCTCCGTGGACGACGAGACGATGGGGACGTCCGACGGGGTCTTGATCAGCTTGAACAGGCCCGTGCCGCCGCCCTGCACGGTGGTCGTCGAGGTCTGGAAGCGCAGCTCGTTGCCGGCCGCGTCGATGTAGTTGACGGCGACCACGAACTGGGGCTGCAGCTGGTTGCGGAACTGGATGAAGCCCTTGGCGTAGTTGATCGTGTAGTCCTGGCCGGCGACCAAGGTCAGGAAGCTGCCGGTGAACGAGGAGCTGGTGACGCCGTTGAGGACCACGTCGTCCACGGTCAAAGTCTGCTGGTTCACGTTGTTCGTCTGGGTGGGGTCCTGGCGCGCCATGTAGACGCGCTCGGAGCCGGTCTTGATCGGCAGGCGGGCCCCGACACCGAACGTCAGGTCGTAGTACTGCCGGCGCAGATAGGACGTGTCCAGGAAGTCGGTCGTGACGAACTGGGAGTTGCCCAGGAACTGCTTGGATTTCGTCGTGCCCTTCGTGCGGCTGCCGATGATCGTGGCCTTGAAGCCCTTGTACTTCACGTCGGCCCGGATGCCGAACAGCTGCTTGTTGTAGGAGACGAATTCCGTGGACGGCAACGTCAGATCGATGTCTCCGAAGGAGACGTTCTGGACGACCTCGTTCGGGTCGCCTTGGTAGACGACGGAGATGTCCTGCTGGTTGGTCTTCGTGTCGTCGTAGTCGACGTTGACGGTGATCTTCGGGCCGACCTTGCCCTGCATGCGCAGCTGGAGCTGCTGGTTGATCTCGATGAGGTTCGTCGTCTTGGCGCGTCCGGTGGTCACCTGGTCGCGGGAGTAGCGCTTCTCGGTGTAGTTCACGCCGATGACCTTGCGGCCCGTCACCGACAGGCTGGTGCCGTACGTGGGGAGCTCCACCTCGGGCGGCGGCGGCTTGGGCGCCTCGGTGGAGATCGACAGGTCCAGTCCCGGGGGTGTCCAGCCGGGGCCCAGCGCCGTCTGAGGCTCGGATCCGGGCTCCTCGCCGCGGTCCACGGCGTCGCGGACGCGCTGGAAGCGCTCCAGCGAAAGTTCGGTGGACGGCGCGGGGCCGCGGGCGGGCGCGGTGGATTCGGCCGCGCCCAGGATGTGGTCGTGATCGGCGCGCTCGATCAGGTGGAAGACGGGCTTAACGCCGCCCGCGGAAGGCGGCAGGACGATCGTCGGCGCGGCGGGCTCGGGAACGGGCGCGGGGGCCGGCTGTTCGCTCGGCGGAGGGGCGGCCGGCTGCTCGGCTGGGGCGAAGTCGGAATCGTACGGCGTGGAAAATTGGGCGAACGACGGCGCGGCGGCCAGGGCCCCAAAAAGGAGGAGCCCCGCCACGCCGACCATGCGCCTCGGGTGCCGCGGATGCAGGAAGTCGTTCAAAAGGCGTTGTTTCCCCCAAAAAGGAGGAGCCTCGCGAGGGTCGGCGTACCTTATTACGCGCGCGAGACGTGGGGAGTATAGCGGGAGCGTGTTAAGGAGTCAAGAACGAGCGGCCAAGCCCGCATAGGCCTTCTCGTATTCTTCGATCATCCGGCGCAACGTGAAGCTCTCGGAGATCGACGCTTTCGCGGCCGCGCCCAGGGCGGCGCGCTTATCGGCGTCGGCGGCCAAGCCCTGCAGGGCCTTCGCCAGCGCGGCGGGGCTGGCCGGAGGGACCAGGAGCCCGGTCTTCCCGTCCGTCACGGCCTCGGGCACGCCGTCCACGTTCGCGGCGACGACGGGCAGGCCCAGCGCCATCGCCTCCAGGAGGGAGTTCGGCAGGCCCTCCCAGAGTGAGGGCAGGCAGTACATATCCAGGGCCGAAAGCCAGGAAGGGATATCGGTCTTCTCGCCCAGCAGCCAGACCGTGCGCTCCAGGGCGTGCTTGCGGATCAGCGCCGCCAGGCGGTCGTGCTCCGGCCCGTCGCCCAGGATGACGCAGCGCAGCGGCGAATTCTTCAGGCGCGCCATCGCCTCGATCAAGGTCGCGAAGCCTTTCTGGCGGTCCAGCCGCCCGATCGCGCCCACCAGCACGTCGGTCCCGCCCAGGCGCAGTTCCAGGCGCTTTTTCTGGCGGTCTATTTTCGACGGCGACCAGCCCGCCAGGTCCACCCCGTTGCGGATGACGATCACCTTGGACGGCTTGTAGTTCAGTTGGTTGAGAAGAAACCGCCGGCTGGCCGCGCACTCGGCGATCAGCAGATCGTCGCGCTCCTTGAGCCAGCGGTCCACCAGCAAGGTCCACCAGGAGCGCGAGCGGTAGTTGACGCGCGGCGAGCTGACCAGCTTGAACGGCACCGAGGTCAGCGGCTTGGCCATCCGCGCCAATTGAATGGCCTGGTACATCACCGCGTGCACGATGTCGGGCCGTTCGCGTTCGATGATCGCGGCCAGCCGCTGGGCGTCCGCCCGACGCGCGGGCCGGGATAAATCGAGCGTCGACACCGTCACGCCCTGATCGCGCAGCCGCCGCGCGTAGTGGCCTTCCGGCTTCAGGCTGACCACGCCCGCCACGGGAAACTTACGGTGGTCCAGCAAGGTCGCCAATGCGAAGAGCGTTTTCTCGGCTCCGCCGAGCGTCGTCGACGTGCTCACGAACAGAATCTTGGGCACGGGACGTTTATTTGAAGAAGGCGCGCACCGCTTCGCACACCCGCGACACGTCGGCGTCGGCCAGCTCGGCGAACATGGGAAGAGACAGCGCCTCCCGGCTGGCGCGCTCCGACGAGTCCAGTGGGACCCGGGCCTTCAGCGCCGCGTACGCGGGCTGGAGATGGACCGGGATCGGGTAGTACACGCCGCAGCCGATGCCTTGCCGCTTCAAGTGCTCCGCCAGCGCGTCGCGGCGCTCCGTGCGCACGGTGAACAGGTGGAACACCGGTTCGGTCCCCGCGGCGCCCAGCGGCGGCAGGCGCAGCGGCAGTCCCTTCAATCCGTCGTGGTAAAGGCCCGCGATGCGGCGGCGCGCCGCGGTCCAGGTCTTCAGATGGCGGAGCTTGATGCGCAGGACCGCCGCCTGGATCTCATCCAGGCGGCAGTTATGACCCACGCGGGCGTGATGGTACGTCGCGCCGATGGTGCGGCCGCAGTTTCGCAATTCCAAAATACGGTCGCGGACGGCGGGATCGGACATAGTCAGCGCGCCGGCGTCTCCGGCCGCGCCCAGGTTCTTCGTCGGGTAGAAGCTGAAGGCGTTGGCGTGGCCGAAGGTGCCGGTGGTCTTGCCTTTATAGGTGGCGAGATGGGATTGGGCGCAATCCTCGATGACGGAAAGATTCTTCGATTTCGCAAGAGACATCAACGGGTCCATGTCGGCCGGCTGGCCGAACACGTGGACCGGGATCATGGCTTTCGTTTTGGGTCCGATCAATTTCTGGACGGAGCGGGGGCACAGCGTTAGGGTCGTCTCGTCCACATCGGCAAACACAGGCACCGCGCCAAGAACGGAAACGGCGGTCGCCGTAGCGATGAATGTAAATGACGGAACGATCACCTCGTCGCCCGGCCCCACGCCCACCGCCTCCAGCGCCAACTCGAGAGCGGAGGTGCCTGAATCCACGCCCAGGCAGAACGGCGCGCCTATCGCCTCGGCGAACTCCGCGTCAAACGCCTTGTTCTCCGGTCCCAGGATGAATGCGCCGGAGTCCAGCACGCGGCACACGGCGTCCTTGATCTCGCCCGAGAGGGCGGCGTTCTGCGCTTTGATGGAAAGAAGGGGGATGTCGGAGGCGATCGCGGTCATGTCAGTAGGCTCCCTTGCCGAAAACCATCACGTACGGCGTCTTGAGGATGATCTCCAGGTCCATGCCCAGTGACCAATGCTCGATGTAGAAAAGGTCCAGCGAGAAGCGCTGCTCGCTGGTCACGTCGGAGCGGCCGGAGACCTGCCACAGCCCCGTGATGCCGGGCAGCAGGTTGGCGCGCTTCTTCGCGGTCTCGCCGAAATCGCGCTCCAACGCCTCGATCTCGCCGGTGGTCAGCGCCAACGGCCGCGGACCCACCACGCTCATCTCGCCGCGAAGGACGTTGAGGAACTGCGGAAACTCGTCGAAGGAGAAGCGGCGAAGCCACTTGCCCACGCGCGTGACCCGCGGATCGTTCTTCGCCTTGAAGAACGCGCCCTTCTGGTCGTTGAGCCCCTTCACGTCGGCGATGCGCTTCTCCGCGTCGGCCACCATGGTGCGGAACTTGAACGCATGGAAAATCCTGCCGCGGAATCCGTAGCGCTCCTGCGTGAACAGGATCGGTCCGGCGGAGTCCAGCTTGATCAGCACGCACACCACCAGCCACAGCGGAGCCGTGACCAGCAGAAGCGCGGCCGAGAAGACGACGTCCAGCGCGCGCTTCGTCCAGAAATTCGCGCGCGTCAGCGACGTGTGCTTGATCCGGTAGGCGGGCAGGCCCAGGTGGTGGTCCATCTGGACCTCGCCCATGCGGATCTCCAGCATGTCGGGCACCATCTTGAAGCCGACGCCCCGCGCGTCGCAGACCTCGGCGGCGGCCAGGACGTGCTCGCGCGCGTCCTTCGTGCGCAGCAGGATCATCTCGTAGTAGTCGCCCGCGTCCAGGAGGCGCTGCAGTTCGTCCAAGGACGGTAGCGCCGGAAGCTCCTGCACGAAGGCTCCGGGGTGGCGGTCGTGGATGCGTCCGCGGAGCACCTCGGCCACCGGCCCGCCGCCGACCAGCAGCACGGGCTTGGCGGCCTCGTGCCGCGCCAGCCAGCCGTCGATCCACAGCGCCAGCATCTGACTCAGGCACACCAGCGCCAGGGACACCGGAAAAACGCCGGCGAGCATCAGCCGGGAATAGGCCAGGCGCTCATACAGGAAGGCCGCGACCAAGGTCGTCCCGGTGCCCAGCGCGCAGGCCTTGAAGATCTGCACGAAGCGGTCGGCCGCGCTCATCCAGGAGGCGGTGTAGAGGCGGTTGAGGTGGAGGATGATCAGCCAGATCGGCACCGCCGCGTACAGCAGGCCCTCGTAGCTGGCCCAGACCACCGGCGCGCCCGAAAGCGGCACGCGCGACAGGAACGGCCCCCATTCGAAGCGCACCCAGAACGCCGCGCGGTACGCCGCCGCCACCGCCGCCGCGTCGAACGCGAGGTGCAGGGACGTGCGCAGCGTGTGCCTCAGCCAAGGGGGGAGCCCCGTCGCGGGGGCCGGGACGTCGGACCCTTCCGCCCGACGGGGGCGTGGGGCGAGTCGAGCCATGGAGGGGATTATATCAATCTAAAGCGGCGGTTCGGCGAGAAGCGGCCGTTTCAGCGGAAGCGCGCGGGAGTTCAAAAGGAAGATCGAAACGATCACCGACACCGTCAGCTGGGCGAGGATCGCTCCCGCGGCCGCCCCGAATATCCCCATTCTCGGAATCAACTGCCAATCGGCCAGGACGTTCAGCGCGAACGCGGCCGAGGCCGCGAACGCCGCGTGCCAAGAGCGCTTGGCGGCGATCAGCGCGATCAGGGAGAAATGATTGACGAACATGAACGGCAAGGCGAGGGCCAGCCAGCTCAGGGGCCGGGAAGCGTCGCCATAATGCGAGCCGTAGATCAGGGGCGTCAGTCGCGCGCCGAAGACGTTCAGTGCCGCCGCGGCGGCGCAGCCGGCCAGGAAAAGCTCCAGGCGCAGGCGATTGACCGCGACCGCATGTCCGGCGTCGTCGTGTTTTGAAAAAATGGGCAGCGCGGAGATCGCCAGGAGTCCGGGCAAAAGGCATACCGTCGCGATGATCCGCTCCGCGGCGAAGTAGCTGCCGATGTCGGACGAGGCGACGTTCATCCAGTTCAGGCAGGAGATGTCGATTCGGGAGAACCCGGCCAGGGCCACCCCGATCAAGGTCATGGCCAAGAGCTCCTTCGCGTCGGAAACGGGCCAGCCCAATTTCGGCCAGCGCTCCGGACGCGGCAGGCTCACCAGGTGGCGCGCGACCAGCGCCGATCCGGCCGCCGCCGCCAGAAGCTCGGCGGCCAACAGCGCCGCGGCCGCCGCGTTCGCGCCGGGCCTCAGCCCCAGCGCAAGCCACGCCAGCGCCAGGCTGAAGAAGCCGAGCAGGAACTTCATCTGCGCCTCGATGACGAGCTTCTCGTACGCCAGGCAGAAGTAGCTGAGCTGGTCGATGATATTCCGCCCCGCGGCGATTCCCAGGAACAGGAGAACATAGACGCGGCGTCCGTCCAGTCCGGGCCATATCGCGGCTCCGATGAAAAGGACCGCGAAGAAGATCGCCTTTAAGTAGGCGGTCTGAAGGAACACGGCCGTTCCGTTCGAGCGGTCGGTCGCGACCTGGCGCGTCAGGAGGGTGTTGAGGCCGAAGTCTCCGACCGTCGCCAGGATCATGGCCGCGGAGAAGCCCACCGAAAATCGGCCCAATTCGGAGCTTCCGAGCCGGCGGGCCAGGAGGATGAAATACAGGGCCTGGAGCGCCCGCGAGCCCTCCGCGGCGGATTTCCAGAAGAAATTGAGCCCGATGCGGCGGCGCGTCGGAGCTATCGCCACTGCCAGCCTCGGGCGGCGAACCATAATTTATTCAACGCCAGCACCGTATCGTACTCCCAGCTCGGCCGGTGCTTTCGGAAGTATTCCGTTTGAGAGTAGCGGACCTCCCTCTTCAGCCAGTCGGGCGCGTCGCCGCGCTCGCTGTAGGGGCTGACGTGGACGGCTTGGGCCGACGGAAGATAGTAGGACGGGAAACCGGCCCGCCGGGCGCTGGCGCAGAAGTCGACGTCCTCGTAGTACATGAAGTAGTCCTCGTCGAATCCGCGGATCCGGTCGAAAAGCTCACGCGAGAATCCGATGAACGCTCCGGTGACCCAGTCCACCGGCCGCGCGCCGTCGGCGGCACTCGCGAACAGGTCGTATTTCCGCATGCGGCGAGGAAGTAAAAGGCGCAGGATGGTGCCGGTAAGGGTGGGGAACGGCCCGTGCGAGGGCTGCTTGGACCCGTCGGGAAAAAAGAGCGCCCCACCCGCCACGGCGTTCCGGGACGATAGGAATTCATGGATCCGCCTGAGCGCGTCGGGTCGGAGATGGAGGTCTTGGTTGATCGCCACCAGGGTTTTCCCCGTGGATTCCGCCGCCGCTTGGTTTACGGCGCGGGAAAATCCCAGGTTCGACTCGTTGCGCAGGACGCGGACGCCCGGCGCGTTCCGCGCGATCTCGACCGTTCCGTCGGAGGAAGCGTTGTCGACCACGGTGATCTCGAACGAAAGACCACCTGCCGCCGCGCCGACGCGCTCGAGGGTCTCCGCGATCCACCGCTCGCCATTGTGGGCCGGGATCAGGACGGAGACGGAGGGCGCGCTGGAATTCATGAATGCGGGATTGTACAATTTTGAGCCGGAGCCATCGAAACGGCGGACGCAAAACGAGTACAATCATTCTCGTGCGACAAGAAGAATCCGGCGATTTCGACGCGGACGACGCGAATGAGCTGCGCGCGTACGCCGCGGCGGTGATCAAGAGGAAGTGGATCGTCCTGGGCGTCTTCGCGCTGTCCGTCGCGCTGGCGGCCGCCCGGGGCGCCAGCACCCCCGCGCTTTACGCGGTGTCCATGGAGATCGCGCCTCCGTCCGGGTCCGGCGTGGACTTGGAGTCGGTGGGGGGACTGAAGAATCTGATCGAGGGGGGGGCCTTCGACGCTTCCTTCGGCTCGAATCCTCCGAGATGGACCCCCGCCGTCTCCAAGGACGGGAAATCCCTGAAAGTCGGCCTGACGGTCCCGGCCGATCGGACCGAAGAGGGTCTGGTCGCGCTGCAGGCTTTGAAGGAAGCGGTGCGCCTGAATTACGCGAAAACCGTCGATGAAAACAGGCTCCGGATCGAAAATCGCCTCAAGCTGGCTCAAGGCCGTCTGGCTCAGAAGGAGCGCGAGATCGCGCTGCGCGGCGAGCAGTTGGCCGCCCTGGCGGATCAGGAGAAAGCCTGCGTCGCGGACATCCAGAAGGCCCGGGCCGACGCCGACAAGCTTCTCGCCGGACGGCCTCGCGCGCCGGCGGCGGGCGGGGGCCAGGAGCCGAGCATCGACTTGCTCTACTTCGCGGCGACTCAGCAAAGCGAGAGCCGCTTGGCGCAGCTCCGGGCGGAGCTCGTCGAGACCAGGATTCGCATTCAGGAGCAGTCCAGCGCCGTCGCCTCCCTGAAGAACGGCCTCAGCGCCGACGCGATCGAGATCGGAGATCTGAAGGCGTCCCTGAGTGGAATCCATAACGTCGCCGTGCTCCAGGAGCCGTCCGTTTCCGGGCCTTCCGCGCCGGGGCACGCGCGCAAGATGACCGCCGCCGCCGGGGCCGCGGGTTTGATCGTCGGGTTGTTGGCGGCGCTGTGGATCGAGGATTGGAAAAATTCGGCCGCATAATCGGGCCGATTCAAGGCCTTGACGGGGAGCGCGAGTCTTGAAGAAATTAACGAAGGCTGCCGTTAAAAGGGTCGTTCACGCCATGGTCTGCTTGATGCAGAAATCGCGTCCAGGCCGCTTCGTCTACGCGCAGATTCTCGATGCGGGCTTGGCCATGACGCGGGATGTCGAGCACCGGGGCGCGAGGCTGCGCTTCGCCGTTCCCAATGCCCTAAACGAGTTCCGCGCGGCAACATTCTCTTCGAAGGAGCCAGAAACGCTCGAGTGGATCGACGGTTTCGATCGCGGGAGCGTACTCTGGGATATCGGCGCCAACGTCGGACTTTACTCGTGTTACGCGGCCGTGAGCAAAGACTGCCGCGTTTTCGCCTTCGAGCCCTCGGTCTTCAATCTCGAGCTGTTGGCCCGGAACATCTTCCTGAACGGTCTTGCCGCCAAAGTCACGCTCGTTCCGCTCCCGTTGACCGAGCGGCTGGCCGTGAGTAAGCTCAACATGACGAGTACCGACTGGGGCGGCGCGATGTCGACGTTCGGGCAGGAGTATGGTCACGACGGCAAGGTCATGAACAAGATTTTCGAGTTCTCGACAATCGGCCTATCTATGGCCGACGCCGCAGACCTCCTGATGGTGCCCCGGCCCGATTACATCAAAATGGATGTCGATGGCATCGAGCATCTCATTCTCAAGGGCGGCGTCGAGATTTTGCGCGGCGCGAAAAGCGTACTAATAGAAATTAACGACCGTTTCAAAGCGCAGGCTGACGGAGCCGAGCGCTATCTTCGCGAAGCGGGCTTCGCGCTGAAGGAGAAGAAGCACTCGGAATTTCTTGAGACGGACGCGTTCCGGGACACATTCAATCAGATCTGGACCCGGGAGCAGCGTTAGACTCGGACGACCGGCCAAAGAGTTATAATAGAGGGCGTCCCCACGACGAGCGCAGACATGTCCGAACCCACGAAGACGTACAAGAAGCACAACAGTTTTCTCGGCTTGCGGCAGAAGAAGCCGTTGGCCGACTGTCAGGCGCGCGTCGAGAAGGTTCTGAAGGATCCGTCGGACTACGGTCTCGGCGTCGAGCGCGGCGCGTTGGTCAAGTCCGCGGCCCGCGAGCTCCTGGGCCTGCAGGCGCCCCCCGCGCCCCACCCCGCGTTCCTCATGCACGACAACGTGCAGGAGGAGATCTCCCATCTCGCGGACTCGGAACTGCCGCGCTACCTGCACTACCGCTTCCGCTACGAGGCGTATCCGGACCGCAAGATTCTGGACGACGCCCCTCCCTGCCTTCAGATCGAGCCGACCTCGGTGTGCAACTTCCGCTGCGTGTTCTGCTATCAGACCGACGACGAATTCACGGCCAAGAAGAACGGGCACATGGGCATGATGACGCTGGACACGTTCAAGCGGATCGTGGACATGGCGGAGGGCCGCGTGGAGGCCGTCTCGCTCGCCTCGCGCGGCGAGCCCTTGGTCTGCCCGCAGATCGGCGAGATGCTGGCGTACGCGAAGGGTAAATTCCTGGCGCTGAAAATGAACACGAACGCGTCACTGCTCGATGAGGCGAAGTGTCACGCCATCCTTTCGGCCGAACTGCAGACGGTGGTCTTCTCCGCGGACGCCGCCGTCGAGCCCGACTACTCGCGCCTGCGCGTCGGCGGGAATCTGGAGAAGACGCTGAAGAACGTCCGGCTCTTCCAGGAGATCCGCCTCAAGCACTACCCGAAGACGCGGACCATCACGCGCGTCTCGGGCGTGAAAGTGGACCAGGCCGCGAATCTGGAGGACATGGAGCGGGTCTGGGGCGACTACGTCGACCAGGTCGCGTTCGTGGCCTACAATCCGTGGGAGGACGCCTATCACGCCGCTCCGAACGGAATCCAGACCCCGTGCTCCGATCTGTGGCGCCGGCTTTTCGTCTGGTGGGACGGCGCCGCCAATCCCTGCGACGTCGATTTCAAGTCCAAGCTCGCCATGGGCTCCCTGCTCCAGTCGAAGTCGCTGAAAGACGTCTGGCGCTCGGAGCATTACGAGAGCCTCCGCCGGGATCATCTGGAAAAGAAGCGCTCCGCGCACAGTCCTTGCGCCGGCTGCGCGGTCGTCTAGGAGCCCGCATGATCTGCGCGTTGATGCTCGGCCGCGACGGCAGCCGCGGGTTCCCCGGCAAAAACACGACCCCGATCCTGGGACGGCCGCTGATGGCCTATCCCATCCTGGCGGCGAAGGGCTCCAAGCACGTCTCCCGCGTCTACGTTTCCACGGATTCTCCCAGGATCAAGGAGGTCGCCCGCGAATTCGACGCGCGCGTGATCGACCGTCCGGCGGAGCTGTGCCTGCCGCAGGCGCTCGGCGAGGACGCGTTCGCGCACGGCTACCGCGTCATCCGCGACGAACTGCGCGCGGAAGGCCAGGAGCTGGAGCTTCTCGTCCTGCTCTTCTGCAACGCGGCCACCGTCACTCCCGCCTTGATCGATCAGGGCGTCGAGATTCTCCGGACGCGCCCCGAGGTCGACTCGACGGTGAGCGTCTCTCGCTACAACATGTGGAGCCCCCTGCGCGCGCGCCGCGAGACGAAGGAGGGCTTCCTGGAGCCGTTCGTGCCGTTCGAGACGTTCGGCGACCCGAAGACGCTGAACTGCGACCGCGATTCCCAGGGGGACGTCTGGTTCGCCGACATGGGGCTGTCCATCGTGCGCCCGCGCTGCCTGGAGAACCTGTCCGAGGGGCTCCTGCCCCAGAAGTGGATGGGGCGGAATATCTTCCCGCTGAAGCAGTGGGGCGGCTGCGACGTGGATTACGACTGGCAGATGCCCGGGGTCGAATTCTGGCTGCGCAAGAACGGCTGGAAGGACGCCGAACCCGCCGCCGGGAAGGCGCGCTGATGGGCGCCGCGGCGGGCAAGACCGTCCTCGTGACGACGTCCTCGTTCTGCGCGCAGGACCCGCTTCCCCGCCGGACGCTCGCGGCGGCGGGCTATTCCGTCGTCGAGAACCCTTTCAAGCGAAAGCTGACGGAGGACGAGGTCTCCGGCTTGCTGGCCGAGCACCGCCCCGTCGGCATGATCGCCGGAGTCGAGCCTTTGACCGGCCGCGTCATTGAAGGCGCGGCGGCCCATTTGAAGGCGATCTCGCGTTGCGGCGTCGGCTTGGACAGCGTGGATCTGTCCGCCGCGGCCCGCCTCGGCATACCGGTGCTCAGCACCCCCGAGGCGCCGTCGCCGGCCGTCGCGGAGTTGACGATCGCCTTGGCGCTGGCCGTCCTGCGCCGCGTCGCCGAGGCGGACCGGGCCGTCCGCGCCGGACAATGGAAGGCTCTTCCGGGACGGCTGCTCGGCGCGAGGAAGGTCGGCATCGTCGGCCTCGGCCGAATCGGCTCGAAAGTGGCCGCGCTCGCCGCCGCGTTCGGCGCCGAGGTCTACGGCTGCGACAGGGACGACGTTCCGGTTCCCGTCGGGGTCAAGCGCGTCTCCTTCGAGCAACTCCTGCCGCTCGTGGACGTCCTGACCCTGCACGTGCCGATCGCGCCCGAGACTCGCCACCTGCTCGACGCCCGCCGCCTCGCCCTTCTTCCCCGGGGAGCGATCGTGATCAATGCGTCCCGCGGCGGCCTGGTGGACGAGGAGGCGCTCGCCGACGCGCTGCGCTCCGGGGCGCTCGGAGGGGCCGGCCTCGACGTTTTCGAGGCGGAGCCCTACAAAGGCCCCCTGAAGGATATGCCTCAGGTCGTGCTGACCGCCCACATGGGCTCCGCGGCCGAGGAGTGCCGCACGCGCATGGAGCGCGAGGCGGCGGACAACCTTGTCGCCGCCCTCGAGCGCCGCGGGAGTTAGAGAACTATGAAAAAAGCCCTCGTTTGCGGCGGATCAGGCTTCCTGGGCAGTCACGTTTGCGACGCGCTCACCGAGGCCGGCTACGCGGTGCGCATCTTCGACCGCACTCCGTCCCCGTACCTCCAGAAGGAGCAGGAGATGATTGTCGGGGATCTGATGGACGGCGACGCGCTGATCAAGGCCGCGCGCGGCTGCTCGGCCGTCTACAACTTCGCGGGCGAGATGGACATCGACGAGTCCCGCCGCCGCCCCTTGGATACGCTGCGCATCAATATCCTGGGCAACGCGAACGTGCTGGAGGCGGCGCGCGCGGCCAAGGCGGAGCGGTACGTGCTGGCCTCGACCGTCTACGTGTACAGCGACGCGGGCTCCTTCTACCGGGTGAGCAAGCAGGCCTGTGAGCAGACCACGGAGACGTATCACGAGGAGTTCGGGCTCGACTACACGATCCTGCGCTACGGCTCGCTTTACGGGCGGCGGGCCGACGAGCGCAACGGGATATACCGCCTCCTGCGGTCCGCCCTCACCGAAGGGCGCGTCCGGTACGGCGGGACCGGCGACGAGCTCCGCGAGTACATCCATGTGGAGGACGCGGCGCGTCTCAGCGTCGAGGCCTTGAAGCCGGACTACGCGAACACGCACCTGATCCTGACGGGCCATCATCCGATGCGCGTCTCGGACCTGCTCGAAATGATCCATGAGATCCTCGGCGGGAAAATCCGGCTCGAGTACGCCAACGATTCCGTCAGCGGACACTACAATGTGACCCCGTATTCGTTCCATCCCCGCGTCGGCAAGAAGATGGTGAGCACGCTGTACACGGACATGGGGCAGGGGCTCCTCGACTGCCTGGCCGAGCTCCGCTCGCGCGTCGAGTCGAAAGGCGCGATGCCCGCGCGCGCCGCGGACCGCCGCAAGAAGCCCCGTGCCTGAGCCTCGCCGGCTGCGCGCCGTCGTGCTCGACTTCGACGGGGTCGTTCTTGAGTCGGTCGACGTGAAGACGCGCGCGTTCGCGGCGCTGTTCCGGGAGGAAGGCCCTGAAGTCGTCGCGCGGGTCGTCGCCCATCACGAAGCCAACGGCGGCATCTCGCGCTTCGAGAAATTCCGCTGGGTCTACCGGGAGGTCCTGAGCCGCCCGCTCTCCGAGTCGCAGGAAAAGGCGCTGGGAGACCGCTTCAACGCCCTGGTGGAGGAGGCCGTCGCCGCCGCGGCTTGGGTGCCCGGCGCGCAGGAGTTCATCTCCGCTTGGCGCGAGCGGCTGCCGTTGTTCGTCGCTTCCGGGACGCCCCAGGAGGAGCTTCGCCGCGTCGTCGAGCGCCGCGGGCTGACCTCCAGCTTCCGGGGAGTCTACGGCTCGCCGCGCGGGAAGGCGGAGATTCTCCGTTCCGTCGCGGCGGAACTGGGCTGCGCGCCCGGGGAACTGGTAATGGTGGGGGATTCGATCAACGACTGGGAGGGCGCGCGCGCCGCGGGAACCCTCTTCGTCGGGCGCCGCGGCGGTTCCGATCCCTTCCCGTCCGGAACGCCGGTCATCGCGGACCTGCGCGGTTTGGACGCCGCGCTTCGCGGCTTGTGACGCGCGCTTAGGCGCGCGTTCCGCGGGCGACCGCCGCGCGCACGGCCGCGGCGAGGGGCCGGAACGATTCGACGGGCGCGGCGGAGAACCGGCTGTAGCCCTTCAAGCAGGGGGCGTCGAAGTCCTTGCGGTAGAGGGCCAGCTTCCCGAGTTCGTCGTGGACGGCTTCGGCGTGGCGGTCGAACGCGACGTGGAAGAAGTTCCCGTGCGTCGGAAGCGTGCGGAATCCCAAGGCGCGCATCTCGTCCTGGAAGAAGGCCATGCCCGCCTGAAGCCGCTTCACCGCCTCGAGCACCCGGTCGGAATGATCCAGCATCCTGTCGACCATCTCCACGGCCACGGAGTTGACCTCGTACATCGGGCGGACCTGATGGAGCATCCGGGCCGTCCGCGGCGAGGCGACCGCGCAGCCGATGCGCAGTCCGGCCAGGCCCCAGGCCTTGGCGAAGGTCCGCGCCACGATCACGTGGTCGTGGCCGGCCGTCAACGGCACGGCGGTCATCTCGCTGAAAAGGAAGTAGGCCTCGTCGATGAGAAGGACGCTGCCGGCCCGGCCCGCGGCCTCGACTATCCGCGCGAGCTCGTCGGTGGAGTACGCGGTTCCCGTCGGGCTGTCGGGATTTGGAAGGCAGATCAGCCGGGGCCGCGCGCGGTCGATCTTCTCGAGCAGGCGCGAGAGCGGCAGGGACGGCCCGCGGTCCGTGCGCTCGTATTCCAGGGCCGTCGTCTCGGCGCCGAACATGCGGCTGTAGACCGGGTACATCGCGAACGTCGGGGCGGTGTGCAGGACCACGTCGCCCGGATCGACGAACGTTTCGAAGACGCTGCGGATCGTGCCGTCGGAGCCGGCGGTCAGCAGGAGCTGGTCCGCTCCGACGCCGAGGTGCTTCGCCAGCTTCCGGTAGACGGCGCCGCATTCCGGATAAAAGCGAACGGAACGGGGATCGGTCTTCGCGAGAAGATCGGCCGTCAGCGCGGCCAGTTCGGGGTCGGTGTTCTCGTTCTTGTCCAGCCAGAGCAGGCCCGGCGGTCGCCCGTGTCCCGCGGTCCAATCCGGACGCTGAAGATCCTTGCCGCGCATGCACGCGCGGGGCTGGAGCGCCGCAGGCGCGCCGCCGGCCTTCGTTCCGTCGGAATCATTTGATTTCCGCAAGAAAACCATTATGCCTCTTTGATCGGAAACGCTTCAAGCGGCCGCCGCCGGCGTCCTTGACGCGCCCGCGGCATTGCCGTAGACTTGACGTCGACGATGAAGGCCTGGGAATGACCGAGACGGCGCTCGTTTGGGATCGAAAGGACTCTCCGACGGAGGACTCCGGAGCGGTCCTTTACTGGCAAAGCTACGCCGGCGGTGATGCGTCGATCCCGCGCCGCTTGGAGCGGAACGCCGAAGGGGTCCGCGCCCGGTACCTGTCGTTCATCCACGATCTGGGCGAAAGCCGGATCGCCGGCCGGAGCGTCGTCGAGCATCTGGCGCTGGAGGACGGCTTCAGCTTCTGGTGGATGACCCTGACCGCCGAAAAAAGCCCGTTCAAGTCGCCGCGAATCTACACATGCCTGCGATTGCTGGTCCTGGACGATATTCTGCGGGAGACGCGGCCCGCGCGGCTGATCCTCGCCTCCTCCGACGCCATTCTGGCGGAATGCGTCGGCGCGCTGTGTCGTGGTCTTGGGATTCCGTTCGAATGGCGCAAGCCGGAGGCCGCGCCGCGGCCGTGGTCGCCGCGAAGGATCTATGAGGTCCTTCCCGCCCCGCTGAGGGGCTTGCTGTCTTTCGCGGCCCGCCTGACCCGCTGGCCGCTGCGGCGCCTGGGCAAGCCGCGATGGTTCGCCTCCGACGGCGCCGTTTTCTTCTGCTCCTACTTCGCGCATCTGGACGCCGCGTCCTGCGCGCGCGGGGTCTTCCATTCGCGCCAATGGGGCCCGCTGCCCGGCGCGCTTCATGACGCCGGACGGCCGAGCAACTGGGTGCATCACTTCCTGACGAGCCGCGACGTTCCCGACGCGCGAACGGGCGTGGACTGGCTGGCGCGCTTCAACGCCGACGCCGGCGGGCAGGGCGCGCATGCCTTCTTGGAGACGTACCTGGGCGCGGGAGTCGTCGCGCGGGCTTTCGCCGGCTGGCTGCGCCGGATCGCCACGGCCCGACGCCTGGGAGAGCTCTCATCCGGAACGGGCCCCGCGGCCGCGGCATGGCTCTGGCCGGCTCTGCGCGACGACTGGCGCGCGTCGGTGTCGGGTCCGATCGCGGTGAGCAACTGCCTGTGGCTGGAACTTTTCGACGCCGCCCTGCGCGACGTGCCGCATCAGCGGACGGGCGCGTATCTCTGCGAAAACCAGGGGTGGGAGCGGGCGTTCCTGCGGGCGTGGCGCAAGAACGGGCATGGGAAGATCATCGGCGCCGCGCATTCGACCGTGCCGTTCTGGCACCTGTACTATTTCGACGATCCGCGGACTCTTCGCGCCGCGACGAAGAACGATATGCCTCTGCCGGACTTCATGGCAGTCAACGGCGCTCCGGCCCGCGAACTACTGGCCGCGGCGGGTTTCCCCGCCGACCGGTTGGTCGACGTCGAGGCGCTGCGTTATCTAGGCCTTTCCCGCGCGGCGCCCCGGAGAAATCCCGATTTGGAAAGATTGGAAATACTCATCATGGGAGACATCGCGCCCGCTTCGATGAGCAGCCTTCTGAGCATGGTGGACGGCGCCGTTCCCCTTCTGCCGGCGGGTTGGAAGTTCACCTTCAAGCCGCATCCAGTCTATCCGGCGGACTTGGCCCCATACCCGGCGCTGGCGAACATCGCTCGCACGAATGACGCCTTGGACCGAATCCTGGGGGAATTCGACGTCGCGATCGCCGCGAACAGCACGTCCGCCGCGGTCGACGCATATCAGGCGGGGCTTCCGGTGATCGTCGCGCTGGACGGCACGGATCTGAACTTGAGTCCGCTGCGCGGGAGGCCGGGAGCGCGCTTCGCGGGCACGGCGGAGGAGATGGCGGCGGCGCTGATCGACGCGGGGCGGTCCGCGTCGGCGGCCGCCGCACGGGAGGAATTCTTCAACCTGGATCCGGACCTGCCGCGCTGGCGGCGCCTGCTCGCTTAAGCCGGTTCTTCGTTCCGGCGGCGAGGAGCCAGGGCGTGGGAGGAGACCTCTGCCTTCTCGAAGGCGGCCAGGTCGTGGGAGATCGCGATGACGAGAGTCTCCCGGCTGAGCGCCGTGATCGTCTCGACGAGATTCTGTTTCGCGGCGTCGTCCAGGCCGTTGGTCACCTCGTCGAGCACCAGGCAGTCGGCATGCTGGGCCAAGGTGGAGGCGATCGCCAGGCGGCGGCGTTCCCCTCCGGAAAGCGAGCGGCCGGCCTCGGCGACTTCCGCGTCCAGCCCGCCCAGCGTCTTGACGAAATTCGCGGCGCCGGCGTGCTCGAGGCAGCGCCAGAGATCCGGGTCGGACGCGCTTCCCCAGGGATCGAGGTTCCGGCGGACCGATCCGCGGAATAGGAACACGTCTTGCGTGACGTAGCCGATCTTGGCGCGGTAGCGCCGGGCGTCGTAGCGGCGTCCCGAAGCGCCGACGTAGCGGATTTCACCCGAGTCCGCTTCCAGCAGTCCGGAGATCAGGTTGGCCAAAGTGGACTTGCCGCCGCCGGATTCGCCGGTGATGAGAAAAATGCGGCCCGTGGAAATCGTCAAGGATTTCTCGCGGAAAATCTGCTGATGCTCGAATGAGTAGCCGACGTTTTCCAATTCGATCGAGTCGAGCGGTTCGGGCAGAGGCTCGCGCGCCGGTTCCTCCGGGATCCGGCACAGTCCCAGCACCGGGCCGAGGCAGCCGGAGTAGGCGGTCATGTTGCCGAAGGAGCCCACGAGAACCCCGAGCTGGGAGAGGGCGCGAAAGCCCAGGATGCCCACGCTCCCCATCACGCGGAGCTGGTCCGCGATGCTTTGACCGTGCCAGGACGTCCAAAGAGAGAAGCCGACCAGCAGGATCGGCAGGAGCAGAGGGTTGAAGGCGTTGATGAAGCCGTTGGAGTGGGCGAGAGTCAGTTCCGCGCGCATCATGTCGCCCTGTCCCGCCGTGGCGGCCGTCAGGTGCGGGGCGAGTTCCCCGAAGGCCTTGATCTGGAAGAGCCCCGACAGCCGTTCCGTCGCGTCGGCGGCGAAGCGCTGACGCGCCTGGGCGAAGCGGCCGGAGATCGCCGCATGCCGCTGATAGAGCAGCTTGAGAAGGATTCCCGCCGGGAGCATGATGACGAGCATGACCAGGCTCAGCTTCGGATCCACCAGCACCGCCATCGCGGCCGGGACGACGAACGAGATCAGCGAGTAGAGCGTCCGGGCGCCCATGGTGAAGTAGTTCGAGAACAGCGTGGATTCTTCCGTGATGGCCCCGACCCATTGGCCGATGTTCCCTTGCCGAAGAAAATCCCAGCGGCCGCGCATCACGGCGGCCAGACAGTGTTCCTGGAGGCTGCGCCGGACCGACGCCTGAGCCGCTCCCTCCAGGCTGTAGAGCGCCGCGGTCAGCGCGGCCTTGAGGAGGAAGAGCACGCTGACGGCGATCAGCTGGGAGCGGCTGTCGGCCATCACGCTCCGCGGCAGCCAGGCCAGGAAGTTGGTCGTCAGGCCGCCGCCGGAGGCCGCCTGCAGGCCCACCCGCGAAGAGAATACGTTCACCAGCAGGAGCCAGGCCATTCCGTCCACGACGGAATTCAGCGGGGTCACGATGTAATAGCCCGTCAGGAGCGCGGTCAGCCGCGGGGTCATCAGGCGCGCGCGGCGGAGGACTTCGCCAGTCATCGCCCACTTCGAGGCGGCTTGTCCGGACGCGGCGTCAGTCATTCGCGGACAGGCCCTCGCGCACGGTCCGGACCACCCGGCGGACGTCGGCGTCCGTGAGGGCGGCGTGCATCGGCAGCGACAGGGCGCCGGCGTAATAGGCCTCGGCGCGAGGCAGGCTTCGGCCCGCCCAGCCGCGGCGCCGATAAAAGGGCAGCGCGTGAACGGGGATGTAGTGCACGTTCGCCAGGACTCCGCGGGCGTGCAGAAAATCGTAGAGCGCGCGGCGTTTCGCCGCCGGCACCTGAATGGTGAAGAGATGCCAGGCGTGCTCGCGATCCTTCGGAAGGGCCTGCAGCTTGATCCTGGGATCGCCGGAGAAGGCTTGGATGTACGCTCGCGCGATCTGTCGCCGCCGCTTCAAAAACCGGGGCAGCTTCTTGAGCTGCGAAAGGCCGAGCGCGCACTGGAGGTCGGTGATGCGGTAATTGAACCCCAGGGCCTGCATCTCGTAATACCAGCCGCCCTCGTTCTTGTTCTCGAGCAGGCCGGGCTCGCGCGTGATTCCGTGGGAGCGGAACAGGCGCAGGAGGTCGCGCAGGTCCGCGCGGTTGGTGAGGACGGCTCCGCCTTCGCCCGTCGCGACGTGCTTGACGGGGTGGAAGGAGAGGATCGCCATGTCCGAATTCGCGCACGCGCCGATCCTCTTGCCTTTATAGACCGCTCCGAGGGCGTGGGCCGCGTCTTCGATGATGACCAGCTTGCGCTTCCGCGCGAGCGCGGAGATCTCTTTCATGTCCGCGGGGAGTCCCGCGAAATGGACGGGCAGGACCGCCTTGGTCCGCCGCGTGATCGCGCGCGCGAAGGCGGCCGGGTCCATCGTGACCGTGTCGGGCTTCACGTCGACGATCACGGGCTCCGCGCCGCAGTAGAGCGCCGCGTTGGCGGTGGCGGCGAACGTGATCGCGGGAACCACCGCCTCGTCGCCGGGCTTCAGGCCCGCGGCCAGGCAGGCCAAGTGCAGGGCCGCGGTCCCGTTCGCGCAGGCCACGGCGTATTTCGCCCCGCAGGCGCGTGCCAGGGCCTCTTCGAAGGCGGCGACGGCAGGTCCCTGCGTCAGCCACGGGGAGCGCAGGGCCTTGTCCACCGCGGCGCGATCCGCGGCGTCGATGACCTGGCGTCCGTAGGAGAGGGGCTTCATGCGCTTCATCGTATCAAAACTTCTTCTGCTCCACGGCCGCGTTGATCGCGGAGATCTCGGGATGGGCCAGGCAGTAGGCCAGGATTTCCCGGTAGCCGAGCGGGCGTTCGGACAGGCGGAGGCCGCTCCAAAGGAGGCGGACCGCTTTAAGATCCGCAGGTTCGTCCACAGTCCAGCGCAGGTCCGAGTGGTTTTCGGCGTCCTCCACGGACCGGAGGCGGTACGACGGGCGGTCTTCCGTGTGGATGCGCCACGTCACATGCTCGCGCGACGGAGCGCTGGTCGCCTCGGAGGCGGCTTTTTCCAGCGCCTCCCGCGTGAAGGCCTCGCAGTCCAGGCCCCGGGGGAACGTGCGCTTGAGCGTGTTCGACGCGTAGTCGGCGCCGGAGGTTTCCCGGGCGTTGACGACCGTGTCGCAGACCTCCGGGCAGATGATGGGGCAATCGGAGGTGACCCGGACGACGACGTCCGCCCCGGCTTCGCGCGCCGCGCCGAGATACCGCGACAGGACGTCGCTCTCGCTGCCGCGGAAAATCCGGACGCCTTCATCGGCGCACAGCGCGGCGATGGCGTCGTCCGCCGCGTTCGTCGTGCAGGCGACGACGATTTCGTCGGCCGTCCGGCAGCGCCTCAGCCGCTCGAGTTGGCGGGAGAGCAGGGGTCTCCCGTCGAGATCGAGCAAGATCTTGCCCGGAAGCCGCGTCGACGTCATCCGGGCCTGAACGATGAAGACCCGCTTCATAGCCGGACTCGAAATCCCTGCTTGGCCAGGTACTTTTTCGCCTCAAGCGGGGTCTGTTCGGTGAAATGGAAGATCGAGGCGGCCGCGACGGCCGAGGCGCCTCCTTTCGAGAGCGCTTCGGCCATGTGCTCATAATTGCCGCATCCTCCCGAGGCGATGACGGGAATCCGGACGGCGTCGGCGACGGCGCGGATGGTCTCGAGGTCGTAGCCTTCGAAATTGCCGTCGCGCTCGATCGAGGTCAGCAGGATCTCGCCCGCGCCGCGTTGTTCGCATTCATGGGCGAACGCCGCGGGGTCCAGGCCGGTCGAGGTCGTGCCGGCGGCCGTGAAGACCTCGGGCCTGGCGCCGCCCGGACGGCGATAGTCGATGGAGACGACGCAGCATTGAGCCCCGTAGCGCTTCGCGATCTGATTGATCAAGTCCGGCGTTTCGACGGCCGCGGTGTTAATCGCGACCTTGTCGGCGCCGACCGCGAGAAGCTTTCCGACCTGGTCCACGGTCCGGACGCCGCCGCCGACGGTCAGCGGCATGAAACAGTCGTCGGCGAAATCGTCGATGAGGGAGTAGTCCGGCTCATGGCCCTCCCGCGTGGCGGCGATGTCGACGAAGACGAGTTCATCCACCTCGCGCATGTTGTAGACCTTGACGGCCTGCATGAGGCTCCCCGTGCGCCGCCAGCTGTCGAACCCGCGGCCTTTCACCAGGCCGTAGCCTTTGTACAGCATCGTCGGCATCACGCGGATCTTCAGCATGTAAAGTCCAGGAAATTGCGGAGGAGCTGGAATCCGGGCTTCTGGCTTTTCTCCGGGTGGAACTGGACGCCCCATATATTGCCGCGGCCGACGGCGGACGCGAAGCCGCCCGCGTACGGGGTGGTCGCCGCGATTTCCTCGGGCTTGCGGCATCGAAGGGCGTAGCTGTGCACGAAATAGAAATCCTTGCCCGACGGCAGTCCCTGGAAGAGGGGGGAGCGGCCGTCGTGACAGACTTCGTTCCAGCCGATGTGCGGGATGCGCTCCTCCGACGATTTGGGCTCGAGACGGACGCAGTCCGCGTCAATCCAGCCGAGCCCCGGGCAGTCTTCGTTCTCGAAGCCGTTCCGGGCGAGCATCTGCATGCCCAGGCACACGCCGAGAAAGGGAATTTTCTTGTCGAGGACCTGTTCGTTGAGAATATCGACGAGACCGCGCTCCCGCAGATGCCGCATCCCGTCGCCGAACGCGCCCACTCCGGGAAGCACGATCGCCGAGCAGCGTTCGAATTCGTCGCGCTTCGCGGCCAGGACGACTTCGGCGCCGCATTCCTGCAACGCACGGCGCACGGAGTCGATGTTGCCGATCCCGTAATCGACGAGCGCGACGGTCTTCACTGGACGGCGGCGGGCTCCGAGGCCGGCATGTTGTCGTAGTTGATCTTGACGAGATTTTTCCTGGAGTCGCGCACCAGCGCGCCTCGGGCGTCGCAGACGAAAAGGCGCTTGTTCGTGAACCGGTCGCAGATTTTGTCGAACTCGTCGACGGTCATCTCCATCTCGCCCAGCATCTCCTCTAGGCTCACGCCGAGGTAGCTCCACGGGTACTTGCCGTCGTGCCGGCGGACGATGTCCAGGGCGTCGGCGCGGCCTAGGCGCCCGCGGCGCATCTGCATGCACACCAGGTCGGTCGCGCGGCCGAAGCCGTACTTGATGAACTTGAAGTAGTCGTGGATGCCCATGTGGGCGTTGTCCAGGTTTTCGTAGTTGACCGCCGAGCCTTCGACGAACTTCGGGTAGGTCTCGAATCCGTGCGCCTGCGCGACGAGCGCGTTCGTGAAGCCGTCCCAAGGAATGTAATAGCCCAGGAACAGTCCTGTTACGCCGACGCGCTGCAGTTCAGCGTCGGAGGGATAGTTGTAGGCGACCAGGTGCTTGGCCTCGATGCCGGCCTGACCGACCAGGTCCGTGACGCGCAGGCCGAGCAGACCGCCGAACTCCTCCAGCCAGCGTCGAGTCAGCACGTTGCTGTGGGCGTCGGCCGCGGGCCCGCCGTACTCGTTCTGCGAGTTCTCCCCCCAGACGATGAGCGGAACCCCAAGTTGGACGGCGACGCGCACCGGGGTGGTGAAGATCGTCAGGTGCTCGGGCCACGAGATGTCGCCGATCTGTTCAAGCGTCAGCCGGTTGATTCTGCGGCGGATCACGGGGTTTGTCGTAACCTCGTAAGAGTCCACGCCGAGTCTCTTGATATTGGCGAGGTTCCGGCGTCCGATCTCGGACTGTTTGCAAGTGGTCGCCGTGACGCAGAGCGGATTGAGTCCCAGTTCCAGCATCTTCACCACCTGGAAGGTGGAGTCCTTGCCGCCGCTGACGGGCACGATGCAGTCCCAGTTCGTCGCGTTCTTGGATCGGTACTTGTCCACGAGCGCTAGAAGTTCGATTTTGCGCGCATCCCAATCCACTGCCTTGCGGTGCTCCAGATAGCGGCACGCGGAGCAGACTCCTTCGGCGTCGATCTTCAGGTCGGGCTTCGTCTCGGGCATCACGCAGCGGGCGCAGTAGCGGATGTAGCGGGGGGTGATCATGGTCGCTCCTTGTCCACGAGGTCCCAGGATAGGGGGGTTCCTCGGGCGATGTCTTCGGCGGCTTTTCTCCCCAGCGCCGATTCGTACTCTTTCGGGGGGAGTCCGTTGCCGGGGCGGATGGCGCGCAAATTGTCGGGCGTCAGCGGTTCGCCCTTCTTCACGTCCTTGACGATGAACAGCGAACGACGGAACGCGCGGCTGGGTGTCTCGCTGGGCGCGGGACCCAGCTTGCCGTCGCCCAGCGCGGTTTGCGCGGCGCGGAGGTCGGAGATCATCGCTTTGAATTCGTGCGGCTCCATGGAGAACGGAGCGTCGGGCCCGCCCGCCGCGCGCGTCATCGTCAGGTGCTTCTCGATTACGCAGGCGCCCAGGGCGACCGCGGCGGTCGCCACGGAGGAGCCGAGCGTGTGGTCCGACAATCCGATTGGAACGCCGTGGCGTTCGGCGAGCGCGGGAATCGCGCGCAGATTCATCTCTTCGGGGGGCGCAGGATAGGCGCTGACGCACTTGAGTAGAACGAACGGCGCGTTCGCGTCGCGTAAAGTCTTCACCGCTTCGTCGACTTCCGTGACGGTCGCGGTCCCGGTCGAGACGATGATGGGTTTCCCGGTTGCGGCGACTTTTCTGATCAAGGGCAGATCGCCGTTCTCGAACGAGGCGATCTTGTACGCGGGCATGCCGAGCTTCTCCAAAAAGTCCACCGCGCTGGCGTCGAACGGAGAGGAGAATATGATCAGCCCCAATGAATCGGCCAGCTTCTTGAGCGGCGCGTGCCATTCCCACGGCGTCATGGCCTCGCGGTACAGTTCGTGAAGGCCTCGGCCGTCCCAGATGGTGCCCTTGATCCGGAACCACGGTTGGGGCGCGTCGAGCGTCATCGTGTCGGGCGTGTAGGTTTGCAGCTTGATTGCGTCGGCGCCGGCGTCCTTGGCGGCGCGCACGATTTTCTCGGCCTCTTCGTAGCGGCCGTGGTGGTTGCACGACATCTCGGCGATCACGAAGGGCGGCTCGCCGGGGCCAATCTTGTGGCCGGAGATCACGAGCATGCGACCTCGAATACGGCGCAGGGGGAGCCGTTGCGCGACTCGCCGCCCATGCGCGTCCAGCCGGCGGAGGCGAAGGAGCGCTCGGAGGGTTCGTTGGGTGAGATCACCACTCCGGTCAGGCGCTTCACGCCCAACTCGCGGCAGGCGAGCTTGTGTGATTGGGCGAGAGCCAGCGTGCCCAGGCCCTTGCCACGGAAGGCGCCGCGTACGGAGTAATGAACCTCGGCCTGGTCACCGGATCGCGCGTAGCGGATTTGGCCCGCGAGGACGAAGCCGGTCTCGACCACCCAGAAGCGGCCGTCGGCATCCTTGAGCTGCGCCTCGAACCACTTCAGGTGGTCGGCCAACTGGATCGGCTCCTTGCGGAACGAATGCGCGCGTACGGCCGGATCGTTCGCGATGCGCCAGACCTCAAGAGCGTCCTCTGCGACGGCGGGACGCAGGCGCGCCCAGTCCGCGGATAGGCGCGGCTCGGACAGGGCGAGCAGGGCGGCGGCCACGCGCGCCGCGCCCCGGCCGTCCACGGCGGCTCGCCCCTCCCGCGACATGCGGTCGCGTTCCGGAGCATTTTGGAGGAGTTCGTCGAGCGCGCGGGCCAGCGGCTCCTCATTGAGAACGGCCGCGCGGCCCAGAGAGCGCACCAGACCCCGTCTGGCCAGATCGGCCGCGCCCGCATCCTGGTTCGCGGCGACCGTGACGACCAGCGCCGGCAGGCCGGCGGCGCAGGCTTCCAGCATCGTGACGCCGCCGCCGATCAGCGCGAGGTCGGCCTTGCCCATCAGCGTCGCCATATCAGCCATGCGCTCAAGCCGGATCGGCAGGCCGTCCGCGAGCTTCGCGAGGGCATCCGCGCGCGGGTTGTCCGGCCCGACGACGATCACTGCCTCGAACGGTGTTTTGATCCGTCGCAAGGCGCGCAGGGCTAGTCCCGTCGCGTCTTCAGGATCCCAGCCCCCGAACGAGATGAGTAAATTCATGGTCTGCGTCCGGTCGGGGCGGCGTTCGAACGCGCGCGCGAACGAAGAGCGCATCGGGGCCCATCGCGGTCCGAGGAGCGGTAGCGCATTGGACGCCAGGTTTGGAGCGCTTAATTCCGCTCCCGGATTCGGATCGAGGAACGCGTCGCAGGGAATCTCTCCGCTCGGGCCGTCGTCGACGCGCAGGACCCGAGCGCCCGCGGCGCGCAGGGCGGAGAGATAGGCCGCGTCGAAGCCGTAGCCGTCGATCGCCAGCCATGTTCCCGAGGCCGATTCTCGGACGGCGCGCGTCGTCGTGGCGAGATCCTCGGGGTTGGGGTACGCTGCGGAAAGCGCGACGATCTCGATGCCTTGCAGACCGGCGCGGATATTTAAGGCAGGAGAGGGGGCGGCGGTGAGCAACCGAGCGCGGCCGCCGGCGTCGATCCAGGCTTCGGCGAGGGCGAGCAGGCGCGCCACATGGCCGGAGCCGATCCCGGGACCGGCGTCGGCGCGAAGGAGGAGGAGCGGCGGTTCAGGCGGCATGACTTGAAATAGATTGTAGCAAAGCGCTGTATGCGAATTATCCCTGGGAAGCGTCGGCGACTCGAACGAGTTCTTCCGTCCAAATAGACATGGCGTTGCCGGAAGTGCGCGCATAGCGATGTCGGAATCGGGCGAGCGCCGCCTGCCGGCGCGGCTCATTCCACCATGCTTCCACGTCCTCATAGGCTTGCCCGACGGCTTGGGCCGCGGATTGGGGGGTGTCATGGAGGATGCCGACGGCACGCAGGCCGTCGAAATATTCCTGAGCGTCGGCTCGGAGGAGGTTGATGCTGCTGTCGGGTTTCCAGAACACGATGGTGGGCTTGCCGGCGGCGAGGGACTCCAAGTAAGTCGTCGAGATGTGGTCGGTCACGAACAGGCGGCAGTCCGCCAGGCTGTCTCTGAAGGTCTTATCCCAGCTTTCGAGGACGACGTCGGGGAAGTTGTCCCGCCAGCGCTGCGCGACGTCCCAACCGAGCTCACTATAATGCGGCCGGACTCTCAGTTCGCCGCGCAAGCGCGCATCGAGGGACTCGACGAAGAGCTTTTGCTGGAGCAGATAATCGTGATACATGTCGGGCGAATACGGGATATCCAATAAAAATCGGGGAACGACGGTCATGACGAACAGCAGCCCCGAACGTTTATTGTCGGGCCGAAAGACCTTTCGCCCCATCAGCTTGGCGGCCGGGAGCGCGATCGTCGCGGCACGGGTTCCGGCTCGCTCCCAGCCCCATGTGTAATATCGATCCGTGATCTCTAGTTCGTGGGCCTCGTGAATCATGTAGCGTTGGATCCCGTAGCCGCAGCCGCCATGCTGAGTCCCCAAGAGTTGCGTGCCTTTTTCGGCGCAGGCCCCGGCCCAATGCTTGAACGCCTCGTCATAATACCACGCGTTGGCGCTGAAGATGGCTCTCGGCGCCGGCGGATAATGCGCGTGGGCGTAGGCCTCGACTCGTCCGTAATCCTCCGCGAAGCAGCGGGGCAGGTCTTCCGGAAGCAAGCGGGAGAGGACTCGACCGAACTCGTCCGCGGCCGGCGCCCCCATGAGGCCGCCCCGAATTTTTTTGTCCAAGGGCGCGGCGGCCGAAGCATACGGCAGGGGAGGTGTCTCGTTGATCCAGACCCGTCCGAGCGTCCGCATCACGAGGAATGCTTGAACGCGGCGAGAAAAGTAGGCGTTTTTGAGGAGTATAGGCCGCCCTTTGTGGGTCGCCTCGAGTATGTGTTGGTAGAGATTTCGGGCGATGTCCTTTAAGCGAGCCTTGAGGGAAAGATTCGGGTCTTCCGAGGTAAGCGGGAGATCTGCCGTCCCCGCCGGGTCGGCCTTCATCTCCTTGCGGGGGAAATCCATGCCGAGGGCGGCCATGATCTTGGTGCAGATCTGCAAGTTGTAAGGATCGTCTAGAATCCGCAGTGTAAAGTCGCTCGTGTCGTGCGGAGTGACGAAACAGCTCTCCGCCAGCCCCATCGTCGTGAGGTTCGGCTCGGCCGCGAGCGCGCTACGGATCAGCCGGTAGCGATCGTAGACGGTGCTGAGATAGCGGGTAAGCCAGGGCCCCAGCACGATGCGCCAATATCTCAGATCATGGCTGCGTCCGTGAGCGGAATTGAGCGCCTGCGCCAGTTGGGGGAGAAGTCGTTTGTGGACGTCGACAACGAAATTGTGGGCGTCCGAAACTTCTTGTTCCGAATGCCACGGCGTCGCGAGGACTCGTCCGTCCACCGCCTCCCAAACGGAGCGGCGACTATAGCGGCGGCAGCCTTCGCTGAGGAAGAGGACGGGCTTCGAAACGTCCCAGAAGTCCTCCAGCGCCGTGGTGGCGAGGAAGACGCTATTCTCCGATGTTGCGGAATGCGCTCTCACCTGATTTGAACGCGTGCGCGCGCTTTGACGCCGGCGACAGGCGAAACCTTGTCGTTGAGCATGGGTGGAAATCCGGCGAAAGTGCCGAACGCGGAGTGATTGTAGCAAAGCGCGACGCGTTGCTTCTTGAGATGGTCGATACCAATGTGTATCATGTCGTCGTGCCCCCTGCGATCCGGGTTGATTGCCGTCATCGCCCGAACTTCGGCGCGGGGGCTTTATCCGATGCTCGGCTCTCAGCAGTGCGTGGACGCCCGGGTCATGGACATGATGTGGATCTTCGCGTATGCCGACGGGAATCATGATCTTTGTAGGATGGCATCGATCGCGGAGGCTCCCTTGTTCGAGCGCGCCGAGATAGCAAAAGTTCTTTTGGACAAAGGACTCTTTAAGATCAGCGCCTCCTGATGGAGAAGAGCTCTAGCGATCCCAGCCTGTCGGCGCTGCTGGTCCGGCTTTTCCAGCACGTCAGCCGCGAGCGGCGGTCTCAGTTCTTTTTGATGCTCGGCTTGACGCTGGCCAGTTCGTTCGCGGAGGTCGTCAGCCTAGGAGCGGTGTTGCCGTTCATTGGCATACTCACTCAGCCGGAGAAAGTATTCGCTTCCCCGGCGGTTGCCGTCGCGGCCCAAGCGCTGGGGATTGCCTCGGCAGAGGGTCTGGTGCTTCCCTTGACCGTGGCCTTTGCCGTCGCGGCGCTCGTCGCGTCGGGGCTAAGGCTCGTGCTGCTTTGGATCGGAATCCGGCTCGCGAACGATACGGGCGCGGATCTTAGCATCGAGATTTATCGCCGGACGCTTTATCAGCCCTATCGCGTGCACGTGGCCCGCAACAGCAGCGAGATCATCAGCGGCATCACGCAAAAAGTGGCGACCGCCACGAGCGTGTTGATATCTCTTGTGAGCGTCATCACGTCCGCGGTTCTTTTTTTCGCCATCCTGGCGACCTTGCTGGCCATTGATCCCATGGTGGCCGCCGCGGCGGCGCTTATATTTGGGACCGGCTATGGGATTATCGCCCGGCTCATCCGCCACCGGTTGGTGCGTAATAGCCTGTCTATTGCGCAAGAGCAGACGCAGGTGGTGAAGGCTTTGCAGGAAGGGCTGGGCGCCATAAGGGATGTTCTCTTGGACGGCGCGCAGGCGGTGTACTGCGACGTGTACCGAAAATCCATCTTTCATTTGCAGCGGGCCAACGGCGAGAATGCCTACATGAACCAATTCCCCCGCTATGCCATCGAGGCTTTGGGCATGGTTTTGATATCCATTTTGTCTTATACCTTGAGCCGGAGATCCGGGGGGATCGGGGCGGCGCTGCCGGTCATGGCGGCGATGGCGCTCGGCGCGCAGCGCCTGCTGCCCCTCCTACAGCAGTTGTACGGCAACTGGACGGTCGTCGCCGGGAGTCATGCCGCGCTGGTCGATGTGCTCGATCTGCTGGATCAGCCGCTTCCGGCCGACGTGCACCAGCCCGCTCCCGCCCCGCTGGAGTTCCGTGACGCGATCAGCTTTAACAACGTGCGGTTCCGTTACAGCGACGACGGTCCTTGGGTGCTCGAGGGCGTCAGTTTGACCATTCCGAAGGGAGCGCGTATCGGTTTTGTCGGCGGCACCGGAAGCGGCAAGAGCACCGCGCTGGATTTGATGATGTCCTTGCTTGAGCCGACGCAGGGGGAGGTTCTGGTGGATGGCATGCCGATCACCAGCGAACTTCGGCGTGCTTGGCAGCGCGCCATTGCCCATGTGCCGCAAAGTATCTTCCTGGCTGACTCCAGCATCGCCGAAAATATCGCCTTCGGCGTGCCCCCGGAAGAAATTGATATGGCGCGCGTCAGGCATGCCGCTTCGCAGGCTCAGAT
>JBIOJO010000021.1:0-61834 GCA_044450965.1 Elusimicrobiota bacterium | reverse complement strand
GCATAGGAGACTCTTCCGTCAGCGCGGGCAAGGTCGGCATGGGGTCGGTCTCGCGGTGCTGGACCGAACACGCGGCCAGGAGCGCGAGCGTCGCAAGAAAAAGGACCGGCCGCTTCACGCCGACTCCAGGGCGCTCTGCGCCAGGGCGTCCAGCGTGTCGATCCACTGGTTGCGCCCCTTCAGGATCTCCAGCTTGATGCCCAGCACCAGCACCTCGCCGCCCAGGATGTCCCGCCAATCGTCGGGCAGGCGCACGAAATCCTTGAAGGTGGTCACGAGGGGAAGGCCGCCGCGCAGGGCCTCCACCGAGCGCAGCTCCTCCGCGGTGTAGACGTGGTGGTCGGGGTAGCGCCAGGCCTGAGCCAGCGAGGCGCCCAGCTCCTCCAGCTGGGACTCGAAGGACAGCGGGTCGCCCAGGCCGGACAGCGCCGTGACCGACTTGCCCTTCAGATGCGCCAGGGGATGCTTCTTCTCGGTGCGCACGTCCAGCACGTGGTCCGCCTTGTGCACGGACTCGAGGATGACGACGCCGGGGTGGATGGCGTGGATGTCCTGGCGCAGGGTCGCCAATTCGGGGGCGGTGATGCGGTCGGCGTGCGTGATCACGACCAGCTGGGCGCGGCGCAGGGCCGAGAGCGGCTCGCGCAGGTTGCCCAGCGGCAGAAGCTTGCGGCCCCCGAACGGGTCGCGCGCGTTGACCAGGACCACGTCCAGGTCGCGGTGCATCTTCAGGTGCTGGAAGCCGTCGTCCAGGATCACCACGCGGGAGCCGTACATCTCGACCGCGATCGCTCCGGCCTTCGCGCGGTCCGGGCAGACCAGGACCGGCACGCCCAGCCCCTGCAGGGATTGGTGGATCATCCACGGCTCGTCGCCGCACAGGCGCCAGTCGGTGTGCCGCCCGTCGATGAGGACGGTCACGTCCCTCTTCGGCGCGGTGCGCCCATAGCCGCGGGAGAGAATGGAGACGTCGTGTCCGCGGCGGCGCAGGGTCTCCGCCGCCAGAAGGACGGCCGGGGTCTTGCCGGTTCCGCCCACGGTCAGGTTGCCGATGCAGATCACCTTCGCGCCGATCCGGCGGCGCTTGAGGATCTTCAGATCGTAGAGCGCCTTGCGGCCCAGCACTCCCGCCCCGTACGCCAGCGAAGCCGCGCCGAGAAGGATCTTGCCCGGAAGGCTATTCTGCAGGCGCGCGCGGCGCTTCGACCAGGTCACGCGGCGGCTCCCGTGCGCGCGAGCAGCTCGTCGACGGCCGCCAGCACGGTCTCGGGCGGCAGCTGGGTCATGCATTCCAAATTGAAGGGGCAGACGTTGGAGCGGCAGCCGATGCACTCCAGCTCCTCCAGACGCACGAAGCGATGATCGGGGTGGACCGGCGTCCAGGAGACCGGGTCCGAGGAGCCGTGGATGGTCACCGTCGGCACGCCCAAGGCGACGGCGACGTGCTTGGGTCCGGCGCAGTTCGAGACGAGCGCGCGGCAGGACACGATCTCCCGCGCCAGCTCCGCGATGGTCCGCGTCTCCGGGATGTCCTCGGCGCCCGCCCCGATGCCGCGCACGACCTCGTCGGCCAGCGCCTTTTCGCCGGGGCCCCAGAAGACCTTGAGACGGCAGCCGTGCTTCTCCCGCAGCAGGCGCCCCAGCTTCGCGTAGGACGCCGCGGGCCAGCGCCGCGTGACCTGGCGCGAGGGGGGGACCAGGCCGATCACGTTCTCGACGCGCTCCGGGCGCTTCGCCAGGAACAGCTGCGGCAGGGCCGGCGCGTCCTGCGCGGTCACGCCCAATTCCGACAGCCACAGGACCTTCTCCAGGCCCGTGTAGCAGGCCTTCGCCGGCTGGCGCAGCTTATGGTTGTACGCCCAGCTCCGGCGCACGTGCGCGGGGCCGGCCTTCACCGCCGCGCCGCTCAGCGCGGTCAGCAGGGCCGTGCGCGGATTGGCCAGGAAGTCGATCACCCAGTCGTAGCGCCGCGCCCGGATCTTGAAGGCCCAGGACAGCGCGCCCAGAGGCCCGTCCGCGTCGTAGGTCAGGACCTCGTCGATCGCCGGATGGCCCGCGACGGCCTCGGCGCCCGGAGTCTCCGTGAGGAAATCGAGCGTCGCGTCGGGGTAGCGCTTCTTCAGGGCCGCGAGGGCCTGGGTCGTCAGGATCACGTCGCCCAAGCGGCGCAGCTGGACGACCAGGATCTTCTTCGGAGACTCGGGTGGCATCAGAACCGGCCCTTCCCGCGCGTCATGTTCAAATGGAAATCGTAAAGGGATTCCTCGCCGCGGATCAGCAGGCGGCGGATGGGCTCGTCGGCGCGCTTCCACGGCAAGGCCGTGATGCCCTGCTTGATGCCGAAGTCGAAGCGGTAGCCCGCGTCGAGCGCGGCGCGGCGCACCGCGGCGTCGTACGCGCCGGCGCCGTAGGGGTAGGCGAACGCCGTCACCTCGCGGCCCAGCTTTTCCTCCAGCCGCCGCTTGCTCTCCGTCAGCTCCCAGCGCGCGTCCTCGAGAGGAATCTCCGTCAGGCACCGGTGGCGCATGGTGTGGGAGCCGAACTCGAAGACCCCGGAGTCCTGCATCTCCTTGATCTGGGCCCAGGTCAGCATCTGCAGCCACGGCTCCGTCGCCGGGTCGTGCCAGGCGTTGTGCCGGTCCATCGTCTCGTAGACCAGGAAGACGCCGGCCTTCATTCCGAACTCGCGGAGGATCGGGTAGGCCAGGTCGTAATTATTCCGGTAGCCGTCGTCGAAGGTGACCAGGACCGGCTTCTCGGGAAGGGACTTGACGCCCTTCTCCGCGTCGGCCCACTCGGAGAACGAGACCGCCGTATAGCCGTTGTCCCTCAGGTAGCCCAGCTGCGCGCGGAACTTGTCCGCGGAGACCCACAACTTCTTCAGGTCCGAGCCGGGCGGGGGAGTTCCGATCTTGTGGTACATCAGCGCGGGGATTCCGTTCTCGACGACGGGGCGCCACCAGTTCCAGCGCGCGCTGGCCCCGGCGGCGGCCGCCGCTCCGACGGCCGCGATCCCGGCGATCAAGAATGATTCTCCCGCTGCATTTCACCGAGTTTTACATATTTAAGCCAGCTGTGGAAGGCGGACAAACCGGCCCAAACCAGGCCCGGTCCGCCGTCGAGAAAACCCAATTTGAGGACCGCGCGCGCGAAGAATTCCCACGGCAGGATCAGATGGTGGAACGGCGTGATGCGCCGCCCCGCCTCGAAGCGCTTGCGGGCGGCCAAGCTCGTGTAGCGGTCGAGTTTTCCGAGATAATCGGGGATATTTTTATACGGCTCATGGACGATCGGACCGTTGAGAGTCCCCTGGGAGCCTTCGACGTCGATGCCCTCATGGAGAGCGCCGCCGATGAATCGCGCTTTGCTTCGGCGGAACAGACGGACGTGGGATTCGGAGCCAAGTCCGCCCCAGAGGAGAGTGCGGCCCAAGAAACGGACCTCGAAGGGAACGTCGAAGGCGTTCACCGCCGGCCCCGTCGCCAAGACCGAACGGATCTCCTCGGAGAGCGCCGGAGACATGCGCTCGTCCGGATCGATCCACAGGCACCAGTCGCCGGTCGCCGCGTCCAGGCTGGCCTGGCGCTGGCCCGCGTAATCGTCGAACTTGCGCCGGAGAACCTTCGCTCCGGCCGCGCGGGCGAGATCCTCGGTCCGGTCGGTCGTGTCGTCCGACACCACGACGACGATCTCCGTCGCCAATCCCTTGAGGGCGTCCAGACAGCCGGGAAGGTCGGCTTCTTCGTCCTTGGCGATCAGGATCGCGCTAAGAGAGGGAGTCATAAATTTTCTCCATGTCGGCGGCCATGCGCGACAGGCCGAAGTTCGGCAGGCGCCGCAAGCCTTCCTCCGCCAGACGGCGCGCCAGCCCGCGATCGTCGGCCAGCCGGAGGATGGCCGCGGCCAGTTCCTCCGGGCTCCGCGGCGGGACCAGCAGCCCCGTCCGGGAGGACTCGACGACTTCCGGAATGCCGCCGGCCGAGGTCGCGGCGATCGGCACGCCGCAGGCCGCGGCCTCGATCAGCACCGAGCCCATGCCCTCGCCCCAGGACGACTGGACGTACACGTCCAGCGCCTTGAGGAGGGGGAGCGCGTCCGCGCGCTGGCCCAGGAACACGACCTTGCCTTGCAGGCCCATGCGCTTGACGCTGTCCAGCAGGCGCGCCTCCTCGGGACCGCTGCCCGCGATCAGAAACAGGGTCTCCGGCCTTTTCAGCAGGACGATCAGGGCCGCGGCGATCAAGGTGTCGTGGTCCTTGTGCGGCACCAAAGCGGCCAGGTTCCCGACCCAGGTCAAGGTCGTGTCGAGGTCGAATTCCGCCGCGAGCGAACGGCGGTACTCTTTCTTCTGCTCGAGCGGCGCGGGCCTGAAGCGGTCCTTGCCGGTCTGCACCCACGCGCATTCCTCCGCCGTCGCCGGGATGCCGTCGGGGATCACGGCGATCCTCTTCCCGGGAAGACCGGCGTCGCGGAGGATTTTCGCGATGGCCGAGGAGACGGCGACCGTCTTTCCCGCGCGGCCGTACTTCAATACGCGCGCGAAAAATCCGACGGGGAAATCGACGCGACGGTGGGCGACGAACGGAAGTCCGCTCAACGAAGCCGCGGCGCCGATGCCGGCCGCATGACCCGTATGCGCGTGTATCACGGCGCCTTCGCGCTTCGCGTCCGCCGCCAAACGCCAGGCGGACACGGGATCCCACTCGTTGAGGAAAGGAAGGGTCCGCGTTTCAAACCCTTGACGAGCCGCCTCGGCCAGCAACTCTTCCCCGGCGCGTCCATACACGACGTTGCGGCGCCCGCGGGCGCGCAGGGCCGCCGCCAGATACAGAAGCTGGCGCTCGCCGCCGCGGAATCCCCGCTCGCCGTCAACGTGAAAGAGAGTTGATCGCCTCGTCATAGACCTTGAGAGTGCCCTGATAGAACGGCCCCAGCGAAAAATTCTCTTCCCAGCGTTCGCGCGCGGTGCGGCCCATCATCTCGGCGCGGGCCGGATCGTCCAGAACGGTCTTGATCGCGGCGGCCAGCGCGCGCGCGTCCCCCGGAGGAACCAGCAGCCCGGTGAAGCCGTCGTCCACCAGGTCGGCCAGGCCGCCGACGCGGGTCGCCACCAGCGGCCGGCCGGCCGCCATCCACTCGAGGGCCGCGCGGCTCACCGCCTCCGAGCCCAGCGACGCGACGACGCCCAGGCGGCAGCCGGACATGAAGGCCCACTTGTCCTCGACCCGGCCCAGAAAGCGCACGACGTGCTCCAGGCCCTGGGGCTTCAGCTGCCAGCGCAGGCGTTCCAGCAGCGCGCCTTCTCCGGCGCAGAGCACGCGCAGCCCCGGGAACGACGGCTTCAGGATCTGCGCGGCGTCGATCAGGGCTCCGTGGCCCTTCACGGCGTCCATGCGCGCGATCATGCCGACGAACGGCGGGCCGGGCATGGGGGCGATCTCGTCGGGGCTGGCGATGCCCTGCATCACCAGGCGCACCGGGGTCTTCGGAAAAGCCTCCTTCAGCTGCGCCTCGATCGCGGAGTTCGCCGCGATGAAGGCCGCGGTGCGCCCGGCGGACCAGCGCGTGAGGGAGGTCGCCTGGACCGGCCGCGCGTCGCCCCGCGTCCGGATCACGGCGGCCGTGCGCGGCGCGATCATCAGCGCGAGGGCGTGCGACGAGCCGGTGTGCGCGTTGACGATCCTGGGCGCGAACGCCGCCAGCTCCTTTCGGAGGGCGGGAATCTGAGCCCAGCCGAGCGGGCCCGGCGGCCAGGCCCGGGACGGCAGGCCCAGCGCGGCGGCCTGCTTGAGAATGGGGGAGTCCTGCAGGCCCCAGAAGGCGACGCGATGGCCCCGCCGGACCTGTTCCGCGGCCAAGGTCAGCGCGTAATGCGCGATGCCCGAATCCCAGGGTTCGTCTTCCAGATGGACGATGTTCACGCGGGGACCGCCAGGGCCTCGCGGCACGCGGCGTGGACTTGGTCCACGGTGAGCAGGCGCATGCAGAGAAAGTGCCCTTCCGGGCAGTCCTTGGCCCCGTGCAGGCCGCACGGACGGCACGCCAGCTCGGCCTCGACGACGCGGTGGCCGGAGCCGTACGGGAAGAAGCCGAGCTCGCGCGTGGTCGCGCCGAAGATCGCCACGACGGGCACTCCGGACGCGGCGGCCAGATGCATGGGGCCGGAATCGTTGGTCACGAACAAGGAGAGGCGTCCCATCAGGGACTTCAACTCCTCCAGGTCCGTCTTCCCGACGAGATCCGCCGCGCCGGATTCCGCCGCGATGGACGCGCCCAGCGCGGCGTCGCCGGGCCCGCCGATCAGGACGGGAACGACGCCTTCGGCCTTCAAGAGCCGGCACAGCTCGGCGTAGCGTTCCGGCAGCCAGCGTTTCGTGGCCCAGGCCGCGCCCGGGTGGACTCCGGCCAGACGGGCGCCCTCCGCGACTCCGGCGGCGGCCAAGCGCTCCTTGAGGGCGGGCGAAAGCGGGGCCGGGGCGATGTAGCGGGCCTCTCCCGTCAACGGCCGCGAATCGCCGCCCAACGGGCGCGCGAGCGCCAGGTTGCGCTCCAGGTCGTGAGTGAGCCAGGCGAACGGCACGGCGTCGGTGAGAAGGAAGCTTCCCGCGCTGGTGGAGAAGCCGACGCGGCGCGGAATTCCGGCCAGCCAAGCGATCAGCGCCGAGCGGAACGAGCGGTGCGGGATCACCGCCAGGTCGAACCCGCGCGCCTTGAGCCCGGCCGCCATCCGCCAGGGACCGAGGAGGCCGCCGTGCTCCCCGCGCTTGTCGTCCAGGATCACGTCGTTCACCCAGGAGTTGCCGCGGAAGACCTCGGCGTTCTTGGGCAAAGTCAGGACGCTCAGCGTCGCGTCCGGCAGGCTCTCCTTCAGCCGGCGCAGCAGGGGGAGAGTCAGCAGGCTGTCGCCCAGGAAGGAGGTCTGCATCACCAGCACGCGCCGCGCGTCGGCGGCGTCGCCGCGCGCGCCCCAGTCGGCGGGGGTCAGCTCCCGCTCCGCGGCCGCCGGCACGCCCCAGGCGGACAGCGCCTCCAGGTAGCGGTCCACGGTGTGCCTCTGCAGGGACGGGGACGGCAGGCCGAACGCCACGAACAGGCGCCGGGCCAGCGCGTCCTTCCGGTACGCCGCCTGGTTCGGAATCCCCGACAGCCAGCGCAGGAGCCGCGAGCGGAGGTTGCCGTGCAGGTCCAGCAGATGGGTGAACCCCGCGCCCTTGATCCGCACCAGCGCGTCGCGCAGCCCGCGGTAGCGGATGACCTCGTCCACGCCGGGATGGCCTTCCAGCACGGCCGCGAACTGAGGCTTGACCAGGACGCAGACGCGGGCGTCGGGCCAATGGGCCTTCAGATTCTTATAGACCGGGCCGGTCAGGACGACGTCGCCGAGGGACGACAGACGTATGACGAGGATATTATGTGACAACGTCTATTTTATCATTTCGCCCGGATAGGTGGACCCCTCTTCTCGGCCCGATGCCGCCCGTGGATCAACGCCGGGGAAAGACGCGTTATATCCGTTTTTTTCGTCCTGCTGCTGCGCCGGCATCATCGGGCCGAGAAAAGATAATCAGGGGACGATCAGTTGAATCCCGCGCGCCGAGGATTCTCTCGCGGCGGACGCGGCGGCGCCGTCGCCGCGCGCGGCGTATATATCCGCAGCGCGGTCGAAGACCTCCGCATGGAGACGAGACGCTTCCTGGCGGTCGGCTGCGCCCAACGCGTCCAGCCCCGCGTTTTCCTCCGCCGAGGCGAGCTTCAAGCGGGCGAAATACGACAGCGGAGAGACCTGGCAGGCCCGTGCCCACAACGAAACGTCCGAGCTCCAGACCGGCAGCTGCCGGGAGGTCAGGAAGCCCAGCGCGCCGATGGCGCCGAGAGCGGCGGCCATCGCGATCCTCCGCGACGACACGCTGACCAGCGCGGCGCCGGCCAGCAGGGACAGCGGGAGGGCGGGAAGATACGAGTAGCGATCGGCGGCGGTCATCCGGCCCGACTTGAACAAGCCCAGCGCCGGCAGCGCCAGCAGGACGTAGACCAGCGCCATGCGCGCCGGGCGCGGGAAGCGCTTCCGCTGCGACCAGGCCAGCGCCGCGGCGGCGGCGACGGCGACGGCAGAAAGAACGAACGGCGCGGGCTCAAGGAGGAGCGAGCGCTCGTAGAGCGGCCCCAGATTCGCGGGCCAGACGGTCTTCCAGGCGTAGAAGGCCAGCCCATACGAGGCCTGGGCCAGCCGCGCCTTCAGGCCGAAGACCGACCACGAAACCGCCGCCTCGCTCTCCGCCTGCGCCGCCAGGTTGAAGTACAGCGCGACGGCGACGGGCGCCAGCCAGGGCAGCTTCTCCTTCCAGCGCGGACGTCCGCGGCGGCCCGCGTCCAGGACCAGGAAAACCGCGGGGAGCACGATCGCGAAGACCTTGGACGCCATCGCGGCGGCGCCGAACGCCAGCGCCCGCCGCCGCCAGCGGCGTCCGGCGTCGCCGTCGCCTTCGTCGGCGCCGCGCAGGTAAGCCAGGGCCGACGCCAGGATGAACGCCGCGGACAGAACGTCGCGGCGCTCGCTGATCCAGGCGACCGATTCGACGCGCAAAGGGTGAAGCGCCCAGAACAGCGCGGCGAACGCGGCGCCGGCGTCCGCCCGCTCCTGGCGGACGTCCACCGACAGAAGAAGCCGGCGTGCGAGGAGGAAGAACAGCCCGGCGTTCAACGCGTGCAGGAGCACGTTCGTCAGGTGGAATCCCGACGGCGAGCCGCCCCAGACGGCGCGGTCCGCCGCGAGCGTGAGCCAGGTCAGCGGATGCCAGTGGCCAAGGCTTGAGCCGGTCAGCATCCACCATGCGCCCGCGCCGCCGAAGTTCAGGTTCGCGTTGCCGATGACGTTGACTCCGTCGTCCCAGTTCAGGAAGGGGAAGCGGATCGAGGGAAGAAAGACCAGCGCCGTCGCGCCGGAGCACGCCGCCGCCAGCGCCGCGGCGCGGCGGCGCTCAGTCACGAGGGCGCTCGAGGGCGTCCAGGGTCCTGCGCGTCGCGCCGCGCAGGCTTTCCGCCGAGGCCAGCGCCTTGTCCCCGGCGTTCCGAGCGTTCGCGGGGGACCCCAGCAGCGCCTCCAGCGCCGCGGCCAGCGCGTCGGCGTCCTTGACCCGGAAGCCGCCGCCTCCGGCCTCGAGCACGGACGCGGGATAGTCGATATTCCCGGTGTGCGGGCCGAACAGGACCGGGACGCCGGCGGACGCCGGCTCCAGAAGATTGTGGCCGCCCACCGGAACCAAGGTGCCGCCGACGAACGCCGCGGCGGCCTTGGGCCAGAAGCCGGGAAGGGCGCCCATCGCGTCGACGACCAGTATGTCGGCGTCCGCGACGGGGAGAGCGTCCAGCTCGGTCAGGCGGATGACGGCGCGTCCGGCGGCCTTCATCGCGGCCGCGGTCTCGTGGGCGCGCTCCGCGTGCCGGGGCGCGATCACGAGGCGGAGTTTGGGCCGGCTTCCGGCGCAGCGGGCGAACGCCTCCAGCACCGCGTCCTCCTCGACGGGATGGGTGCTGCCCGCCACGAAGAGGGGGGCGTCCGCCCAGCCCAGCTTCACCAGGGCCCCCGTGGCCGCGGCGTCGTCGCGGCGCGCCGGGGCGCGGTCGTATTTCGTGTTGCCGGTCACCGCGATCACGGCGTCGGCCGCGCCGACCGCGCGAAAGCGGTCGGCGTCCGGCCCGCTCTGCGCCAGTATCGCGTCGAAGGCGTCCAGCGCCGGGCGGAGAACGAAGGCGGCCGCGCGGTAGCGGGGCAGGCTGCGCTCCGTCATCCGCGCGTTGATCAGCGCGGGCTTCAGCCCGGCCCGGGCGGCCAGCAGGAGCAAGGTGGGCCACAGCTCCGTCTCCGACACGATCAGCCTCTCGGCGTGGATTTGTCCGAGGAAGCGGGCCACGCACGGCCACGCGTCCAGCGGCGCCAATTGGGCCCAATCGATGCGGGGATTCCGGCGGGCGGCCTCTCGTCCGGCGACGGTCATCGTCGTGACCAGGACGGCGGGGGCGTCCGGGCGGGCGGCCAAGGCGTCGATCAAAGGGGCCAGGCCCGACACCTCGCCCGCGGACGCCGCGTGGAGCCACCAGACCCGGCGGCCCATCAGGCGGACCCGGCCGGCGTCGCTCAGGGAGCCGAAGCGCTCCGGAAGCTCGCTCGCCAGGCTCCCCAGGACGCGGCGGCGCCGGGAAATCAGAAAGGCCAGCACCACGCCGAGCGCGGCGAACGGGGCGAGCAAGGTCTCCAATCCGAGGAGGAGAAAGCTCATGAGACGAGGCGGTCGGCCTCGGCCGTGACCCGATCCATGGCCTTCTTGAGCTCCGCCGCTTTGGCGGCGAGGTCATCGTCGGGCCCCACCTCGACGGGCTCCCCGTAGACGACGGCGGCCCGGCCGAAGGGCAGCGGGACGTGGAAATGATCCCACGCCTTCGTGATCGCGATCTTGTGCGACAAGGCGTTGGCGATGGGCACGATGGGCGCCTTCAGCTTCTGGGCCAGGAAGACCACGCCTTCCTTGACCTCGCGCGCGGGCCCCCGGGGCCCGTCGGGCGTGATGCCGATGTCCAGGCCGGACCTCAGCACCTCGATCAGCTGGAGCACCGCGGCCGCGCCGCCGCGCGAGGACGAGCCGCGCACCGCGCCGATGTTCGACAGCCGCATGGTTTCCGCGATCATCTCCCCGTCCTTCGAGCGGCTGACCAGGACGGCGGCCCCGACGCCGCGGTGGGTGTAGGTGAAAAAGACCTGGCGCTGATGCCAGAACGCGTAGATGAAGCGCCGGTCGCGGGCGTGCAGTTCCTTCTGGATGTCGCCGCGGACGACGGTGAGGCGGGTGGTGGCGCCGACGAAGGACGCGTACGCGTAGGCTAGGTACGGGACCAGCCTGCGGAGCACTATTTGCGGCCCTTGGCCTTCGACTTCGCGAGCCAGGACAGGCTGACCGCGATCGCGGCCGCGGGGGACAGATTCCCGCCGTCGACGGAAACGCCCAGCTTCGCGCCGTCCAGCTTGCGCACGACCGCTTCCAGAGCCGTGCCGTCCGTGAGGTCGTTTATCGGAGAGAGCTCGCAATTGTCCTTCTCCGCCTCGTCCGCGATGATGTTGGCGGCGAAGCGGACGCACTCGTCCAGTCCGCACTCCTCCAGAACCGGCCACAGCTTCTCCGGGACCAACGTCTCCTTCTCGCGCACCGCGGCGGGAAAACCCTCTCCCAGGGAGCCCAGGATCACGCTGTACGCCAGGCCCGGCATGGGGGAGAGGACCGGCTGATCCGCGTCGGGATGGCCGAACGTGTCGAACAGCACTCCGGGGGTCAGGGCCTTCGCCAGGCGCTCCAGCGTCTTGACCAGCACCAGCTCCGGCAGGCCGGCGGCTTCCAGGTCGACTCCGACCTTCTTCGCGCGGCGCTTGACCTCGTGGGGCCGCAAAACCAGCTTGAAGCCCTTGATCTTCCTCACTTGCGGCGCCGTCCTCCGTCCTTGACCTTCAGGGAGGAGCCGTCCGAGGCGCCGGCGGAGACCTTCTTGCCGGCGAAGCGGACCTGGTATTCGAACACCAGGGGGGCCGCCACGCCGATCGACGAGTAGGTTCCCAGGATGTTGCCGACGACCATGGCCAGCGCGAACTCGCGCAGGACGGGCCCGCCGAAGAAGAAGAGGACCACGCAGACGATCTGCACGAGCAGGACGGTGATGACGGTCCGCGAGAGGGTTTCGTTCATGGAAGAATTGATCAGCACGTCGAGCGGCAGCCCCCGCTCGGTGTGCATCTTCTCGCGCATGCGGTCGAAGATGACGATGGAGTCGCTGATCGAGTAGCCGGCGACGGTCAGCAGCGCCGTCACGATCAGCAGGTCCACCTGGAGCCCCAGCAGGGAGAACAGGCCGGCCACGCCGATGACGTCGTGGAACAGCGCGATGACGCCGGCGATGCCCCAGATGGGGTTCTCGAAGCGGTAGGCGACGTAGGCGACGATGACGAACAGGCTCCAGAAGATCGCCCACAACGTGCGCTGGCGCAGGTCCTTGCCCACCACGGGCCCGATGACGTCCTTGCGGTCCAGGACGGGGGTGGTGGAGGCGAAGGCCTTCTTGAGGATGTCCATCGTCTTGTCGGCGAAGGCCGTCACTGCGGCCTCGTCTTCCGTGCTCTTCTCGCGGAGGATGAAGGTCGGGCGGTCGGCCTCGACGGACTGGACCTCGACCTGGAGATGCTCGTCCTCCAGGGCCTTGCGCACGCCGTCCACGTCGGCCTTGGCGCCGGCCGGGAAGCTCACCTGGATGAGGGAGCCTCCGGTGAACTCGATCGAGTAGTTGAAGCCCTTGATCGCGATGCACGCGAGGCTGAGGACCATGACGGCGACGGAGGCCCCGATCGGGTACCAGCGCAGTCCGATGAAGTCGATGTTCGGCTTCTTGAAGATTTCCATTAGATCGAGAGCTCCTCGACGTCGTTGTGCTCAAGGAAGTATTCGAAGATCATGCGCGTCACGACGGTCGCGGTGAACAGGGACAGCACCAGACCGATGGACAGCGTCACCGCGAACCCCTTGATGGGTCCGGTTCCGAACTGGAACAGGAAGGCGCTGGAGATCAGCGACGTCACGTGCGAGTCGATGATCGCCGACCACGCGCGGTCGTAGCCCACCGACAGCGCGGTCTTCACCGGCTTGCCCAGGCGCAGCTCCTCGCGGATGCGCTCGAAGATCAGCACGTTGGCGTCCACGGCCATCGCCAGCGACAGGATGATGCCGGCCATGCCGGGGAGCGTCAGCGTCGAGCGCATGTAGGACATCGTCGCCAGCATCAGCATCAGGTTCAGGCCCAGGGCGATGATCGCCACGAAGCCGGACATGCGGTAGTAGACCAGCATGAACAGGACCACCAGCGCGAAACCGATGATGCTGGAGCGCAGGCCGTCCTTGACGGAGTCCTCGCCGACCGTGGGGCCGACGACGCGCTCCTCGATGACCTTGACCGGCGCGGGCAGCGCGCCGGCGCGCAGCACGATGGCCAGGGAACGGGCGTCGTCCGGAGTGAACTGGCCCTCGATGATTCCCGAGCCGCCGCCGATGCGGCCCTTGATGACCGGAGCCGACGACACCACGCCGTCCAGCACGATCGCCATGCGCTTGCCGACGTTGGCGGCGGTCAGCGCGGAGAACTTCGCGGCGAACTCGGGCTTGAACTTGAAGGCGACGACCGGCATGCCGTACTCGCCGCCGGTCTCCACGCGCGCGGTTTCCAGCTGCGCGCCGGTGAGGGGAACTTCGTTGTGGACCAGGTACGCGGCCCCGTCCTTGCCGGAGACCAAGGTCAGGCCTTCGGGAACCAGCTTCGCGGCGGCCGTCGAGACGGCGGTGCCGACGAACGGGTTGCCGGCCTCCAGCATCTTGCTCAAGGCCTGGCGGCCCTTCTCGGACTCGTCCACCATGCGGAACTCGAGCAGGGCGGTCTTGCCGACCAGCTCCTTGGCGTGCTGGGAATCGGTGACGCCGGGCAGCTGGACGACGATCCAGCGCGCGCCCTGGCGGACGATCAGCGGCTCGGCCACGCCGAACTGGTCGACGCGGTTGCGGATGATCTCGATGGCCTGGGCCATCGCTTCGCTGAGAGGGGTCTTGGGGTCGAGCTTATCGACCTCCAGCTCCATGACCATGTGGGTCCCGCCCTTCAGGTCGAGGCCGAGGTTGACCAGATACTTCGGGCGCTCGCGCAGCGCTTCCAGCTTCGCGCGCTCGGCGGAATCGAGGCCGTACCAATTGATCGACGGGTAAAGCAGGAAAAGCGCGCCGACCACCAGGATCAGCAGCGCGATCCACTTCGTCTGGGTCTTGGACATTGATTTCGGTCCTTTGCGGGGCTTAAGCGGCGACGCCGGTCTTGACGGCGACGTCCGCGGTGACGACGCGCGTCACGGCGGAGCGCGCGACGGTGAGCTTCACGGTCTGCGAGAAGGTGACTTCCAGATCGTCGCCGCGGAAGCCCGTGATGGAGCCGTACAGGCCGCCGGTGGTCAGGATCTTGTCGCCGACCTTCAGGTTCTTGAGCATGGTCTCGTGCTCCGAGGCCTGCTTCTGCTGCGGGCGGATCAGGAGAAAGTAGAAAATGGCGAAAATGGCGACGATCGGGACCAGGTTCATCAGCGGATTAGGCGTGGCGGTCGGCTGCATGGCTCTCCTTTAATAACCGGGCCAAATCCTAGCACTTTCTTCCGGTCGCGGGAAGTGGGGGGCGCGGTATAATAAAAGGATGAGGCTGTATCTCGCTCTATTGGCGGCCGCCCCGGCTTGGTCCGCGGTCGTCCCGGTTCGGTTCACCGCCCTTCCTCCCGCGCCGACGGCCGCGTACGGCGCCGGCCAGGCCGCCGGGCTTCCAACGGCCGCCCTACCGACCGCCGCGCCCCTTCAGGTTCCCGTGTCCGCGCCGTTGTCCGCGTCCGCGCCGGGGATCGAGCGCATCGCCGTGGTGGGAGACGCCGGGACGGCCGACTCCCATCAGGCGCATATCGCCCAGGCCATGACCGCCGAGCATGAACGCGCGCCGTTCGCCTCGGTCCTGGTCCTGGGCGACAACGTCTACCAAAACGGCGAACCGGAAAAGTTCGACGCGGCCATCCGCGAGCCGTACGGCCCTCTATTCGACGGAGGCGTGCGTTTTTTCCCGGTCCTGGGCAACCACGACGTCCGAACGGGGGGAGGAGCGGCCCAGCGAGCCTACTGGGGAGTTCCGCGCTGGTATCGTAAATCCATCGGGAAGGTGGACGTGTTCGCGCTGGACACGACCGTCCTTTTGCCCCACCACCAGAAAAACGCGTACGACGCGGACTTGCCCGAGGCGGAGCGCTTAGGCCGCGAACAGCTCGCCTGGCTGGACAAGGCGCTGGGCGAGAGCAAGGCCGACCACGTCGTCGTGTACGGCCATCATCCGATGTACGTTTCCACGGACGAGAATCAGAAAGTCGAGGAGGCGGCGCGACTTCGCGCCCTGCTCGAGCCGATACTCCAAAAGCACGGCGTGAAGCTTTACCTGGCCGGACACCGGCACCACTACGAGCGTTCGATACCCGTGGGCGGGGTGACTCACGTGATCAGCGGCTCCGGCGGCCAATTGTCCGGAGGGGACGACGATCGCCATCCTTCCGGGGTCGCCGCGAAGGTGGTCCAGAAGCGCCACTTCCTGATGCTGGAAGCCGGGCCCGACGGCCTGCGCGTGACCGCGATGGACAAGCGCGGCGGCATCCTCGACGAGTTCGTCGTCCGCTGACCGTCGCCGGCGAAGGCGTTAGAAACGCGCGCCGAGGGTGAAACGGTGGGAGGTGCCCAACTCGCCGGCGGGCAGGGCGGCGTAATCGAAACGCCAACGGCCGTTCCTCAGGCCCAGGCCCAAGGTCAGGCCCCGGGCCGCGTCGAAGCCGGAGCCGTTCGCCACCGAGGTCTGGGTCGTATAGCCGCCGCGCAAATAGACCCCTTTGAGCGCCTGGTATTCGCCGCCGAAGCCGGCGTCGACGCCGCCGCCGCGCGGACCGTCCACGATCTCGGCGGCGAGCGCGTGGCCGCCCGCGAAGCGCCAGGCCGCCCCGAAGGCCAGCTGCAGCGGCAGATCGTCGGTCTCGCCGCCGAACTTCATGCCCGGACCCAGATTGCGCGCCGCGGCGGCCACGGTCAGCGCGCCGAAGGCGCGCTTGGCGCCCGCGTCGATCGCCGCGCCCTGCGCCTCGCTCGAACCGATGTGGCTGCGCAGGTACTTCACGCTCGCTCCCGCGTCGAGCAGGTCCGTCTTGCGGGCGAAAGCCAAGGAGACGGCGGCGTCCGACGCGCTGAAGCCGCCCGTGGGATGGCCGAGCGCGTCGCGTCCGTCGAGCTCGCTTTGGCTCAGGTACGTGATCCCCGCGCCGAAAACGCCCGCGGCCGTCGGCTGCTCCAAGGCGACGTGATCGAGGCGCGTGGCCAAAGTCAGCTCGGCGTGGCTGACCGCGACTTCGCGCGACTCGGAGCGGCCCAGGCCGGCGGGATTCCAATAGAGAGCGTCCGCGTCGTCGGCCAGGGCCGTGCCGCTTCCGCCCATGGCCAGTTCGCGCGCCCCGATCCCGATCTTGAGGAACTGAGCGGTCTCGAGGGCGCGGGCGGCGCCCGCGGCGGACAGAAGCAGGGCGCCGAGAAAAAGCGTCCTCACTTGATCACCCCGATCTTGCCGGTCTTGACGATGTCGGCCTGCCCGGACTTGCGCGCCCGGACCACGTAGGTGTAGACCCCGGAGCCCACTCCCGACACGTTCCAGACATGGTCGTAGGTGATCTGGGGACCCAGTCCGTTTCCGTCGTCCAAGGCGGGATTGACGCTGAAGGCGTCCGAGGAATGGATTTTTCGGCCGGCGAGATCGTAAATCCGGACCTCGGCGCCGTCGACGGAGCCGGGTTGAATGCGGATCGTGACGCTGCCGGCTCCGCGCGCGGGGTTCGGGAAGGCGTAGGCCGCGTGCAGGGCGAACGAGGCGTCCGGGGCCGCCACGGGCAGGATCGAGACCGCGCCGTGACCGGCGAGCACCTGGTAAAGGGAGAAGTGCGTGGTCTGCGCGCGCACGATTTGGGCCTGGCGGTCGACGGTCGAAGGAAGCTTCTCCCAGTTCGACGTCGCCGGGTTCCAGTAATTCACGGCCAGAGCCGACTCGTCCATCCCGGCCGGCAGCGTCGCGCGATCATAGGGAAGTTCCAATGTGATCGGGAGGATGAAATGAGTTCCCTCGGGACCGAACGCGACGGGGGAGGAAATCTCGATCAGCCCGCTGTCGGTGGTTTTGCGCTCGCGCGCTCCGCGGTCCGCCGCCGCCGCCGGCGCGGACGTGGAAATCGTGAGGACGACCGAAGGCGCGGGAGCGCCTTCGGGAAGGCGCACCGCGATCCGGCCGTTGACCGCCCCGCTCGCCGCCGGGGAGGAGGAGGTGGAGGCGTCCCACGCCATGGTCCTCAGCGCCAGAAGGTTGGCCGGGGCGGGCCAATACCGGGGATGGCGAGCCGCTCCGGCGGGAACGCCCGCCTCGGCGGCCCGCGCGCCGCGGCCCGCCGGCGCGTTCCCCGTCAAATGCGCCACGGCGACGAATCCCCGCCCGTCGGCGAGCAAGCCGGCGACGGTGACGTCGTGCTCTCCCGGCGTCAACAGCGCCGCGACCGACGCGCGGTCGAACACGATGTTCTCGTCTTCGATCCCGTTCGAATCGTCGTCTCCGAGGACGAAGGATCCCGCCCGGAGAGGGGGGACCGGACGGCCGTCGACGGCCGTCAGGCGCACGCTCGAGGAAACGACGTCGCGCGAGCGCCCCCAGGACTCGACTTCCAGATGCAGATGCACGTCGCGGCCGTGGCTGTCGAGGTTCAAGGTTCGCGGCGACCACTCCGCGCTCACTCGCGGCGCGGGCCAGCCCCCGCCGCCCGTCGCCGCGGGGGAGACGGTGAAGGACGCCGCGCCCGAGACGCCGCCGCCGGGAGCGGGCGTGACGACGGTCACGGCGTCGTTCGCGGCGGAGGCGACGTCGGCGGCGGCGATCGCGGCGGTCAGCTGGGTCGGCGAGACGAAGGTCGTGGCGCGGGGCGCGCCGTTCCACTGAACGGACGAGCCGCCGACGAAGCCCGCGCCGGTCACGGTCAAGGTGAACGCGGCCCCGCCGGCCGTCGCCTTGTTGGGGCTCAGCGCGGACACCGCCGGCGCCGGGTTGGCGACCGACAGGAGCGCGGGGGCCGAGGTCCCGCCGCCGGGAGCGGGCGAGACGACGGTCACGGCGTCGGCGCCGGCGGAGGCGACGTCGGCGGCGGTGATCGCGGCGGTCAGCTGCGTCGGCGAAACGAACGCGGTGGCCCGCGCCGATCCGTTCCATTTGACGGCCGAGCCGCCGACGAAGCCCGCGCCGGTCACGGTCAAGGTGAACGCGGCCCCGCCGGCGGTCGCCGTGTTCGGGCTCAGAGCCGTCAGCGACGGGGCGGGGTTGGCCACGGTCACCGACATCGGAGAGGAAGACCCGCCGCCGGGCGCGGGCGTGACGACGACGACGACGGCCGTGCCGGCGGAAGCGACGTCGGCGGCGGTGATCGCCGCGGTCAGCCGCGCGTCCGAGACGAAGGTCGTGGGGCGAGGCGCGCCGTTCCATTGAACGGCCGAGGCGGAAGTGAAATTCGATCCGTCCGCGGTCAGGACGAAGCCCGCCGAGCCGGCCGCGACCACGGCCGGGGAAACCGCCGTCAGCGCCGGAGCCGACGGCGGAGGGACGACGACGGCGAAGTTCGCGGCGAAGGACGTGCCGCCGCCGGGAGCGGGCGTGACCACGGTCACGGCGTCGTTCGCGGCGGAGGCGACGTCGGCGGCGGCGATCGCGGCGGTCAGCTGGGTCGGCGAGACGAAGGTCGTGGCGCGGGGCGCGCCGTTCCATTGAACGGACGAGCCGCCGACGAAGCCCGCGCCGGTCACGGTCAAGGTGAACGCGGCCCCGCCGGCCGTCGCCGTGTTGGGGCTCAGCGCGGACACCGTCGGCGCCGGATTGGCCACGGACAGGACCACGGGGGCCGAGGTCCCGCCGCCGGGAGCGGGCGAGACGACGGTCACGGCGTCGGCGCCGGCGGAGGCGACGTCGGCGGCGGTGATCGCGGCGGTCAACTGGGTCGGCGAGACGAAGGTCGTGGCGCGGGGCGCGCCGTTCCACTGAACGGACGAGCCGCCGACGAAGCCCGCGCCGGTCACGGTCAAGGTGAACGCGGCCCCGCCGGCGGTCGCCGCGTTCGGGCTCAGAGCCGTCAACGACGGTGCGGGGTTGGTAATCATCAGGAGCGCCGGAGAGGAGGTCCCGCCGCCCGGAGCCGGGGTGAGCACCGTCACGACTCCCAGCCCGGCGGCCGCGACGTCGGCCCCGGACAGCGAGACGGTCAACTGCGCGGGCGAGACGAAGGTCGTGGGGCGAGGCGCGCCGTTCCACAGGACGACGGAGCTTCCGCCGAAGCCGCCGCCGTTCACCGTCAACGCCAGCGCGGAGGAGCCGGCGACGACCTGCGCCGGGCTCAAGCCGGTGAGCACGGGAATAGGATACGGACCGAACACGGCGACGATGCCGGTCTGCGCCAGGCGGCCGCTGACCGCGTAAGAGCTGGCGTCGACGCTTTGGTCGGCCACCGGCGCGCTGCTCCAGCCGATCCCGGTCTGGTATTCATAAAGCGCCATCCCCGCGTTCAAGGCGGCGGGAGGAAACGACACGGAGAGCAGGCCCGGGGCCAAGTTCGCGGCGGGCTGCATATCATAAAGAGAAGAGACGGCCGCTCCCGGCGCGGAGGCCAGCAGAGTCGCACTCTGCGCGCCGGAGAGCGCGGAGATCGTCACCCCGGGCGTCGGGCTCTGGAAGCGAACGACCGGCGGGGCTTCGGTGCTCGACGCGAGGAAGTACGTCTGCGCCGCGGCGACGTTTGAAGGAGGAGCCACGTTGCCGGAGGAGTCCACGGCGGCCAGCGAAACGTAATAGGTGGTTCCCGACGCCAAGCCCGAGAGGCGCCAGGATTGCGCGGCGCCCGGATCGAACGACGCCGTCCAGGCGGTCGCGACGGACGAGGCGAGCGCTCCCGGGTCCGTCGCGGCGCTCAATCGGTAGCCGCCCGCGGAAACCGATCCGTAGGAACCGTCGTTGCCGGGCGCGGTCCATTGAAGATGGAGGGAGGAGGCGTCCTGCGCCGACGCGGACAGGTCGGCCACCGCCGCCGGGGGAACCGTATCGGGGAGATGATAGACGGCTTTTTGCCCCAGGTTGCCGTCGCTGCCGCCGTCCACGTAAAGGGAGTCCCCGCCGGAAGCGCTGCCGTGCAGGTACAGAGGGATCGGGAGGGGATCGGCGCTGGTCCAGGGCGCCAAAGTTCCGTCGGCGTTGATCGCCGACGCGTGTACGGAGACCGTCGGGAAAGTCGGCTCCTGTCCGCCGATCGTGTACAGGATACCGTGCCGTTCCTTCAGGCCTTGGCCGGCCAGTCCGAGCGGCAAGGAAGACTCCTCTCGCCAGGCGCCGGGGGTGCCGTCCGCGGCCAACGGCGCGCTGTAAACCGCGTCGGTGATTTGATCGCGAGGGAACGGATCGTAGGTAATGCCCCCGGAGATGTAGAGACGGCCCGCCGCCGCCTCGGCGCCATGAAGCCAAAGTCCGCCCGGCATTTGAGCCGCCGCGGTCTGCCAGGCCGCCGGGCTGCCATCGGGGTTGAGGCGGGAGTAATAGACGTCGCGCCGCACGTTCGTCGTCACGGCGTCGTCGCGTCCGCCGGTCAGATAAAGCGTCCCATTGTAGGCGGCGCCGGCGGCGTCGAAGGAGGCGGTGCTGAGATAGGGCCCTTGGAGCCAGGCTCCCAAAGTGCCGTCCGCGTTCGTCGCGGCATAATAGACCGCGCTCGAAAAGTGAATCCGCTGACCGTCCGGATAGCCGTTGAAGTTCCAGAGGTTGCCGCCCATGATGTAGATGAAGCCGTTGGAGTAGGCGGCCTCATAGCCCCACCCGATCACGATGTCGCTCATCGTGTATTGCACGCCGCCGCACGTGGCGGCGACGGTGGAGGCCCCGACCGCGGGCAAAGACGTGGTCGGCGTCCAAGCGCCCGCGCTTCCGTCCGGGTTCAGCGGCGCGACGAGAACGTCGGCGGCGCCGCATATCCCTTTGTCGCCCCGGCCGCCGATCTTGTAGAGAAAGCCGCCGGCGGCGACCGTCTTGGTCTGGACATAGGACACGGGCAGCGGGGAATCCGCCTTCCAGGCGGCGCTCGCCGGGGCCGCCGCGCACAGGAGCAACGAGCCGCCCAACCGGACCGCCGCTCCCAGGACCGCCATGAACCTGACATCCCTCATCCTCTTAAGGGTAGCGGGGCGGCGGGAAATTGCAACCAAACTTTGTCAGAACATGTCAGCGGGGGTCAGGAGGGGGACTACCCGATCAATTCGTAGCCATCGGCCGTCGTTTGGAGGCGGCCGGCTTCGATGGGTCCAAGGTCCTCTCGGAGCCTCTGGATGGTCTTTTCAAGGGCCGCGACGCTGCTCTCGGAGTCCCAAACCTCGCGCAGAAGCTTCTCCCGTCTGACCGGCCCCTCCGCTTTGATCAGCACGCGCATGACCTCCGCGCGGGTGGGAGAGAGGGTCGCGATGCGCCGATCCTCGATCCAAAGCGTCCGCATCTTCGTGTCCAAGCGCACCCGTCCTTTGGCGACCTGAGAGGAGGCGACGGCGCGGCGGGGGTACTGCGCGAGCAGGCGCCGGACCACGGATTTCAGATGCGCCAGCTCGAACGGCTTGCGCACGTACTCGCGCACGCCCTGCGCCAGAATGGAGCTTTCCAGCATGTCCGCCTTGTCCCCGTGAGCGGTCATCACGACGATGGGGATGTCCCGGACCAAGGTGTTGGAGGTCACCAGCTTGATCACCTCCACCCCGTTGAGAACGGGCATCATCAAGTCGAGAAGCAGGATGTCGGGCTGGACGGCCAGGACCTTGTCGTAGCCCTCCTTGCCGTTGAAGGCGTAATAGACCTCGTAGCCTTCCCTGTTGAAGGTGACGCTCAGCAATTCCTGAAGATCGCCGCTGTCTTCGACGATCAGTATCCGGGCCATGCGGCCAGGATAGCCCCGGAACTGAATCTTGACAAGGACCGCCGTGCGTGTTAAGTATGAGGAAAGGAATGCGTGTGGGAGCCAGCAGGCGCATAGCCGTCATCCTCGCTCTTTTTCCGAGCGTCGCCGCCGCGCAGGCGGGCGGCGCCGGGGCCTTTCTGCGCCAAGAACCCGACGCGCGCAGCGCGGCCCTGGCCGGCGCGACCGGCGCGGCCGCCGTGGACGCCGCGGCCGTGCTCGTCAATCCCGCGGCGCTGGCCCGTCTCGGCAAGCCCGAAATCGGGGCGACGCGAGTCCTGCTTTTCCAAGACACGACCTTCGACGTGCTCTCCGGCGGATTCCCGACGCGCCGCTGGGGATCCTTCGGCGCCGCCTACGTGCGCCAGGCCAGCGGCGGCTTCGAGTCACGCTCCGGGCCCAACGACCAGCCCACGAATTTCTCCATCGAGCAGAGCGCGGTGATCGCGGGCTGGGGGATCAGCCCGCGGTTTTCATGGGAGGAGCCTGACGCGCCGGCCGACGCGCGCCTGCTCTCGGTCGGAGCGGCCGTCAAATCGGTGACGGAAAAGATCGGAAGCGTCAGCGGCTCGGGCGCCGGGCTCGATGCCGGGCTGATCGTGAGGCCCCGCGCCGACCTGTCTCTCGGCCTGACGGCGGGAAACCTGATCGCGCCGAGCCCGTCCTTCCTCTCCGGGGGCGTCCCCTACGAACGCACCTTCGAATTGTCCGGGGCCTACGCGCGTCCGCTCGACGCGGAGTGGCGCCTGCTCCTCGTCTCGCGCCTGAGGCGGGTCGAGACCGAGGGCGTCGATCTCGCCGGAGGGGCCGAACTTCAATACGGCCGTCTGGCGGCCCTGCGCCTCGGCGCGCGCGCCCAAGGGCTCTCCACCGGATTCGGCGTTGCCTTCGGCAATACGCGCGTGGATTACGCGGTCCTTCTTCACGATCTCGGACTGCTGCATTCCTTGACGCTCGTGCAGCGCTTCGGCCAAACGCGGGAGGAACTCGAGGACACGATCCGCCGGGGAATCAGCCGCCTCTCGCGCGCGGACGGAGCGCGTCTGGCGAAGGCTTATTTGCAGAAGGCCGACGCCGAGACTCAGGAGGGCCGCGCGACCGAGGCGCGCCGCGACATCGAGGCCGCCTCCCTTCTCGACCCGGGCAACGCGGAGATCGCGGCCCGCCTGAAACGGGCCGACGCCGCATGGGAGGAAGCCCTGCGCCGCCAGACCGTCGAGCGCCTGAGCGCGCTCGCCCAGCAGCAGGAGGAGCAGGGGAACCTCTTGGCCGCGCGGCAGTACTGGCGCTCGGTGCTGGACCTCGACTCGTCCCACCCGCGAGCCTTGCGCGGGGTCGAGCTCGTCGACCGCGCCTTGTCGAACGAGGAAAAAGCGCGCGCGGAGAGCCTGCGCCAGGCGGAAGCGGCCAACGAGATCGCCATGGGGCTCTCCGGGGCGGCCGCCTCGCTGTCCCGGGGCCAACTGCGCCGCGCGCGGCTGGAGGGCGAGAAGATCTTGAGCCGCCACCCGGAGAACAAGGAGGTCGCGCAATTCCTCGTCCAGATCCGCGGCCAGATCGAGAGCTTCACCGCCGCGAGGCTGGCGGAAGCCGACAAGGCGGCCCAAGCCCGCGACTACCCCCGGGTCCTCGCGGCCCTGGAGGCCGCGCGCCGCGAAGACCCGGAAAACGCCGAGATCAAGCGCCGGGACGCGGCGGCGCAGGACGAGCTGCGCCGCACGCTCTCGGCCGAAACGCGAAAGCAGGCCGAGCAGCTCTATTACCGCGCCGTGGACCAGTACTTGAAGGGACGCTATGACGCGGCCGGAGCGCTGTCGGACGAGGTGCTGAAGCTCGATCCGTCCTCCGAACCGGCGCGGACCCTGAAGCAGAAGGTCGAGGCGTCGCAGAGGTACTCGCGATGACAGCGGCCCTCCTCCTCGCCGGCCTCCTCTCCGCCGCCCCGGCGGGCGCCGCCACGATCACGGGCGCGGACTACGCCGGCGCGGACCTCCTGCCGGTCAATGGCGACGTCCTGTCCGGAACCTTCCTGAACGTGCGCTTGTTCCAGCTTCCCGCCGGGACGACCGTTTTCGCCGCCGCCGGCGCTCCGCTGACGATTTACGCCGCGACGATCGCCGTGGCCGGCACTCTCGACGCCTCCGGTCGCGGCCAGTTCGGGGGAAGCGGCGGTCCGGCGGGAGGAGCCGGCTCTCCCGGCTTCGGCGGAAGCGCGACCGGAAGCGGCGGCGGGACGGCGGGCGCCGCGCCCAAAGGCGGCGGCGGGGGCGCCTACGGAGGGACCGGGGGCGTCGGGGCGGGAGCCGGCGGCGGAGCCGGCGGCTCGGTCTACGACTCGACCGGGGTCTTCACCTCTCCCATCTCCGCCGACGACATATTTCAAGGTTCCGGAGGCGCCGGCGGCGGCGGGGGGTCGCAGTCTCCCGGAGGCGCGGGAGCCAGCGGCGGCGGGTCCGTCTATCTGGAGGCCTCATCGATCACCGTCACCGGGGCGATCCTGGTCCAAGGGGCCACCGCCGCGGCGACCGTCGCCTCCGGATTCGGAACGAATCCCGGCGCGGGCGGCGGCGGCTCGGGCGGCGGCCTCCTGCTGCGCGCGACGGGAGCGCTGGCGATGAGCCAAGCTCTTCTCAACGCCAACGGAGGCAACGGCGGGAGCGCGGTGGATCCGGTGAACAGCAACACCGTGGATCCGGGTGGCGGGGGAGGCGGAGGCCGGATCAAGATCTTCTCGAGATCCGCGGCGCTGACCTCGGTCACGTTCTCCACGGCGGCGGGCTCGCCGGGCGGCAGCGGCGGCACCGGCGCCGTCGATCCCACTCCCGCCGCGGGCGTGGTCGGAACGGTCAGCTTCGGGGTGATCGCCTCCTCGCCGACGGCGTTCGCCGCCGCCGCAGTCTACGTGACCTCGATCTCGTGGTCGTGGAGCGCGGCGCCCTCCTTCGGCGACGCCCCGGCCGCGTCCCGCGCCTATCGGATTTTCCCGGCGACCGCCTCGGCGCCTCTCGCCTCCCCGGAGCTGACGGCCTCAAGCCTGACTCCGGGCGCGACGGTCTCGGGCCTCACGCCGAACACGACCTACTTCCGCTTCGCGACCGCCTATTCCGATTGGGGCGACAGCCTTCCCTCCAATTCGGCCTCCACGCACACGTTGGCCAGCGCCCCGGCGGCGCCGGCCTTCACCGCCTCGTCGCCGACGAGCCTGACGCTCGGCTGGACCGCCGGCTCTCCGGCCAATCCCGCGTATACGCTGTACGAAGTGCAGTCCGCGCTCGACCCCGGGTTTACGTCCGGCCTCCAGGACGGCTTCGTGGCGGCCCTGTCGTCATCTCCCGCGGGGCTGGCCCCGAACACGACCTACTACGTGCGCACGCGCGCCGTGAACCTGGACGGAGTGCCGACGGCCTACGCCGCGGCGCCGGTCACCGCCACTTTGGCGCTGGCTCCGGCCGCGGCCGTTTTCGGTCCGGTGGGCGTCACCAGCGCGGCGTTTTCATGGTCGGGCGGCGCGAACCCGGCGGACACGCAGTACGAGGCCGAGGTCTCCTCGGACAATTTCTTTTCCCTGGCCGGAAGCTCGGCCACGCTGTCGGCCTCCGCGACTTTCTTCGGACTGACGCCCGGAATTCAATATTTCTTCCGCGCCAAAGCCGTGAACCGCGCGGGCGCGGCGAGCGCCTACTCCGCCGTGATCTCCACCCGGGCGGGCGTGCTCTCGGACGTTTCGCCGCCCAGCGCCCCCGGCACTCCGGCGGCCGACCGGGCGTTCTCCTACGACGGGACGGTGGGATTCCGCTGGAGCCCGGCCCTGAGTTCGGTCGGCATCCTGGATTACGAGATGCTCCTCGGCAGTTTCCCGGGCGGCAACGACGTCTTCAACGGGACCGTCGCCGTCGCGAGCTACACCGCGGCGGGGCTGGCCACCGGCAGGACCTATTACGCCCAGGTCCGAGCCCGCAGCAACGCGGGAGCCGTCGGCCCCTTCTCGAGCGTCAGCGTCGGCGTGCCGGTGTTTGTGACGGCGCAGGCCGCTCCGATCCCGAAGCCTTATGCCTGGCCCAATCCGTTCAACCCCGCGACCGGCCCGGTGCAGATCGGATTCTTCCTGGACGCTCCCGCCGACGTGGTCTTGCGCGTCTACACGCTCAACGGACGGCTCCTGCGCGAGACCACCGCGCACTTCGGCTCCGCCGGCAACCAGATCGCCTCCTGGGACGGGGCCGACGGCTCGGGACGGCGGGCGGCGCCCGGCGGCTACGTCCTCGTGCTCAAGCACGCCGGAGCGGCGGATGCCCAGCGCGTCAAGGTGGCGGTGCTCTACTGATGAATCCCTTCCGTTCGATCGCCGCCAAGATCTCGCTTCTGACCAGCCTGCTGGCGCTCGGGATCATCGCCTTGATGTCCCGCGGCGTGCTGCGGCAGATCGAGGCCGGTCTGGTGGGAGAAATGAGCGTGCGCGCCGAATTTTTCGCGCGCTCCGCCCGCGAGGCGCTCTTTCCGAAGCTCGACCCGTTCTCCCTGCACTTCCACGTCGAGGAGCTGGTCAAGGAGAAGGCCGTCACCTATGCGGCCGTGGTGGACGCGCAGGGCCGGGTGCTCTCGCACTCGGATCCGCGCTTCATCGGGGAAGTGCTCGACGATCCCATGTCCCGCCGCGCGCGCGAGGCCGAACGGACCTTGCTTCAGCGCCGTTCCGAGGCGGGCGGCGGACAGGGCTACGAGCTGGCCGTTCCGCTGACGGTCGGCAGCCGGCGCGTGGGCACCGCGCGGCTCGGCTTCGACGATTCATCGATCCGGGAAGCGCTGGAAGCGCAGAAACGGCGGCTCTTCCTCATCGCGGCCTTGGCCATGGCGGCCGCCATCCTGGGCACGACCCTGATCGTCGGCTGGATCACGCGTCCCCTTCCCCGGCTGGCCGCCGCGGCGGCCGAGATCGGCCGCGGCAATTTCGACGTCCGCGTGGACTGGCGGAGCCGGGACGAAGTCGGCGCGCTGGCCCGCGCCTTCAACGACATGGCGATCGCCAACTCGATCCTATTCACCGCGATCCGTCAGGAGAAGGAGAAGCTCGCCACGATCTTCCACGAGACCCGTGAAGGCATGATGTGGACCGATCCCTCGGGCCGCGTCCTGATGCTCAACCCCTCGGCGCGGGCGCTTCTGGGCTGCGCCGAGGCGCCGGGGCTTCTGCGCGACGCGTTGAAGGGCTTCGAATCCGCGCCCAGCGCCGAGAAAGTCCTGGCTCCGGGCGCGCGCCTCACGCCCATCGAGTTCCGGCGCGTCGACCCGAAGCTGCTGATCCTTTCGGGGGTCGCCGACCGCCTGGGCACGGAGAAGGATCCCGCGGGCCTGCTCTTCGTCTTCCACGACGCGACCCTCGAGAAACGGGGGGAAGGACTGGCGCGCAATTTCCTGTCGATCGTCTCGCACAAGCTTCGAACTCCCTTGGCCGTGGCCCTCGGCTACCTGGACATCCTCCTGGGCGACGGCGCCGGGCTGGGGCCCGAGCAGCGCCGCATGATGGAGAAGATCCGCGCTCAAGACGAGCAGTTGTACAGCCTCGTCGAGAAGCTGATCGCCTTCACGGTGGTGCAGAATCCCGGCAGCATCGTGCTGGAGAAAACTCCGACGCGCCTGACCGACGTGGTGGCGGAGGCGATCAAGGCGGTTCCCGAAGCCGCGGCGGAGGGCGTGACTTTGCTCTGGAAGCCCGAGACGGCGGCGGGCCTTCCGCCTCTCGACGCCGACCCGACCTTGCTGAAGGGCGTCGTCGCCAATCTTCTGGAGAACGCGGTCAAGTTCAACCGTTCGCAACGAAAGGAGGTCGAGGTCGCCGTCGCCCGCTGCGACGAAGGGGTCCGCCTGTCGGTGCGGGACAACGGTCCCGGCATCCCGAGCGAGGAGCAGCCGCGGCTTTTCCGCCGCTTCTACCAAATCGACGACGACTTCACGGGGCAGGTCCCCGGCTTCGGCCTCGGATTGGCCTACGTGAAGAACGTCGCCGAGGCCCACGGGGGAAGAGCCGGATTCCTTTCCACGCCCGGGCAGGGCAGCGAGTTCTACGTCATCCTGCCGTCGCCCGAAGCTCCGCGGGCTGCCTAAAAAAGGCGCCCCGGCCGCATCCGCCGGCCGGGGCGCGCGCTTCGCGTTCGGCGGACGTCAGGCCGCGGCGGCGAAGTACTCCTTCGACTTGACCGAGTCGGGCTTCATGGTCTTCTTGCCCGTGTTCCAGTTGGCGGGGCAGACCTCGCCGGTCTTCTCCACCTGCTGGAAGGCCGCGATCACGCGCAGGGTCTCATCCACCGAGCGCCCCACTCCGAGGTCGTGGACGACCGAGTAGGCGACCTTGCCCTTCGGATTGATCAGGAACAGGCCGCGCAGGGCGACCGCGTCGTTGACCAGCACGCCGTAGTCGCGGGCGATCTTCTTGGTGATGTCCGCGAGCAGGGGGTACGCGATCTCGCCCAATCCGCCTTCCTTGCGGGGGGTGTTCGCCCACGCCAGGTGGGAGAACTGGCTGTCCACCGAGCAGCCCACGATTTCGGCGCCCAGCTTCTTGAAGTCGGCGGCGCGATCGGAGAACGCGGTGATCTCCGTCGGGCAGACGAAGGTGAAATCGAGCGGGTAGAAGAACAGGACCACCCACTTGCCCTTGTAGTCCGACAACTGGATCTCCTTGAACGACTTTCCGACCAGCGCCTGGGCTTTGAAGTCCGGCGCGTCCTTCTGAACGAGAGTCTCGGCCATGGTGTTGTCTCCTGTGCGTTATTTCGAGGAACGGCCGGTCTTGGCGCATTTGGCGCACAAGCCGTGAAAATGAACGGAATGCCCTTCGAACCTGAAGCCGGCGGCTTTCGGCTCCGGAAGGCGGTCCAGCCGCGCGTCGAACAAGTCCTCGATCTTGCCGCAGCCGGTGCAGACGGCGTGGTGATGCGTCTCGACGATCGCGTCGTAGCGCGCCTGCGCCGTCGGCGAGTCCACGCGCGCGACCATGCCCATCGCGTGCAGGGTCTGCAGCGTCTTGTAGACCGTCGCCAGCGACAGGCTGGGATAAGCCTTCTTCAGCGAATCGTACAGCGCCTCGGCGCTGGGATGGTCGCGGCGGCCCGTCAGCTCCTCGTAGACGGCGAGGCGCTGATGGGTGAGGGGGACCTTCTTCGCGCGGAACAGGGCGCGGACCTCGTCGCGGGATTTCATCATGATCAGGAGAGGAAGCTGCGCAGCATCCAGGCCATCTTCTCGTGCTCTTCCATCAGGCCCGTCAGGAAATCGGCGGTGCCCTGGTCGCCCAGCTTGCCCGCCTCGTCCACGTCCGTGCGCAGCCAGCGGATCAGCTTCTCGTGGTCGCGCAGCAGCTCCGCCAGCATGGCATCGGCCTTCGGCGCGCGGCCGGAGGACTCGTCCAGACGCGCCGCGTGCAGGAACTCCTTCATGGAGCCCAGCGCCCGCCCTCCCAGCGCGCGGGAGCGCTCCGCGATGTCGTCCACGAAGCCGTCCAGCGTCCCGTACTGCGCCTCGAAGAACTTGTGCAGGTCGTTGAACTGCGGGCCCGTCACGTTCCAATGGAAGTTGCGGGTCTTCGTGTAGAGCAGGTACTCGTCGGCCAGGAGGGGATCCAGGAGGGCGAGGACCTTCGCGCGCGCCGACTCCTTCAAACCGATGTTGGCGATCATAGGCATCTCCTGTTTGATAATAATTATCTTCTAGTAATATAGCACGAATAGATCCCCGCGTCAAGACCTGCGCCTATTCAACCAAAAAAGAAGCCGCCCGGCTCTTTCGAGCCGGGCGGCCGATTCGACCCTTCTCTTCTACAGGAAGAGGGGGGCGAGAACGAGCGTGATCGTGGCCAGCAGCTTGATGAGCACGTGGAGCGACGGGCCCGCGGTGTCCTTGAAGGGATCGCCGACGGTGTCGCCGACGACGGCGGCCTTGTGCGCCTCGGACTTCTTGCCGCCGAGGTTGCCCATCTCGATGTACTTCTTCGCGTTGTCCCACGCGCCGCCGGCGTTGTTCAGGAACAACGCCATCAGGATGCCGGCGATGGTGCCGATCATCAGCAGTCCCGCCACCGCTTCCGCCGCGATGGTGGGGTTCTCCGGGGTGATGAACACGCGGAACAGCAGTCCGACGGCCACGGGGCCGGCGGTGGCCAGGAGGCCGGGGATGATCATCTGCTTCAGCGCGCTGATGGTCACGATGTCCACGCACTGACCGTAGTCCGGGGACTCCGTGCCCTTCATGATGCCGGGCTTCTCCTTGAACTGGCGGCGAACCTCGGCGATGACGGTCTGGGCGGTCTCGCCGACGGCCTTGATCGCCATGGAGGCGAACAGGAACACCAGCATGGCGCCCAGCATGGCGCCCACGAACACCTCGGGCTTGGCCAGATCGACGGCGATGTGGTGGCCCGAGTAGTTGAAGATCTCGTCCAGGTAGGCCGAGAACAGCAGGAACGCCGCGAGCGCCGCGGAACCGATCGCGTAGCCCTTGGTCAGCGCCTTCGTGGTGTTGCCGACCGCGTCCAGGCGGTCCGTCTTCTTGCGGATTTCGTCGGGCTGGTGGGACATCTCGACGATGCCGCCCGCGTTGTCCGTGATGGGACCGAAGGTGTCCATCGCCAGGACGTACGCCGCCGTTCCCAGCATGCCCATGGTGGCGACCGCGGTGCCGAACAGGCCGCCGGTGTGGCCGGCCGACGGTCCCAGCGCCAGGACGCCGAGCTTGTACGAGGACAGGATCGCGACGCCGATCACGATGATCGGAATGGCCGTGCACTCAAGGCCCACCGCGATTCCGGAGATGATGTTCGTGGCGGGACCGGTCTTCGAGGCCTCCGCGATGGACAGCACCGGCCGGTACTTGTACTCGGTGTAGTACTGCGTCACGAACACGAAAGCCTGCGCGGTCAGGATGCCGATGAAGCCGCAGGTCGTGTAGTAGATCCACGCGTTCGGCGCGGCCTCGGAGCGCAGCATCCACCACGCCGCGCCCGCGAAGCCCAGGGCCGCGAGGAACGAGGTCAGGTAGTAGCCGATGTTCAGCGCGTCCATCGGGTCCTCGTGCTCCTCGGTCTGCACGATCAGCACGCCGCAGATCGACGCCACGATTCCCAGGGCGCGCGCGACCAGGGGGAACACGACGCCCTTCCAGCCGAAGTAGGGGATCAGCGCCACGCCCAGGATCATCGCGCCGATGTTCTCGGCGGCGGTGGACTCGAACAGGTCCGCGCCGCGGCCGGCGCAGTCGCCGACGTTGTCGCCGACCAGGTCCGCGATGACGGCGGGGTTGCGGGGGTCGTCTTCCGGAATTCCGGCCTCGACCTTGCCGACCAGGTCCGCGCCGACGTCCGCGGCCTTAGTGTAGATGCCGCCGCCCAGCTGGGCGAACAGCGCCACGAACGAGGCGCCGAAGCCGTAGCCGACGATCATGAACGGGATCTTCTCGTACGGGAAGCCCAAGACCTTCAGCAGGCAGAACAATCCGCCGACGCCGATCAGCGACATCGCGCAGACGAACAGGCCGGCGACCGCGCCGCCCCGAAGCGCGATGCGCAGCGCGTCGTTGAGGCTGGTGCGCGCGGCGGAGGCCGTGCGGATGTTCGTGCGGATGGAGACCCACATGCCGATGTAGCCCGCGATCAGCGAGCAGGCCGCGCCCGCGACGAACGAGCCGGTCGTGCACAGCGCCAGGACCATGGGGCTGGCCGGGTCGTGCTCGTTGGACTTGCGGACGAAGGCGTAGAGGACGAAGATCACGACCGCCAGGACGGAGGACAGCGCGATGATCGTGTAGTTCTGACGGCGGAGGTAGGCCTCGGCGCCGGCCTTGATCGCGTCCGAGATCTTGCGCATCTCGTCGGTTCCGGTGTCCTTGGCCATCACCCAGTTGATGAGCCAGAAAGCGACGGCGAGCGCCAGCAAGGAAATTCCCATCACGATCACCAGCGGGAATTTCATCGAGTGAATAAAGTCCATTCAAACCTCCGCGTTTTTTGACGGCCGACGATTATGACATTTTGCTGAATAAACCGTCAACAAATGGGGTCACCAGACCGCGCAAACCTTGCCCGCGGGCTTGACCATGGCCGCGCCCGGCTTGCAGGAGAAGGCCTTCGCGAACTCCGGCATGTTCACGACCACGCCGTTGATGCGGTAGCGCGCGGGAGAGTGCGGGTTCGTCAGCGCCCATTCGCGCTCCTGCTCGGGACGCACGTTCTCGCAGGCCCACTGCGCGAAGCCCACGAAGAAGCGCTGGTCCGGCGTCAGGCCGTCCAGGTTTTCCAGCTTCCGGTCCTTGACCGCGTCCCGCCAGGCGGCGTAGCCCAGGATCTCGCCGCCCAGGTCCGCCACGTCCTCGCCCAAGGTCAGCGCGCTGTTCACGCGGATGTCGTCCACGGCCACGTACGCCCCGTACTGGTCGGAGACGCACTTCGTGCGCTCGGCGAATTTCGCCGCGTCGTCCTTGGTCCACCAATCCTTGAGGTTGCCGCGCGCGTCGTACTGGCGGCCCTCGTCGTCGAAGCCGTGCGTCAGCTCGTGGCCGATCGTGCCGCCCGTGTTTCCGTAGTTCGGCGCGTCGTCCATCTTCGCGTCGTACAGCGGCGGCTGGAGGACGCCGGCCGGGAAGTTGATGTCGTTCATCTGCGCGTCGAAATACGCGTTGACCGTGGGCGGCGTCATGCCCCACTCGCCGTGGTCCACCGGCTTGCCGATCTTGCCCAGCTGGCGATCGAACTCGAACGCCGCGGCGCGGCGCGCGTTGCCGAGAAAGTCGCCGCGCGCGATCCGGACCGAGGAGTAGTCGCGCCACTTGTCGGGATAGCCGATCTTGTTGCGGATGCCGTGAAGCTTCGTCAGCGCCTGCTTCTTGGTCTCGGCGCTCATCCACTCCAGCGCGCCGATCCGCCGCTCCATCGCCGCTTCGATGCCCGTGACCATCCCCAGCGTGCTGCCCTTGATCTCCGGCGTGAAGACCTTGCGGACGAAGGCCTGCCCCAGCGCCTCGCCCAGCTGCGCGTCCACCAGGCGCACGCAGCGCTTCCAGCGCGGCTGGATCTCCTTGGCGCCCTTCAGATACTTGCGGTAGAACTCGAAGTCCTCGGTCACGAAGGGCTCGGAAAGGAAGGGCGCGCTTTCGTTCGCGACGTGGAAGCGCAGGTAATCCTTCCAATCGGCCAGCGGCTCGCTCTGGAGCTTGGCGGAGACGCGCTTGAAGAACTCCGGGGCGGACACGTTGACGACCTCGAACGAGGGGGAGTGCAGTTCGCGCAGGAACGCGGGCCAGTCCACCGCCGGCGCCATGGCCGCCAGCTCCTCGGGGGTCATCTTGTGCTTCATCTTATAAGGGTCGCGCCGCTCCACCTTGGTCAGGGACGCGTCGGCCAGGGAGGTCTCCAGGCGCATCACGGACGCGGCGCTCTTCGCCGCCGCGTCGGGGGCGTCGCCCAGCAGTTCGAACACCTTCCGCACGTGCGCGACGTAGCGCTCGCGGTTCTCCTTGGACTTCGCGTCGTCCTTGAAGTAATAGTCCCGGTCGGGCAGGCCCAAGCCGGCCTGGTCGAGACTGGCGATCTCCTTCTCGGAATCGTCCGGGTCCTGCTGCGAGCCCGTGGCGAAGAGGAGCGCGGCGTCGCGCGATTCGCGCTGCAGGCGCGCCAGCAGCGGGGAGAGGTCCCGCGTGGTTTTGACCGCCGCGATCGCGTCGAGGTCGGGTTTCAAGGCGCCGGTCCCGCGGGCGTCGGCCGACTTCTCGTCCGTGCAGGCCGCGTAGTAGTCTCCGATCTGCCGGGTCACCTCGTCGCGCTTCTTCGCGGCGGCGGCCTGCTCCAGGATTCCGCGCAGGAACACCAGGTTGTCCTGCGCCAGCTTGCCGTAGACGTCCCAAGCCGTCTGATCGGCCGGGATCTGGTTCGTTTTCTTCCAGCCGCCGCACGAGTAGAGGTAGAAATTCTCGCAGGGGTCGACCGTCCGGTCCATCGCCTTCACGTCCAGACCGGGAGTGTACGGCAAGGTCGGGTCGGATACGGGAGCGGCCGCCCGCAAAGGGGTGACGGCCAACAGAACCACGATCGCGGCGATCTTCATATGCATCTCCGTTTTGGGTCAGGCTTGCGGTTATACGGTTGTTGTCACGAAGAATAACCGTATAACCGCAAGCCTGACCCTCTCTATGTCGGTTTGACGTAGCGCGCGAGGAATTCCTCGTGGGCGCTCTTGAAGCGGCCGGCCAGGATGGACTCGCGGATCTCGGTCATGATCGCGGCCATGAAATGGAGGTTGTGATAGGAGAGGAGGCGGTAGGCCGCCAGTTCCTTGGCGCGCAGCAGGTGGCCCAGATACGCCCGCGTGTAGCGTCCGCAGACGAAGCAGGCGCAGGTCGGGTCCAACGGCGTGAAGTCGCGGCGGAAGCGGGCGTTGGTCACGTTGTACTTGCCGTCGCGCGCCATCACCTGCCCGGTGCGGGCGACCCGCGTCGGATACACGCAGTCCATCATGTCCGCGCCGCAGGCCACCGAGTCCCACAGATCCATCGGGGTGCCGACGCCCATCAGGTAGCGCACCCGGTCCTCGCGCAGGGCCGCGCTGGTCTCGGTCAGGAAACGCCACGTCGTGGGCTTGTCCTCGCCGACCATGAAGCCGCCGATCGACACTCCGTCGCAGGGCGTCGCGTTGTGGTGGGCGATGGCCCGGGCGCGCAGGGCCGGATAGAATCCGCCCTGGAGGATGGGAAGGAAAAGAGATTTGGCCCCGGCCGCGCGCGCGGCGGCGACGGCCGGCACCGAGCGGTCGATCCACAGCATCGTGCGCTCCAGCGCGCGCCGGGTGTGCGCCTCGTCCGACGGATGCGGCGCCAGCTCGTCCAGCGTGGTCCAGCCGTCGGAGCCCAAAGCGGCCTGCACGCCGATCACCGACTCCGGCGTCAGCCGGTGCTCGGAGCCGTCCAGATGGGAGCGGAAGGTCACGCCCTCGTCGTCCACCTCGCGCAGATCGGACAAGGACAGCACCTGGAAGCCTCCCGAGTCGGTGATGATGAAGGTGTCCAGATCCATGAACTTATGGAGGCCGCCGGCCTCCTTCACCGTTTCCGTGCCCGGCCGCAGGTAGAGGTGATACGAGTTGGCCAGGATCGCCTGCGACCCGAGGCGGCGCATGTCGTCGGAATCCAGGGCTTTCACGCTGGCCTGGGTCGCGACCGGCATGAAGACGGGCGTCTGCACGGGCCCGCGCGGGGTGTCCAGCGTCCCCGCGCGCGCGCCGCAGGGGTCCTTCGCTTCGATCCGGAAGGCCATGGGGGTGGATCGTACCTTTTTTAGGCCGCGGAACGCCGGGCGGCGTCCTCGCGCAGGCGCGCGACCTCGGCGTCGGCCTGGGCGAGAAGGCCGGGGAGGGCCGCGTCGGCCGCCTCGGGCGCGGCGCCCGCTTCGATGCGCCGGCACAGCTCGCGCAGGCCGCGCGCGCCGACGGACGCCGCCGCGCCCCGGACGGCGTGCGCCGCGCGCCCGCAGGCGTCTCGCTCGCCGCGTTGGAGCGCCGCGCGCGCGGCGGCCAGCCTCTCCTCGGCGTCGGACAAAAAGCCCTCGAGGAGCCGCTGCAGCGCCCCGGGCGCGTCCGCGGCGATGGCGGCGAAAACGGACAGGGCCGTCTCGTCGAGCGGCCGGTCCCAGCGATTGAGCGCGGCGGACAGCGGCTCGAGCGTGACGGGCTTCGGAACGAAGTCGTCCATCCCCGCGTCGAAGCAGCGGCGGCGATCCTCGTCGGTCGCGTTGGCCGTGATCGCGATGATCGGAACGCGGCTCTTGCCCGCCTCCATCTTCCGTATTTCGGCGGCGGTCGCGAAGCCGTCCAGGCCAGGCATCTGGCAGTCCAGGAGGATCAATCCGAAATTCTCCCGGCGCAGAAGATCCAAAGCCGAACGGCCGTCTCCCGCCGACTCGCACGGGCAGCCGAGGCGCTCCAGCTGTTTTTCGAGAAGCCGGCGATTGAGGGGATTGTCCTCGACCACCAGGACCCGCAGACGGTCGCGGCGTCCGCTGGGCGCGGGCGCGTCCGCGACCGGGGCGGCCGAATCGGCCCGGTCGAATCTCAGTCGGAACCAGAAGCGGGCGCCTTTCCCCAGATCGCTGTCGAAGCCCATCGTTCCGCCCATCAGCTCGACCAGGCTCTTGCTGATCGCCAGACCCAGTCCCGTACCGCCGTAGCGGCGCGTCGTCGAGCCGTCGCCCTGGGTGAACGGCGTGAACAGCCGGCCGCCCTGGTCGCTCCCGATGCCGATGCCGGTGTCGCGCACGGAGAATTCGAGCTCCACCGAGCCCTCGCTCCGGGACAGCACCGCCACTTCGGCGGCGACCTCGCCCTGCGCGGTGAATTTCACCGCGTTGGCCAGAAGGTTGAGGAGAACCTGGCGCAGGCGCGTCGGGTCGCCGAGCAGTTCCCAGGAAGACGCCTCGCCCGCGTCCGCCCGCAGGCGCAGGCCCTTCTCGGCCGCGCGGGGGGCGACGAACGCCAGCGCGTCGGCCAAGACGGCGCCGGGACTCAGCGGCGCGCGCTCCACCGTCATGCGGCCCGCTTCGATCTTCGAGAAATCCAGCACGCCGTCCACGAGGTCGAGCAGCGCGCGCGCCGCCGCCGCGACCGTCGTCACGTACTCCTGCTGCTCCGGGGGCATCTTCATGCCCACCAGCAGCTCGGCGCTGCCCACCACCGCGTTCAGCGGCGTGCGCAGCTCGTGGCTCACGTTCGCCAGGAACTGGGATTTCACCCGCGTGGCCTCCAGGGCCTCGTCGCGGGCCAGCGCCAGGGCCTTCACGCCTTCCAGGTGGAGGGTCAGATCGCGGAACGTCAAGGTGCGCCCCGCGGGCTGGCCGCCCAGCAGGTAGGGCTGGTTGATGCGCTCGAACACGCGCCCGTCCCGCAGCCGAAGGAGATCCCGCCGCTCCGGCGCCTCGAAATTGCTGTCCACGCGGATGACGCCGTGCAGGAAATTCTCCGCGTCGGCGATCTGGGGCCGCACGTATTCGACCAGCCTCTCGTTCGTCGTGTCGCGCGCCATTTCCGCCGGGATGCCCCACATGTCCAGGAAGCGCCGGTTGCAGGTCACGACCTTCGCTCCCTTATCCACGACGAGGATGCCGTCGGCGCTGGCGTCCAACGTCGCGCGCGCGATGGACAGCGCCTCCTCCAGGCGGTCCCGGGAGACCACGGTGCGCGACAGCGCCGCGCCCATCCGGTTGAACGCCGCCGCCAGATCGCCCAGCTCGTCCGCGGACGTGGTCGGAACCTCGACGCCGTAATCGCCCGCCGCCACCCGTTTCGTGGCGTCGGAGATCGCCCCGAGGGGCCGTAGAACGTAGCGCAGCACCGCCAACGAAAGCCCCAGGGCCAGCAGGCTGATGCCGGCGATCAGCGCGGCGACGGTGGCTCCGACGCGGCGGGCGGATTCGAGCGTGGCCTCCAAAGGAAGCCCCAAGCGCAAAGTTCCCAGGCGCTTGCGCGGCCCTCCCGACAGCAGGAATTCCTCGTCCGCGCGCCAGATCGGGGCCGCGAGAATCAGGAGCGGGCCGCGCGGCCCATCCGCGCGGGAGAACACCGTCTCGTCGGAGCGGAGCTCCGCGACGGAGGCCGGATCGTCGCGGCGTTTCCCGGTTTCCAGAACGTTCGTGTGAGCGACGACGACGCCGTCGGAGGACAGCGCCTCCGCGAACGCCGCGCCGGAAAACGCCTGGGCGGCCTGCAGGCGGGAGAGCAAGGTGCTTTCGTGGCCGGCCTCGATGTCCTTGGCCATTCCCGACGCGAAGTCCTCGGCCTGCGGGCGAAGGCGTCCGCCCAGCTCGCGGACCATGATCTTCTCGGTGGCCTGTCGTCCGGCGAAGGCGACGAAGGTCGCCGCGACCGCGGCGAGGGGGAGGGAGACGGCGAGGATCTTCGTCTGCAGCCTCATGGGAGGAGTTTGTCCACGCCTTCGGCGGAGGAGAGGTCCATGCCGGCCGCGCGCGCCGCGGCCGCGTTGACGGTCACGACGAGCCGGTCCGGCCGCGCGGGGGAACGATTCCTCTCGCCGCGCAGGCGCCCCCGAAGCGCGGCCGCGGCCGCCCGTCCCACGTCGCGGAACGTCGCGGCCAAAGTCGCCGTGGCCCCCTTCTCCGCGAGCCCCTCGGTCGGCGCCAGGAACGGGACGCGCGCCGCCGCCGAATACTCCTTCAGGATCGAGAAGTTCTCGGCGTTGACCAGGGCCGGATCGGGCATCAGCCATACCGCGTCGGCCGGCTGGGAGAGCGATCGCAGCACCGCGGGCAGGCGCCCGGGATCGGCGACGCGCTCGGAAACGATCTTCAATCCCTGCGCGTCCGCCGCCTCGGACAAGGCCCGGACCTCGCCTTCCTCGAAATCCGAGGACCAAAGCACCCGCAGGATTTTGAGCCGCGGAAGCAGCTTCTTCAGGCGCGCGACAAGAAGAGACGGGGCCGGCAGGAGCTCCACGCGGATGATCTCGCCCCGGTGAGTCGGACGCGCGCCGGGAGCCAAGCAGGTGACCAGGATGGAGCCCGGAGGCCACTCGCGCAGCGCCGCGCGGGAGCCGAAGGCGGCGATCGCGTCCGGGACGCCGGCGGGGACCTCGCCGCCGAGCACCGCGGCGACGCTCGAGCCCCATTCCTCCTCGAATCCTTCATAGGCCTGGCGGTAATGACCGGAGTCCGACGACAAGGCGGCCGCCACCTCCAGCCCGGAGGCGAGGCGGACGCCGCCGACGAGCAGGAAGGGAACGAGGAGGAGCCGGCGGAAAAGCGATAGGCTCAGAGGCCGAACCTCCAATCGACGCCGCCGCGGACGGTGCGGGGAGAGGCCGTGCCGTCCGCGTATTCCAGGGCGTAGGGCTGCAGGAGCTCCTGACCGGCGACGAACAATTCCCAGCCCGGGCGGGGAGACCACGCCAGCCGCGCGTCGAGCCGGAAGTGACGCGGAACGACGGCGGTGGTGCCGCGGCTGTCGGAATTGATGGAGAAGTGGTCCTTGTAGCCGAGGACGAAGGAAGCGTTCCATCCCTTGGCGAGGGCGGCGCGTCCTCCGAAGTTGAATTTATGCTGAGGGGTGCTGAGGGAGACGTCGCCGCCGGTCGGGCCGGGGGGCCGGCGGTGCGTGATCCGTTCGTAGGTGTAGTTGACGAACAGCGAGCGCCCGGCCCCGAGCCCGTACTCCAGGGACGTCTCCGCGCCGCGGGCGATCGCCCGGTCGTTGTTGTCGATGGACAGTATCGTCAGCGGCCCCGGCGCGACGGACTTCACGTACAGATTGCTCAAGCCGCGGATTTCCATGTAGTACAAGGAGACCTTGGGCTTCAACGCGCCGTCCAACAGGCGTCCGCTCCAGCCGAGTTCCCAGGACGAGAGTTTTTCCGCGCGGAAATCCGGATTCCCCACGAAGAGCTGCCCGGGGGCCAGATTATAATTGGCCGAGGTGTTGACCAGCGGCGGCAAGGTCGGGGCGAGGGAGTACGACAATCGCACCGCACTCCAATCGGCCGGCGTCGCCAACAGCGCCGCCTGCCACGCCGGCTGGGTTCCGCCCGTGCCGGAATGCTCCAGCGAAACGCCGGCCACCAAGGTGAGGGGATCGGCCAGCCGGAGCGAATGGTGGGTGAACCCTCGAACGAGGCGGTTGTCCTGGGACGGAGCGCCGCTGAAGACCTGATCGGAGTCCGCGCCCATGAAGCGCCACCCGGCGCCCCAGTTCGACTTGGCGCGCCCGTCCCACCAGGAAAAACGGTGCATCGCCTCGGCTTCGTATTGGTAGGTCCGGATCGAGACGTCCCCGGCGAAAACGGGCTGGCTTTCGATGCTGGTCTCGGAACGCGACGCCGACGCCTCGATCGCCGCCTCGCCGCCGAGCGAGCGCGTCGCCTTGGCGCTCTGGAAATTCTGGACGTGCCGGGCCTGCGCGCCCTGCAGCATCCCCGGAAGGCCGGCCGTCATCCAGGAGCCTCCCGTCATGACCTCGATCTCCGTCTTCGGATCCAGGCTCCAGCGGCCGCGTCCGTTGATCTTGTTGAGATGCAGGAAATCGCCGCCGTTGGCGGCGCCGTTCGTCGACACGTGGCCGTCGTCCGACTGCGACGTGAAGCTGATCCGCAGGCCGCGCGCGGCGTCACCGGCTTCTCCGGCGGCCGCGGCGCCGCGGATTCCGCGGCTGCCGCCCTGCGCCGACGCCTGCGCCGCCGCCGCCGCCCCGGGCTTTCGGGTGATGATGTTGATGACGCCGAAACCGGCGTTCGAGCCGTACAGCGCGGCGTTCGGGCCGCGCACGATCTCGATGCGCTCGATGTCTTGAATCTGCACGGGCAGGCTCTGCCAGTAGACGCCGCCCAGCAATGGGGAATAGACCGAACGACCGTCCACGAGGACCTGCATCTCGGCGACGAACTCCGTGACGAATCCGCGCGCGGAAACCAAGGCCCGGTTGCCGTCCAGCGAGCGCCCGTCCACCACGTCCATGCCCGCGCGGAAACGGAGGGCGTCCCAGATTTCCTTGAACCCGTACGCCTTGATGTCCTCCGCGGTGACCACGTCCACGGCGGCCGGAGCGCGCCAGGCCGGCTCGGCGCGGCGGGACGCCGTGACCACCTGGGCTTCCTCCTTGAAGAATTCGAAGGCGTCGTCGGCCGCGAACGCCGGGGCGCCCGCGCACAGAAGGAGCAGAGCGACGGACAGGGCTTTCATGGGCAAAGTCATAGGATCAGGGTCGCGTCGCCGAATGAGAACAGGCGGTAACGCAACGAGACGGCCTCGCGATAGGCGCCCAGAAGCCGCTCGCGGCCCGCGAAGGCGCCGGCCAGCATCAACGGCGTCGAGCGCGGCAGGTGGAAATTCGTGATCAGCGCGTCGACGGCGCGGAAGACGTATCCGGGCGTGATGTAAAGCGCGCTCTCGCCGGAGCAGGCCGACAGCCCCTGGGGACGGGCGCCCAAGGTCTCGAGCGTGCGCGTGGCCGTCGTCCCGACCGCGACGAGCCGGCCGCCGCGTCCTTTGGCGGCGAGCATCTTCGCGGCCTCGGCGGCTTCCACTTCGTAGCGCTCGGGAAGCATGACGTGAAGGGACGCGTCCTCGCTGGTGATCGGACGGAAGGTCCCGCGGCCGACGTGCAGCGTCACCCACGCGGTCTCGATGCCTCCGGCATTGAGCGTCTTCAATAGCTCGGGAGTGAAATGGAGCCCGGCCGTCGGCGCGGCGATGGAGCCTTCGTCGCGCGCGTACACCGTCTGGTAGCGCGCCGCGTCGTCGCGCGACGCCACGCGTTTCTTGGCGATGTAGGGCGGCAGGGGCGGCAGACCGTGCTCGGCCAGATAGGGACGGACGTCGGGGACGGAGAAGGCGAGGCGGTACTCTCCCTCGGGAGTCAGCCCTTCGACGCGCGCGGTGAGGCCGCCGTCGAACACCAAGGTCTGGCCGGCCTTGAAGCCGGAGGCCAGCGCCGTCCAGGACGAGGGCCCAAACTCCTTCACGAGAAGAAGGTCCGCCTTGCCGCCGGTGGATTTCTTTCCGATCAGCCGGCAGGGCATGACCTTGGTCCGGTTCAGGACCAGGCAGTCGCCGGCTTTCAGGAAGCGCGGCAACTCGCGAAAGACGGCGTGCTCGATTTTTCCGGAGGCGCGGTCGAGCACCAGCAGGCGAGAGGAGTCGCGCGGCTCGGCCGGAGCCGAGGCGATCAGCTCCTCGGAATACGCGTAATCGAAATCGGCGACGGGGAGCGCGGGGCTCATTGCGCGACCTCGGACAGGTCGGCTCCCGGGAAATAGAAATGGAGGATGCGCTCGTAGGAGCGCCCTTTCTGCGCCTGGACGCGCGCGCCCCATTGGCACAGGCCCACTCCGTGGCCCGATCCCGCTCCGACGAATTCCAGCCCCTTCTTTTTCACGATGAGACGCGAGATCCGGGTGCTTTTCAGTTCGGAGGCGCCCAGTCCGGAGCGCAGCTCTCCGGCCTTGATCTCCACGTCGTCGTGCCCGGCGCGCGCGGTGAAGCTGCGCACGTAGCCGGCGATGTCCCGCCGGCCGACCTTCAAGGATTTCAACGGGCCGGGGAGATTGTGCCGCTCCTCGATCGCCGTCATCAGGTCCTGCCAGGCGAAATAAGCGGTCCAGTGCATGTGGGGGGAAACCTGGCACCAGGGATCCTTCACGCCGCGCAGGGGCTTCGGGGTCTCCTTGGGATCGCCGCCCCAGGCCTCGGCCGCGTTTTCGGTGGAGCCGCCGCAGCACGCGTGGTAGTACACGCGCAGCAGTTGTCCGTTCCAGCCCAGGACCTCGCCGTGAGTCTCGCGCACCGCGCGCCGCACGTTCTCGTTGACCGAGGAGACTCCGCGGTACATCTGCGAGCGGGTGTCCGCCGTCAGATCGAAGCCGTCCTTGCGGAACTTGCCCATGTTGGCGTAGGCGAAGGAGCGCGCGACCACGGCCTGCGCCTTCAGGGCCTCCAGCGGCCAGTCCGGGTCCATCTCGAACGGGAGCACGCCCTCCAGATAATCCTCCAGGGCCACGTCCTCGACGACGGTCACGGTCTGGCCCGGATCGAGACGCAGAATGAGCGAGCCCCGGTAACGGTCCGCGCCGACCTTGATCGTCGCGCCGCCCCTCGGCTCCAGGCGGGTCTCGGAGGAAAGGCGGAGCTTCGCGAGGCGCAGTCCGCCCTCGCGCGGCTTCAGAAGAAGCGCGCCCTTCCACTCCAACGGAGAGGTCTTCCCGCCGGGCGCCACGATGTCCACCTCTCCGTCGGGTTCGATGGTGGCGGATTCCGCCTGGCGCACGATCGCGACCTGGACGCGCGCGGGGGCGGAGGGCGAAGACGTCGCCTCGGCGGGGACGGTCGCCGCGGCCAGGAGCGCGAAGACCATCGTCGGGATCACAGCAGGTCGAGAGGCCGGCGCGGCGCCTTCAGGCCCAGGTGGGCGTACGCCTTCGGCGTCGCGACGCGTCCGCGGGGAGTGCGGGCCAGGAAGCCCGCCTGAATCAGGAACGGCTCGACCACGTCGGTGACCGTGTCCAGTTCCTCGCTGACGGCGATGGCCAGGTTCTCGACGCCGACGGGGCCGCCGTCGAATTTCTCGATCACGGCGCGCAGGAGCCGGCGGTCCATCGGATCCAGGCCCTCGGCGTCCACCTCCAGCTTCGACAACGCGTGGCGGGCCGTTTCTCCGCTGATCTTGCCGCCGCCGTCCACCTGGGCGAAATCGCGCACTCGGCGCAGGAGGCGGTTGGCGATGCGGGGCGTGCCGCGGCAGCGGCGCGCGATCTCGTCGGCGCCGTCATGATCGGTCGGGACGTTGAGCAGCCCCGCCGAGCGCAGGACGATGCGCCGCAGCTCCTCCGGGCCGTAGAAGCCGAGCTGGGCCACGATGCCGAAACGGTCCCGCAGCGGGCCGGTGAGCAGGCCCGAACGCGTGGTGGCGCCCACCAAGGTGAACCGAGGCACCGCCAGCTTCAGAGTGGACGCCGCCGGCCCCTTGCCCGTGGAGATGAAGAAGGTGTAGTCCTCCATCACCGGATACAGGGCCTCCTCCACGACGGGATTGAGGCGGTGGATCTCGTCGATGAAGAACACGTCTCCCTCGGAGATGTCGGTGAGAAGAGCGGCCAGATCGCCGGCGCGGACCAAAATGGGGCCGGACGCGGTCCGGAGGTTCACGCCCATCTCGCGGGCCAGGATGTTCGCCAAGGTGGTCTTGCCCAGGCCGGGCGGAGCGTAGAACAGGCAGTGGTCGAGCGGCTCGCTCCGCAGCTTGGCGGCCTTGATGAAGACCTTGAGGTTCTCCTTCAAAGAATCCTGGCCGATGAATTCCGCCAAGGTCTTCGGCCGCAGCGCGCGGTCGGCGGCTTCCTCCACGGGGGCGGCGCCGGGATTGAGCAGGGATTCTCCGTCTCGAGGATTGGGCATCAGAGTTTCTTCAGCGCCTGGCGCACCAGATGCTCGGCGGGGACGTCACGCCCGCCGTGCTCCTCGGCCAGGGCCTGGAGCGCGAAGCGCACCTCGGACGGCTTGTAGCCGAGGGCTTCCAGCGCGCTCAGCGCCTGGCTCCAGGATCCCGCGGAGGGGAGGTCGGCGGCCTTCTGCATGTGCGGCGCGCCCGGAACCCTCATGTCCTCCAGCTTGTCCTTGAGCGCGCCGACCAGCTTGGTCGCGGTCTTCTTCGTGAAGCCGAACACGCCGCAGAGAAGCTTCTCGTCGCGCTCCATCACCGCGCGCCGGAAATCGGGGAGGGACTTCGAGGCCTTGTCCAGATACTCGAGAGCCTTCTTCGCCCCGGTCCCGGGAATCTCGTCGCGGAAGGCGCAGAACATGGCCTTTTCCGACTCGCTCAGGAAGCCGTACAGGGTCTCGCCGCCGCCGTACATCGCGTAGGAGGACACGACAAGAAGGAACGCCTCGGCTCCGGGAGCGGGAAGGCGCGAGGCCGCCGCCGCCGTCACGTGGATCTCGTGGCCGACGCCGCCGACCTCCAGAACCAGCCGCTCCAGATCCTTGGCGATCACCGTGCCGCGCAGGGAGGCGATCACTTGGCTCCTCCCCAGGAATCCAGGACCTTCAGACCCTTCATGCGGCCCGTGCGCATGTGGCAGAGCGCGATCGCGGCCGCGTCGGCCACGTCGTTGGGACGAAGCTTGTCCTTCATGCCCAGCGCCTTCTGCACGACGGTCTGCATCTGCGCCTTCTCCGCGCGGCCGGAGCCGGTGAGCGCCAGCTTCACGGTCTTCGGGTTGTACTCGTGCACCGCGTGCCCGGCCTGGGCGAACGCCAGCAGGGCCACGCCGCGCGCCTGCAGAGTGGCGCGCACCGTCACGGCGATGGTCGTGAAGAACATCTCCTCGATCGCGCACGAGTCCGGCGCGTGCGCGGCGATGACCGCGCCCAGCTCGGCGTGGATCGCCTTGAGGCGAAGAGGCAAAGGCGTGCCGGGAGAGGTCCGGATGCATCCCGAGGCGACAAGCCTCGGGGAGGCCGGAGCGCCGTCGAGGACGGCCCAGCCGGTCTCGTGCATCCCCGGATCGACGCCCAGGACTCGACTCATGCCGCTAGCTTTTCCATCACGGCGTCGGCGATGTCGTAGTTGCCCCACACGTTCTTGACGTCGTCCAGGCCCTCGAGAAGCTCGATCAGCTTCAGGACCTTCGGCGCCTCGGCTTCGGGAACCGCGACGAGATTGTCGGGAATCATCGCCACCTCGGCCGACTCCGGGACGATCTTCTTCGCGGACAGGCCGTCGCGGACCTTCGGCATGTCGTTGGGAGCGGTGTAGATCTCGTAGACGTCGCCCTCGGACTCGAAGTCCTCGGCGCCCAGGTCGAGGGCCAGGCCCATCACGTCGTCCTCCGACGGGGCGCCTTCCTTCTTGACGACGATCAGGCCCTTGGACTTGAACATCCAGGCCACGGAGTTCGGGGCGCCCAGCGCGCCGCCGTTGCGGGCCATCACGGTGTGGATGTCGCCGCGGGTGCGGTTGCGGTTGTCGGAGGTGCACTCGATCAGCAGCGCCACGCCGCCGGCCGCGTAGCCTTCGTAGGCCAGCTCCTCGAACGCCGCGCCCTCCAGCTCGCCGGTGCCGCGCATGATGGCGCGCTTGATGGTGTCGGAGGGCATCTGGACCGCTTTCGCGTCGTCCATGGCCTTGCGCAGGCGGGGGTTGGAGCCCGGATCGCCGCTGCCGCCCAGCTTCGCCGCGATCGAGATCTCGCGGGAGCACTTCGTCCACGCCTTGCCGCGCCGAGCGTCGGCCGCGCCCTTCTTGTGCTTGATGTTCGCCCAGTGTGAATGCCCGCCCATAGGGAAATCCCTCCGTGTGTAGCTACCGGAATATTACCAAAATCGCCGTCGCCGCGGCGATTCGCTCCGGGGCCGGAAGGACGCGGCGTGGGACTGGCGGGGGAAGGGGGAATGTCCTACAATTCGGACCGGGGCCCGTAGTTCAACGGATAGAATGCTTGGCTTCGAACCAAGTGATCCGGGTTCGATTCCTGGCGGGCCCACCACTTTAAAATAGCGGCCTGAGTTGAAACATTCCCGTAACGCTTCCCTGATAACATCCATAGGCATGCTGCTTTTGAGCGCCGCCGGGGCGTTCACACCCGTGGCCGACGCCGCGCCTAAAACGGCGCCGGTCGTCGTCTCCAGCTCCTCGCCGGCCGCCCTCGGCCGAGAGGCGGTCGCCGTGTTGGCGGGCCGCGCCGAGGACCCCGACCCCGAAGTCCGGGCCGTCGTCGCCTCCGCCTGGGGAGATCTGGGGAACTCCGCCGCCGTCCCCCGTCTGAAGCAAGCCCTGACCGACAACAACGCCGACGTGCGCATCGCCGCCGCCGCCGGCCTGACGAAGCTGGGCGACGTTCAAGGCCTGGTGGCGCTGATCGACGAGACCAAGCCCATCATGACCGGGGGAGCCGCGTCCCCGGCCGAGGAACTGCGCCGCATGGCCCGGGACGCCGCGCGCGCGCGCGCGGCCCTGAAGCTGGGGGAAACCAGCCGCGCCACGGGCATCGAAGCCCTGCGCTCGCTGCTGGCCGATCCGTCGGGAGAGGTGAGAGACGCCGCCGCCGTCGCGCTCGCCCGGGCGGGACAGGGAGACGCCGCCCAATTTCTCGAAGCGATGAAGGATCCGGACGAAGCGGTGCGCGCCGCCGGAGCCCGTTCTCTGGGCATGATCGGCCACGACGGGTTGGAGCTTCTCAAGAAGGCGCTGTCCACGGACCACGCGGTCTCCGTCCGCGCCGAAGCGGCGACGGCGCTGGGCGCGTTTTCCGATCCGGCTTCCGTGAACCTGCTTGCGTCGGCTCTGAGCGACAAGAGCGGCCGGGTTCGGCTCTCGGCCGCGCGCGCTCTCGCCCGCCGGGACGAGCCCGCCTCCACGGCCGCCCTGAAAAAGCTGGCCGATCAGGCGCCGCCGCCGGAGCTGGGCCTCACGGTCGCCGGCGCGCTGGCCGCGCGCGGCGAGCCCGCCGACCTGTCCCTGCCGGAGCTGACCCTGGGGCAGAAGGACGCCGAGCTCAGGATTCTGGCCGTGGCCGCGCTGGCGCGCTGGCGCTCCCCTCAGGCGCGCGAGCTGCTGTTGAAGGCGATGCGAGAGGATTCCGAGCCGCGCGTGCGCGCGACCGCAGCCGCCGCGCTGATCGCGCAGCTGCGCCAGGGCGGGAGGGCTCAATGATCCGGTTCATCGGCGCGCTCGCTCTGCTGGGCCTCCTGACCACCGCCGCCTCGGCCATCAAGCCCGGGCCCGGCGCCCGCGCCGACGCCAAGCGCTTCGGCTTCAACCGCCTGCGCCCCGCGACGCTGAACTCTCCGTCGACCCAGTCCAAGAAGGCCTTCGCGGCCTTCAACGCCGCGCAAGGCGGCCGCTGGAACATGCGCTTCAACCCGCGCACCGGACTTCCCTCGGCGCTCAGCGGCGGCCGCGACTATCCGCGCTCGGGCACTCCGGACGAGGGCGCGCGCTCTTTCCTGAGCGCGCACCAGGATATGCTGGGCGTGGACGCCGCGACGCTCCAGCTGGACCGCCACGTCCAGGCCACGGGACACCAGCACCTCCTCTACCGCCAGAGCTATCGCGGCATTCCCGTCGAGTTCGCGGCGGTCAAGGTCCATATGGACCCGAACGGCGCGGTGATGGCCGTCAACTCCTCCTTCGAGCCGAACCTGAACCTGCCCACGGTCCCCGCCGTCGCCTCCGACGCCGCCGGCCGCGCGGCCGCGGCCGACGCCGGCGGCGGCGTCGTTCAGGGCGCCCCGGCGCTGGTCATCGTGCCGCTCGAGACGGACGGACGCAACCACCTCGCCTGGAAGATGCGCGTCGCCGGAACGAACGGCTCGTGGCGCTATTACGTCGACGCGATCACGGGACAGGTCCTGTTCCGCTATTCCGTGGACCGCTTCATCTCCTGCCTCAGCTCCGGCGTCGTCACCGGCATGGTCTACGACCAGGATCCCAACGTCGGCCCCATGGTGTCCCGCCCGTTCAACAATCAATACGTGTACGTCTCCGCGCCTCCCGTCCAGGTGGTGACCGCCACCGATCCCACGTACGGCGGGGGATTCTTCTGCTCTGCGACTCCCGGGAAGGTCTCCATGTCCCTGCAGGGACCCTACGTCAGCGTCGCGCAAACGCGCGGCGCCGGCGCGCATTACGATAACGGCAGCGGGGTCTGGAACACCGTCGCAACGCCGGTCTCCTCGCCGCACCCCTACGCGGCCAACTCCGTTTCCGTCTCGACCATAGATCTGAGCGGCATCCCCGGCGTCGTCTCGTTCCTGCCCATCTTCAGCGACTTCCACGTGGGCCGTTTCGACGGCGGCAGCGGCGAGGGCAGCGGCGACATCGTGCAGGACGACCAGCTCTTCGTCTATGACGGAAACAACAACGCCGTCGGGACCTATATCGGGGACCGCGCTCCCTTTCACGGCGCCGAAGTACACAGCACGAAGATGCATCTGGCCCTGCGCGCCCTGTCCGGCGGGACGAACAGCGGCTACGATATCGCGATCTCCAGCTATCTGACTTTGAGCAGCCCCGGCACCGACGGCGCCCCCAAGTCCAGCCACACCTGGGTCAACGCCGACACCGCGGAGAACCTGCACTCCGAGATCAGCCTGTTCTACCACCTCAACAAGATGCACGACTACTTCGTGGGAGACGTGGACAGCCACGGGGACGCGCCGCTGGTGAAGCCCGTCGTGGCGATGGCGCACTTCGGCCCCAACCTGCTGAACGCCTTCTACGACCCGGACTACGACGCGCTGTATTTCGGCGACGTCAGTTCGCTGGCGCCCTCCGACGCGTTCACCGACGACGCGACCGTCCCGCACCACGAGTACGTGCACTACGTCGTCGAAAAAATATGGTCCATCCAGAACTTCGGCCAGGCGGGCGCGATCTCCGAGGCCAACGCCGACTACTTCTCCGCCAGTTCCCTTAACGACTCCTCGATCGGAGTGTACGTCGTCGGCGCGCTGGGCGGCAGCGGGGCGCTGCGCGAGCTGGACACCACCAAGCCGGGCGCCGTGAACTTCTCGCTCTGCGACCCCACCGCCACCCCGGGTTGCGCGACGCCGTGGCTGGGCGAGATCCACGACGACAGCCCGTTCATTTCCCAGGCCCTGTGGGACATCCGGCGCAACCGGATCGCGACTTTGGGCTATACGAACGGGCGATCGTGCGCGGACAACCTGGAGTTCCAGGCGCTCCTCTTCTTCCCGGAGAGCTTCTCCGAGCTTTACGAGGCCATGCTCAAGGTCGACCAAATGGGGATCATCCCGGCCTGCGGCGCCGCGAACGCCTCGCAGGCGATCATCTCGCAAGCCTTCGGCTCCCACGTGGGGCTGCTGATCAGCGCGGGGCGCGGCGACGCGTACGAGCCGAACGACGGCTTCGAGACCGCCAACGACATCAGCACCATCCCGGCGATCTCCGCGACCATCTCCCCGGCCGCGGACACGGATTTCTACTCCTTCGGCGCCGGCCCCGGCCTGATCCAAGTCACTATGGCCCTGCCTTCCTCAGGCGGCGGGCTGTACAAGGCCTATCAGCTCAAGCTGTACAACGCTTCGCGGGTGCAGGTCGCGGGGGCGGCTCCGCCCTACAACGGCTTCGGCACGCTCGACGGCATCTGCGACGCCAACGACTGCAACACGACCGCCCACTCCGTCACCCTCTCCTACAATAATCCGACCGGCGGACTGATGTACGTGCAGGTGATCGGCGGCGACTCTCTGAACGGCTCCAGCAGCGGAGTGAACTCCACGGTCCCCTACGCGCTGAACGTCGCCTTCCCCAAGACCGCGGCGATCGGCGGATCCGTGGTGAGCGCGCATTTCGACAAGGACGTGATCGGCTTCACGGTCAACACGTCGTCCTTCGTCAGTCGCCAGGACTGGTCTTTCGCCTCCGCGCAGCTGCGCGACCAGGGGTTCGCGACGATGGCCAACACCTTGACCCACGTCCCAACCTCCGTCGGAGACTTCCTTCAATTCGTCAGCTCGCGGAACGCTTTCGGACAGATCACCGGCTCGGTCCAGCTGTCGACCGGCTTCGCCACCCGCTTCCCGTCCGTCGGCACCGTGTATCTGGAGGTCTTCGCGACGGACGCCATGGGCGGCACGTCGTCGATGGGCCTCTCGAATCCGATGAACCTCAGCGCCTCGTCGACCGAGCTCACCGCCTACAACAACCTCTTCACTCCGGCCCAGGGGCAGAAGGCCACCGTCAAATACGCGGTCAACGGCTCCGGCCACCTGACGGTCAAGCTCTACACCGGGACCGGACGCTATGTCGCGACCTTGTTCGACGGCGACGTGGCCGCCGGCAAGGGCTCCGTGAATTGGGACGGGCACAACGCCGGCGGCAACGTGGTCGCCAGCGGCGTGTACGTGGTGAAGGCCGTCGGACCCGGGCTTAATTCGACGCAGAAGATCGTCGTCGTCAAATGAGAATCCGGCTTCTCGCCGTCTGCCTCGCGCCCGCGGCCCTGCTGGCCGCCGTCCCCGCGCGCGCGGACAACGCCGGAGTCACCGCCGCGCCCGTCCTGCAGGTCCCGCTGGGCGCGCGCGCCCTCGGCATGGGCACCGCCTTCACCGCCGTCGCGACCGACGCCAGCGCCCTTCAATACAACCCGGCCGGCCTGGCCCGCCTCAACGCGCACGAGGCCGATCTCACCTACATCGCCGGCGCCGGACAAAGCACTTTGCAGCACGTCGCCTACGCCGGCCCCACGCCCCTGACCGGCATCTCCGGCAACGGCTACACCAGCGTCGCGGCCAGCCTCCTGCTGTCGCAGAGCGGGAACATCCAGGTGAACACCCTCAATCCCGACGGCTCCCTGGGCGGCACGCAGAGCATTTCCGCCGGCAGCGACATGGTCGCCTCCGTCGGGTACGCCGAGCGGGTGGGCATCACCCCGGTCGAATTGCCGGACGGCTCGTACAACATCGACCATTACTTCGGGGTCGGGGGGAAATACCTGCGGTCCACGCTGGCGCAGACCTACCACGCCTCCACCTTCGCCGCCGATGTCGGCTATCTGGTGCACATGCCCGAGACCGGCTGGACGTTCGGCGCCTCCGGCTTGAACCTGGGCGGCAAGCTCCGCTATCTGAAGGACGCCGATCCTCTCCCCGCCACGGTCCGCGCCGGAACCGCCTGGCAGGGCGGGGTCCCGTCGGTCCACAACGTCATCGCCGCCGTGGACGGGGACTACGTGGTCAACGAGAAGGTCTGGCACGTCAACGCCGGCGTCGAATACTTCTGGCTCAAGTCCTACGGCCTGCGCCTGGGCTACCGCTTTCACGAGGGGGATCAGGGCGGGCTGACGATGGGCGTCGGCTACCGCTGGAAGGGCCGCCTCCTGTTCGACTACGCGTACGACCTCGGCGACACGCTGGGCACCGCCCAGCGCGTCACGGTTTCGTTCCGCTTCGGCGGCGTGCCGCCGTCGGTCCGGGGCCGTCAGCGCCGGCCGTTCATCGAAACCGCGCCGGATCACGAAGAAATGCCCGACCTTCAGGAAAAGCAGCCCGTTCCCGACGAGACCCAGCGCCCCCGCGCCATCCCCCGGGACCGCGCGGAGGGCGCGCCGGGCTGGATCTACTGAACTCCCGCCTTGACTTTCGCCCGTTCGTAGTTAATAATGTATTCTCAATAAGCCGATGAGGAACGCAGAGCCACGCCGTCCCCGAGCGCTGACCCGATTTCTCGGGATTCTTCTCGCTTCGGTTCTCTTATCGGGGCAAGCCGCGCTGGCCATCCACAACCACGGCGGCCACTCCGCCGGAAGCCGCACTTCCGTCTTCCAGCATGACGAGGCCGGCGACGGCGTCGACTGTCTCGTCTGCTCGCTGACCGCCCATTCGCAAGCCTCCGCGATCTCCGCACCCGTCGTCGCCGTCGCCGTCGCGACGATCGAAGCTCTGCCCGAGACGGCTCCCGCCGTTTCGTTCCGCGCCCCGGTTCTCCGTCCCTCCAGCCGGGCCCCGCCCTCCGCCTAACCCGTCCCCTCGGTCGTTCACGTTCGGGCTCACGGCCGTCGCCGTTTTGAGCCTCGCCTCCGGCGCCATCGCGCCGGTCGCGCGACCGCGAGGATAGCGTTGAGGCGCCGTCGTCCCAGGAGCTCGGCGGCGCTTCTCCACTGTCCTCGCATATTAAGGAGATTTCGATGATGCGGATTCTGAAGAAGCCCTTTTGGTCCTTGGCCGGACTGCTGGCGCTCTCGGCCGGCGCCCGGGCCGCGACGGTGATAGGAAGCCTGACGGATGATGCCGGAAAGCCGTTGGCGGGCGTCCGGGTCGCGATCCCCGCGCTCAACAAGGGCGCGCTGACCGACAAGGACGGCCAGTTCGTTCTCAACGACGTCCCGAACGGCGACTACGCCGTGGAGTTCCGCAAGACGGACTACGCGACGCTGTCGAAGCAAGCGAAGGTCACCGAGGCCGGCGCGCCGCTCGCGGTGACGCTGCACGAGAGCGTGATCGACGTCGCGCCGATCACGATCACGGCCAAGCCGCAGGCCGCCTCGACCCTCACGACGCCCACCTCGGTGGACGTCGTCGCGGGCCGCCGGCTCGAAAAACAGCGCGGACAGAACGTGATGGACACGATCAAGAACGAGCCCGGAGTCGATATCCTGACCACCGGCGCGACGCTCTCCCGCCCCGTCGTCGAGGGACTGAGCGAGCAGAACGTCGTCATGATCGAGGACGGCGTGCGCCACGAGGTCCAGCCTTGGGGCATCGAGCACGCCCCGGAGATCGATTCCCTGTCGGCCTCGCGCATCGAGGTGCTGCGCGGGCCGGCCAGCCTTTTGTACGGTTCCGACGCCCTGGGCGGCGTGATCTCGGTGTTCAAGTCGGACCTGCCGGCGGCCGCGCTCGGCGACGGGCCGCTGTCGGGGCACGTCCTCACGTCCTACGACTCGATGAACAAAAGCGTGGGAACCGGCGTCGTCGCCCAGGGAGCCAAGGGCGACTGGGGCTACCGCGGCGACATCAGCCAGCGCAATTCCGGAAACGAGTACACGCCGCAGGGCGTCATCCCGAACACCGGCGCCCATGAGCTCAGCGGTGACGGGACGCTGGGGGTGAAGAAAGATTGGGGCGCGCTGACCTTCGACTACGGCCACTTCACGAAGTACGTCGAGCTGCAGGAGGCCGCCGACGGCTCCGATACCGAGTTCCAAAGGCTGGATCACGACAAGGCCTCGATCAAGGCGACGATCCCGACGGCGCTCTTCCGCTACGACATCACCGCGGGCTACGACCGCGCCAACCGGCGCGAGTACCAGGCCAACGACACGCTCAACGCGGCGACCCCGGTCGTGAATTGGATCCAGAACAACGAGTTCCTGGACATCAAGGCGCATCACGCGCCGATCGGACCGCTCGAAGGAACGATCGGCCTGACGGGCTGGCTGCGCAACCAGACCTCCGGCGGCCCCCAGCCCCTACTGCCGACCTTTGGGGAGAACTCGATCGGCGAGTTCCTCTACGAGGAGCTCCCGCTGGGGCCGGTCAGCCTCTCGGCCGGAATCCGCGCCGACCAGACGCACTTCAGCATCACCCAGATGCCGACGGACCTCACCGGAACCACCGTGGTCCCCAAGCAGTCGCTCAACTACGGCGCGGTGACCGGAGCCTTCGGCGCCGTCTGGCACCTGACGGAGCCGTTGTCGCTCGTGGCGAACGTGGGCCGCGGCTACCGCAATCCCATCCCGTTCGAGCTGTTCGCCTACGGAGCGCACGAGGGCACCGGCCGCTTCGAGATCGGCAACCCCGGCCTCAAGGCGGAGACGTCGATCAACACCGACGCCGCGATCCGCTACGCGTCGGCGTTCGCGCATGGAGAGCTGATGGCCTACCACAACACCATCAACGACTTCATCTACTCGGAGCCGGCGTCCGCGGCGGCGATCGCAGCGGTTCCGGCCGGAGACAACCCGAAGAACTACCCCGTCTTCCAGAACACGCAGGGACGAGCCGTCCTGGAGGGGGTCTCCCTTTCGGGCGACGTGGCCGCGACGCAGAACCTGCTCCTGAACGGCGGGCTGGACCTCACCCGCGGCCGGAACACGTCGGTCAACCAGCCCTTGCCGATCATCCCGGCCGACCGGCTTCGCTTCGGCGCGGAGTTGCACGACAAGACGCTGGGACCCGTCGTCGCGCCGTACCTGGGCGCGAACGTCAAGTACGTCTACCAGCAGACCCGAACGCAGCAGGACTTCCCCAGCGCTCCGGTGAACAGCTACGCGTTGGTGGGGCTGACCATGGGCGGAGCTTTCAACGCGGGCCTCAACCGGCTGACGGTGGACGCCGGAGTTGAGAACCTGATGAACGTCGGCTACCAGGACGTCCTGAACGTGTACCGCGCGTTCGGCATCGAGATGCCGGGACGGAACTACTTCATGAAGGTCAGCATTCCTTTCGGAAGCTGATGACGTCGAAACGATGCGGCGGAGCGGGGCATCGCGCTCCGCTCCGCCGCGATCCTCAAGGAGGCGCATGAATCAACTGTCATTTCTGCACAAGCTCACGGAGACGGGGGGAGATTGGGTCATCTACCTGCTCCTATTTTCCTCGGTGGTGGCCCTGACGGTCATCATCGAGCGCGCGCTGGTCATCATGCGCCGCCATAAGGAGCAGGGCGACACCTTGGACAAGCTCGCCCGGCAACCCGCGGACGCGACCATCGACGACGTGCGCCGCGGCCTGCCGAAGGGCTCGGTGCTGGAGCGAATCGCCATCGACGTCCAGTCCCACGCGGGCAAGGGCCTCCCGATCGTCGAGGCCCAGCTGGAGACGCGGCTGGCCCTGGAACGCAACGAGTTGGAAAAGCGCCTTCTCATCCTGGCGACCTTGGGCAACAACGCGCCTTTCGTAGGCCTGCTGGGCACGGTGCTGGGCGTCATCCGCGCGTTCCACGACCTGGGCGCGTCAGCCGGACAGGGACCGGAAGTCGTCATGCAGGGCCTGGCCGAGGCGCTGATCGCGACCGCCGTCGGGATCATCGTCGCGCTTCCCTGCGTGGCGTCCTACAACTACCTGCAGAAGCGGGTCAACGACCTGATGCTGGAGGCCGACCGCTTCGGCCGCACCTTGATCGCGATGCTGGCCGTCGAGGCGTAGGGGGGAGCATGGCGGGACAAGCCCAGCAAAACGGCAAGATCATCACCGGCATCAACGTGACGCCGCTCGTCGACATCACCTTGGTGCTGCTCATCATCTTCATGGCCACCAGCCACATCATCGCCCAGCGCGCGATGAAGCTCAACCTGCCCAAGGCCGCGAACACCGCCGAGTCTCCGAGTCCGGCGGTGCAGGTGATGATGACGGACGACCGCTCCCTGACTTTAAACGGCCAGGCGGTCACGCGCGACGCGCTCGCCATGAACCTCAAGCAGATGGCCCGTCTCGACCCCGGCCTGCGCGTGACCTTGGCCGCGGACAAGACGGTCGACTGGGACTCCGTGGCGGGACTGCTGGACGACATCCGTGGCGCCGGAATCAGCCGCATGAGCGCGCAGGTCGCGCCGAAATGAAAGCGGCGGCGCCCGCGCGCCCGGCGTTCGGCGGACGCGTCCGCGAACGGCCCCTCCTGCCCCTGGCCTTCGCGCTGTCGGCCGGCGTCCATGGGCTGATCTACGCCTGGAGCTACGCCAAGCCCCGCGCCGCCCATCCGCCGGTGGAACTGGACTTGACCATGTCCGGCCATATCGGACGCCTGGCCGCGCCCCGGCCGGCGGCCGCCGCGCCGTCTCCGCCTCCGGCGCCCGCTCCCAAGGCGAAGGAATGGGTCAAGTCGGACACCAAGCCCGCGCCGCTTCCCGATCTGACGAAGCCGTCCGCTCCGTCCGCCCCGGAGCCCGAACCGAGTCCCGCGTCGGGGCCTTCCGGAGGGGAATACGGCATCGGCGACGGCAGCGACTCGACCCAGCTCACCCGCCTGCCTCAACTAAAGAACCTCGGAGACCTGAACGCGATCCTGCGCCGCTTCTATCCGGAGGAGGAGCGCCTGCGCGGACGCGGGGGGACCGTGGTCATCGATCTGCACGTGGACCCGGACGGCCGCGTGATCTCCGTGGACGTGGTGAAGTCCGCGACGCCCGACTTCGACGAGGCCGCGCGCAAGGTCGGTCTGCTTCTGCGCTTCACTCCCGCTTACGTCGGCACGGCGAAGGTCGCGGTTAAGCTCCGCCAAGCCATCCAGTTCAACCTCGCGCTATGATTGGACCCGCACGGAGAAACCCATGAAGACCTCGAAGACGTTCGTCGAAAGCCGTCTGGCGGCCGCGCTGGCCGTCGCAGTCCTGATCTCCGCCTGCCCATCGGGCGCTCACGTGCTGGGCGGCGGAGGGCGTCCCTCGTCTTCCGGCACTGGCTCCAGCGGTGGGTCCTCCGCCGGCGACGCCGCCGCCGGATCCTCGAGCGCCCCGACGGATCCGTGGAGCAAGCTCGACCCGCCGCCCGGCAAGAACGCCGCCGCGCCCGGCGGAATCGGCACGGACGGAGGTGGCCTCTCCGCGCAGTTACAGGCGATGCGGGACAACTGCGGCACGTTGGAGCCGTCCTTGCGCGAGACGTGCTACGGCCAGGTCGCCGCCGGGGCGGCGGCCGCTGCCGGGGCCGCGCAGGCGATCAATTCCATCGGCGCGCAGAACGGGAAGGCCGAATCCAGCGGCGCGCTGGACCGCGCACGAAACGCGGAGGCGGAGAGGCTCAAGGCGACGCGAGCCGAATGCGACGCCCAAGATCCGTCCCAGCGCGAGGACTGTTACGCCCGAATTCAGATCGACCACGAGAAATGGCACGAATTGAACGAGCCGATGGGCGGTGCTTCGGAGATGACGGACTTCAAGAAGCTCCGGGAGGCGCGGGAGAAATGCCTGAAACTGCCCCAAGCCAAGAAGCGCCGCCAATGCCTTAAGGACTTGTATAAGAAAAAGCCGCGCTCGACCCAACCGGCTGAACCAGACGCCGCACATTGAAGATGGCTCGCAGGGAGAAATCGAACCCGCCGTGGATCGACGCCGTCGGACTGGCGTTTCTGCTGATCGGAGGCTTCGGGATACCCCTTTGGATGCAGTATAAGAGCCTCGTGAATCCGCCTCCACGGGACCCGCCGAGACCGCGCCGCGCTCCCGAACTGGACGAGAAACACGGCTTCTATTGCCCTGATTGCGGAAAGCCCATTCCGGTTCCAGGCTGGCGTAGCGCGCCGGCTCTCGATCCGCCAAACCCGCCTATCCGTGCGAAAAGCCTGAATTCTGGCGTCTGGGAAATTCCCGTCATCAGCACGCGGACAGCCAAGCCGCGAACAGCGCGGTAGGAGCCGCTAGAGCGACGAAGCGCCGGAGAGCACGGCCGCGACCCGCGCCGCGGCGGGCGCGTGGGACGGCGCCGGACGCGGAGAAACTCCGCGCGATGCGCGGAACAAACCCTCGATATCGTCCAGGGCGGGCTTGCCCCGCACCGACATGGACTTGTCCCCCGGTCCGGAGTGAGAAGGGTCCATGTCCCACGCCCAATGAAGGAAGCCGGCGACGTAGGACTTCCCGGCGAACGCCCGCAGGAAGGCCTCGATGTACGCCGCCTGGACTTCGGCGTCCGCGGGGCCGAAGTCGCGCCATTCCCAAGGCCTGAGGTTGGCGCCCTTCTGGCTGGCGATGCCGTACTCCGTGAAGAGGATCGGACGGCCATGCACGGCCGACAGCGTCTTCAGCTCCGCCTCGTACGGTAGCCAGCCCAAGCCGAGCAGGCGCCGGTCGGTCCCGCCGAGCACCGGATAATACGCGTCGATTCCGATGTAATCCAAATCCCGCCAGAATCCGACGTGCGCCGCCGAATGCCAGTTCGCCGCGTATGTCAGCGGTCCGGGATATTCGGCGCGGACGTCGCGAATCAGGACGCGCCAGGCCTTCCAGTCTCGAGGCCCGGTCAACAGCGCCAATTCGGTCCCCACGACGAACAGCGAGCAGTCCTCCTCGCGCGCCAATCGCGCGTAGCGAAGGAGAATCGCCCGGTAGGACGAAAACCACCGCGCCGGATTAGACGGCGAGAGCCAGGCGCGCGCGCCGCCCTGCCGGCTGTCGACGTGGGGTTTGAACGCGACCTTCAGCCCCAAGGAGCGGGCCGTTCGGATCGCGGCCCGAAGGGATTCGTCGCTCGGCGTGTCGGGTCCCGCCGCGACGATCGAATCCTTGCGGTCCTTAACGTACAAGGTCGGCGTAAGCGCGACCCAGCCCGCGCCCGTGGCGGCGATCTCTTCCAGGCCTTTCTTCCCGAGGGGGGAGGAATAGCCGTCGGCGGACCAAAGCGGGAAGTTGAAGCCCATGATGGGCTCCGCGAAAACGGGAGACGCCGAGCACAGCGCCAGCGCGATGAGAACGCTTCGCATAGAGACAGATTAAACCACAAAGGCGCGAAGACCCAAAGAAAAAAGGGTTAACGGTTTTCGCCGTTAACCCTTCTTTCCGTCCTTGGTGTCTTGGTGTCTGAGTGGTGTTCCGTCGTTCCGTTCGTCTCCGTTCGTCTCCGTTCCGCTCAGCCGCCCTTTTCCTCGGAGCGCTTGCGCATGGACGGATTGAGGACCTTCTTGCGCAGGCGGATGCTCTGCGGCGTGACCTCGAGAAGCTCGTCCTCGTCGATGAACTCCAGGGACTGCTCCAGGCTGAGAATCTTCGGCGGCTCCAGGTTGACCGCGTCGTCCGTGGCCTTGGAGCGCATGTTGGTCAGCGCCTTGGCTTTGCACGGGTTGACGATCATGTCGTTCTGGCGCGAGTTCGTGCCGACGATCATGCCCTCGTAGACCTCCACGCCGGTTCCGACGAAGAACTGCGAGCGCTCCTGCAGGGCCGACATCGCGTAGCCGGTGGTGGTGCCCTGGGCCATGGCGATCAGCACGCCGTTGGGGCGGGGAGGCGGATCGCCGCCCTTCGGCCCGTAGCCGTTGAAGCTGTGGTGCATCATGCCGGTGCCCTTGGTCATGGCCATCAGCTCGGTCTTGAAGCCCATCAGCCCGCGCGAGGAGATCATGTACTCCAAGCGGACGCGCGACGCGCCTTCCGGCGCCATGTTCAGGAGCTGGCCGATGCGCCGGCCCAGCGACTCGATGACCGCGCCCTGGTAGATCTGGGGCACGTCCAGCACCAGGTTCTCCATCGGCTCGGAATTCACGCCGCCGATCTCCCGGAAGATGACCTGCGGGCGGGACACCGCGACCTCGAAGCCCTCGCGGCGCATCGTCTCGATCAGGATGGACAGATGCAGCTCTCCGCGGCCGGACACCTTGAAGTGCCCCTCGCCGGGAAGCTGCTCGATCTTGAGTCCCACGTTGATCTGCTGCTCGTGCATCAGGCGCTCGCGGATGTGCCGCGAGGTGACCAGCTTGCCTTCCCGTCCGGAGAAGGGAGAGTTGTTGACCATGAACTCCATGGACAAGGTCGGCTCGTCGATATCCAGCGGGGGGAGCGCGATCGGGTTGGCGATGGACGACACCGTGTCGCCCACGTTGATCGTTTCCAGGCCCGCCAGCGCCACGATGTCGCCGGCCTGGACTTCATCGACGTCCACTCGCTTCAGACCCTGGTACATCTGCAGCATGGTGATCTTGCCCGGGATGACCTTTCCGTCCTCGGCCTTGATCAGGGCGACGGTCTCGCCCTTCTTGATGGTTCCGTTCTGGATGCGGCCCAGCCCGATCTTGCCGATGTAGTTGCTGTAGTCCAGCATGGTCACCAGCATCTGCAGGGACTTCGTCGGGTCCACGGCCGGTCCGGGGACCGACTTGATGATCGTGTCGAACAAGGGCGTCATGTCCGTGCCCACCTTGTTGACGTCGTGGCTGGCCCAGCCGATCTTGCCGGCCGCGTACACCGTCGCGAAGTCCATCTGCGGGTCGGACGCGCCCAGGTCGATGAACAGGTCGAAGATGCGGTTCAGCGCCGCCTGCGGGTTGATGTGCGGGCGGTCCATCTTGTTGATGACCACGATCGGGTGCAGGCCGAGGGCCAGCGCCTTGCGCAGCACGAAGCGGGTCTGGGGCATCGGCCCCTCGACCGCGTCCACGACCAGCAGGGCGCCGTCGACCATCTTCAGGATGCGCTCGACCTCGGAGCCGAAGTCGGCGTGGCCGGGGGTGTCCACGATGTTGATGGTCGTGCTCCCGTAGCGCACGGACGTGTTCTTGGCGAGAATGGTGATGCCGCGCTCGCGCTCCAGGTCGTTGGAGTCCAAGACCTGCTCCTGCGCCGCGTCGGCCTTCACGATGAAGGCTCCGGTGGACTTCAGAAGCGCGTCGACGAGCGTGGTCTTGCCATGGTCGACGTGGGCGATGATGGCGATGTTGCGAACGTCCTGGCGGCGGGGTGAGCTCATTTTATTTTTGTCCTGGTTCAACGACGAGGGTGGCGTCGCGCACGACCGCGTACGGCACGAGCGCGTGGCGCTCCTCGTCTAATTTTATGACGACGTGATACAAAGTCATGTCTTCGACCGTCCCTTCGAACGTCCCGATCTTGACGCGGTCCCCGACCTTGAACGGCTTCGAGAACAGCACCTCTCCGCCCTGCACCACGGAGCCGAAAAAATTGTTGGAGGCCAGGCCGACGCCCAGGGTCGTGAGGCCGATGCTGGCCCCCAAAGCGGTCCACGACACGCCGATCAGGCGCAGGACCGCGCCGCCGCCGAGAGCCCACAGCGCCGCGCTGGAGGCCAGCCGCGTGATCACGCGGGTCTCCGGACGCCAGCCGTTCTGAAGGGCCAGGGCGTCGATGGCCGAACCCAGCGCGACGTCCACTCGCCGGGTCAGCCAGGCGATCGAGCCGGCCAGCCCGTAGTGCACGACGGCGGCGGCCCAGCCCGCGGTCAGGACGGGGAGGAAAGCGGGGGCCGCGAGAAGCGCGCCGAACGCCGCGCCGGCGATCCAGAACCGGCGGTCCAGGGATTTCCAGACCGCTCCGAGCGCGCCCTGGAACTTCGGCTTCGCCGGCAAAGCCAGATGGATCTTCGCGTCGGACAGATGAAGCGCCGCGTCCGGGAACTGATAGGCGCCGTAAACGATCACGGGCTTGGCGGCCAGCGCCGCGTGGCGGATGAGCACCTCGGAGCCGTCGTCCTTCCTCAACTTCACGGACGTCAAGGTGACGTCGGACACGGTCCCGACCTGCTCGTCGATCAAGACTTTCGCGCCGATCGTGTAAGGGCGCGTCACCAGGAAGTTGACGCCCTGGATCACGTTGCCGAGCACGTCCTTGAGCCCCAAGGTCAGGATCGTCCCGCCCGCGCCGAACACCGTCGTCATCAGCTGCGGGGAGGCGCCGCCCAGCTTGAGCGCGGCCGCCGTGGCCGCGGTCCACAGCACGACGCTGGAGACGAGGCGGATCGCGGCGACCTGATGGCGGTCCATACCCCGCTTCGAGCCGAACGCGCTCAACAGCGCGTGCACCGCGCGGTTGGCGACGTACGTCCCGGCCAGGACGGCGCCGGCTTCCAGGAAGGGGGAGGCGTGGGAGAGGAACCCCGCGAAGCCGTGCGCGGCCGGAACGGCGACCGCGACGGCGCCCAGGACGGTCCGCGAAACGGCGGCCCGCGAAGGATGGAGCGGGGCCGCGGGCGAGGCGGAGGCCGAAGCCTCCACGGCGGGAAATTCGTCGCGGGTCTTATCCGAAGCGCCGGACCAGAATTTCTCGGATTCGAGGCGCCCGGATTCCTCGTTCGAAACGGCGGGAGCGGATTTCGCGGACGCCGCGGGAAGGACCGCGCGGGCCGCCGAGAGCGCCCGAGAGACCGGGAGAACCGGCGCGGCGGCGGGGAGACCCGCGGGGGCCGAAGCCGCCGCCGCGGGAAGGGACGCGGCGGCCGGGGCCATCGCGGGGAGCGGCGCCGCGGACGGCGCGGCGATGGGCGCGCTCGGGGCGGAGAAAAGAGTCAGGGACGGGGCGCCTTGGAACGAGGGGGCGATCAGCGGCGCGGACAGCGTGACCCGGGGCACGGCGCCTTCCAAAGCCGCCGCCGCCCGCATCTGAGCGGACGCGGGCGCGACGAGAGACGCGCAAAGAACGATGGCGAGGATGGCTTTGGCCCGGCGCATGTATGACATTATACCCGTCGCGACTGCGGTCGTCAGCGGCCCAAAGACCCAACTCTTCCAGTCCTTGGTCCTACAAAATGAAGCGAGGCGCGCGCCCCAGGCG
>JBIOJO010000020.1:0-62055 GCA_044450965.1 Elusimicrobiota bacterium | reverse complement strand
GCGTGGTACAGGTTGTATACCCCCGCCTGCCGCTCGACGGGGATGAACGCGCCCAGTCGCGCGTAGTTGCGCAAGGTCCACGGCGACAAAACCGCGTACGGCAGTAGCAGAAGAATCAGCGCCCGCTCTATTTTTTTAGAACGGATGACGGCGGCGATGAACAGCAAGGGCGGCAAGAATAAGAACGTCGAACGGCACCACAGGCTGACGCCGACGGCCAGGCCCAAAACGCACGCCGACGCCCGGTCGGGGCGCACGGCGTCGCGCGCCAGCGCCCAGGCCGCGGCGAAGACGCACAGGCCGAAAAGCAATTCGATGCCGACCGTTCCGCTCGCCGCCGCCAGCCCGGGATGAAAGCCCGCCGCCGCGGCCGCCAAGGCGCCGGCCTCCGGGGAGTGCAGCGCGAACGCCAAGGCGCCGGCTCCCGCGGCCAGAAGGACCGCCAAAACGGCTTGGACCCAGGCGGCGCGCGCGGGGCGGACGTCCTCCGGGCTCCCGGCCGCCAAATTGAGAAGCACGGGATACAGGGGCGCGCGGCCCGCGAAAGGGACCACGGGCTCGAAGGCCAGAGTCCGCGCCGCGGCGAGGTGGCGCGCCATTTCCAGATATTCGGTGGAGTCTCCGGTGAGCACCGGGGGCAGGCGGGCCTCGCGGAAGCGGAATACTCCGACGACGGCCAAAACGGCGAAATACGCGGCGGTCCAAAGCGCCTTGGACGCACGCCGCTGGCGGGGCTTCGCGATCACGAAAGAATCGTAACAGAATATACGGACCCGGATCGTGGTTTATCCCGCGACATCTATGAGATAATGAGCTTATGACCGACTCGAACCCTCTTTCCATCGCGGCCGCCCTGGCCTCCCAGCTCAACGCCGCCGGCGCTGACTACTCCGCGCGCGCCGCCAACGGCACCGCCGACGCCCTGCTGGTCCCCAAGGCCGACGCCGCCAAGACCGTGGGGCTGGTCCTGCGCCAGGTCGCGTCCGACGCGCCCGCCGACGCCGCGGCCATCGCCGTGGGCGAGAAGCTGAAGTCCTTCGTCGCCAAACGCACCGGGGTGCTGTCCGTGCTGGCGCAGAAGACGCCGAAGGCCGCGGACGCCGCCGCGCTGGCCGCGGGAATCGAGAAGGCCCTGGCCGCGCTGGACGCGGCCGCGGCCGGAGCGGACGGGCTCAAGATCCTGGAAAATCCTCCGGCCGGCTCGGGCTTCGAGTACGCGTCGTGGGCGCCGCAATCCGAGAGCCTGGCCATCGAGCTCCTGTTCCGCGTACCGACGGAACACACGGAGGTCAAGACCGACGGCGCGTCCGCGCACTGGCTGGCCTTCGTTCTGCCCGACGACCGCCGTCCCGTGGTCCGCGCCGTTCCGGTGAAGATGCCGGCGGGCGACGTGGTGAAGCGGCTGTGGTGGGCGTTTCCTAAAAAGGGCGGCTGGACCTTTCTCCCGTTCTAAAGGAGCTGTCGTGCTGAAACTGGCGTTGATCCTGGCGCTGTGCGCCGCGACGGCCCGGGCCCAAACGGCCTCCTATCCGGAAATCCGCACCGACCCCCGGGTGGAACTGCTCGCCATGGTGCAATTGCTGGCGCGCGCGGACCAGCGTTTCGCCGGATTCTTCCGCCACGATATCCCTTACGACAAGGCCGCCGAGGAGCATTTCGCTCCGTTCGCGGGCCATCCCGTCGTGGATTTCTACGCGGAGCTGAGCCGCCGCGGGGTCAGCTACCTGACCTTCTACGACGCGGTGCTCCACCTCGGGCCGCCGCCGGAGCTGGCGGGGCCGGTGTCCGACGGGGTCGCGTTCCAGATGGGCGGAGCCTCCCAGGCCGAGGAATTCCGCGCCATGCTGTCGGATTTCGCGCGGGTCAGCTCGTTCACGTACTTCTACGGCCAAACGGAAAATTTGCGGCGGCCGATGGTGGACGACGTGCGGCGACAGGCGGCGGCGATCGACATCGTGCCGGCGCTCGAGGAGTACCTCGGCGCTCCCGTGACGACGCGCTACACGGTGATCATCTCGCCGTTCGCCGAACCGGTGCTGGCCGATGCCCTCCCGAGCGTCGACCCCGACGGGGTTCCCCGTTTGACCAGCGTGTACGGGCCGGAGGTGTATAAAGGCAAATTCGGGTATCGCCTCGGAACGCGCGTCGGCGGAATCTGGACCGAACTCACTCGGGTCTACCTCAACGACGCCGCCAAGCCGTACGCCGCCCGCATCGAGGAGCTGAATCGTCTTTACGAACCGATCTCACGAACGTGCGAAACGTCCTGGTACGCCTGCGTCCAGCGCCAGGTGGCGTTCGCCGTCGGCGCGCGCCTGCTGGAACGCAACGGCGGCAGCACCGGCCGCGAGATGGCGCGGCGCTGGCCGGAGAAATACCGGAACTTCGGCATGCCGTACCTGCGTCCGCTCGTCGACCGGCTCAAGGAATACGAAGCCCGGAAAAACCGCGGGGCCTTGGCGGACTTTTATCCGCGGCTCCTGGAAGCGCTCGACGAATCCGCGCCGAAGACGCCGGCGCCCCCGTTCCACGGCGGCGTGGCCGCGGTGCTGGACTCGAAGGGACCCGCGGTCTTCATTATGCCGGCGAGCCCGTCGCCGGAACTCAGGACCGCCGTCGACGCGCTCCAAACGCGTCATTTCCCGGACGCACGGCGCCTCAACGACATCGAAGCCCTGTCCGCCGATCTCGCCGGAAAAACATTGGTCGCCGTCGGGACCTTGAACGACAACGCCTGGTTGGCGAAGAACTACGCCCGTTTGAAGCTGCCGACACATTTGGCGAAAGGGCGAATCGTGTTCGACGCCCGCCGCGGCGACGCCAAGGACGTCGAGTTCTCCGGCAAGCTGGGCCTGGTCACCACCGCCCTGAATCCCTTCGACGCGACACGGGGGCTCCTGATCTTCACCGCCGTGGACCAGGACGCCGTCGTTTCCGCGTTCGCGTACGACGGTCCCGACGATTACGTCGTGTTGGACGGCGCGGCCATCCTGCGATCCGGGATCTACGAGAAATCGTGGCTGCCCTGGCGCCTGAAGTGATTTTTCATAGGCCGTAAGGCCTGAGCGCGCCCCGGGCCGATCGGGGTCCCGAAAGTCACCGGCCCGGCACACGGGCGTGACGGCGGGGAAACGTCCGGATCCTATGATCTGGACATGATCCGATTCCTGACCGCTCTCTCGCTCCTGATTTCCATGCCCGGGCCGTCGGCTTGGGCCGCAGTGGTCGAAGTGAAGCTGTCCGCCGCCTCCTTCGCCGCGGAGCCCGGCGCGGGAGCCCGGATGCCGGCCGTGATGCCGCTGGGCAGCCTTCCCGCCCGGGGAGCGCCTTCCGCGGCCATTTCCTCTCCCATGTCGGCTCCCGCGCAAGCGCCGTCCGCCGCGGCGACCGTCGCCGCGACGCTGGCCGCGCCCGCCCCGGCTTTGGCGGCGCTGCCCGCCGCCGCCGCGACGCTTCTGAAGGCGCTGATGGCGCCGCCGGGCGCTCCGTCGAAGACTTCCGCCGCCGCGCCCGTCGCGCGCGCCGTTCTCGCCGCAACCGCGCTTCCGGCCGTGAAGGATCCCGCGCCGGAACAAAATTCCGCGGAGGCCGACGCGGCCTTCGACGGCCGCCGAGTCTTCCTCACGGGGCTGGGCCGCACGCCGCGCTCCGTCCTCGTCTCGGAACTGAGCGCCGTCCTGGCCGCCGATCCCGCCTACCGCGCGGCGCTGCTGCGCTCCGGAAAGATCCGCGCGATCCTCCCCCAGTCCGCCGGCTCCAACGCGGAGAAGCGCGCGGCCGCCGCCGAACTTGGCGTTTTCCTCAAGACGCTGGGAATCAAGTCGAAACCCGAGATCGAGACCGTCGCCCCGCCTCGCAAGACGCCGGCCGCCGAGAAGGCCGGCGCGCCCGCGGAAGCTCCCGCCAAGGACGCCAACGAGGCCGTGTTCCTCGCGCGCCAGCTGCGCGCGTCCGTCACCATGCCCAGCCGCGCCGAATTCATGGGCGGCTTGTTCACGCGCGTGCCGTTCATCGCGATCAACGTCCTGGCCTTCGCGCCGCTGTACCTGCCCCGGCACCCCGTCGCCTTCGCCGCCATCGCGGGCCTCACCATCGGACTGAAGACCTTCCACAGCTTCTGGGTGGACGGCTGGGCGGCCTTCCAAAACCGGCTGGCGCGCCTGCGCGGCATCCCTTATCTGACGGGATTCAACCTGGTGTACGGACAGATCGTCGCGGCGATCTACCGCACCATCTCCTGGACGGCGCTCAAGGGAATCGTCCCCCCGTGGACTTTGCAGTACTGGCGCGACATGGGCATAGTCACGCTGATCGGCACTTTCATCGGCACCTTGGCGTCGCAAGGGGTCAACGAGCTGTACGAAAAGGGCGTCCTGTCGCGGAACGGCCGCTCCTTCTTCCTGCTGACGCGCGCCTTGGTCCTGGACGCCGACGGCTACTTCTTCAAGACCGGACTGATGGGCAGCTTCTGGATCATCTTCGGCATCCATCAGGCGCTCGACTTCCTTCTGTACGTCGTCTCGGTCAAGATGAAGCCGCGCGCGGTGCTGTACTTCGCCTCCGAGGAGATCGCGGCGTCGAACGAGTTCCGGGCGCTGTACCCCGTGTCGCCCGGAAACGCGCGGCCCTCAGCGCTGTCTCAAGCGTTGGACGCCGTCCGCAAGAACCCCCTCGTGGCGCTGATCGGGAAGCTGTTCCGCCGCCACGAACCCGACGTGGTGCGCGCCTACGACCGCGCGTTGACCGATCCTTCCCTGACCGACGCCTCCGTGCTGTCGAAGATCGCGCGCGTGACGCCCAAGCTGGACGCCGCCGGATACGCTCTCCCCGCCACCCGCGAGGGCGGCATCTCGGTGCCCGTATTGGCCGACGACGCCGCGGGAAACCGGGTGGTGTTCAAGCCCATTCGTATGAGCCCCCAGGATCCTTTATACCCATACGAACGCATGAAGCTGTTGCGTGAGGTGGTCGGGTCCGCCGTGATGCGCCGCTTTGGCGTTCCGACCGTGGACTACCGGCTGGGACGCGCGATGTTGGACGGCCGAGAGGTATTAGGCGTCTACAGCGCCTTCATCGAGGTCCGCAGCCCCGCCGCCGGCTCGGCCGAGGAGGACATGTTGTCGCGGAGCGACGCGTTCGCCCGCGGCTCGGTGGTCGACGCCTGGATGGGCAACACCGATCGAATCCTCAACCGCGGCAATCTCTGGATTCGCGGCGTCGAAGGCGCCGCGGAGACCGTGTTCGGCGATTTCGACCAGGCCTTCCGTTCCGGGGCGTCCGTCCTGGGCGTCCCCAAGATGCCGCTCGCCTTCCACGAGCGGTTCATGTCGTCCGACTCCGCGAAGCGGACCGTGGCGGAGATCGGCGCGCTGGACGACATCACCATACGGAAGCTCGTGGACGAGGCGCTCAAGAGCGCCGGCGGCTTCGGGAAGGATTCCCGGGGCTACTTGACCGCCGTTCTCACTGGGAACCGCGATCTTCTGCGCGCGGGCGCTTTGAACGCCGTGCCGGGAGGCCCGCGCGTTACGTTGTCGCCGAAAGCGTCCGAGATCCTTGCCGACGCAGTCCTGAAGGATACGACCCGGGCGCCCGGTACTGAAGAACAATTGGACGAGGCGCTACGCGACGTTGTTTATCTATGGACCCACCCCGAACTGCGCGGCCTGACCAAGGACGTGCTGCGCCGGGCCGTGGCGAACCGCCGTTCCGGCCGCTCCGAAAAGATCGAACTGCCGCCGGAACGTTTGGACCTCCTGCAGCCCCTGATGAACTTCATCTACGTGAAGGTGTCCCCGGCGGAGGCAATCGCCGGCGGAATCGGCTATTATCCCTGACATGATCACTCTCCGAAAATACGTCGCCGTCTCCGCCGTCCTATTCTTCGCCGCGCCGTCGTTCGCCGCCGACTCCGCCCGTCCACGACTGGGCGTGGTCGTCGTGGTGGACCAGATGCGCGCCGACTACCTGGAGCGCGATCCCTCCTTCACCGGCGGCTTCAAGCGCCTCGCCAGGGAAGGCGCGGTGTTCACCGACGCCAGGCATCTCCACATCCCCACCGAGACCGGCCCCGGACACGCGGCGATCTCCACGGGGCGGGCGCCCGCCACCCACGGCATCGTGGCCAACGATTGGTACGTGCGCGAGACCTGGTCGGACACGTACTGCGTCGCCGACGATCCCTACGGCCTGGGACCGGGACATCTCGACGGGCCGACCTTGGCCGACGCGGTGAAGGCCTCCGACCCGGCCGCGCGCGTGTTCTCCGTCTCCGGGAAGGACCGCGCCGCCATCCTTCTCGGCGGCCGCCGGCCGGACATGGCCCTGTGGGTGGACAAGTCGAAGGGAATCTTCACCACCTCCTCCTATTATCGTCGCCCCGCGTGGCTGGACGAGTTCAACGCGGAGCTGGTGAAATCCGCTCTTCTGACGCCGAAGGACGGCGCCGTCCCGCCCGACGTCCTGGCCAGCCCGGCGCTCGACGAGGCGACGACGCGCCTGGTGGCCGAGATCGTCAAGCGCGAGAACGTGGGGCGCGGGCCGGGCGCCGACCTTCTGCTGGTGAGCTTCTCCGCCACCGACCTGGTCGGCCACCGCTACGGCACGGAGGCGCCCGAGATGGTCGCGCAGTTGAAGGCGTTGGACCTGACTTTGGGCCGGATGCTGGACCTCTTGCAGTCGGCGTCGGGCGGCTCGCTGGACCTGGCGTTCTCCGCCGACCACGGCGCCATCCCCTCGAACGAGGACCCCTCGGGAAAGAAGCTGGGAGTGCGCCGTTTCGACTGGAACGCGCAGGGCGCGGCCATGGAATCCGCTTTGCAGAAGCGCTGGCCCGCGGGCGAGCGCTGGATCCTGGGCAACTCCACTCCGCTGGTCTATCTGAACCGTCCGCTGGCTCAGTCCAAAGGACTGGACTTTCCTTCGTTCTCTCGCGAAGCGGCGAAGGTCCTCTCCGGCTTGGACGGGATCGGGCGCGTGATCGCGTCCGTGGACGTTCTAACGATGGACCCGAAGGACCCGCTCGCCGCCGCGCTCAAGCGTTCCTACCGCCCGGACCGTTCCGGCGACCTCTACGTGATCACCGCGGAGAACGTCCTGCTCCACGACCAGCCCCACGGCACCAGCCACGGCACGCCCTGGTCCTACGACACGCGCGTTCCGCTGGTGTTCTGGGGCCGCGGCGTGAGCGCCGGACGTTACGCTTCGCCGGCGACGCCCATGGACATCGCTCCCACCATGGGGCGGATGCTGGGCGTGACGTACGCGCCCGGCGACGGCGGCGCGGTGCGCCTGGACGTCGCGGCATTTCCGCCTTCGTCCCGATAAATGCCGAACGCTCCAGGTGAGAACGGCCCGCCGGCGAGATGACCGGCGTTCATGCGCGCGCCGGAGGCGAGCATTTCCAGGAAGGTCGTCGCGAAGAGGGTCAGCGCGTCTTTCATGACGTCATTCTAGTATCCGCCCTTAACGACGACGTGCCCATCATGTAAAAAGCGCGTGTCGGAACGCGCAGACTTTTTCTAGGCCTTTTGGCCCTCGTCATCGATCGCACGGCACGGCATCATCATGGGATGAAGAATCTTTTCTGCTCCCTCTGGCTGGCCGGACTCCTCGTCGCGCCCGCTCACGCCGCCTGGACGGACATCACCGCGTCCGACTTCAACGTGCCCCCGCCGCCGACGAAGGGCTCCGCGGACTACGTCTCCGATTTCTCCACCTTGCTCAACGATCAGAGCTCGCGCACGCCCCAGCAGTGCGCGTTGGCGGCCAGCATGAAGATCCCGGACTTCACGTCGTTGTATGCTTCGTCGGGTCTTCTTTCGTCAGCGGAGATGAGCGCGGTCCAGCCGTTGGTGGATCAGGCGTCGAATTTGGCATCGAATATCTCCGGGGTGTTCAAGAAGGAGTACTCGCGGCCGCGGCCTTACAACGAAGACGCGCGAATACATCCCTGCGCCGACAAGCCGGGCGGGGCGACGGCCTATCCCAGCACCCACGCGACGGTCGGGGCGGTGGATGCCTGCGTGCTGGCGGCGATCTTCCCCGCGCGCGCGTCGAAAATCACCGACTATGGGCAGTACATCGGGGAACTGCGCGTGATCGCGGGCGTCCACCATCCCACCGACGTCGCCGCCGGCCAGGCGCTGGCCGCCGACATCTGCGGACGGATCACGCAGGAAAGCGACTTCCAGGCCCAAGTTTCCGCATTGAAGAACAGCCTGAATCCTTAAAAGAGAGCCGCGGCTATCTCCGGTGATAGCCGCGGCTTTTTACCGACTCCGGCGTCAGTCGACTTTTTCGGTCGGGATTCGGTTAGGCCTTATCTTCCGGCGCGGCGGGCGTCTCCGGCACGAACGGTCCCTGCACGTCCACCTTCAGGGAGTGGGCCTCGCGGTCGGGCAGAGCCGCGGCCTTCTCCTTCTTCTGGAAGCTGACGGAGATGAGCTGGGTGACGCCCTTCTCCTCCATGGTGACGCCGTACATCACGTCGGCGGCCTCCATGGTGCGCTTGTTGTGGGACACGATCAGGAACTGGGTCTTGTTCTGGAACTCGCGCAGGATGGCCGCGAAGCGCTCGATGTTGGCGTCGTCGAGCGCGGCGTCGGCCTCGTCGAGCATGCAGAACGGCGAGGGCTTGACCATGAAGAACGCAAACAGCAGCGCGATCGCGGTCAAGGTCTTCTCTCCGCCCGACAGCAGCGAGATGCTCTGCAGCTTCTTCCCCGGGGGCTGGGCCACGATGTCCACGCCGGTCTCCAGCATGTTCTCCGGGTCGGTGAGGATCAGGTCGGCCTCGCCGCCCTCGAACAGCACGCCGTAGAGGCGGCGGAAGTGCTCGCGCACGTCGTGGAAGGTCTGGCGGAAGTTCTCGCGCGTGGAGACGTTGATCTTGGCGATGGCGGCCATCAGGTCGTCCTTGGCCTTGAGCAGGTCGTTGATCTGCTCGATCAGGAAGCGCTGCTTCTCGGCCAGGGCCTCGTACTCCTCGGGCGCCGCCATGTTGATGTTGCCCATGTTCGCGATGCGCTTGCGCAAAGTTTCGATCTTCTCGACGTCGGCGACGACGTCGCGGTATTTGCCCTTGGCTTCGTCCACGGTCATCTGCCATTCGTCCCACAAGCGGGTCTTAAGCAGATCGGACTTGCTCTTCAGGGCGGTCGCGTGGATCTCATGCTGGTGCAGGTCGGCCTGGGCCTGGTCGTGCTCGGCCTGGAGGACCTTCAGGCACTCGCCGAGCATGTCCATCCGGTTCTGCAGGTCCTGCAGGCGGTCGAAGACGGACTTGGCCTCGTTCTCCTGCTTGGCCAGCTCGGCGTTGAGGCCCGCGATCTCCACGCGCATCGCTTCCTGGCTCTCGAACGTCTCCGCCTTGCGGCGGGCCAGCTCCTCGGTCTCCGAGGTCAGGCGCGCGATGGCGGCCGTGAGCGCGGCCTTCTCGTCGTCCAGGCGCTTCAGCGAAGACGCGTGGGCGGACAGCTCGGCCTCGACGCCGCGGCGGCGATCCTCCTGTCCCTGGAACGCGGCGCGGTGTCCGGCCAGATCCTCACGCGCGGAGGCCAACGCCTCGGCGGCCTGGGTCTCCTCGGCGCGGGCCGCGACGACGCGGGCCTCGGCCTCGGCGCGAAGCTCCTTGGCGGCCAGGATGCGCTCCTTGGCGAGCGAGCCCTCGGCGATGGCGCGCACGGACTCCTCGGTGGACAAATCGACGTTCCGTTCGTGGTTCTCCAATCCCTGCGCCAATTGGTGCGCGCGGGCTTCCAACCCGGAGCGGCGCCCGGACTCCGACGAGAGCGCCGCGGCGGCGGCGCGGGCGGTGGACAACGCCTCGGTCAAAGCGGACTCGGCCTGCACGCGCTCCTCGGCCAGCGAGACTCCGCGGCTTTCCAGCGTCACGGCCTTCTGCTTCATCTCGCCCAAATCGGCCAGGGACGGCTGGACGCCGTCCTTCGGCGCGGCGCCGCCGTACACCCAATGGTCGCCGAACAGCTTGCCGCCCAGCTCGTACGCCTCGGCGAACAGGTGGCGAAGGGCCTTCTCATGGCGCGGGTCATACTGCAGCCGCGACAGGATGGGCTTGGCCTCCGCGGGATACTCCTTGGCGGACAGCTCCGGCAGGGACGACAGGACCAGGAACCGCGCGCGGCCGGTCCCCGACGCCTCCAGCAGGTCCACGCCGGCGCGGGCCGCGGTGGAGTCCTCGACGACGACGGCGAACAGACGCTCGCCCAGCAGATCTTCCAGCGCGGGCTTCAGCGCGTCGTCCACGCGGAACAGGCCGCGCACGGTGCCCAGGACGCCGGGGATGTTCGCGCCGATCACGGCCTGCGCGCCCACCCAGTACGGGTTCTGACCGCCCTGGCTTTCCAGGGCTTCGGCGCGGGCGGACACCTGCGCCAGCTCGGAGCGCAGGCGGACGGTCTCTTCGGACAGCTCGCTCTGGCGCGCGCGGAGGGTCTCCACGGCGGCCTCGGCGGCCTCGGAGCCGGACTTGACCTCGGCCAGGCGGGCGTCGGCGGCGGCCAATTCGGCCTGAGCCTCGTTGATGCGGCCGCGGGCTTCGACGGCGGCGGCCGTGTCGCGCTCCAGGTTGCGCAGGGAAGAACGCGCCCCGGCGATCGCGTGCGTCAGCTCGGACTCGGCCGCGGACAGCTCGCGGCCGAGGTCGTGGGCTTCCTGCTGCTTGGCGGCGGCCTCGCGGGCCAGCGCGTCCTTGCGGGACTGCGCTTCCTGCGCGCGCGCCTCGATGGCGGCCAGCTCCTCGGCCGCGGCCTCCGCGCGGGCTTTCGCCTCGGCCAGCGCGATCTCGGTGGCCTTCACGGCGGCTCCGACGGACTCGATCTCGGGGTCGATGGCGTCGGCGCGGCCGCCGGCCGTCTCCGCCTCGGCGCGGCAGGACGCGGCGCGCGCGTCCATCGCGGCGACGGACGACGCGGCGCTCTGCAAGCGCTCTTCCAGGCGGCCGATGGAGGTCTTGGTCTCGGCGACGATCTGGTTGGCCTCGATCAGGCGGTTCTGCTCGCCGGTCTTCTCCAGGTTCAGGGCCGCCAGGTTGGCGCCCTCGGCGCCGATCTGGGAGCGGCGCTCGCCCAGCATCTCCTCGACGGGGCCGATGCGCTCCTGCATGGAGGAGAGCTCCAGCTCGATGGAGGACGCCTGCTCGATGATGTGAGCGGCCTCCATGGCCACGAGCTCTTCTTTATATTTTGCGTACAGCTTGGCGCGGCGCGCGTCGCTGTCCAGCTTCTTGACCTGCTCCTCGATCAGCGCGACGGAATCCTGCAGGCGGCCCAGGTCCATGTCCACGCGGTCGAGCTTGCGCAGGGCTTCCTCGCGCTTGGCGTTGTACTTGGCAACCCCGGCCGCCTCATCAAAGAAGGCGCGGCGCTCCTCGGGCTTGCTGCGGATCATGGAGTCCACGCCGCCCTGGTCGATGATGGCGTAGCCGTCGCCGCCCAGGCCGGTGTCCAGGAACATCTCGCGGATGTCGCGCAGGCGGCACTGGGTCTTATTGAGGAAATACTGCGACTCGCCGGAGCGGAACAGGCGGCGGGTGATGGTGACCTCGGAGTAGTCGACCGGGAGAAGGGAGTTCGCGTTATCGAACGTCAGCGTCACTTCCGCCATCGACAGCGGCGGGCGCTTCGTGGTGCCGGCGAAGATCACGTCCGTCATCGTGTCCGCGCGCAGCGACTTCCAGGACATCTCGCCCAAGCACCAGCGCACCGATTCCATCACGTTCGACTTGCCGCAGCCGTTCGGGCCGATGACGCCCGTGATGCCGGGCTCCAAGTCGATGTGGGTCTTCGTCGCGAAGGACTTGTAGCCGCAGATATCGATGGATTTCAGGTACATGGCACCTCGGCACGGCAGTCATTTGTCCATCTATTACCATTGAGTGGTAATAAGGGTCGTAGACGTCCTTAAAGTATAGCATTTTCCGTCGATAAAATCAAGATTCTCCGTCGAGCCTTCGACGGGCGATATTGGTCCCTTGACGAAACCCGCGCATCTCTTTATTCTATCGTCGACGAATCTATGCGGTCCCTTCTCCTCGCCGCGCTGCTGCTGACGGCCCCCGCCCTCCGGGCGGCGGTCGTCTCGGCCGACGCTCCGGCGGCCGCGGACTGGAAGCGCTCCCAGCTGACGGACGGGATGCAGGACGCCCTGCGCGGAGCGGGCTTCCGCCTGGAGAACGACGGCCGGGTCCTGGACCCGAAAACGCACGACGCGCTCACGCCCGACCAGCTGGCGGCGGCGCTCACGGGCATCAACCTCAACACGCAGCGCCTGGCGCTGGAGCGCCTGAACCTGGCGCTTTCCAAGACCCCCCCCGATCTGGCGGCGGCGCAGGCGTTGAAGGACGACCTTCCGGGCGACGTGGCCCAGGCGCTGGCGGCGAACAAGGACCTGAGCGGCCTGCGCGCTTTGTCCGAACAGAATCTGGAGAAGATCGCGGCATACTTCGACGGCTCGCGCACCCCGGAAGAGCGCCGCGAGGCGGCGCAGCCGGTCCGCGCGGGCGCTCCCGGCCCGCGCGTGCCTTTGCCCTACTTCGATCCCGCCGAAAAGGCGCTGGGAGACTCCCTGCGCGCCGCCGCGGCCCAGGCCATCGGGGCCGATCCCTTCGGGCGCAAGGTCCTGGCGCGGCTCGACGGACCGGACGGCAAGCCCGACCTGCCGCCCGTGGTGGTGGAGGACCTGACGGGCGCCGCCGCGGTGTACGACTACCGCCGCCGCGCGCTGGTGGTGGACCGCCAGCTGCTGATGGCGGCGATCACCGAAGGCGTTCCCGCGAAGGACCGCGGGGCGCTGGCGCAGTCGCTGGCGTCGCGCACGGCGCTGATCGCCTATCTGAACAAGCATCCGGAGGCGGCGGCCGCGTTCGCGAAGGCCAACGACGTGGTGATGGTCCACGAGCTGACTCACGCCTGGCAGGACCGCCGCGATCCGGTGATGGGCGAGATGTCCCGCGGGACCCTGCCCCAGGCCATGCTGACGGACTACGAGATCGAGGCGTGGACGACGAAGAACCTGTACATCGCCTCCCTTCTGAAGCGCGACCCCGGCGCGGCCGTGGACGATTTCGAGCTGCAGGACTACAAGCAGATGGTCCTGGGCCACGACGCCTGGGTGGAGCAGCTGCGTCAGACCTACCAGGCCGACGCGGTCAACGCGATGGACATCGCCACCGCCGAGGAGATCCAGCGCCTGCGCTTGGACGCGGCGCGCCGCCGCGCGGCGAACACGCGCGACGAGCAGACCGCAAAGGCGCAGGACCTGGCGGCGATGACGCGCGCCCAGCGCGAACTCCGCGCGACGGGCGAAGCCCAGCGGAAGCGCCTGTCCCGGTTGGCCGGAACGGACGCGGCCCAGGCCGCCAAGGATGCCCCGTCGATTCTGGCCGAGCACTATCTGGCCGTCGCGATCGCCTCCTCCGGCCCCGTGGATTTCGCCGTCGCCATCCAAAAAGCCGAGGAGTTCGCGGTCGCATCGGGCGACGCGACGCTTCTGGCCAAGGTCCGGTCCATGAAGGGACGGAAACGATGAAAAGAACGCTTCTCGCCGCCTTAGTCGTCCTGGCCGCCGCCTGCCGGAAGGCTCCCGAGGCGGTCAAAGAAGAGGCCGTGCCCACGAAGGCGATCGTCGCAGGCGAGCGCCTGATCGACTTCGACGAGAAAGGCGGCTCCTTCGCCTGCCGGGCCCCCGCCGAATGGAAAGCCGTGGAGGACGACTACAGCGGCGGCCCGCTGGTCATGTTCTTCGGCCCCATGAACGGCCCGCGCCGCGGCACCGCGTCCATCGGCGTCAGCCGCTACCCGGCCGTCGCGGACAAGATCAAGACGCCCGAGGAGTTCCTCGCGATGCTGAAGCTGACCGACCGCAAGCCCAGCGAGTTGACGTCCCGCAGCGTGGACGGGCGCACGGTGTACGAGGTCCACTACGAGACGCCCCAGCGCGCCAAGCAGGGGCATAAGGTCCTCTACATGAACCGCGCCGACGCCGTCATGATCCCCGGCAAGGACGGCTTCTACCTGATCTCCCACACCGCCCCCGCCGACACCTACCAGGAAACCCTGCCGGTGTTCCAGGCCCTCGTCGACAGCTTCCGCCCGAAAAGCTGAGCCGCACACTTCCAGAATAAAGAACCATGATGTCGCGAATTGCGACATCATCTGGAACTATTCTGCCTCCCCATTCGTATGGTAGGGTGCTCGAGGATAAACGCGCCGTCTCCATCGTTCTGCCACTCATACTCACGGTGCGCGGTCAACGCGTCATCCTCGATTCGGATTTAGCGGCTCTTTATGGAACGACAACCGGCCGCCTCAACGAACAAGTTAGGCGCAACCAACGGCGATTCCCTGTTGATTTTGCGTTCCCTCTTTCACGCCATGAATACGCCGCGATGATATCGCAATTTGCGATATCATCCGGAAAGAGGAGGAACTGGCGAAAACCGCCGATCGCGTACACCGAACACGGCGCCGTTATGGCGGCCAACGTCCTCAATTCCAGCCGCGCGATCACGATGAGCGTGGAAATCGTTCGCGCCTTCATTCGACTGCGCAAGACGCTCCTTTCACACGATTTAATCTCCAAGAAGGTCGCCGAGCTCGAACGAGCGGTCAAGACCCGCCTCAACGACCATGACATAGAGATCGAACTGCTCTTTCAGACCGTCGAATTTCTGCTGGACAAAGGCTGAACCACGCGCGTTTGCTAGAATGCGCGCCATGATCAGCGCGCCCGCCGCCCTCCTCCTCGCCGTTTGCGCCGCCGCCCAGCCGCCGCTCGGCACGGGCGGGCCCGCGATGCCTCCGCCCGCCATTTCCACGGCGGCCTATACCGGCCCGGCGCTGAAGATTCTCGCCGACGCGGATCTGCCCCGCTTCGAGGAATCGTTCAAGGCGCGCGCGAGCCTGATCAAGGCGGCGAAGAAGGCCATCAAGTACCTGGAAACTTTATCCCCCTCCAAGAAATTGACCATTGCGGGACGGGACTACGCGCCGGCGGCCTTAGTGGACTCGGCGAGGACGATCATCGAGATCGCTCAGACGGCGAAAACCGCGGACGAATTGGACGCGCGCGTGCGCGGGGGCTTCGACGTCTATCAATCCTTGGGGATGGACGGTCAGGGCCGAGTGGTGTTCTCTTCGTATTACCAGCCGGTGCTCAAGGCCAGTCTGAAGAAAGCGCCGGGTTATCCCTATCCGTTGTACAAGCGCCCGGCGGACATGGTCGAAGTGGACCTGGCGTCATTCGGCAAGGGCGGCAACGGCGACAACGTCGTCCTGGGGCGCGTGGGCAAGGACAAGCGCGTGACGCCGTACCCGTCGCGCGAGGAGATCGACCGGAAGAAGGCTTTGTCGGGGAAAGGCCTGGAAGTGGCCTGGCTGAGGGACCCGCTCGACGTGATGGACTTGCACGTGCAGGGCGCGGGCATCCTGAAGCTGACGAGCGGCAAGGAGATCCTGGTGAAGTACGCCGCCACCAACGGCCGCCCGTACAACTCCGTGGGGCTGACATTGGTGAGGACCGGAGTGTTCGCCCGCGACGAGATCACCTACCCGAAGCTGCGCGACTACCTGCATGACAATCCCGACGCGGCGTCGTGGATCCTGTCCCAGAACCCCCGCTACACCTTCTTCGACACGGCCCCGCTTCCCGAGGACGGGGAGCCTTTCGGCGCCGCGGACCAGTCCATGGTGCCCGCCCGCTCCATCGCCATCGACCCGGCCGTGATCCCGCTGGGCGCGCTGACCTTCTTCACCACCACGTCGCCGCAGGCCGACAAGGCGGGCCGCCTCCTGGGCCAGTTTCCGACGGCGCGCTTCGCGTTCGGGATGGACACCGGCGGCGCCATCAAGGGGGCCGGACGCGTGGACATCTACGCCGGCCACGGCCCGCAGGCCGAGGCCACGGCGCGCGGGCAATGGGCCGACGGCAAGCTCTTCATCCTGGTGAAGAAGCTCCCGCCGCGAGACCGTTGATCGCCGGCAAACCCCTCCGGGCCTGGCTGGACCGCGCCGACGAACTGGGCGCGCAGGGCCGGTGGTTCGACGTCCACGAGGAGCTGGAAATCCCGTGGAAGGCCGCCGCGGGAGAGGAGAAGACCTTACTTCAAGGCCTGATCCAGATCGCCGCCGGGCTCCACCGCCTGCGCCTTCATCCGGAAAAGACCGGCGGCGCATATTATCTTTTGGAACGCGGCCGCGAGAAACTGAGCGGAACGAAAAACCTCATGCCGCCGGACGCCTTCCCGTCGTTGGACGCCGCGCTTAAGAACGTCCCCGCCGCCTAATCGGCTCGTTTGATGTGCGCGCCGGAAAAGAACGACCACATCAGGGCCGTCGCGTCGGGGCCCTTCGGATCGCTGGCCGGCAGATCGGGCGCGCCGCCGCTCCACGCATGGCCCAGGCCCGGGACGAGCACGGTGCGCACGGTCGCGCCGGAGAAATCCGCGGCGATGCGGTCGGCGTTGGCGGGATTGATCACCGTGTCGGCCGACCCCTGGACGATCATCACTCCGCCGCGGAACGCCGCCGGATCGCATAATCCGGCACGCGCGCGGCTTCCGGGGCCGTTCTTCATGACGTCGAGGGCGTCGACCGGATTGAGGGCGATCCCGTACGCGACTCCGGAGTGGACGCCGCCGCCCGCGAACACGTCCGGGTAGCAGCTCAGAAGATCGACGACGGTCGAGGCGCCCGCGGAAATTCCTGCCGCGTACACGCGCGCCGGATCCACCGGGTAGCGCGCCTTCGCGGCGAAGATCGCCGCGATTATTTCGGCCTGTTCGCCCAAGCCCGGAGCCTGATTGATCGGAACGAACCAGTTCCAGCAGTTGTAGGGATTGCGGCCCCATTGCTGGTTCGGATACAGGACCAAAAAGCCTTCCTTCTCGGCCAGCGCGTTCCAGCGCGCGACCGCGGCGATGGCGTCGGCGTCCTGCTCGCAGCCATGTAATATGACCACCAGCGGCGCGGGGCTATCCATGTGAGACGGCACGAAGATTTTATCGGCCGGAAGGTAGACACCCGCCTCCGAAAACGTCTGGAAGCCCGAGGCGGGCGGCGGCGGCGCGTCGACGGCGGCCACGGCGAGGAGAGCGGCCAGTGCGGCGGTGGGAGCGGCGGGCACGACGATATTGTACACCCTGCGCGCCCTTGCCGGATCGACGCGTTATACCGCATCGATCCGACAGGGCGCTGAACCCGGGGCTCCGGTCTTAGAGCTTACGGATGAGAGAAATGACCTTGCCGGCGATGCGGCCCTCGCCGATGTCGAAAGGCTCGTAGCGGGTGTTGTCGGGGATCAGGAGCAGGCCCGAGGGCTTGACCTTCAGGCGCTTGACCGTGGCCTCGCCGTCGTCGTAGCGCACCACCACCACGTCGTTGGACGAAGCGGTCTCCTGCCAGCGCACGACCACGGTGTCTCCGTCCCACAAAGTCGACTCCATGGAGTCGCCCTTGATCTTCAGCGCGAACAGGCCGGACGCGTCGCCGCGGTCCATGACGGTCGGGACGTGGCCCATGGGTTCGGCGTAGGCGCCGGACGAGGGACCGGCGGGCACCAGGCCCAAAATGGGGATGAGCGCCACGCGCTCCTCGGACGTGATGTGCGCGGCGCGGGACCGGCCTTTCGCCTCGCCGAGCAGGCCTTTCTCGCGCAGGTTGTCCAAATGGTACTGGATGGTGTCGGGGGAGCTCACGCCGGCCAAGCGGCACAGCTCGCGCACGGTGGGCGGGTAGCCGTTGTCCGCCGCGAAATTGCGCACCAGTTCCAGGATCTGCTGCTGCCGGGTGGTCAATCCTTCCTTGCTCATGCGATTCCTCCTTACGAAAGAGAAGCATAGTCGAACTAACGTTCGATGTCAAGGGGGGACCCAACGGCGGGTAGGCCTTAAGACCTGGGCAAGCCCCGCATTCCCGGCTATCCTTTAGTCATGAAGGCGCTCCCCCTCCTCGCCTGCCTGCTCCTGGCCGCGCCCGCGATGGCGCAGGACCGGGACGCCTTCCAAAGCGAGATCGCGGCCTGGCGCACGCGCCTGCCGCATGTGGATCCCCCCGCGCCGCTGACGACCGAGTTCGAGCCGCGGCTGGACACGATCGCCGCGGCGGTCAAGACCGCGAAGAACGCGGCCGACCAGGCCAAGCCGCGCAAAGACTTCGAGGTCTGGAAGCACGACATCACCCTCAAGATGTACCGGCAGACCCGGGACCAGGGCGTGGCGACCGGCACCTTGGACCAGTTCTCCGAGCGCCAGCGCACGCTGCTCGAGTCCTACGCCCAGCAGCGCCGCCAGGTGATCGCGCCGACAATCCAGAAGGCCGCGCTGGCCTCCGGCGACGGCGCGAAATTATTCTACGACGGCGACAAAAGCGCGGGCGTGCCCATCATGATGCCGGGAAGCTTCGGCTCGCCGAAGCCGACGGCCGTCAACGCCCAACCGCAGGGCGTCCATCTGCATACCGGAGACACGCCGCCCCCGGTCACCTCGGCGCCGCTGTCGTTCCAATCCCTTTTGGACTACGTGGACTCCACGCGCGGCGGACGCATCGCGCACGCGGTGGCCAGCCAGGCCGTGGGCTTCACGCACTGGTGCTTCGCCTACGTGAAGGACGCGTTCATCACGGCCAAGGACAAGCTCTGGGCCAAGATCAGCGACCCGACGGAGAGCGGCGACATCGGCATTCCGCCGGCCATCGCCGCGGACTACGCGCGCGCGCTCAACAAAAGCCCCGAGCTGATGGCCAAGCTGGGCTACCGGCGCGTGGACGTGAGCACGCTTCCCGGCAACGACCCGTCGGTGGTGCCCGAGGGCACGGTGTTCGACTTCGCGCCCGGCTGCGCGGGCTATTCCGCGGGCGCCGGCCACATCGAGATCGTCGCGGCGCGCGGCCGCCTGCCGGAAATCAAGCGCAGCGCCCGGCCCGAACTGGACGGCGAACAGGTGCTGGCCTGCAGCGACGGCTGTCACGGCCGGACGCTCAACTATTTCCGCACGTACGGCAGCCCGCGCCGCGTCGGCCGCGCCGTCCGCCCCGCCTGCATGAATATGTACGTCCCCGTGTCCATCTAGGTATGATGGGGGCGTGAATCCTCTGCGACTTCTCAAAGACGTTCTCCTGGCTCTGCACGGCGGCACCGAGCCCCGCCACCTCGCCGCCGGCTTCGCGCTGGGCGCGGCTTTGGGGCTGGTTCCCAAAGGGAACCTGTTCGCGGCCGGGTTCTTCCTGTTGTTTTTTTTATTCAACGTTGATAAAGGCATGGCGTTCCTGTCGGCCGGCGTGTTCACCGGCGTGGGCTATGCCCTCGATCCACTGGCAAACAAAATCGGCTGGGTCCTACTGAAGACCGACGCTCTGGGCGGGCTGTGGACGGCGCTGTATGACCTGCCCATCATCCCGCTGACCCGGTTCAACAACACCGTCGTTTTGGGCAACTTGGTGCTGGGTCTGGCGTTGTACGCTCCGCTCTACTTCGGATTCCTGAAGGCGCTGAAGCTGTACGACGCGCACCTGCACGAGCGCGTGGAGAAGCTGCCGCTGATCAAGTCCATCAAGGGCTTCGATCTGTACCAGAAGTACAAAGGGTGGCTGGCATGATTTGGCTGAAGAAGAGCTCCCTGTACAAGCTGGTCGGCGGCATCGCCGTGCTGTGGCTGCTGGTTTTCTTCTTTTTCGACCCCGTATTGAAGATCGCGCTCGTGAAGGCGGGCCAGGCGGCCGCGGGGGCCAAGGTCGAGATCTCTTCCGTTCGTTCGAAATGGCTTCACGGGACCTTGGAAGTCCGCGGGATCGCGATCGCGGACAAGAACCAGCCGATGAAGAATCTGATCGAGATATCCCGCGCCGGCTTCGCGCTGGACATGAGCGCGGCCTTGCGCGGCAAAGGGGTGGTGCATGAGGCGGCGCTGGAAGGCCTGACCTTCGGCGCGGCGCGGACGACCAGCGGGGCGCTCCCCCATCCGCCGCCGCCGTCGAAGCTGGAGCTGGCCATCCGGGAGAAGATCGCGCCCGTCGCGGGCTCCGCCCTGGGCAAGGTCGCCGACGTGAAGTCCAACGCGGTCGGCACGGTTGACGTGGCCAAGCTTCAAGGCCTCAAAAAGCTCGACGACGCGAAGGCGAAGGCGGCCGAGATCCAGGACCGCTGGAGAAACAAATCCGCGGAGACGCAGGCCATCGCCAAGGACGCGCAACAGATCGCCGACGAGCTCAAGACCTTGAAGATCGCGCAGGTGCCGGCCGAGCAGAAGAAGATCAAGGACCTGATCGCTCGAGTGGACGCGCAGCGCGCGCAGGCGAAGTCCGATCTGGCCGAGGTGCAGGACGCGCTGAAGCAGGCCGACGAGTTCCGCGGCAAGGATGTGAACGGCTTGCTGGCCGCCGCGGGCATGCCAACCCTGGACTCGCAAGATTTGGCGCGGCGTCTTTTGGGCGCCCAGACCGCCGCGCGCTTGGGAACGGCGCTGCACTGGATCCGCTGGGCGAAAGAAAAGGCGGCGGCGAAGAGGGCGGCGGCCAACGCCGCTGCCGGCGCGGCGCCCGCTCCGGCGCGGCGGGCGGGGGTGGACGTGGAATTCCCCCGCGCTCATGCTTACCCGCAGTTCCTGCTGGAAAACGCGACGTTGAAAGGGACTCTTCCCGATGGGGTCGGATTTTCCGGACTGCTCACCGGCTTGACCTCCAATCCCGCGCTGTACGGGAAGCCGGCGCTGCTCGAGGTCTCCGCGAAAACCTCCGGCGGCATCAACGGCAAGCTGGACGCCGAGGTGACCCAGCAGAACGACCCCGTCGGCGTCGACGTGAAGTTCGACGGCTCCGGCTTCTCTTTGGCCGGCTCGTCCTTGGGCGACGGCGAGATGGGCGGCGGGTTCAGCGCGGGACAGGCGAAAGCATCCGGCGAGATACGCTCCGTCGGCGACGAATGGAAGGGAGAAATCGTCGTCGAGGCCTCCGGCGTGAAGGTGGAGCCGAAGGCGGCTCTCGGCGGCATCGCCGGCACGGCCGTGAACGACGCGTTAAAATCGCTGAACTCGTTCAACGTCAGGATCGGCATTTCCGGGAAGGAGAGCGATCTTAAGCTGACGTTCGCGTCCAACATCGGCGACGCCGTCGCGGGGGCGATGAAAAAAGCTCTGTCGGGACAATTCGACGCCCAGCGCAAGGCCCTTCAAGCGCAGGTCGACGCGCTCTACAATGACAAGCTTAAAGGCGTGCGCTCGCAGACCGACGGGCTCTCGTCGCAGATCATGGGCCCGTTGGACGCCCAGCGTTCGGGACTGGACCGTCAGCTTCAGGACGCGCTGAAGAAATCCATCGGCGGCAAGGGCATGCCGGACTTCAAGAAATTATTCAAATGAGATATGTCTCGTTCGCCGTTCTTCTGGCCCTGAGCGCCGGGGCTTCCGCCGATGACCGCGGACTTGGGAAGATCTACGACGGCTCGCCCGCGCCGGAAACCCCGGTCTTCGAGGCGAACCGCCCCGGCGAGCCGCCCGCGTCTCCCGCAGAGAAGCGCCAACCCACCGTCGTGCCGCCGGAACTCGCGGCGGCCCTCGGACGCGTCGGCATCAACGTGCAATTGGGACGGCTGGGAACATCGAACGAAGCGAAGCCGTTCACGTTCGGCGTGATTGGGGACGCCGAAGCCGGCCGATTCCCCTGGGAGCGCGTCTTCTCTCCCGGACCGCACGTGTTTGCCGACCAGATGACGGCACTACAGGGAGCGTCGCCCGACTTCATCCTTCAGTTGGGCGATTTCGTCAGTGAAGGCATCCCCGCCAATTATCGTGATCACGTGACATGGCTGGACGCCCACCCCGGAGCGCCCCTTCTCCGTTGTATTGGGAATCATGACCGGTCGCGACCGAACGGCGACGCCGACAAAAATTTATATGACGCCGTTTTCGGACCGCGCGACTATTTCTTCGACCACGACGGCTGGCGCTTCATCGCGTTGGACAGCTCGGACCGCAAGCTGACGCCGGCGCAATTGGCGTGGCTCAAGACCGCGCTGGATTCCCCGGCGCGCAAGGTGATCTTCACGCATGTCCCGCCGAAGTATCTCAAGAAACTCAAGCCCTTGGCGGAGGTCGGCGCGTTGGAGACCAACTCGGTCCAGTACGACGCCATGCAGGCCGAGGATCAAAAAAGCGGCGGCATCCACGATTTCTTCACGAACTACTTCGAGGACGGAAGCGACGAGTTCGAGAATCTCGTTTCAAACGGCCATGTGGCGGCCGTCTACATGGGCCATATACATGCGTTCTGGGCCGCGGACCATCGCGGCGTGCGCTACGTGATCTCCGGCGGCGGCGGCTCGCCGCTGTATCCGTTGCCTCCCGGTTATCCCAAAAAGCGCTTCGCGCACTACATGACGGTCGAGGCGACCGCGGCGGGACTCACGGAAACCGTGCATCCCCTGCACGGCGCGTCGTTCGTGCTCCCCTCGGTTCAACCCTAAAACTCGCGCCGGCGCGAGTTCGGTGTCGTTGACGACACGGAACTTACTCCAGAGCAAGTAAAACGACTGGCTCCAGAGTCGGTCGACGGTTTTAGTCGGGTTTCCCGACGACGAAGGCGTTATATCTTCTCGGCCAGCACTTCGAAGTCGTAGCCGAAGTCGCTATGCGGGAAGCGCCACAGGCGGCGCCAGCGGTCGGAGAGACGATACATGGCCCAGTTTCGAGGCGCCGGAATTTGGGCGCGGCCCTGTTCCAGAGAAAACGCGGGCGGCGGCGCGTTGAGGTCGACGGGGCGCAGCTCCTTGGCGAACTGTTTATAAGAACGCGGAAGCCAGCCGCGAGCCTTCGCGCCGAGCTTCAGGTGAAAGCTCTTGATCGAGATCACCTTCAGGCCGCAAGCGGGAAGCAGTTCTACCAGGGTGCGCCGCGCGAAAAAATAGAGATGTCCGCCGTGGCGCGTGGGCACGGGATGCCCCCACTTCACGGCAAGCGTCCGGTTCGGCAGAAGATCGACGGGTCCATTGGGCACCGTGAGCTCCAATCGACCGCCGGGCTTCAATAATCGAGCCGCGGCGATCAACGCCGCGCGAGGGTCGGATTCATGCTCGAGCACATTGTTTATATGCACGAAATCGAATGACCCGTCCGGAAACGGCGCCGCGGTGATGGGCACCGGTTTGATCTCGAGATGATTCAAACGCGAACCGAGGTCCGCCGCCGCCGAGGAGAACTCGATTCCCCGCGCGCGCCACTTCGAATGATCACGCACGCCGGCGGCCATGGTGCCGAGCGCGCAACCGACGTCCAAGAAATCGCCCTCAGCGCGCCAAGCCGTCAAACGCTCGGCGAGCGCGCGGCCTTTATAAACATCTTTCCAGTACTGCTTGAAGAACCCTTCGAAGTAGACCGGCGGATAACAGCGCCCGATATCCGCGCCTGAAGGCACGGGATGATAGAACGCGGCTCCGCACGCGGCGCAATCGTAAATATCGCGCAAACAACCCGCATATAAAACGGCGCGCACGGCGAACGCCGGTTCGCCCTTCAGACAGACCGGACAGCCGGACATCAACCCAGCTTGGAACCGCACTCGGCGCAGAACTTCGCGCCCGCCGCCAGCGGTTTGCCGCACTGGGCGCAAAACTTCGCGCCGGCGGGAGTACCCGAGGCCCCGGCCGAGGCCGGCGGATTATTCGGATTCATCTGCCCCATCGCCCCCGCCATCAACTGGCCCATGCCCAACCCGGCGCCCAGGCCCATGCCCGCGCCCATGCCCAGGCCCGCGCTGCCGCCCTCGTTGGCGGCGGCCTTGTCCATGACGTCGAAGGTGCGCTTCTGCTGGTACTTGTCGCCCATGATGTCCACCTCGGCGCGGTCGGACAGGGCCTTCTTGAGGCGGATCACGGTCTCGTCGTCCTCGGGCACGTCCACGGAGTTCAGGTAGAAGTTCACCAGCTTGACGCCGAACTTGGCGAACTCGCCGTTGAGCTTCTCGCCGATGGCGTTGGACATGTCCTCCAGGTACGCGGAGATCTCCAGGAGGTTGATCTTCTTCTTGACGATCGTCTCCGCGATGTAGTCCTTCGCCTTCGTCAGCAGGACGCCCCGGAAATAGTTCGCCAGCTGGTCGGAGGTGAACTGGGGATTGGTGGCCGACAGCTGCGTCACGAAGGCCTTCGAATCCTCCACCTGTATTCCGAACTGCCCGAACGCGCGCACGGGCAGGAACACGTTGAACTTCGGATCCAGGATGGGGATGGGGTTGTTGGTGCCCCATTTGACGTCCAGGTTCACGGCCTTGTTCACGTAGTACACCTCGGCCGCGAACGGCGTCTCGCCGCCGAAGGGCGCCGCGATCAGCTTCCTCAAGAAAGGAATGTTCGCCGTGCGCAAGGTGTGGGTGCCGGGCCCCAGCACGTCCAGGGCCGCGCCGCCCTGGAAGAAGATCGCTTCCTGGGACTGGTTGACGATCACCTGCGTCCCCCAGCTGAGGTTGTCCGGCGGGTAGCGCCAGACCAGGACGTTCGCGGGACCGTCGTATTTGACTCGATCGATTATGGCCATAGTGGGTTCTCCGAGGGTACGAAGCTTACTATAGCCCCACTCCGGGGACTTGTCAACTCCACCCGGGCCTAGGAGCTTGGGACCATACGTCCTATTGATGAGGGCCAACGAACGCGGTTATCGCGCGTCATTTCAGGCCGGGGGCGGGACGCGGTATTCTAGCGTCATGGTCCTCAACCCTCCCTCTCATCGCAAGGCCTTGGGCACGGTCATCGCCCAGGTTCTGTCCCCCGCCCAGCTCAGCCGCGCGCGCGAGCTGTCCGGCGCGCCGCAGTCCGAAGACTTGATGCGCTGGCTGCGCGACTACATGCCGACCGCGGCCCAGCAGGTCGAGGACATCCTCTACCCCGCCGACTAGTCCGCCGCGCGGCGCTGCGCCAGCGCGGCCGCCGCCCGGGCGTGGAGCGCGGTGCGCTCCTCCCGGATCATCAGGTTGACGTCCTTCTCACTCAACCCCAGCCGCGCGCCGAACGCGGCCAACAGGGCGCGCTCCCCGTCCTCGATGCGGCCGTCGGCCAGGCTCATGCGGATCAGGCCGCGCAGGATCACCTCGGCCTCCGCGGCGTTGGCGGGCGCGGGAACCGACAGGCGCTTATCGAGCGCCGCCTGCATCATCTCCTCGGCGCGCGCCGTCTCCACGCCGCGGCGCTCCGCGTAGGCCAGCAGATACGCGCGTTCCCGGTCGTCCGCGGTGCCGTGGGCGGCCAGGCCCGCGGCCAGCACGGCCACGGCCTCCGCCGGCGGCAGCTCGTCGCCCCAATCCAGTCCGGTTTGCGCGACGGGGGCGGTGGGATCCACCACGGGCCTTCGCCACTCTCCGAAAGGGATCGCGTCGTACAGCACCCAGGACACGCTGCCGTCGTTGAACGCGCGGCCGCAGTAGGGGCACGCTCCCGCGTCCGCCTCTTCCGGCGCGGCGCCGCACGACGGGCACCGCGCGGTGCGCAGGCCGGCTTTCGGGTCGCTGACGGCGCCGCTGCGGCGGCGGAAGACCAGGTAATGGGTGCGGCGGTCGCGGCCGCGGAAATCCTGGCCCTTGGGGCCGCGGATCATGTGGTCGGCCTCCCAGCGCACTTGGATGTGGGCCTTGTCGTAGTCGGCGCCGGTCTCGAAGGCGACGGTTTCCACGGCGCCCACGGCGGCGTCGCGCTCGAAGTCCCCGGTCACGTTCGCCTTCTTCAGGAACTCGTCCTCGGCGACGCCGCGCAGGGGCGCCAGGTCGCCGCGGCGGCGGGCGTCCAGCCAGCGCCAGAACGCGACGGCGGCGCGGTCCTCCAGGGACTCCAGGCTCAAACCGGGATCGGTCTCACGCAGGTCCTCCCAGCCGGTGACCTCGCGCTCGGGGCTGGGAAAGGCCCACTCGCTGACCTGGGTGATGGAGGTCAGGACCCAGTCGTGCTCGCCGGAGTTGACCCAGGCCTTGCACGCGGCGCACTGGGCGGCGTCGGCGATCTCCAGGGGGGCTCCGCAGCTGGGGCAATGGCCTTCCAGCAGTCCGGGCCGGGCCAAGGTCTTCGCGCCGGGCCGCCGGAGAAAGGTCCAGACCTCGGTGAATTCGTCGGGGCCTCCGGAGAGGACGGTCTCGTCCACCAAGGTGACCATCTGGTCCAGGACGGACGCTTTGACGCTGACGTACACGGCGTCGAAGCTGGATCCGGCCACGTAGCCCAGGGCCTCGATCTCCAGGATCTTCACGTCGCTCATCTTGTTGCGGATGCCGCGGTCCTTATAATCCGCGATCTGGCGGCTGAAGCGCTCGTGGACGCCGTCGGAGATGAAGGCGCGGGCCTTGGTCATGTCCTGGGAGCTCCAGGCGTCCTGGATGGCCAGAAAGGCGCCGGAAGCTCTCTGAAGAAAGGCGTTCTCGTCGAAATGGGGATCGCGAGTGAGAATGAGGGCCAGGGCCTCGCGGCGGCGGGACTCAAGCTCGGTGTCCAGGCCTTGGGAGATGGTGGAATCGATGGAGGCTTCGTTGCCGGCGACGCGGGTGTTGTTCAGCTGGTAGAAAAGCCAGAGCAGGAAGATCGTGAACGGGACGCCGAACACGGGGTGCATGAGGACGAAATAGATGTACATGCTGATGAAGTCGGCGCCGCCGCCCGACGAGCCGCCGGAGGAGTGGAACCCTCCCCCGCCGCTGCTGAAGCCGCCGCCGCCGTGGAAGCCGCCGCCGCCGCCGGCCCGGGCGAACGCGTCGGCCGCGGCGAAAAGGAGGAAGGTGAGTAGGAACGCCTGTCGGCGGGTCACGGGCGGAGTTTAACCCCGGAATCGCGCGGCGTCAACCACCAACCACACGCGGCCGGAGTGAATCGTTAACACCGTACGGCCTTCGGCGCGATTCCCTAATCCGCGGCTGCCTCGGACCAAGGTCTCGCGACGCAACACGTAACGCGCAGCGGTCATAGAGGCGTTCGCGCGCGGCGCGGCCAGAAGAGAAAATCGCTCTCCGCGGCGAAGATCCAAGACATGACGCCCGGGACCGAGAAGACGCGCCGCCCCTCCGCCGATGACGACGAGTTCCATCTTTCCCTTGCGCGATTCCAAGGCCGCCAGATTCACCAACTCGTGATCCAGCCCGCCCCCCAGCGCCCCCGCGATCCAGACCTTCGACATTCCCGCCTGCTCCACGAAATCCAACGCCTTGTCCAGGTCCGAGCGGTTCTCATCGAAGTCGCACAGATACGCCGTCTTCTTCCAGGAGCGCGGCATGGGGCGCGGCAAAGAGTCCATATCACCGACGACGACATGCGGAATCAAACCGAGCGTCTTCGCATGCCGCGCTCCGCCGTCGGCGCAGACGATCGCGTTGACGCTCCGCGCCAACTTCTTCGCCGCCGCCGGCTCCCGCAGTTCACCGTTCAAGAACAGAAGAACGGAGCGCTTGGCCTTCACTCCTTCTCCTCCGGCTCCACCTGAAGCGTGACGTGAGTCAGCTCGAAGCGTTCGGCGAGAAGTTCCTGCCCGGCCTTGAGCACGGCGCAGGCGTCGCGCCCGTCGGCCACCACCAGATGCCCGCTCATGGCCTCCTGCCCCTGCGTGACCGACCATAGGTGCAGATCATGCACTTCCTGGACCCCGTCCAGCGCCACCAACGCGGCGCGGATCTCTTCAATGTCCAGATGCGGCGGCACGCCTTCCAAAAGAATATGGACCGAGTCGCGCAGCAGCCAGCCCGCCGTCAGCACGATCCCCACGCAGATCAACGCGCTGACCAAGGCGTCCGCCTCGTAATAATGGGTTTTCAGGATGACCAACGCCGCCACGATCGCCCCAATGGACCCCACCGCATCGGACAGCACGTGCATCAGCGCCCCGCGCAAATTGATGTTCCCCCGGCTCTCTTTCCAGAGCATCGCCGCCGAGAGCAGGTTCGCCAGCAAACCGATCACCGCGACGAAAAGCATCGGCCCCGCCGCCACCGGCGTCGGGAACACCCAACGCCCCCACGCCTCGCGTAAAATGAAGCCCGTGGCCACCATCAACGCCACCGCGTTGCCCAACGCCGCCAGCACTTCCACTCGCCGGTAGCCGTAGGTGCGCTTCGGGTCGGCCGGCAAGCGCGACAGCATGGCCGCGAACAGGCTCAGGCCCAGACCCAGAAGATCCACCGCCATGTGCGTGGCGTCGGCGATCAGGGCCAGGCTGCCCGTCCACCAGCCCCCCGCCAGCTCCGCGAAGAAGATCACCGCCGTCAGCGCGATGGCCGCCGTGAGCGGCTTCATCCCGCGGTCCGTGGCGTGGTGATCGTGGCCGCCGCTCATTTCAAAGGACGGGCGGCTTCGCTTTCTGCCGGGAGATCTCGTACAGCAGGGCCGTCGCCGCGCACGACGCGTTGAGACTGCCCACCCCGTGCTCCACCTGCGGGATGCGCAGCAGCTCGTCGCAGCCCGCGCGGACCAGCGGCCTCAGGCCGTAGCCTTCGGAGCCGATCACCAGCACGCACGGCGTGTTCAGGCGCGCGTCCCAGCAGTCCTTCCCCGCCGCGTCGGCTCCGTACACCCAGAAGCCCGCGTCCTTGCACAGCGCCAGGGTCTGCGCCAGGTTCACCACGCGATGGACCGGAATCTTGAGGACGGCTCCCGCCGACGCCTGCACCGCCGCCTGCGTCACCGGCGAGGAGCGCCGCTCCGGCGCCACCAGACAGCGCGCGCCCAGCTGCAACGCCGAGCGCGCGATGGCGCCCAGGTTATGAGGATCTTGAATCTGGTCCAGCGCCACCACCACCACGCCCTTCTTGCGCTCCTCGTCCAGCCCCCGGATCCACTCGCCGAAGGTGGCCGCCGGATCGAAGGTGGTGCGCAGCGCGATGCCCTGGTGCTTGCCGCCCTTCACCGCGCGGTCCAGCTCCGGCCGCGCCATGTACTGGATGACCACGCCCAGGTCCTTGGCCTTGCGGATCAGCTCGCCGATGGACTCGTTCTTGTGTTCGTGCTCGATCCACAATTCCCGGCAGTCGTAGGGGATGTTCTCCAGCGCCGCGCCCACGGCCTCGAAGCCGGCGACCCAGCGCGTCTCCGCGTTGGTGGGGCGCTCGGGCTGGTCCGGGTCCTGCGCGTCGGCGGACGGACGGGCGTCGTGCTTCGCCTTCTTGCCGCGATAACCGTCGGATTTCTTTCCAAATTTAGGCTTCATTTACGCCTCACTTTCTGCCCATCTTTCGTATCTTCAACGAGCCACCCCAAATCTTCAATCGCCTTTCGAAGGCGGTCGGATTCGGCGAATTTTTTCGCGGAACGAGCCTGGATGCGCTCATCGGCGAGCGCCTGCACGTCCGACGGAACGGCGACGACGTCTTCGGCGTCGAATAATCCCAAGGCCAGCACGCCCTCTGCTTCCTGGAGGAACGTCTTCTTGGAGCCTCCCGGAAGGTCGGACTTCAACGCATCCCAAACGACGGCCAGCGCCGCGGGAACGTTCAGGTCGTCCGACAAAGCGTCCTTAAACGCGTTCGAATAATCGGCGCACCCCGGTTTCCCCGTTTCGTTCATGACCGATCGCGCGGCGTCGCACAAACGGCGCCGCGCCGTCTTTGAGGACTCCAAGGATTCCCAGGTGAAGTCGAGCTGTTTACGATAGTGCGCCGTGAAGCAGTGGTACTTATAATCGAGCGGGGAGATCCCTTTTTCCGTCAGATCGGTTAATTTCACGAATCCGCCGGACGACTTCGCCATTTTGGCGTTGTTCATCAGCAAGAATTCGGCGTGCATCCAGACCTTCACGAACGGCTTCCCGGTCGCGCCTTCCGTCTGAGCGATCTCGTTGGTGTGGTGGACCGGGATATGATCCACGCCGCCGCAGTGGATGTCGAAGGTCTCACCCAGATATTTCATCGCCATGGCCGAGCACTCGATGTGCCAGCCCGGGAAGCCCTTGCCCCACGGGGAATCCCACTCCATCTGCCGGTGGGAGTCTTTGGGAGAGAATTTCCAGAGCGCGAAATCGGTGAGGTGGCGCTTCTCGGGGTTCGCCTCGACGCGGGCGCCGGACTTCAAACCCTCGAGGTGCTCCTTCGACATGAGCTTGCCGTAGTCGGGCAGCTTCGCCGTGTCGAAATACAATCCGTCGGAAGTCTTGTAGACCAGCCCTTTTTTATCCAAACGCTCGACGAGAGCGATTTGCTCGGGGATATGATCGGTGGCTTTGCAGAGAACGTCGGGCGACTCAAGCCGCAACGATTTCCAGTCGGCCAAAAATGCGTCCGTATAAAACTGCGCGATCTGCCAAGCCGATTTGCCCTCACGGGCGGCCCCGACCTCCATCTTGTCCTCGCCCTCGTCGCCCTGGCTGGTCAGATGACCGACATCGGTGATGTTCAAGACGCGCTTGGGCTCGAAGCCGAGAAACTTCAGGGAGCGCACCAATACGTCTTCAAAAATATACGTCCGGTAGTTCCCCACGTGCTGGTAGTTGTACACCGTGGGCCCGCAGGTGTAGAGTCCCACTTTGGGGGGCGTGATCGGAACGAAGTCCTCCTTCGTTCGCGTCAGACTGTTGTAGAGACGCAGGGCCATCGGCCCCTATTGTAGAAAATCAGGCCGCGCGTCGGCGCGAACCGATGTAGGCCGTCGCGCAGCACACCATGATGGGGACCACCAATCCGTAGTCCCGCGTCATCTCGATTCCGATCATCATGCCCGTGACGGGCGCCGAGAAGGCGGCGGTGAACACCGCGCACAGCCCCGCCAGCGCGAACGCCCCCGACGCGGGGACGGTCTGCCCCAGCACCGACAAGGCCTGCCCCCAGCCCGAGCCCGCCGCGGCGCCGATGAACAAGGTCGGCATCAGCGCGCCGCCCGAGCCGCCGGACCCCAAGGTCAGCGCGGTGGCGCCGATCTTGGACACGGCGAGGAGCGGCGCCCGCCAGCCCAGCGACTCCCCGCTCAACAACGACGAGATGGTGGCTCTGCCGGTGCCGGCCACGCGCGGGACGGCCAACGTCAACACGCCGACGAGAAAACCGCCGACGCCGGGGCGGGTCCAGTCGGGGACGGCGGTCCAACGGTCGAACGACGATTCGAGCTTATGGATGGACTCCGAGTAAGCGCGCCCTAAAATCGCGCAGACGACGCCGAGACCGGCGTAAAACACCAAATTGCGGGAATAGATCCACTCATAACTCAACACCGGCGCCATCACTTCGCCCTTCAACAGCGCGCGCGCCACGACCGCTCCGGTGACGGACGACACGACCACGGCGGGAAACGCCTCGTTCGCGAAGTCCTTGAGGATGACTTCCATGGTGAAGAACACGCCGGCCAGAGGGATGCCGAACGCGGCCGACAGGCCGCCGACGGCGCCCGCGGCCACGAAGGTGCGCAGGTCGCGCGGCGGCGCGTCGAAGAAGCGGCCCAGCACCGAGCCCACCGATGAGCCGATCTGAACCACCGGGCCTTCGAGCCCGGCCGAGCCGCCCAAGCCGATGGTGGCGGCAGACGCCAGGGACTTGACCCAGGCGACATGAGCCGAGATGCGACCGTCCTTTTCGTTGATGGCGCGGACCACCTCGGCGACGCCGTGCCCGCCCGCCTCCGGATAGCGCTTCCGCGTCAGCCAGCCGGAAATCAGGCCGCCGAAGGCTGGAAGCATCACGCACGAGGCGACGCCCAGGACCGGGCCGCTCTCCCCCAGGCTATCGCGCATGCGCGCGAAGGCATCCAATAGAAGGTGGAAGCCGTAGGCAGCCAGGCCCGTGGCCAAGCCGACGGCGACTCCCGCCAAGAGCAGGCGACGATCGAAGGGTTGGGCGCGCGCAAACCGCTTCAGCAATTCCAAGATGGCGCCGAGAGTATTCTGGGGGGATTCTTGTTGATCCATCTCAGGCGACATCATACCACTCCGTGATCAGGGTCCGGAGGTGTTGGCGATGACGGCCAACACAGGAATGACGCTGGCGCTGGTCAGCGTCCCCAAGCTCGCGGGTAGGACCCCGGCCGCGCAGGCGCCGGTCTGCGTTCCTTCGGCGGGGCTGGCCAAGAACACGTTTTCAAGGGTGTTGGTGGCGTTCGTGGTGTTCGTGGAGCGCCCCGTGGCCGTGGTCACCGAGGAGCAGAAGCAGTAGCGGTACATCGTACCCTTCCGGAGGAAGCCGTTGAGGCCGGTGGCGGTCTTGGCGCCCGACGTGGAGGTCGATTGGCCGCCCGTGTGGACGATCAGAGCCTTCGTGGTGTCGTCGTAGAATCCCACGTCGGCCGTGCCGGCGGCGGTCCCCACCACCTCGAACCCCATCCGTTCCACGAGAAAATCCTCGACCATGTAAAAGCGCACGCAGCGCGCCTGGTTGGCCGTGCTGCCCAAGGTGGAGGCGCCGGTGACCTGCGGGTGCGTGACGGTCGGTATCCACATGGTCTCGGTGCGGGTGTCGCTCAGGATCTCCCAATTGCCTCCGTTCTGGGAAATCTCGAACCGCTTGGCCGTAGAATCGAAATAGATTGATCCGGAATTCACCGCGCTGACGCTGGGTTGGGCCGCCGCGTTCAGGGTCAGCGTGCTGGCCGCGACGCCGGTGCCGCTAGCGTCCACCCCCCCGCTGCCGTTCACATTGAGCGTCCCGGCTCCCATCAGTATGCCCGAGGACGTCTCCAGGCTGTACAAGGCGCCGCCCGTCTGGGTGAACGTGCCGCTGCCGGCCGTCACCCCGTTCGTGAACACGCCCGAACTGGCCTGGATGCCGGCGGGCAACGCAAGGTTTCCGGCGGACGTGAACGTCGAGTAGGCCGCGCCCGCCACCAAGCGCACGTCCGAACCGTCGGCGAGTTGGTGCGCCGTAAACGCGTAGGCGCTCATGATTAATTGCTGCCGCGGCACCATCTCTCCGCCGGCGTCCCCGACGACCGTCACGCCCAAATAGGCCGAAGCCCCCAGGAATAACTCCCGAGAAATCGCGGCCGATGTTCCGATCTGGACCGCGAAGACGCCGTTGGTCACCTGAATGCCGTTCTGCGTCTCGGTGTACAACGACGCTCCGCCGGTCGGGACGTTGTAGAGCTTGAACGTGAGGGAGACCGGCCCGGGCTGAGGGTTATTCGTCGCCGGATTGATCAGCTTTCCCTGGAAATTGATGCGGTCCGGCAAGGCGTCCGCCCGAGCTGCGGAGGATAAGGCGAGCAGGAATACGGCGGCGATGAGTCTGGCCAATGGTCTTTCTTTAAGATGGATCAACGCGTCACGGCGTCAGGCTCGTTGGTGTTGTACGCGTACGACTTGACCTTGCCGGACGCGTCGAAACGGATATAGAGGTCGCGCGTCTTCTCTCCGCCGAAGGCCGAAAAGCGGTACTGCAGGTAGGTCCAGGTGGGATCGCCGTCCTCGACGCCGGTGCGGTATGGCTCGCCGAACGCGGCGCGGACGTTGTCGCGCGTGGTCGCTCCGATCCGGATTCCCTGGATCGGATCGGCGGGAAAGGAGCGGCCCAAGGTCATGCATCCGCCCACGGCGAACGCGACCCCGGCCAGGACGAAAAAGCGCGCCGCGCGCCCGGCGGAGTCCTTCATCGCGCGGGAGCCACCAGGACGTGGGCCTCCGCGGCCACGTCGCCTCCGACCTTGAGGCGGATCTTGTCGCCGGCGGAGACCGCATCCAACGACACGGCAGACTCGTCCCCGCCCCGGGTCAGGCGGGCGCCGTCGGCCAAACGGAAGGCGCGCGTCCGCCCCTGGTAGTCCCTGATCGTGACGGAGCGCGCGGCCGGGTCCGACGCGACGACGATTCCCCCGACGCGGACCAGAGGCACGGCCGGCATCGGGACGGACGCCGCGGCGGCGGCGGGCGCCGGGGCGGAACGCGGCGCGGCGGAGACGACGGCCGGCGCGGGACCGCGCGCGGGCTTGACACCCGCGCACGCCGAAAAGGCGCACGCCGCGGCGAGCGTCGCGGCAAGACCGACGCGCGCGTCGATCAACGCAGCGCCGGCTGACCCGCGACGGCCGGGCTCAGCACCTCCAAAGTCGCGGCCCGGCGGTTGCGCTCCCAGCAGGAATCGTTCGACTCCGCGCAGAGAAGCTTCTCCTTGCCGTAGCTGATAGTCGCCACGCGCGCGCTCTCCACGCCCAGCGCCTTGTAATAGGAGCGCACGGACGCGGCGCGACGCTGACCCAGGGCCAGGTTGTAGGCGACGGTCCCGCGCTGGTCGCAGTTGCCCGCCACCTGTATCTTCATGCCGGCGTGCTCGCGCAGATAACCGGCGTTGCTCTTGAGGATCGCGCGCGCGCTTTCGTCCAGGATATCGCTGTCGTAGGTGAAATGGACGGTCTTCAGTTCCGGCACCTCTCGCGTCGCCAGGTCGCGCACGTCGGGCTCCATGTCGACGGAGCGGGCGGCGTCGGTGGGAGAGGCGGCGGCGGGGCCCGTCAAAGGGGCGGCGGGCGCGTCGGTCTTCTTCGCGGCGCGGGTTCCGGCGCACGCGGCGGCCAGAAACGAGGCCGATACCAGCGCTCCCCAAATCAATCCGGGCTTCTTCATAACTGTTCCCCCTATAAAGTGGTCCTACTCTAATCTTACGTTGCGGTTCGTCTCCCATAAATAGATAATAACGATACTATTCATAGATAATCTCGATGCTCAATCTGAACTACCACCACCTCTTCTACTTCTGGACCGTCGCCCGCGTCGGCAGCATCGGCGGCGCGGCCCGGGAACTGAACCTGGCCCAGCCCACTTTGAGCGCCCAGCTCGCCCAGCTGGAGAAGCGCTGCGGCCGCCGCCTGCTCGCCCGCGGACCGTGGGGCGCGCGCCTCACGCCCGAGGGCGAGACCGTCCTGCGCCACTGCCGCCGCATCTTCGAGGCCGGCGCTCAACTGGAAGCGGACATCTCCGCCGGGCTGGACGCCGCCCCTCGGACCTTGCGCGTCGGCGCCCACGGCGCCGTTCCGCGCGCCGCCGTGATGCGCGTTCTGGAAGCCGTTCGCGCCGCCGACCTGGAGCTGCGCGTGGTCGTTTCCGGCGGCGCGCCCGTCGGAATCACGGACCGGATGGAGACCCGAGCCCTCGACCTGGCGGTCTCCGCTCTGGATTTGTCCTTGAGGCTGGGCCCCGAATTCCGAGGCCGCGCCGTCGGAACGATCCCGCTGATTTTCGCGGCCGCCCCATCCGTGGCGAAAAGGGTCCGCCGCTTTCCGAAGGACCTGGCCGACGTCCCTCTTCTGCTGCGCGGCCCGGACAATCCCGTGACGAAGCAGGTCGAGCAGTTCCTGCGGGAACGCGGCGTCGCGCCGCGCATCGAAGCCCAGGCCGACGACGCCGAACTGCTGCGCGCCCTGGCGCTGGCCGGACACGGCGTCGCCGCGCTGGAGCTGCCGTCCGCGCGCGCGGACCTGGATTCCGGGAAGCTGGTCCGCCTGCACGCCGGAGCCAGCGGCCTGAGGGAAACCGTCTGGCTGATCGCCCCACGCGCGGACTCGCGGCGGCCCGGATTGGAAAAGGCGCTGGATGCCGTAATGGGGAAATTCGTCCTGGGCCGCGAGTTGACGTCGGACGCGCGCTAAACGGCCGCGGCGACGGAGCGCGTCGCGGACCACATGCCGAGCAGGATCAGCGCGCCCCCGATCGCCGTCCAGCGCGTGAGCGGATCGCCGAGGAAGCCGGCGCCTAACGCGACTCCCACCAGCGGCTGGAGGAAGATGAAATTCGCCGAGCTGGAGGCCTGGACCTTGCGCAGCACCACGTTCCAGATCCACGCTCCCAGAAAGCTTCCGGCGAGCGCCAGGTAGAACACCGCCAGCCACGGGCCGGTCCCCGCCGCGCGCCAGGACGAAGGCGACAAGCCCGGCGCGACCCAGGCCGCGACTCCGAAGAAGCACAGGACCGTCGTGACCGCGGTGTAGTCCATGGGCTCGACGCGGCTGAGCACCGGCTTGCCCAGGACGGAGTACAGCGCCCAACAGATGCCGGCGAAGGCCAGGATCAGGTTCCCAGCGACGGGGCCGCTGAACGCCATTCCCGGCCGCGGCACGCCTTGGAAGGCGATCAGCATCGCTCCGGACAGACCGGCGACCAACGACATCAGCTTCAATCCGGTCAACCTTTCACCGAGGAAAAGACACGACATCACGACGATGGACACGGGTTCCATACCGATGAAAAGCGCCGCCGAACTGGAAGTGGACAAGGTCTGGCCGTAGATGCCCAGCACCAGGGGCAGGGCGTAACCCAGGATGCCGACCGCGCTCAGCAGGATCCAATCTCGGACGGCCAACCGCTTCAACCTTCCCCGCGCGCGCCAAAGAAATGGCGCGAACATCAGCGCCGCCAATCCCATGCGCAGGAACGCCGCGTCGCGAGTGGAGAAGCCCCGCAGCATGACCGTCGTGGCGGGATACGTCGACCCGCCGATGGCGTTGGTCAGGACGAGCAGGAACGTCACCATGCTGCTTCTACGCGCGCCGGGACAGGACCGTGGCCACGGCGTGACAGGAAATCGCCTCGCCGCGGCCGATGGCGTCCAGGCCCTCGTGTGTTTTCGCCTTCAGGTTCACGCGAGCTTCCGGCAGCTTGAATAAAGCGGCGACGGAGGTCTTCAGCGCGGCGTAATGGGGCTTGAGCTTGGGCTCCTCGGCGATGAGCGTGATGTCCAGGTGGACGATCTCGCCGCCCGCCTCCGCGACCTTCCCCAGCACGTGCGCGACGATCTCCTTCGACGCCAGGCCCTTGAACTTGGGATCCGACGGCGGAAAGGCGATGCCGATCTCACCCAAGCCCAACGCGCCGAGAACCGCGTCGCAGGCGGCATGCAGCACGGCGTCGCCGTCGGAATGTCCAAGGAGCCCCTTGTCATGGGGCAGTTTGATGCCGCCGAGCCACAACTCACGACCGGAGACCAACCGGTGGATGTCGAAGCCGAAACCGGTGGTCGACAGGCGCGGGCCGCCGGAACGGACTTCCAGGATGGCTTCGGCCATGTGTATATCCTCCGGAGTCGTGATCTTGAAGTTCTCGTAGCTGGCCGCGACGACGGATACTGCATGCCCGCATCTTTCGACAAGCTGGCTTTCGTCCGTGGCGTCGGCGTCGTTCTTAAAACGCTCCAACGCTTCTTTCAAAATATCGTAGCGATACGTTTGTGGCGTTTGCGCGGACCAGAACTCGGCGCGATCCGGAGTTTCGGTCACGACGTTTCCGCCCTTCGAAACGCGCTTCAATGTATCTTTAACCAACACGGCGGCCACCGCGGCGCCGTTCTTTTGAGCTTCTACCAAGGTCGCACGAACTATCTCGGGGGTGATCAAAGAACGGGCGCCGTCGTGGACGGCGACGACGTCCACTCCCGGAGGCACGGCGTTAAATCCGTTCCGAACGGAACCCATTCGCGTAGGACCTGCGGCGACGATCTTCACCTTGCCGCCCGCTAGACGAGCCCCGTGTTCCTTGAGTACATCCTCACCGAGGACCAGAATGACCGATTCCACCTCGGTCATACCAACGAAACAGCGCAAGGACAATTCGGCCACGGTGCTGCCGCCCAATGGAAGAAATTGCTTGGGACGGCCCATGCGGGAGCCGGACCCGCCGGAGACGATGATCGCGGCGGCGCGCATCTTACGCGACGGGCGCCTTTTCGGGGCGCGCCTTCGCGAAGATCATCCGACCGTTCGAGGTTTGATGGATGGACGTGACCACGGCTTCGACACGCTTGCCGATGGCGCGGCGGCCGTCGTCGATGACCACCATGGCCCCGTCGTCCAGATAGCCGATGCCCTGCTCGCGCTCCTTGCCTTCCTTCATGACGAACACCGACATGGCCTCGCCGGGCAGGACCACGGTCTTGAGCGCCGTGGACAGGTCGTTGACGTTGAGGCAGACCACGCCGCGCAGACTGGCGACCTTGTTGACGTTGAAGTCGGTGGTGACGATCTTGGCGCCCATCTCGCGGGCCAATTCCACGATCTTGTCCTCGGTCACCTTCACGTCGGGCATGTCCTTGTCCAGGATCTTGACCGGGATGGACACGTTCTCCTGCAGGCGCGCCAGCACGTCCAGGCCGCGGCGGCCGCGGGCGCGCTTGAGCGGGTCCTCGGAGTCGGCCAGGCGGTGCAACTCGGTCAGGACGAAGCGGGGCACGACGAGCGTGCCCGACAGGAAATGCGTCTCCACCACTTCGGCCACGCGGCCGTCGATGATGACGTTCATGTCCAGGATCTTGATCTCGGCGCCGCGCTTCTTGCCCATCTTGAGCAGGTCCTTGTCCAGGTCGTCCAGCTCCGGGAACTTGCGCAGGGAGATCACCAGGCCCAGCACGCCGAAGGCGAAGTAGCGCAGCAGGGAGAACTTGTCCCAGATCTTGTAGAGGTCCTCGTTGCCCATCTGGTAGATCATGTAATCCACGACGCGGGCGATGATGACGCCCACCGCCGTTCCAAGAACGCCGAACATGATGGTGAGCAGGTTGAGCTCGGCCACCAGCATCTCGATGCCGACGATCAAGGCGCCGACGCCCAGGCCGATGACCAGGCCCATGGTGTTGGGAGAGATCTTGCCGAAATACACGATGGCCGGACAGGCCAGAACGATGCCGACGCGAAACAGCCAGGTATACATGAAGGACTCCTTAGATGGTACGGCGGGTATAAAGGAACGGACGGGTATGAGGAGATTCTACGAAATCTCCGTCCCGCCCGTCAGTCTTCGGAGAACTCGTCTCCGAAGGCGGCGGCGTTGGCCGCGCGCAGGTCCGCGACGCCGACGACGGTCAGGCCGGCGATCTTGGACAGGTCCTTGAGAGCGCGCGACGGGACCAAGGCGCGCTTGAAGCCGGCCTTCGCCGCTTCCTTGAGGCGGGACTCCAGCTGCGGGACGCGGCCGATCTCCCCCAGCAGGCCGACCTCGCCGATCAGGACCATGTCGGCGGGCACGGATTTATCGCGGGCCGAGCCAACGACGGCCAGGCACGCCGCCAGATCCAACGCCGGGTCCTTCAGGCGCAGGCCGCCGGCGAGGCTCACGAAGGCATCCCGATCTTCGAGGTGGAGGCCCAGATGCCGCTCCATGGACGCCAACAGAACGAGAACACGGTTTAGGTCCAGCCCGGTCGCCATTCGCCGCGGCAATGGATAACGCGTGGGCACGACGAGGGCTTGGGTCTCGACCAGCATCGGACGGGACCCCTCGAGCGCGACCGACACCGCACGGCCGGGCTGGGCGGCACGACCTAAATCCGCCAAAAAGAAAGAGGATGCATCGGTCACTTCCTTGAGGCCGTTTTCGCACATCTCGAACAGACCCAGCTCGTCCGTTGGGCCGAATCGATTTTTTTGGGCGCGTAGAACGCGCAAGAGATCATGGCGCTCGGTGTCGAAATACAGCACCGTGTCCACGATGTGCTCCAGGACCTTGGGGCCGGCGAGAGATCCGTCCTTCGTTACATGACCTAAAAGAAACACCACCGTATCGCGGGACTTCGCCGCGCGCACCAACTCCGCGGCGCACTCGCGCACCTGGCCCACGGAGCCCGGGCTGGAGGCCAGCTGGGGATGCGACACGGTCTGAACCGAGTCCAATATCAACGCCCACGGCTTGACCGACTCCATCGTGGCTAGGATCTTAGCGAGGTTTGTTTCCGAGACCAGGAACAGTTTGTCCGGCGTCAGCCCGAGCCGCTGGGCGCGCCCCGACACCTGCCTGAGGGATTCCTCGCCCGTGGCGTACAGAACCGGGCCGTTTTCGGACAGCTTCGCCGCCGCCTGCAGCATCAAGGTGGACTTGCCGATGCCGGGAGGCCCCGCGAGCAGGACGACCTGGCCCGCGACCAAGCCCCCTCCGAGCAGGCGGTCCAGCTCCCCGATCCCGACCGGCCGGCGCTCCTCCACGTCTTCCTTGAAATTCTTGAGCTCCACCACCGGCGATGAGAAGCTGGTCAGCCCGCCGCGCGCCGTGGCGGCCATGGTTTCGACCAGCCCCTCGGGCCGCGTCTCGATCACTTCCTCCACCATGGAGTTCCATTCCGAGCAGCCCGGGCACTGGCCCATGGGCTTTGACGCGGAATGACCGCATTGCTGACAGCGATAAACGGTTTTCAGGCGTGCCATGGGCGTATTATGACTGATTTATCTGTTTAGTACAAGTGTTCGATATCCAGCTGCGCCGGGGCGCGCCTCTTCATACGGAGCGGGGCGTCGAAAAGTTCCATGGGATGGAACTTTATTACCGCATCAATCGTAAGGTGTTGTTAACAACACCTGGAGGCGCGGGCACCATGAATCTTGAACAACTGACGGATGACGAGCTTTGGGACCGAACCCTGAACCTCGCGTCGAGCGAGCGTGAAATTTCCTGCGATCTGGTCGAACATCTGGCTGAAATCGACAGACGCAGGCTTTCGGAAGGTCGCGACTGTGGATCGCTCTTCGACTATTGCGTTCACACGCTCGGATACTCGGAAGCGGCGGCATTTCGCCGCATTCGCGCCGCCAGGGCCATTCGAATTCATCCACCCATAAAGGGGTTGTTGCGCGAAGGGCGACTGACGTTGGAATCCGTCGCGCTGCTGCACCCGTTCCTCGAAACGCCGGATGCCGCGTCTTTGGTGCAGGAGGCGTGCGGCCTGAAGGTGTGGCAGGTTCAAGAGCTGATCGCCGGACGCAAACCGGACGCTCCGCGCCGGGACGTGATCCGAATCTGCGCTCCGGCCGAATCGCTCATGCCGGCCAAATTTCCAGAAACCGAGCCGCTCTCGATGTTCGCGGCAAATGCCTCCCCACACGTTCCCGTGCAGCCCTCAGAATCGGCCCGTGCCCCCGCTCCGACGCCGATGATCTCCTCTCGTCCGCCGCACTCGGTGCGAGTCGCCTTCACCGCCGACGCCGAGTTCCACAAACTCATGCTCCGCGCCCGCGCGCTTCTTCGGCATAAATATCCGGACGGCCGTCTGGAAGGCGTGCTGAAGGACGCGTTGGTCGCTCTTCTGAAAAAGAAGGACCGCGGCTTCGGCTGGACGAAGTAGCCCGAGCTTTACTTTATCCGGTCCCCGCCTTATACTCCCTCCCATGAAGCGAATCCTGGTCCGCGCCGTCTTGATCGGCGCCGCGGCGCTGGCCGCGGTCACGGGACCGGGTCTCGTCCGGCGCTGGAAAGGCGCCGCGATGCGACGGCGCGTGAACCAGTCGCTCGCGGACTATCGTCCCCAGCCGTACGCGCCTCCGCCGACGCTGGCGGACTTCCTCCCGGATCAGACTCCGGGCGACGCCGGGGGCGTCTACACGCAGGCGTTCCAACTGAACGCGGCGCGGCCCTCGGATCCCGCGCCGCTGCGGCCCGAGCAGATCGCCGCCGTCGATAACGCGATCCGCGTGAAGGACTGCGCGATCCTCGGCGTCGCCTATCTTCCGAAGTCGCTCGACAACGACCTGTTGCTCCACACGGCGCGGACGGCCGGGGCGGAGATCGCGACCGGGAAATATTTCGTCGAGCGCGGAAAGGCTTTCGAGACGGCGCATAATCCCGCGGCGGCCGAGGCCGAATACCGAAATGGAATGGCCTTCGCCTATCACATGATGCAGGACTGGGACACGCCGACCTCCGCCCTTGGCTCCACCATCATGGTCGGCATGGTGCTCCGTCTTCAAATCCTTCGCATCGCGCGGGCATCCGACGAATTCGAGGAAAGACGCCGCTCCGTTAAGCTGCTGCTGGAAATGAAAGCCTTCATGCCCGATAAGAAGGAGATGGCGACGATCGAGCACGCCGCCCGCAGCCGTGCGGAGCTTGCTTCGCTCAACCGCTACGCCGACGACCCCTCCTTGCGGCGCCCTTACCTCAGTTGGGCGCTTTTCCAAGCGGCGGGCTGGTGGTCCGAGGAGGAGAGCCGCGCCGCGGAACCGTGGCCGGAAAGGACCGCGTTCCTCCAGCACGCCGCCGCGAGCGGCGACCGGCGGGTCGCCGCTCTGGGCAACGCCTATTTGGCCATCCTGGCGGACGATCAACAGCGCTACGCGCGTCTGGCGGTCCCGGAACGCGAGGCGGCGAGACGGGCCGCCGCCGCCCGGTTCAACAGCCTGAAGTTCTAGGCGGCCGCCGGCGCGCCCCTCAGATCGGCTCGAGCATGGGCGGCAGATCGCGCTTCGGAGCGCTCTCGTCGGGCTCCGGGGCGGATTCGGACGGGGTCGTGACGAGGCCGCACGGCCCAAGGCCCTCGCCCAATTCCTCGGTCAAGGCCTTCAGAACGGCCGCATACTGCTGGCGCCGCAGGGCCGCGTAAGAGCGCGTCGTCGGCTCGCAGGCCACGCCGTTCTGGATGTCCAGAACGCGGGCCACGGCCTGCTGGAGGCTCCGCTGCGCCTCCAGGAACGCGTCGGCGTCCTTCTGGACCCGGGCGTAGGCGGCCTCGACGCGAATGCCGCAGGCGGACGTCTTCCGCGTCGGCGTGAAGGCGGGTAGCTTGAGCGTCTCGGGTGCGGACGGCGCGGCGCAGGCGGACCGCGCGCGGGCGGGTGCGGCGCACAGAGCGAAGGCGGCCAGGATCAAGATTGCTCGCATGGGGACGTCCTCCTTTCACGACGGACGGACGGCGGCTACTTCTTGCTGCGGCCCTTCGTCCCGGCGCCGCCGAAGGTGGCCAGGCCGAACAGGTAAGCGATGTCGCGGTCTTCCCAGCTGACGTGGGCCCAGGCCATCACGCGCTTGACCTCGGCGATGTCCTCGACGCGGACGCCCAAGCTGGCGTATTGGTTGAGGCGCGCCAGAAGGCCGGCGTCGAAATCGGGCTTGTCCAAAGTCTTGCCGTTGACGATGCGGTTGCGGCCGAAGTCGTAGGCCTGGGCCGTGAGCGAGAACCGCCCGAAAACCGGGTCCTTGTAGAACGGGGTGTACGTGGCGCGCGCGCCGCCTCCGGAGCGGATGGCGCCGACGGCGACGTCCATGGGGCCCGTTTCCCAGCCGATCAGGCCGTCCACGCGGTTGGGCTGGGTGTAGTCGGGCTGGCCGCGGCGCGGGGCGTCGTTGAGGTTGGCGACGTTGGCGACGCCGCCGTAGTAGTAGCGGCCCTCGCGCGGATAGATCTTCAGGCCGACGTCGGAATGGGAGGTGCGGGCCAAGGAATCGTAGCGCCAGTCGTAGTTCCAGTACACCCGGAACTGCGTGATGCGGCCGAACACGTCCTTGGCGGTGCCGGCGGCTTCCTTCACGTCGGCGATCGTCTGCTTGACGTCCTCCTTGACCTTCTCGTCGTGGAGGAGCGCGCCGATGGCGCCCTTGTCGGTGGCCAAGCCGGCCATGGTCTGGTTCGATTTTTCCAGCAGCGAATCGAGCTTCTGGGTGATGTCGTCGGTGCGGTCCAAAGCCTTCTCCAGCTTCGGCTTGGTGGTCGCGATCAGATCGTTGAGGTTGGCGGTCATGTCGCGCACGTTGGCGACGGTCTCGCGCAGGTTGTCGGTCAAGGTGCCGCGCTCGTCTTCCTTGTTGAAGCCGTCGAGAAGCTTCTCCAGCTTGCCGAGGGCCTGCGTGAGCGACTTCTCGATGGAGATGGGGTCCGTGCCGCGGACGACGGTGCCCGCGGGCATCACACCCGCCGACGCGTGGCCCTGGTCGATGGCCAGGTACTTGGAGCCGATGATGCCGGTGGAGCCGATGGAGAACTCGGCGTCGTTGTAGACGTCCACTCCGTGGCGGACGGCCAGGATGACCTTCGCGTGGTGGTCCTCCAGGACCAGGCCCTTCACCTTGCCGACCTCGACGCCCGCCAGCTTGACCGGCGCGTCCTTGGACAGGTTCGCCACGTCGGTGAACGTGGCGTAGAGGGTGTAGCGGCGCTCGAAGGTGTAGTCGCCCAGCAGGAAGATCGCGGAGGCGATGCAGACCAGACCGGTGAGGACGAACGCGCCGACCTTGGCTTCCAAGGACAGCATCAGGCCTTCCCTCGGCGGGCGCCGTCGTGAGCCTCGTCGGCCTCGAATTCCTTGAGCTTCATCTTGATGGGTCCCTGGCTCAATCCCTCGACGAACTGCTTCACGTGTTCGTCCTTCGTGTTCCGGATCTCGTCCGGAGTGCCGACCTGGAGCACGCGCCCCTCATGGAACATCGCGATGCGGCTGCCGACCTTGTACGCCGACTTCATGTCGTGCGTCACGACGATGGCGGTCACCTTGAGTTTTTTCTGGAGATCGAGGATCAAGTCGTTGATGACGTCGGACATGATCGGATCCAAGCCCGTCGTGGGCTCATCATACAAAATGTACTGAGGCTGCGCCGCGATGGCCCGGGCCAGCGCCACGCGCTTCTTCATGCCGCCCGACAACTCCGACGGCTTGAAGTCCTCCACGTCCGCCAGGCCCACCAGCGCCAGCGAGTCCGTCGCGATCTGCCGGTATTTTTCCGGCGGGATGTCGGTCAGGTACTTGAGCCCGAAGCAGATGTTCTCCTGGACGGTCAGGGAGTCGAACAGCGCTCCTTCCTGGAACAGGTAGCCGAACCGCCGGCGGTATTGGGCCAGCTCGGACTCGGTCTTGAGCGTGGTGATGTCGGTTCCGTCGACGGAGATCGTGCCCGAATCGGGCGCGTGCAGGCCGATCACGCATTTCAGGAACGTGCTTTTGCCGCAGCCGGAGCCGCCGATGATCACCATGGTCTCGCCGGTCTCGACCTTCAGGTCGATGCCGCGCAGGATGGTGCGCTTGCCGAAGCTTTTCTTGACGCCCCGCGCGTCGATCATCTAGGTGATCCCCAGCGCGTTGAGCAGCGCGGTGGCGAAGTAGTCGATGACCAGGACCAGCACCATGCTGATGACCACGGCCTGCGTCGTCGCCTTCCCCACGCCCTCGGCGCCGCCGCGCGTGGTCACGCCCTTGTAGCAAGAGACCATGGAGACCAGGAACGCGAACACGAAGGTCTTCAGGAAGCCGTGCACGAAGTGCTTGATCTGCATGTTGTCGATGATGTCGTGCCAGTAGACGATGGTCGGGATGTCGTACTTGACCCGCGCCACGAACAGGCCGCCCAGGATACCGGTGAAGTCCGAGACCACCGTCAGCAGCGGCAGCACCATCAGGAACGCCAGAAGCCGCGGGATCACCAGGTACCGCACCGGGTCCGTGCCCAACGTGTACAGCGCGTCGATCTGCTCGGTGACCTTCATGGTCCCCAGCTCCGCCGCGATGGCGGCGCCCGCGCGGCCCGCGATGACCACCGCGGTCAGCACCGGGCCCAGTTCCATCACGATGGAGAAGGAGACGACGGTGCCGAGGAAAAGCGGAACGTTGAAGAAGTGCTTGGTGGTGGCGCCGGACTGCAGCGACAGCACCATGCCCGTGAAGAACATGGTCATCGCGGTCACCGGCAGGGAGTCCACGCCGATGCGGCCCATCTGAATCAGGGTCTGCCGCCACTCGATCTTGGAGCGGAACATCCACTGGAAGGTCGAGCGTACCAGGAAGACGAAATGGCCCATCTCCTCGGACAGTCCCAGGATCTCGCGGCCGATCGGAGCGAAAAAGAGCTCCATCATGACCGGGCCTCCACCCGCGGCACGCGCGCGGAGATGGCCGTCGCAGTCTCGTAGGGGATGGTGCCGCACAGGCGAGCCAATTCGGTGGCGCCGATTTCGGCGCGGCCCTGGCGGCCGATCAAAACCGCGTCATCACCGACGCGGGTCGACGGAACGGACGTGACGTCGATCATGGTCTGGTCCATGGTCACGCGCCCGACGACCGGGCAGCGCCGGCCGCCGACCAGGACCGACGCCTTGTTTGAGAGCGCGCGGGCGTAGCCGTCGGCGTAGCCGATGGGCAAAGTCGCCACGCGCGAGGGACGGCGCGCGCGCCAGGTCCCGCCGTAGCTGATCGGGGTGTCCTTCGGAACGGTTTTAAGAAAGATGATCTTGGACTTCAATGTCAGCGCCGGCTCGAAGCCCGGATACAAACCGTAGGCGGCCAACCCGGGACGGACCAGGTCGAAGCGCGAGCCGGGGCGCTTGAGGGCGCCGGCGGAATTAGCGGCGTGGACCAACGGCGGACGGATGCCTTCGCGGGTCAAAACGGCGATGACCGAACGGAAACGCTTCAATTGGAGGGCGGTGAACTGAGCGCCATTTTCCGCGTCGGCCAAATGGGTATATATTCCCTGAACGCGAACGGCCTTCAAGCGGGACAAATAACGAACGATTCCCAACGCCGCCTCCGGGCCGGCGCCGATGCGGCCCATTCCGGTGTCCACCTTCACATGGCAGTCCACGCGGCGCTGAAGCTTCTGCGCGACCTCGACAAGGCGGCGGGCGGATTCCAGGGAGGCGACGGCGGGGGTCAGATCGTGGGCCACGGCGGCCAAGACGCTCTCGAACGGATACAGGGAGCCCAGGACGAGGATCGGCAGGCGGACGCCCGCGTCGCGCAGGGCCACGCCTTCCTCCACGGAGGACACGCCCAGCCAGTCGGCGGAGCGGGAGCGCTGGGCCGCGCGGGCGCACAGCGCGGCGTCGTGCCCGTAGGCGTTGCCTTTGACCACGAACATGATCTTGACGCCGGGCGCCATCTTCGCGCGGATTCGGCGCAGGTTGCGTTCGATCGCGGCCGTGTCCACCTCGGCCCAGGTCGGGCGGAAGAAGCGCCGCATCAGGTGAACTGGGACTGGCTCTCCTGCATCTCGGCGGGCTCGTCCACCCCCGCCGCTTCGTCGACGAAACGCGTGATGTCGCGCAGGAACAGGACGTCCACGTGGCCGGTCGGACCTTGGCGCTGCTTGGCGATGATCAAGGTCGCCTTGTTCTCGAGAGTGGGGTCCATGGGCTTGTAGTAGCCCTCGCGGTGGATCAAAGTCACCAGATCGGCGTCCTGCTCCAGCGACCCGGACTCGCGCAGGTCGGACAGCTTCGGGCGGTTGTCCTGGCGCGTCTTGTCCTCCGACGCGCGCGAGAGCTGGGCCAGCGCGATCACCGGAACTTCCAGCTCGCGGGCCAGCTGCTTGAGGCTGCGGGAGATCTCGGAGACCTCCTGTTGGCGGTTCTCCTGGCGCGAGCCGCCGCCGCCGCGCAGCAGCTGGAGGTAGTCGATGACGACCATGCCCAGCTTCTTGTTTTCGCGGCGCAGGCTGGTCATCAGCTGGCGCGCGATGGCGCGGACGGTGAACACCGTCATGCCGGGGTTGTCGTTGATGTAGAGGGGCGCCTCGGCGAAGCGCGCGGCCGCGGTGGTCAGGTCCTGCCAGCGGTCGCGGCGGAAGAAGCCGGTGCGGATGTCCTTCAGATTGACCTTCGCCTCGGCGGCGATGAAGCGCTGCATGATCGCGTGGCGGTTCATTTCGAGGGAGAAGAACAGGACGGGGGTGTTCTTCTCCAGCACGACGTGCGCGACGATGTTCTGCGCGAACGCGGTCTTGCCCATGGACGGGCGCGCGGCGATCAGAATCAGGTCCGATTTCTGGAAACCCGTCGTCATGCGGTCGAAGGCGCGCAGGCCGGTCGGCACCCCGGTGACGTCCTGCTTGCTGTGAACGGCCTTCTCGATCTGGTCGATGACCTCGTGGACGATGTCCTTGGCGTGCATGACGCCGGCGAGGCTCTGGGTCTCGGACACCTTCAGAATGGACGCCTGCGCCTCGTCCAGGATCTTCGTGGTGTCCTTCTCCTGCGCGTAGCAGGCGGTGACCACGCCGGTGGCCGCATTGATCAGGTTGCGGAGAATGGACTTCTCCTTGACCAACTTCGCGTAGTGCTCGACGTGCGCGGCGGTGGTGACCTTGTTGATCAGCTCGGCGAGATAAGAGCCGCCGCCGACCGCGTCCAGCTCCGACTTCTTGCGCAGCTCCTCGGAGACGGTGACCAGGTCCACGGCCTGGCCGGCGTTGAAAAGCGCGTGGATGGCGCGGAAGGTCCGCTTGTGCGAATCCAGGTAGAAGTCGCTCTCGTGCAGCGCGTCGAGAGCCTTCTCGGCCGCCTCACGCTCGATAAGCATGGAGCCGAGCACGGCCATTTCGGCCTCGAGGGCCTGGGGCGGCTGAGCGGGGTTTAGCGCCATAACCCCGGGGTCCTATTCTCGGGCGGAGACGGTGACCTTGACCTTCGCGGAGACTTCGGGCGCGAGACGCAGTTCGACCTCGTGCTCGCCCGTGGTCTTCAGGGCGGTCTCGAGGCGGACCGAGTTCTTCGGCACGTCGTAGCCGGCGGCCTTCAGGCTCTTCAGCACGTCGGTCTTGCCGACGGAGCCGAACAGCTTGCCTTCCTCGGAAGCGGGCATGGAGAAGGTCAGGTTCACGCCGGACAGCTTCTCGGCCAGGTCCTTGGCGACCTTGACTTCGGAGGCGACCACGGAGGCGCGCTTCTCTTTCCCCTTCTCCCAGTACTTCAGGGCCGAGGGCGTCGCCGGTTCGGCGAGCTTGCGCGGCAGCAGGAAATTGCGGGCGTAGCCGGTGGCCACTTCCTTCACTTCCCCGGCGCGTCCGAGATGATCGACGGTGCTCTTGAGAATGACTTTCATGACGATGCTCCTGCGTGTGGTCGAGGGACGGTCTTACCGCGTGACGTACGGCAGCAAGGCCAAGTTGCGGGCGCGCTTGATGCAGCGGGTGAGCTGGCGCTGGTGCGAAGCGCAGTTTCCGGTGATCCGGGCCGACAGGATCTTGCCGGTATCGGTCGTGAACGTGCGCAGGATCTGGATCTGCTTGTAGTCGATGTCGCGGACCTTTTCGGCGCAGAAGCGGCAGACCTTGCGGCGCACGGGATAAGGAGTGCGGCGTCCGCCGCCGGCGCTCGGACGACGAGCGGCGGAAGAGGACGATGACGGGGCGGACGCCGGCGCGCCGGCGGGAACTTCAGGGGCCGCGGACGACGCGGCGGTGGATTCAGCGGCCATTAGAACGGAACCTCCTCAATGTCGGCGCCGGCGGACGTCTCCGGCTCCGCGCCGCCGGTCGAGCCGGTCGACGAAGTCTTCTCGAGAATCTGGACGCGGCGGGCTTCAACTTCAAGCTTGGTGCGCTTGGCGCCGTCTTCCTTGCTTTCGACGGTGTAGCTTCTCAGCCGGCCTTCGACGTGCACCGGGCTGCCCTTCTTTAAAACCTTACCGCACCGCTCCGCGGCTTCGCGCCAAACGGAAATATCCACGTAGCTGGTGTCGTCCTTCCACTCCCCGCTCTTCGGATCCTTGAAGCGGCGGTTCACCGCGAGACTGAAGCGGCACATCGCCACGCCGCCGGCCGTGTACTTCAGCTCGGCGTCGCGGGTCAGGCGCCCCGTCAGAAGAACGGTATTCTGTTCGGGGAGACGAATCTCGGCCATGTCTTAGGCCTGTGCGGGAGCGGCGGCGGTCGCGGCGACGGCGGGCTTGGCCTTCTTCGGCTTCTTCTCGCGCATCTTGCGGTCCTGCACCGCGACCGTCATGTCCCGAATGACGTCGTCGGAGACGCTGAAATTATGCGCCAGCTTCTTCAGCAGAGCCGGGGTGGACTTGTACTTCATGTACACGTACACGCCTTCGCGCGCCTTTCCGATGAAATGAGTCAGCTTGCGCCGGCCCCAGATCTCATGGTTGACGATCTCGCCGCCCTCGGCGGCGATGGTCGTCTTGGTCTTCTCGAGGAATTCAACGACCTCGGGGTCGGACATGACCGGCTTCAGGATGAGGACTGTTTCGTAAATCTGCATGATGTCGGACACTATAGCAAAAGACGCTCGACGATGACAAGGTTTATTCCGGGCCGCGGTCTTGACGCGTCCCCGGCACGGTGTTAAGCTTCCTTTTGTAAGCCATGAACGCGCGTCCTCTGCTCATCCTACTGCTTCTCGCCTCCGCCGCGCACGCGGAATCCTTCAAGGCGTGGTCGGCGCGCGCCTCCCGGGAGGAACGGGAGAAGGACGACAAGTCCGCCTTCCAATCCTATTCGAACGCCCTGTCCTCCTGGAAGCCGACGGACGGCAAGCCCGCGCGCGCCAAGACCTTCTGCGCGCGCGCGGCATTGCGCGACCGGGGCGGCGACGAAGCCGGGGCTCTGGACGACTACACCGAGTGCCTCTCCGTGGACAAGAAGAACGCGAAAGCGTTCCACCGCCGCGGACAGCTCCAGATGAAGGCGGGGCGGACCTCGCCCGCCATCGACGATTTCTACAAGGCCATCGCCATCGACATCCGTTTCGGCGCGGCGTACGCCGACCGGGCCGCGGCGTACGAGAAGCAGGGCGACGTGGAGTTCGCCGGGGAGGATTACCGCCACGCCTGCGAGCTGGGCGTCAAGACGGCCTGCCCGAAGGCCAAGGAATTGGCTCCCGCCCGCAAGGGCAAAAAGAAGAGCGCGCCCGTAGCCGCGCCGACGAAGGCTCCTCCGGGCGACGCGATTCCGGCCGAAGCCAGCCCCGGCGACGAGGCGCCGGAGCCCGAGAGAAAGACAGCGCGGAAGGCTCCGGCCGCCCCGGCCCGCGCCGCGCCCACCGCGACGATCGCGCCCGCCGGCGAGCCCGCTCCGCCCGAGCCCGCTCCCGAACCCCCGGCGCCGAAGCGGAAGCGCGCCCCCGTTTCCACCTATACTCCGCGCTTCGGCGACTGCCTGCACGGCCTGCAGGCGTGCGTGGACGGCGGAGCCGCGTTCGGCGACTGCGTGGGGAAATCCCCCGCCTGCGAGCAGAAGTCCGTCAAAGGCTGCTGCCCCGGCTCATGCCTGGAAGCGTACCGCAAATCCCTGAACGGCGGCGCCAGCGAGGCGGAGGCCTTCCGCGAGATATTCATTCCCGAGGCCACCTGCGCCGCCCCTGCCAAATCCGACGACGATTAGCGCCCGGCGTTCTCTTATTGACAAAAGATGATAGAGGACATACACTTTGAGTGTTAGGCGATAATCTTCAATCAAGTTCAACGCTCAAAATGCCCCCGACCAAGAAAAAACGCAAGTCATCGAAGCGCCCCATGACGGGACCCGTGCCCGACGTCATGGACATCAAGACCTTGGCGCATTATCTGGGGCTGGGACGCTCGAAGATTTACGGCCTGATCCGCCTGAAGCGGATTCCCGCCTCCCGCATCGGCCGGCAGTATCGGTTCTCCAAGGAATTGGTCGACGCCTGGCTGCGCGAGCGTCTGATCATGCCGCAGGAAACCCAGATCGCGCTGTTCGACAAGGGCGAGAAGTAGCCCTCGTCGGACGACGGTCGACGGACGACGGACGACGACCGTCGAGAACTCCTTGCATCCCCGACGAGGACTATGCTAATTTCTCGTCGCAGCACCCAAAGGGATAGAGAGGCACGATCCCACGGCATCCGAACGGAGGTCATTACCATGGCTGAGAAGGTTCTGAAGGTCGGCGTTGAGCGCGTGCAGGGTTTCCTTTACTACATCGACAAGCAGGGCGACGTGTCCCGCGCCAAGATGGCTCGCGGCGGCAAGAAGGGCGGCAAGCCGGAGAAGGTCGCCAAGGCCGGCGTGAAGAAGCAGAAGGGCTTCCTGTACTTCCTCGACAAGAAGGGAGACGTTTCCCGCGCGAAGATGATCAACGCCTAATAGGCGTTCGAATCAATCGCCGAAGTCGACCCCCGGCGCGCAAGCGCCGGGGGTCAATTTTTTGTCATACTCCCGCGATGGACGAACCCGTCCTCGTCGTCGGCCCCGGCGCCGTGGGCCTGGCCCTGACCTCCGGCCTTCGCCGCGCGGGGGAACGCGTGGCGCTGCTCGGGCGAACGCCCGCCGCGGAACGCCGCCTGGCCGCGTCGGGATTCGCCGTGACCACCCCCAACGGGCGCACGGCCTTGGTGCGGGGCGGACTGCTCTCCGCGCGGGCGCTTAAGGCCCCCGCCTCCGCGGCGTTCTTCTGCGTGAAATCCGGGGACGCCGCCCGCGCCGCCGCGGCGGCGCGGCGCTGGATCGGACCGCAGACGCCGGTCGTCGCCCTTCAGAACGGCCTGGGCCACGAGAAGATTTTCCGGCGCGCCTTCGGACCCCGCCGCACCGTCATCGGCGTCTGCTACTTCGCGGCCGACCGGCCGGCGCCCGGCGACCTCCGGCTCAACGGCGGGGAGGACGTGCTGCTGGCCCGCCGCGACGGCAACTCCGCCGCGCTGGAATTCGCCGGCGCCCTGCTGACGCGGGCCGGGTTCCGCGTCCACATTAAGGAGAGCGAGGCCGGAATGCTGTGGACGAAGGCCGCGTTCAACGCCGCGGTGAACCCCTTGGGCGCGGTCTGCGCCGTGGAAAGCGGAAAATTGGCGGAGGACCCAGCCCTGCGGGAACTGTCGCTCCGCGCGCTGGGCGAAGCCGCCGCCGCCGCCGAGGCCGCCGGGCACCCGCTCGACTATCCCGACATGGCCGAGAAGCTCCTGCTCAGCGGCCGCAACGCGCCCCGACAGCGCAACTCCATGCTGCAGGACCTGGCCGCGGGGCGCCGCACCGAGGTCAAAGTCATCCTGGGACCTCTGCTGGCCTCGGCGCGCCGGCACCGCGTCCCCGCGCCGACCCTGGAACTATTGGCCGCCGCGGTCGAGCGCCTGGAACGGGGAGCGTCCGAATGAGCGCCCGCCCTCTGGACGGCCGCGCGCTCGCGGTGAAGATCCTGGCGGAAGCGGGACGACGCGCGCGCGCCGTCCGCCGTCGCCGCGGCCGCGCGCCGCGCCTGGCCGTCGTCGCGGCCGCGGGGAGCGCCGCGGACATCTATCTCCGGATGAAGCTTCGCGCCTGCGCGTCCGCCGGCGTCGAAACGACGGTCCACCGCCTGTCCCCCGGCCCGCGCGCGAAAACCTTGGGTCTGATGGCCGACTACGCCGCCGACCCCGCCGTCGACGCGTTGATCGTCGAGACTCCCTACCCGAACGGCTTGTCCGAGGCGGACGTCGCCGGACTGATCCCCCCGGCGAAGGACGCGGAAGGAGTGACGCCGGACGTCTACGGCCGCCTTTTCCTGACCAAGGGCTGGAAAGAGGCGTGCGGCCTGAACGGCCCCTGCACCGCCTTCGCCTTGGCGCGGCTGGCGCTCGCCGCGAAGGTCCCGCTCTCCGGGCGGCGCGCGCTGGTCGTCGGGCGTTCGGCGACGGTGGGGCGCCCCGCCGCCCATCTGCTCTCGACGATGGACATGACGGTCACGCTCGCCCACTCGCGCTCGCGGAATCTGGCGGCGCTATGCCGCGAGGCCGACGTCCTGGTCGTCGCCGCCGGAGTTCCCGGATTGGTGAAGCCGTCCTGGATCAAGCGCGGCGCCTTGGTTCTGGACGCGGGAGTCCACTTCACGCGCGGCCGGATCGTCGGGGACGTGGCGCCCGGAGCGGCGGCGCGGGCCGGAGTACTAACCCCCGTGCCCGGGGGCGTGGGTCCCGTCACCACCGCGGTCGCGGTTCTGCAGGCCGTTCTTCTCGCCGGCCGGCGCTGACGCCTTGGGCGGCGGGGCGAAAAGGGATTTCAGCTCCTCCACCTCCTTGGCCGGCTTCCATTCCTTCGCGGCGTTCGGGCCCGCCGGAGCCACCTTCGACTCCGGGCCGAAACCAGCCTGCTTCGGCAGGAGCATGACGAGGTGCGGGCCCAGCACCTTCTTCGTCCGCTCGTCGTAGAGCCAGTATCTCATCGACCTTTTCCGCCCCCGCCGAACAACGAACCGAAGAAGCCCGGGCGCGGCGCCGCCTCGCGGCGCGCGGCTTCGGCGCGGGCCTCCAGGATGCGCTTGTGCCAGCCGTTCGCGTAATCCAGATAAGGCTGCAGCCTCTCGAGGTAGGTCTCCGCGTTGCGGTCGACGGCCGTCAGATAGACCTCCCGCTGAGGACGCGACCAGCCCGCGCCGGCGAGGGCGGCGTCCATCCGCGCGCGGCCGCCGGCGTCGTAGTCGTCTTTCCAACTTTGAAAGCGCGCCCGGTAAAGCGCGGGATCGTTCGCGCTGAGGCGGTCGACGAGAGGGAAATTCTTGATCATCACCTGCTCGTCGATCTGACGCGGCGTCGCCGTTTCCAGCGGCGCGCGCGACAGCTTCTCGAAATCGATGAGGCCGAAGTGGCCGCCGCCCAGAGGCAGAATGTTGGCTCCGTGCATGTCCCCTTGCCCAAGGACGAGCTGAACGATCGCGGCATCGGCGCGTTGCTCCGCGCTGAGCTCCTGGCGGCGGCTTTCGCCGTCGCCGACGGACGGCAGGCCCTCGCTAAGAACGAAGACCGCCTCCCCGTCGCGGAAGACGCTCACCCGCGGAGAGACGGAGAACGAACGCGACAGTTGCCGGTCCGAGCGCAGCACGGCGGCCATCCCGGCCTCGTTGCCCGCGCGCGTTTCCACAGGCGTCGCCCCGATGACGGGGTCGGGAGACGACCCCAGGCGCTTCAGATACCACGGCTTGCCGCCGACGAGAACCTTGGCCGTCTCTCCGGAATTGCCGTGGCTGGCCGCTCCGGCCCATTCCACGCGGGACATGCCCGGGATCGAGCCCGGGCCGGGATCGCCCCGGGCGCCCGAGAGCCGCAGGCGCTTCAGGGTCTTGCCGACGAGATTCTCGGGGAGTCCGGCCGTGACCGCGGGAGAAGCGGCCGCGTCGGTGTGCACGGCGGACAGATCGAACAGCGCCGAGGATTGGGCCCAACCCTGTTCGCCCGTTTCCCGAGCCGCGGCCGCGCCGGAGGCGACCGCGTCCGACGCCGGCGGCGAGACCCTCTTCCCGAACGAGCCTGGGGCGCGAGAAACGGGAAGCGGCGCCGCTTGAGCGACGACGAGAGCGGCCGCCGGAGCGGCGAGCGGGGCGGCGGCCGAGGCCGCGGGCGGAGCGAGAACGGCGACTGGAAGCGGGACGGCGACGGCCGCGGGAGGAGCTTGGAGGGCCGCCGCGCCGACGGGGGCCGCCGAAACGGAAAGCGTCGGAGCCAAGCTCGCGGCGCCGGGCGCCGAGGCGGCGCTAGGGGCCCCGGAACCGACCGGGGCGTCGAGAACTGGGATCTCGACGACGCCGGCGAACGACGAAACCGCGAAGAGCGAAAAAGCCGCCGCGATCGCGAACGGGCGCAGGAGAAGGGCGCGACGGCGGAACCGCCCGACGGGGCTCATAGGGCTAGTGTAGCCCCGCCCGACGGAATGTCAAGACCGGCCGATCAGCTCCAGGTACTGCCCCGCGGCCATCGTGAGCCCGCGCTCGCAGCCGAGTACCGCGGATTTATAAGGATTTCCGTCGTCGTTGACGGCTTCCAGCACGTGGCCGTGGCGCTCGATCAGGCTCTCGATGCGCCCGCGCCCCGCGGAAACGTCCCGGCCCAAGCGCTTTAGGCCGTTGAGCCACATCGCGCCCAGATGCAGCCACGCCGCGCGATGGTAGCCCGCGACCAGCCGGGTCAGAAGCGGCAGCGTGGCGCCGTCGTGGGGCGCGGCGGCGCAGCGGATGGGCCAGGGGCGGTCCAGGCCCTCGGCGAGAACGCGATCGGCGGCTGCGGAAAGAATGTCGGAGTCGAACGACTCCAGGTACAACGCGAGCACGGCGGAATCGACGCTGAGAGCCTCGGTTGCGGCGTGATCGCGGAAATGAGTTCCACGCCAGCGCTCAGAAAGCAGGCGGCGGGAAAACTCGATCGGGTCATGCTTGATCTTGAGCCCCAACGACGACGCCTCGCGGAGGGCCATCAAGGCGCACAAATTATTGTAGGTGGACGACGGACGCCGGACCGTGTCGGCCCAATCCCCGGTGATCTCGGTCGAGATAAGGCCGTTCTCAAAGTGGGTCGACTCATACTCGTCGAACAGCGCTTGCAGGATCGCACGGCCCTCCACGTTCGGTGTTACACCGGTCCGGCGCAGGCGCTCGCCATGTGCGAATACCAGCCAGGGCAGGCTGTCGCCGCGAGGCCAGGGCATGTCGAAGCCGTGGAAGCGCGTGAAGCAGCTGGTGACGCGGCCGAGGCGGGCCGACTCGCGCGTCATGAAATCGATTTGGCCGCCGAGATACTCCGCGCCGAGGACGTCCCAGGCCCCGCGCAGGGATTTCCCGAAATCCGAGACCCACATGAAGCGGAAGTGCCCCTCGCCGGCGTAAAGAACGGGGCCGGCGTTGCGGCGCAGGACCCCCTCGGCGATTCCGGCGGGAGTCAGCCCCGGCGCGCGCGGCACGCCGAACAGGATCAGGCGCCAAGCGTCCACGGCGTTCAGGGCGACGGAGAGCGGCGCCTCGAGCGTGACGGCGTAAGGTCCCAGCTTCAGAAGCCGGCGCTCAGTCCCGGACAGCGCGTCGCCAGCCACGCGGACAGCTGCGCGTCCGTGAACTTGAACGCGTGGTCCCCGTCCGGCGTGTAGTTGAAGATTTCGTTATTCTTGACCGTGCACGTCCGCCCCCGCGCGTCGCGGAAGGTCGAATCGAAGGTCGGCCGGCCGGAGGGCGACTCGCCCAGACGGAAGCCCGCGTCCAGCATCAGGCCGGAATAGCTCGGGATCTCCACGCCGCCGCGCTCGGCGGGGTCGATCCGCGGCGAAACGGTCACGGCGCCCCGCTCCAACGAGACGATCTGGGCGGTGGCGGGATTGAAAATCACGCGGCCGCCGTCGCTCATGCGCACGGACACGGCTCCGGCGGCGACGTCCATGGTCAGTTCCAGCGCGGAGCGGCGCGGGAAGAAGAAGAACTCCCGGGCCGAGGTCAGGTTCGGATTTCCCTCGCCGTCGCCGTAGGAGCTGAACACCATCAGCAGGCCGTCGTCGAAGAAGGCGTGGGCGCGGTAGACCAGTCCGGTCGTCTCGGTCGGATCGATGGACACGAAGCAATGTCCCGAGGCCAGGCCGTCGGCGTAGCCCTGCGTGCCGCCGATGTGCACGGGGCTGATCTGCGGACAGGCGGCGGCGACGCGCGCGGACAGACGCTCATGGAAGTACGGGCGCCAGGCCTGAGCCTTCGCGGAAGCGGCCGACAGCATCACGAAACAAACGGCGATATATCGATTCATCCTACGCCTCGTCCCGGCCCAGCCAGGGATACCGGAAGTCGCGGGGCGGCTCGAAGGTCTCCTTGATGGTGCGCGGCGAGACCCAGCGGATCAGGTTCAGGTAGGAACCGGCCTTGTCGTTGGTGCCGGAAGCGCGCGCCCCCCCGAACGGCTGCTGGCCGACGGTCGCGCCGGTGGGCTTGTCGTTGATGTAGAAATTTCCCGCCGCGTTGACCAAGGCCGCCGAGGCCTCCACGACCGCGCGCCGGTCCTTCGCGAACACCGAGCCGGTGAGGGCGTAGGCCGTGGTCTCGTCCACCAGCTTCAAGGTGTCCTTCCACTTGTTCTCGGCGTAGGGATGCACGGTCAGCACGGGGCCGAAGATCTCGTCGCACATCGTCTCGCTCTTCGCGTCGGAGCTCTCGAAGACGGTCGGATGGACGAAGAAGCCCTTCGCGTCGTCGCAGGTCCCGCCCGCGACCAGCTTGTTGGACTTGTTCTTCTTGGCGCGGGCGATGTAGCCCGCGATCTTGTCGAACGAGTTCCGGCCGATCACCGCGTTGACGAAGCAGCCCGGATCCTCGGGGCTGCCCACCTCGATGGCGGCGATCATGTCCTTCATGGACTTGCGCACCTTCGGCCACAGGTTCGCGGGAACGTACGCGCGCGACGCGGCGGAGCACTTCTGCCCCTGGTACTCGAACGCGCCGCGGACCAGGGCCGCCGCCACCTCGTCCGGATCGGCCGAGGCGTGGGCCAGAACGAAGTCCTTGCCGCCGGTCTCGCCGACCAGTCTCGGATAGGAGCGGTAAGAGCCGATATTGGCTCCGATCTTCGTCCACATGCCCCGGAACACCGCCGTGCTTCCGGTGAAGTGCACGCCGGCCAGTTCCGGATGCGCCAAAACGACGTCGGAGATCGCCGCCGGATCGCCATGGACCATGTTGATCACGCCCGGAGGCAGGCCCGCCGTCTCCAGCAGCTTCAGAATGAAGTGCGCCGAGTACATGGCCAAGGCCGACGGCTTCCACACCACCGTGTTGCCCATCAGCGCGGGCGCCGCGGGCAGATTGCCGGCGATGGCCGTGAAGTTGAACGGGGTCACGGCGTAGACGAAGCCCTCCAACGGGCGGTACTCCAGACGGTTCCACGCGCCGCGCGCGCTCAGGGGCTGCTGGGCGTAGATGCCCTCGGCGAAATGAGCGTTGAAGCGCAGGAAGTCGATCCACTCGCAGGCCGAGTCGATCTCGGCTTGGTGCATGTTCTTGGACTGGTTGAGCATCGTCGCCGCGTTCAGGGTCCAGCGCCAGTCGCCCGCCAACAGGTCGGCGGCCTTCAGGAAAATCGCGGCGCGGGACTCGAACGGCATCGCGGCCCAGTCCTTGCGGGCCTTGAGCGCGGCCTTGATCGCCTTGGACGCCTCGGACGGTCCGCCCAGATGCGCGCGTCCGATCAGCTGCGCGTGGTCGTACGGGGAGCGGATGTCGGCCTTCTTTCCGGTCCGGACCTCCTCGCCTCCGATCACCATCGGGATATCGAGGGCCCTGGCCTTCATCGCGTTCAGGCGCGCGAAGAACTTGGCGCGCTCCGGGCTTCCGGGCGCGTAGCCGAGGATGGGTTCGTTGACGGGCGCGGGAACTTCGAATCGGGCGTTCATGCCCCGATAATAACAAGAATCGGCAGCCATCGGCGCGGCCAACGACAGGGTCAGGCCTACGGTTATGCGGTTATTCAAAATAACCGCATAACCGTAGGCCTGACCCTCTATTACAACAGCGCGTCGAGGCGGGCTTTGATGGCGGCTTTCGACTGGACTCCCACGGTCTGGCCGACCAGCTTTCCGCCCTTGAAGTACAGCAAAGTCGGGATCGCCGAGACCCGGTAGGCGGTCATCGTCTCCGAGTTCTCGTCGGTGTTCAGCTTGCCGACCACGACCTTGCCCGCGAAGTCCGCGGCCAATTCGTCCACGACGGGCGACAGCATGCGGCACGGGCCGCACCACGGCGCCCACAGGTCCACCAGGACCGGCTTATCCGACTCCAGCACCTCCTTCTTAAAGGAAGCGTCCGTCAATTGCAGTTCGGCCATAGATCCTCCTTCAATCAATCACGCCCTCAACCCGCCGCCGACAGCGCCGAGCGCGCGACGCCCGAGAGCTCCCCGCGGGAGCAACCCGTCCGAGCCAACGCCCGGATGCCCAGAACCGCGGCGAACAAGAACCGCGCGGTTACCCTCGCGTCGCCTTTCGTACGCAGGCTGCCGTCGGCCCGCCCCCGAAGCACCGCGGCCGCGATCCCGCCCTCCAGGCGCCGCCGGTTGTCCGCCACGCAACGCGCCACGCCGCCGTCGTGCGCCGCCCGTTCGCTCGCCGCGTTTCCCATCAGGCAGCCGCCCGCATCCCCTGCGGCTTCGGCCGCGACGATCGAGAACAAGAGCTCCAGCGCCGCTTTCCCCGTCTTCGCCCCGTTGAGCCGCTCTAAGAGGCGCACCGCGCACGTCGCGTCGTAGCGCCTCAGCGCCGCCAGGTATAAGGACCGCTTGTCGCCGTAGGCGCCGTACAGGCTGGCCCGCCGCAGACCGGTGGCCTTCTCAATATCCTCCACCGACGTCCCGTCGTAGCCTTTGGAGCGGAAGGTCTCCACGGCCTTGTCCAAAACGACGTCGGCGTCGAACGAGCGGGGACGTCCCATTTATTCATTATAGACTGATCGTTCAATAATGTCAAGGGCCGCCGCGATCTGATACAGTCGACGCATGGGCCGAGAGATCGAACGGAAGTTCCTGGTGACCGGAGACGGCTGGCGCAAGGGAGGACGGCGTTCGCGGCTGCGCCAGGGGTATCTTTGCGCGTCGAAAGAACGCTCCGTGCGCGTGCGGCTGGAGAACGGCGTCGGGTCGGTGACGATCAAAGGGCCGGCCAGGAAGAACGTCCGGCTGGAGTACGAGTACCGCATCCCCGCCCGCGAAGCCGCGGAGCTCCTCGACCGCCTGTGCGAGCGTCCGCTGATCGAAAAGACCCGCACGCGCGTGAAGGCCGGCGGCCTGATCTGGGAGATCGACGAGTTCTCCGGCGACAACCGGGGCCTGATCGTGGCCGAGGTGGAGCTGGCGCGGGCCGGACAGAAGGTCGTCCTGCCGCCGTGGGTCGGAAAGGAGGTCACGCGCGACGCGCGCTACCTCAACGCGAATCTGTTCAAGACCCCTTACCGCGGTTGGGCCCGGCGCCGCCGGATGTTGTAGACTAGACTTATCGCCACTCCCGAAATCTGCCTGTCCTGCAACTCCATCGCGCCGAAGTCCCTGGCCGATCATTCCCCGACGTGCCAGCTCGTGAAGCGCAAGGCCGCCGAGCGCCAGGACATCGACCGCATGCTCAAGCGCTACAAGCCGAAGAACACGTCCGGCCATCAGCGCCTCAACAAGCCCGGCAACTGCAAGGCCTGCGGCGAAAAGGTGACCAGCCTGCTCTCCCATCTGCGCACCTGCAAGGGCCGCCCCGCGCCCGACGCCCCGCCCGAATCCGCGTAACAACGGCTTAACGGGCGCGACACAAGTCCTTAACGGCCCGCCGTTAAGATGATGGGGTGATGAACCAGGAGCGCGAAGCCCCCGCCGACCCCATGGCCCTGCGGGACAAGGCGCTGAATCTGCGCGAGTCGGTCAACTCCTCACGGGCGCGCCTCTACGCCCAGCGCGAACAGATCACTCGCCTTCGCGCCCAGATCTCGGCCCTCAGGGCCCTGGCCGAATCCCGGCCCCCGGCGGCGAAGGCTCCGTCTCCGGCGCCCGCGCCGATTCCCGTCCCGATTCCCGCCCGGGCCTTCGTCGTCCCCGTCGTTTCCCGTCCGTCGCCCGTCGTGAAGGAGATCGCCCCGGACTCGGCGCCCGCGGCGGTCCCCTTCAGGCCGGACAACGCGGCTCGGCTGTGGAAGGCGCTCCCTTACGCGGCGATCCTGGCCGTCGGCGTCTTCGTTCAGGTGCAGCCCGGACCCCGGCGCGAAGGCGGCGTTCCTCTGACCGCCGTGGTTCTCGCGGCGCCTTCCCCCGCGGCCCCCGCCCCGGAGAGCGTCTTCGAAGACGACGGCGCCGACGAGGCCCTTCTGATGGCCCACGAGTTCCGGCTGCCCGGGGACGAGCGTCCTCTGGCCGAGCGCCTCAACGCCGGCTCGAATCCGCCGGGCTCCCGCCCCGCGTGGACGGCCGAGCGGACGGGAGACCGAACGTACCGCGTCCGCTATCAGTCCGCGGACGAAGCGGTCGGCTACGAGTTCGACGTGGACCTGGACGCGCGCCGCGTCGAGCCCACTCCCGAAACCGCCGAGCTCATCGCGCCGCGGCTCGCGTCGCGCCGCTGAGCACGCGGGCCAAGGCCTCGCGCGGCTTCAAGCCGCCCTTCTCGGCGATCACCAGGTTCAGGAACTCCCACGCGGCCTCCGGCCGGCCCGCGAAGACGCCGACCTCGTAGGCGGCTCCGCCCAGCACGCCCCGGTACATCAGAGCGGTCTCGTCGGCCATGTCGCCGCGCGCCCAGACGCGCCCCTTCTCGAAGGAGGTCCGGTTTCCCTCGCCGATGAAGCCCACTTTGCCGTCCTTCATCCCCTCCCAGCCGACCAGTTCCATCGCGCGCAGCTGCTCCACCGCGACGGCGGGCGCCTCGACGCCGAAGCGCCGCGTGACCAGCCCCTCCTCCTGAAGCCAGTGCGTGTACTCGTGGGCGAACAGCACGCGGAAATGGGTCTCGGGGTCCTTGAGCCGGCGCCAATCGGTCTTCAGCATCACGCGGATGCCGAACTTCCGGTCGAAGTGGCCGTCCGGAAGATCGGAGACCTCATAGGACCAGCGCGAATGCCAAGCGTAAGGCCAAACCTTGCTTCGCGCCAGCACGGCCTCCCGCTCGTCCGCGGTCAGAGACTGCCCCAGCTTCGCCGAGGCCACGGGCAGCTCGGCCCGCATCCAGTGCGGAACGAGCTTCTCCGACATCTCCCTCTCGGCGGCCGGCAGCCGCCCCGCGGCGCGCGTCAGGAACCGAGTCAGCCGGGTTTCCCCCGCCGGCTCCGGCGCCGCGACCGGCGTACCGTCGGACGCGGGCGCGTCCAGCTGGGCGCGAGCGGCGAAGTCCTTCTCGGCGACCGCGGCCGAATCGCCGCCCGACATCCGGGAAAAGTCCGGCAGAGGCGCGGACGCCGATTCGATCAAAGTCGGGCGTGAATCCGGCCGCACGAACGTCGGGATCGAGCCCGAAAGAGCGGCCGCGCGGGCGGGCGGG